>JAKADX010000028.1 GCA_021818505.1 Pseudomonadota bacterium
GCGTCGGCGAAGACGGCCGGAACGGAGAAACGCCGCTCGACCGAACCGAGAAACACCGTCACGATGGGCGTGACGGCAACCCGCGACTCTATTTCTGACTGGAGGGAAGTCGGGGCTCAGGTCATCGCGCACCCAGTCCTTCGCCATTTTGGCTGCGCTCATCAAGAGACGATGAGACGCGCGAGTCGGCTTCAACTCCGAAACGGCCGCAGGTTCACTAGCAATGAGCTTCGAAAAGAACTCGTTGTCGTCGATATTCAGCATCAGCTTGGCAACGCGCGCGCCCGCAACGCGATCTATCGTGTTAAGAAACTCGTTGTTGATGGATTCAACGCTTAGCGATGCAGTCCCCATATCCTTTAGGTGGTCCCGGATAGCAGCCAGCAACATTGCGGTTGTGGTAAGCCTCTGCTGTCCATCCACTATCTCAAGCGGATTGGAGTCGCCCGTGTGGATGGTCACTATCGTGCCTAGAAAGTAGTCCTTTCCCTCAAGCTTCGCGTTCGACAGGTCCTCGTAAAGCTGGCGCACCTCCTCGTCTGTCCACGCATATTCACGCTGGTACGGGGGCACCCTGAGGCGGTGCGCCTTGAGAACCGCGCCGATTCCGAGGGACTGAAACTCAAACCCCTTCGCAGACCGAGCCTCAGTCATGACGCATCCTTACCTCTTCGATGAACGGCACTTTGAGCCCGGCTGACTGGGGTTCCTCTCTGGCCGCGCGGCGCAGCCTGTCCCGTGCCCACGACGATAGGGGACAATCCCCAGACCTTATAGGCTTCCCAATCTGCGGAGTCCGGTGCGGGGGATTTGCGGCGCATGTCCGAGGGTTCGGATCAGGCGTCATGGCCCCTGATTTGAGCGCGTTGCCGCCGGATGCCCGGATGCCTCATCATAAATTTCCTCAACGCTAATCGTGACCCCCGGCGGCTCGAAACGGATTTCGCCCGCCGGCACGACGCGCGTCTCGATCCCGGCGCTCTCGCCGGACCGCCGGTGATGCACGGCCTGCCGGCGGTCGGCGAACAGGATCGGGTACTGGCGGACGGACGGCAGGGAGAAATAATCGGCGAGTTTCCGCGTCGTGTCGATCGCGCTGGTGGACGGCGACAGCACCCCCACCACGATCACCGGGTTCGGCGCCGCGATTGCGTCATCCGCCATCCGCGCGCCGCAGGACACCACGACGTCGGGCTCGTAGTCGGTGGACTCGCCCACCTCCACTGTGATGCCGTCGATGAATGCCTCGCAGGCGACGCCCGCCTCGGCGATCGCGCGGCGCAGCGTCAGCCATGCGGCAGCCTTCAGGCGGTTGTGGGCCGCCCGCTCGGGGGCCGTCGCGACGACATGGCCATCCAGCCGCTCGAACCGGCCGCGCGGCTGCGCGTCCGTCCAGCGGCGGAACTCGTCGCGCGTCATGCGGCGGAGGGAAAGGGCGGCGTCACTCATCACCGGGCCATCCTGTCGCTCGTCGTCTAGCCCGGGCTGGTCGCGCCCGCAACGCGGTCTCCCGGCGCCCGGCGGGCGAAAGCCACTTGCCCAGCCCCCGGCCGGTCGTGTTAGTAAATCTGTCGTGTTCCCGCCCCCACCCCTCACCGCATCCGAACGCTTCGTCGGCATCCTTGACGCGCTGTGCGCGGCCGTGGCCGCGCGCGGCGGCGGCAGGGATCGGCTGGCCGGGCCGCTGGTCATCCTGATCTGGCGGCACCTGCGCCGCATCGCCACCCAGGTCGCGGCACTGGCCGAGCGCATCGCCGCCGGGCGTCAGCTTCGCTACCCTTCGCGCCGCTCCCCGCGCCCGGCGCCACGGCGGCGGCCCGCCGTCCGCGCACTGCCGCACACACGGGGCTGGCTGCTGCCGCTGGTACCCTGCGCGGCCGCGGGATATGCCTCGCAACTGCGCCACCTGCTGGCGGAGCCGGAGTTTGCCGCCCTGGTGGACGCGGCCCCGCAGATGCGCCGCCTGCTCCGCCCGCTCTGCCGGATGCTGGCGGTCCCGCTGCCGCGGCACAGGCTGGCGGATCCGGCGCCGGCGCAATCGCCCCCAGCCGACCGCCCGGTCGCTATCCCTTCTCGGCCTCCAGCGCCCGCTTCGCCGCCGCCAGTTTCTCGCGCTGCTCCGCCGTCACGTCCGGGACGTGCAGGTTCAGATCCTCCAGCGCCGCAATCATGGCCTCGACCACCACCACGCGGGTGAACCATTTATGGTCGGCGGGAACGACGAACCACGGCGCGTACGGCGCCGCGGTGCCGGCGATCGCCTCCTCGTACGCCGTCATGTACTCGTCCCAGTGGTCGCGCTCGGCGAGGTCGGCGGCGCTGAACTTCCAGTTCTTGTCGGGGGTTTCCAGCCGTTCCAGGAACCGCCGCTTCTGCTCCTCGCGCGACAGATGGAGGAAGAATTTCAGGATCACGAAGCCCTGGCGGCTCAGATACTGCTCATAGCTGGCGATGTCCTCCAGCCGCTGCTTCCAGACCTTCTTGCCGGTGAGGGCCGGCGGCAGGTGCTGGCGGGTCAGCAGCTCGGGGTGGACGCGCACCACCAGCACCTCCTCGTAATGGCTGCGGTTGAACACGCCGATCTGCCCGCGCTGCGGCAACTCGCGGCTGACGCGCCAGAGGAAATCATGCGACAGGTCCTCCGGCCCCGGCTGCTTGAAGCTGGCGACGAACACGCCCTGCGGGTTCACGCCCGACATGACGTGCTTGATGGTCCCGTCCTTGCCGGCGGCGTCCATGGCCTGGAACACGCACAGCAGCGCCCACTGATCCTGCGGGTAGAGCAGTTCCTGCAGATCGGCCAGCCGGCGCACGCCGTCGGCCAGCATCGCCTCGCTCTCGGCATGGTTGACCAGCGGGCCGCCGGTGTCGGCCGGGTCGTGGTCCTTCAGCCGGAATCCCTTGCCGGAGGTGACGCGGTAACGATCGACCAGCTTGCGCAACCGTTTCTCACTCATCGCGATGACATCCTCCCGCCCGACGCGCCGCATCCTGGCCCGGCCGGTGCCGGGCTGCCAGAGGGGCAAGTATGCGGCGCCGCTCCCTTGACCACCGGCCGCGACGCCATACCGTTTGCGGGCGCAGTACGGCAGGGATGGCATGAACCGATCGGGATGGAACGCCGCGACACGATGGCTGGCCGCGGCGGCGGTGGCAGTGATGCTGGCCGGCCCGGCGCGGGCCGCCACGCCGGATGCAGCACAGCCGGGCGGCACCGCGCTGATGACGGTGATGGGCGTGGTCGCGCCCTACTCCACCTTCGGCCTGCTCAAGCACCTGACCGGCATCAAAGGCGTCAAGGAGGTGCATTTCGACCTGCGCCACGGGCTGGCGCGGGTGCAGTTGCAGCCGGGGGCCGTCGTCACGGACGAGCAACTGCGCGCGGCGGTGCGCAGCGCCAGCTATACCCCCGGCGACATCAAGTGGGTCGCGGCCCCGCCCGTGGCGACCAACCAATAGGACGCAATGTCGATGCGCATCCTGCGGACGGCGCTGATCCTTTGCGGCGCCGCGGCGGCTCTGCTCTTCGCCACCCCGGCGCGGGCACAGCTCACTTTTCCCGGCGCGGCGCCGATCTCGGCGGGCAACGTCATCGTGCGCACCCAGCCCGAATTCGTGGACATGACCAACGGCGTGCGCAGCGCCCTCGACAAGAACGTGCTGATCTACGGCGCCTCGCCCAATCTCGCGTTCATCGTGCAGAACACCAGCATCATCGCCAACTCCGCCAATGTCGTCAGCGGCGGGCAGGCGCATCAGGCAACCGCGGTGGGATTGGGCGACACGCTGCTGGAGGGGCGCTACACGATCTTTCAGCAGGACGGCATCGGCTCGACCTTCCGCATCGCCCCTTATATCGGCGTCAGTGCCCCGACCGGGATGGACGACGCCAACTCCGAACTGTCGCGCGCCGGACAGCCGGGTACCGGCGCCTGGGCATCGCGCGACGCGCTCACCACGTCGTATCAGACGCTGTTCTGGAACGCCGGGGCCGAGGTCGGTTATCAGGCCAACGAGAACGCCGACGGCTACCGCTTCGGCAACACGTTCTATGCCGATGCGGGCTTCCACTATCTGCTCTGGCCCCGCGATCTGGAGGGCGAGGTGCCGGCGGAGCTGTATGCCTCGCTGGAGGCCAATTACACCTCCCAGACCGCCAACCGGGCGAGCGGCGCGAAAGTGGCCGGGACCGGCGGGCAACTGCTGCTGCTCGATCCCGGCCTGATCTACACGCGGCGCAAATACTCGATCTCCTTCACCGCGCTGCTGCCGGCCTATGAACGCGTGCGCGACAACGGCACCCGCTACAACTTCGGCGGCATCCTGTTCTTCCGCTACAGCATGTTCACGCCGCTGCACTGGTAGCGGCGCGGCCGGCGCGTCAGACCACTTCCAGCAGCACCTGGATGTTGCCGCGCGTCGCCTTGGAATAGGGGCAGACGCCGACATGCGCCTGATTGACCAGCCGCTCGGCGACGCTGCGGTCCACGCCGGCGACATGCGTGCGCAAGCGCACCGCCAGGAAGAATCCAGCGGTGTTCTGGTCGATGGTGACATCGGCGGTGACGGTGACGCCGGTGACCGGCAGCTTCTCCTGCCGCGCCAGGAACTCGACCGCGCTGCCGAAGCAGGCGGAATAGCCGGCGGCGAAAAACTGCTCGGGGTTGGTGGCCCCCGGCTTGCCGGGACCGCCGATCTCCTTCGGCACCGACAGGTCGAACTTCAGCAGGCCATCGCTGGTCTCGACATGGCCGTTGCGGCCGCCGGTGGTGGTGGCGCTGGCGATGTAAGGCATGGGCGTCTCCTGATGCATCTGACGCGCCCGATATGGGGCCGCCGCGGCAGGTCGCCAGCGCGGCACTTCCCCGGCCGCGCCCCGGCGCGCAAGATCATCGCGCCGCACAGCAACGGCCAGGGGGGATCACATGCCGGATGCGATCATCCTGTCCGACGGCATCGCCGAGGCGATCGTGCGTCCCGATCTCGGTGCCGGGCTTGCCGCCTACGACCTGCTGCGCGACGGGACGCGCCGGCCGCTGTTCCGGCGCGCGCCGGAGGGTACTGCGGACCCGTTCGCGCTGGCCTGCAACGTGCTGGTGCCGTGGTCGAACCGCATCGCCGGCGGCGGATTTTCCTTCGGCGGCAGATTCCACCGCCTCGCGCCGAACCTGCCGGGCGAGCCGTTCCCGATCCACGGCAACGGCTTTCAGTCGGCATGGCGCGTGGCGGCGGCGACGGCGCAGTCCGTCACGCTGGCGCTCGCAAGCGACGGCCCCGGCCCGTTCCGCTACGACGCCGTGCTGACCTACGCACTGGCGGGCGGCGCGCTGACCATGCGCCTCGCGGTGACGCATCGGGGCACCGGGGCGCTGCCGTACGGGCTGGGCCTGCACCCCTGGCTGCCGCGCACGCCGCGGACCACTCTGCACGCCCCGGCCGCGCACGTCTGGCTGGAGGATGCGCGGCACCTGCCGGCCGGGCACGTCCCGGTCAGCGCGCGGCCGGAGTGGGATTTCTCGACGCCGCGACCGCTGCCGGCCGCCTGGGTCAACAACGGCTTCGACGGCTGGAACGGCCGCGCCCGCGTGGACTGGCCGGACCGCGGCCTGCGCCTCACGATCGCCGCGCGCGGCGGCCGCGGCGACGCGCTGCGGCCGCTCTCGCGCTACCTGCTCTATTCGCCGGCAGCGGACGCGGCATTCTTCTGCGTCGAGCCGGTGTCACATTTGGTCGATGCGCACAACGACGCCGACCCGGCCGCCGCCGGCCTGTTCGTGCTGGCCGCGGGCGACTCCGCCGCGATCGAATGCGACGCCACGCCCGGCTGACCGGCACCATGGTCGCGGCCCGGCGGGACCAGAGGCAATACCTGTTTGATTGTCAAAACGTCATGCGGCACGCTTCGCCGCGTCCGCTGCCGCACGATGACGCGATCGGCCTCGTTGTCCGGTGGATCCGTGCGTGTCGCCGGAACGGGTCAGACGATGTTCCGCTCCCACATCGGCCGCCCCTCGATCAACCGCGCCCAGCCGAGCGGGGAGAGGTCGAGGCTGACATACCGGCCCTCGGCGATCAGTTCGGCCACGCCGCGGCCGGTCGCGGGCGAGTGCTGCATCCCGTGGCCGGAGAAGCCGGCGGCGAACACCGCGTTTTCCACCGCCGGATGGCGGCCGACGATGCCGTTGTGGTCGAACAGGTTGAGTTCGTAATAGCCGGCCCAGGAGGAAGTAAGCTTCAGCGATTCGAAGGCCGGCACGCGCTCGGCCAGCACCGGCCAGACGCGCTCGGTGAACATCGTCTCCTCGACTTCCAGCGGCGGTTCGTCGGGGTCGGGTTCGTCCTCGCCGGGGGAGCGGCCGGTGAGGAATACGGCACCCTCCTGGCGGAACCAGATGCCGCTCGGGTCGATCACCAGCGGACAGCGCGGCAGCGCCTCGCGGCAGGCCACGACATAGACCATGCGCTTGCGCGGCACGATCGGCATGGCGATGCCGAGCATCGCCGCCACCCGTCCCGACCACGCGCCGGCCGAGATCACGACCTGATCGCACTCCAGCACGCTGCCGTCATCCAGCCGCACGCCGCGCACCCTCTCACCGTCGCGCTCGAAGCCCGTGCATTCGCGCGCCGCGTAGCGCACGCCGAGCGATCGCGCGCGCCGCCGCAGCGCCTGCAACAGCGCGGGACCGTCGAAGGAACCTTCGCCGCGCTCGCCGAACGCGCCGGCCACAAGATCGTCGGTGCGCAGCCAGGGAAAGCGTGCGCTCAGTTCGCTCGGATCGAGCAGCGCGATCCCGGCACCCTCGTCGCGCTGCACTGCGACGTTCTCGCGCAGGATCGGCAGGCCCGCCTCTGTCGCCAAGAACAGATAGCCGTGTTCCTTGAACGCCAGTTCCGGCGCGTCACCATCGACTGCCAGGGCCGCGCCCGCCGCGCGGATGAAGGACAGCCCGTATTGCGACATGCGGATGCTGACGGGGGTGGAGAATTGCTGGCGGATGCCGCTCGCCGACAGCATCGAGGAGGCGCGCGCGTATGTCGGATCGCGCTCGATGACGGTGATCTCGCCTGAAAAACGCGGATGCGTGGCGAGATGGTACGCGGCGGAACTGCCGATCGCGCCGCCGCCGATGATGACGACCTTCATGCCGGCAACGACGGCAGATCGAGGTGGTGTTCGCGCGCGCACGCGATGGCGTCGTCGTAGCCGGCGTCGGCGTGGCGCATCACGCCGGAGGCCGGATCGTTCCACAGCACGCGCGCCAGCCGCCGCGCCGCCGCATCGCTGCCGTCGGCGACGATCACCATGCCGGCGTGCTGGGAATAGCCGATGCCCACACCGCCGCCGTGATGCAGCGATACCCACGTCGCACCGCTGGCGGTATTCAACAGCGCGTTCAGCAGGGGCCAGTCGGAGACCGCATCCGATCCGTCGCGCATGGCCTCGGTCTCGCGATTCGGGCTGGCGACCGAGCCGGAATCGAGGTGGTCGCGCCCGATCACGATCGGACCTCGCAACTCGCCGCGCGCCACCATCTCATTGAACGCCAGACCAAGCCGATGTCGCTGACCGAGACCGACCCAGCAGATGCGCGCCGGCAGACCCTGAAAGCGGATGCGCGTGCGCGCCATGTCGAGCCAGGTGTGCAAATGCGGGTCATCGGGGATCAGGTCCTTCACGCGCGCATCGGTGCGGTAGATGTCGTCGGGATCGCCGGACAGCGCGGCCCAGCGGAACGGCCCGATGCCGCGGCAGAACAGCGGGCGGATATAGGCGGGCACGAAGCCGGGGAAGGCAAAGGCGTCGTCCAGCCCTTCGTCCTTCGCCATCTGGCGGATGTTGTTGCCGTAATCGACGGTGGGGACGCCGCGCCGGTGAAACTCCAGCATCGCCGCGACATGCGTGCGCATCGACCGCTTCGCCGCCGCCGCCACCGCCGCCGGATCGCGCTCGCGCTTCGTCTGCCACTCATCGAGCGTCCAGCCGGCGGGAAGATAGCCGTTCATCGGATCATGCGCGGAGGTCTGGTCGGTCACCACGTCGGGCCGCTCGCCGCGTCGCACAAGTTCGGGGAAAACTTCAGCGGCATTGCCGAGCAGACCGACCGAGACGGGCGTGCCTGCCTTCACCCAGCGCAGCGCCTCATCCAGATCGGCGGTCCAGCGGTCGAGATAGCCGGTGGCGATACGCATTTCGATGCGACTCGGCTGGCACTCCACCGCAAGCAGGCTCGCGCCCGCCATCGTCGCCGCCAGCGGCTGCGCGCCGCCCATGCCGCCGAGGCCGGCGGTGAGAATCCAACGGCCGCGCAGATTGCCGCCGTAGTGCCGGCGGCCGATCTCGGCAAACGTCTCATACGTGCCCTGCACGATGCCCTGGCTGCCGATATAGATCCAGGAACCGGCGGTCATCTGGCCGTACATCATCAGCCCGTGCCGGTCGAGTTCGTGGAACTTCTCCCACGTCGCCCAGTGCGGCACGAGATTGGAATTGGCGATCAGCACGCGCGGTGCATCCGCGTGCGTGCAGAAGATGCCGACCGGCTTGCCCGACTGCACCAGCAGGGTTTCCTCATCGCCAAGCCGGCGCAGGCTGGCGGCGATGCGGTCGAACGAAGCCCAGTCGCGCGCGGCGCGGCCGATGCCGCCATAGACCACCAGTTCCTGCGGCCGCTCCGCCACCTCGGCGTCGAGGTTGTTCATCAACATCCGCAGCGCCGCCTCGGTCTGCCAGGAGCGGCAGGACAGCGCCGGGCCGCGCGGGGCGCGGATGCGGCGCTCGTTATCGAGACGCAGAGATGGCGGCATGGCCTACGTCCTGTGGCAGAAGCTCGCCCGTGCGGATGGTGCCGGCGCGCGGGCACAGGCCGATGGCATACGCCAGTTCCGCCGGATGCGCGATGCGCCACAGCACCGCGTCCGCCCGCATCCCCGCCGCCAGCACGCCGCGATCATCGAGGCCCAGGGCGCGCGCGGCGTTGCGCGTCACGCCCGCCAACGCCTCCTCCGGCGTCAGGCGGAACAGCATGCAGCCCATGTTGAGGATCAGCAGCAGCGAGCAGATCGGCGAGGAGCCGGGGTTGCAGTCGGTGGCAAGCGCGATCGGCACGCCGTGGCGGCGCAGGCGATCGACCGGGGGCAACTGCGTCTCGCGCAGCACATAGAACGCGCCGGGCAGCAGCACGGCCACCGTGCCCGACCGCGCCAGCGCCGCCGCCCCCGCCTCGCTCAGATATTCCAGATGATCCGCCGACAGCGCGCCGAACTCGGCGGCCAGTGCCGCGCCGCCGCTGTCGGAAAGCTGCTCGGCATGGAGCTTCACCGGCAGTCCCAGCGCGCGCGCACGCGCGAAGACGCACCGCGTCTGCGCGGGGCTGAAGGCGATGCGCTCGCAGAACGCATCGACCGCGTCGGCCAGACCCGCCTCCGCCGCACGCGGCAGCATCTCCCGCGTCAGCAGGTCCACATAGGCGTCGGGCGCGTCGCGGAACTCCGGCGGCACCGCGTGGGCGCCGAGGAAGCTGGTGCGGACATCGACGGGACGCAGTTCGCCCAGCCGCCGCGCGGCGCGCAACTGCCGCAACTCGGTATCCGTCTCAAGCCCGTAGCCGGACTTGATCTCGATCGTGGTCACGCCCTCGCGCAACAGCGCGTCCAGGCGCGGCAGGCTGGCCGCGACCAGCGCGTCCTCGTCCAGCGCCCGCGTCGCCCGCACGGTGGAGAGGATGCCGCCGCCGGCGCGCGCGATGTCCTCGTAGGAGGCGCCGCCGAGCCGCTGCTCGAACTCGCGCGCGCGGTCGCCGCCGTAAACCAGATGCGTGTGGCAGTCGATCAGGCCGGGGGTCATCACCCCACCCTCACCGTCGCGCACCCTGTGCGCCAGCGTCCCGGGCGGGGCGGGCAGGTCGGCGCGCCGGCCGACAAAGGCCAGCCGGCCGCCGGAAATCCCGATCGCGGCATCCTCGATCAGGCCGTACGGGGCGCCACCCACCGCCATCGTCGCAGCGGACAGGTTCAGCCAGAGCGTGTCCCACACGGCGCCCATGACCATGAATGTCAGCCGGTCGCGGCCCGTATCGCAACCCCGCCGCGCCGCTCCATCCGCACCCAGAGCGCCAGGCTCGGCACGCCGAACACGACGTCACGGAGCCGCTTGACCAGCGACAGCGCCAGCCCCAGCGCCGGCGGCACGCCGAACAGGTCGCAGACCAGGATGAACCCGCCCTCCTGCACGCCGAGCGCGCCGGGCACCAGGAACGCCGCCCCACGGATGGCGTAGCCCAGGCTCTCGATCACCAGCGCCGGGCCGGGCCGCACCGGGTGGCCGAGGGCATCGAGCGCCAGCCAGACTTCCACCCCGCCCAGCATCCACGCGATCAGGTGGCATAGCGCGGCGACGCCAAGGCGGCGCCGGTGCTGCTGAAGGCCGGCCAGCGTCGCGTCCAGCCCGTCGATCCGCCCGGCCCAGCCGAGCCGCCGGGCACTGCGTTCGGCCAGCCGCGCGACGCCGAGCCGCTGCGCCGGCACCAGGAAGGCACTGAGCACGCACAGCAACAGCACGGCGCTGCCCATCCAGACCGACACCGCGCCCGCCCCCTGCTCGGCCACCAGGAGCGCCAGCCCAAGCAGCGTGAAGGGAATCTGCGAGACCAACTCGACGGTGGTATCGGTGATGGTCGCCGCCACCGCCAGCGGCACCACGACGCCGGCCCGCAGGAGCACGCGAACGGCGGCCAGCAACCCGGCGACCGGCAGCACCGGCAGCAGGCTGTTCACGCCCTCGCGCAGCCAGCGGGCGACGATGAACACGCGAAAACGCGGCGGCCCGGGCCGGCACACGGTCCGCCACGCCGTGGCGGTCAGCGCGAACTGCACCAGCCGCAACGGCAGGACCAGGATCAGAAACCAGCGCGCCTGGGCGAACAGATCGAACACGCGGTCGATACCGACGCGCGCCAGCAGCAGGCCGCCGAGCGCCAGACCGAGCGCCAGCGCCAGGCCGGTCGAATAGCGCCGCAGCCGCTCAGGAACCCGCATGTGCCGGCCGGGTCCGCACGCCGCGCGCCGGCCCCGCCGGCTCGCCCTCGGCCGGCACGCCGAACACGCCGACATATTCGGCGAAGCGTGCGCGCAGTTCGTCGGGGTCGATGAAGTGAGAGGCGAAGCTGTAATGGTTCTCGCCATAGCCGCCGCGCGGCTGCGCCGCTACAAGCCGCTCCATCGCCGCGCGCGCGGGTGCGGACAGGTCGAGGCCGAAATGGGCGTAGAGCCGCTCGGCCGCCTCGATCGGCCGATGCACCACGTCGCGGTAGCGCAGGTGCAGCACCTGAGCGGGCGGGAAGCGAGGCGCGCGCGCCTCGTTCAGCATCAGCCCGGCGCCGCGAACCCAGTCATCGACCACCATGCGCCCGATGGCGCGCCGGTCGAGCCGGCGCGTGAACGGCGCGCGCAGAATCTCCGTCAGTTGCGCGACCGAGGGCAGCACCTTGAGCGGATCACGGTGCAGGAACACCACGCGGGCGTCGGGATAGACAGCGCACAGCGCGTCCAGCGCGAAGACATGGTCAGGGCATTTCAGCACCCAGCGCCCGCGCTGGCCCTGGTGCTGCAGGTGCTGCAGGAACCGCTTGTGGAAACGGTACGCCGCCAGATGCCCACGCGCACGCAGCCACGCCTTGTAGCTCGGGATGTCGTACATCGTCTCGAAGCGCAGGCTTTGCAGCACCTGCGCGGTGATCTCGGTGCACTCCTGCGGCGTGCGGCTGTCCAGCGGATGCACGCTGCGCAGCGCCGGGGCAAACCAGGCGAAGCGTCGCAATGTGCGGTCCACCTTCTCCGCGCGCCGGTCGCGCCGCGCGCCGGGTTCGGGATAGGGGTAGATGGTCTGCCAGACCAACGGCGCCACCGCACCGGGGTCGGCGATCAGCAGGCGATGGAAGAAGGTGCTGCCACTGCGCGGCAGGCCGGTGATGATCAGCGGCGCCGTGATCGGCTCCTCAAGGATCGCCGGCGCCCGCGCCTCCTCCGTCCGCAGCCGCGCCACGTTGCCGAGCAGGCGCAGCACGTCCCAGCGCAGGCCGAGCCGACCAAGGAGGGAGAGGTCAGCCTCCTCGGCGCAGGCGCGCAGCAGCGTCGCGAGCGGCGCCTCGACACCTTCGCCGCCGAGGCCCACGCCGTCGGTTGCAAGGTCGATCAACTCCGTGACATCACCCGACCAGAACCGGCCGGTCACACTCGCCGCAAACCGGGCCGCTCGCCTTCGCAGCGAGCGACCATGCTCCAATTCCATTCTCGAAAACCTTATCCGCCGCTTCGAGCCACGCAACGATCCACTGGGGCCACGGGTTCAATCCGTCAAGCGGGTGTAAGCGGCGGCCAGGGCGAGGATCACCCCCCCATAGAGCATCTGCTTGACCGGCTCCGGCGCATTCAGCAGCGTCAGCAGGCTGTCCAGGACGGTCAGGAACAGCGCCCCCACGATCGTCCCGCCGTAACCGCCGCGGCCGCCAAAGATGGAGGTGCCGCCAATGATCGCCGCAGCGATCGCCGGCAGCAGATAGACATTGGCGAGGCTGAGGTCGGCGGCGTTGGTGGTGCCCACCAGCACGATCCCCGCGACCGCGGCCAGCAGGCCGCAGGCGGCATAGGCCGCGAGCAGCACACGCCAGACCCGCACGCCGGACAGCCGGCACGCGGCCTCATTGTCGCCGACCGCGTACAGCAGCCGCCCGAAGCCGGAGCGGCGCAGTCCCAGGATCAGCAGCAGCGCCAGCGGCAACCAGAGGAACAGCGCATAGGGCACCAACCCCGCGAACTTGCCGCTGCCCAGGGTGGCCACGGCGCGCGGAACCAGTTGCTCCTGGCCGATGATCTTCTGGCTGTAAACCACCAGCGCGCCCTGGGCCATCAGGCCGGTCCCCAGCGTCATCACGAGCGGCTGTACGCGGAAAATTGCAACGCCGACGCCGTTGAGCAGCCCCACCAGCAGCCCGGCCGCGAGCCCAAGCAGCACGGCGAGGGTGGTGCCGAGCGGTGCGGCGTTGGACGACAGCAGATAGGCGGCGCCGCTCGCCACGCTGGCCACCGACAGGTCGATGCCGCCGGCCAGCAGCAGCAGCGTCTCGCCCCCGGCCATCAGACCGAGCGGGACAGCGAACAGCAGCGTGTTGGCGATCCAGTCGGGGGTGACGGTACCCGGCCGGACCACCGTGATGATGCCGACCAGCAGAGCCAGCAACAACGCGAGCACCAGCAGCGACCGCTCGCGCAGGAAGGCCGCGAGGGTCACGGCCGCTGCCGCAGCAGGGTCGCCAGCCCGCCGCCCATGACCACCAGCACGATCAGCGTGCCCTGGATCACCTGCCCGAAATTCGGATCGATGTTGAGGAAGATCAGGTCGGTCGGGATCAGTGTCAGGATATAGGCGGCGAACATCGGCCCGGTCATGCCGCCCCGCCCGCCGGTCAGGCTGACCCCGCCGACCACCACCGCCGCCAGCCCGCTCAGTGTATAGTACGTGCCGGCGAGCGGCGAGCCGATGCCGGTGGTCATGGTCAGCGCCAGCCCGCCGACGGCGCTGAACACGCCGCCCACGACATAGGCGAGGAAGCGTGTCCGCTCGACCGCGACGCCGCTGCGGAACGCCGCCGTGCGGTCGCTGCCGATCGCATAGAGCGTCAGGCCGAGCCGGCTCGATCGCACCGGCAGCCAGATCGCGGCGACGACCACGATCAGCAGCACAAGCGCGTTCGGCACCAGCCCGTCGAACAGCGTCCCCGCGCCGAGATTGAGGAATGCGTCCGGCGCGCCGCCGCCCGGCTGCTCCAGGATCAGCAGCGCGATCCCACCCCAGATGAACCCAGCCGCCAGCGTCACCACCACATCCGGCACGCGCGAGGCGACCAGCACCGCGCCGTTCACCGCCCCGGACGCGGCGCCGCCCAGCACGATCAGCGCCGCGAGGCCGAGCGACTGGCCGAAGCCTGCGTGTTGCATGGTCCGCGCGGCGACGACGTTGGCGACCGCCATCAGCGATCCGACCGAGAGGTCGATGCCGCCGGAGAGCACAACCACCGTCTGCGCCGCCGCCGCCAGCGCCAGCGGCAGCGCGCCGAGAGCGAGCGACTGCACGTCGAAGGCACCAAAGGCCGGATGGATGGCGACCGTCGCGGCCAGAAACAGTGCCACCAGCATCGGCATCACCAGCAGCGCCGCGTGCCGCCGCAGCAACCGGCCGGGGCGCGTCACGCCGGGGCCTCCGCCCGCGCCCGCAGCCCGTGCGCGGCGCGCAGCAGCGTCGCCTCGTCGGCTCCGGCGGCCGGCATTCCGGCGACGATCCGCCCGCCGAACAGAACGGCGACACGGTCGCAGGCGAGCGGGATTTCCGACAATTCCGAGGTGAACAACAGGACTGCCGCGCCGGACGCCGCAAGCTCGCGCAGCAGGGCGTAGATCTGTCGCTTGGTGCCGATGTCGATGCCGCGCGTCGGATCGAAGCAGAGCAGCGTGCGAAAGCCGCAGGCGAGCCAGCGCGCGATCACCACCTTCTGCTGATTGCCACCCGACAGCCGCTTCACCTCGGCCGCCGCGCGGGTGTCGATCTGCAGCCGCCGCACCGCCTCGGCCACGCGCGCCCGCTCCGCGCGCATCGGCAATCCGCCCCAGTCGCGCAGGCGGCGGACCAGCGGCAGGGCGATGTTCTCATGCACCGAACGTTGCGGCAGCAGCGCGCGCACGCGGTCGGCCGGCACCAGCACCAGCCCGGCGCGGATGGCGTCGGCCGGATGGTGGAAATGCTGCGGTGCGCCGGCGGCCAGGATGGCGCCGGCATCGGGACGGCGCAGGCCGGCAAGGCAGTCGAACAGTTCCTCCTGCCCCTGCCCCTCCAGCGCCGCCAGGCCGAGCACTTCGCCGGCGCGGAGCGCGAAGGACACGTCGCGCAGCTTCTCGCCGCAGCGCAGGGCCTGCACCTCCAACGCCGGAGGGCCGGACGGCGCCGCCGCGGCGGCGATTCCGGCGCGCGCGGCCGCCTCCGGCGGCGCGCCGAGCATGAGCGCGACGATGCGCTCCTCCCCACCCTGCGCCGGCTCGACCACGCCGACGGTCACGCCGTCGCGCAGCACGGTCGCGCGGTCGCACAGAGCGGCGATCTCGGCCAGACGATGCGAGATGAAGATGACGGATCGGCCGAGCGACCGCCACTGGCGCGCCGCCGCATAGACATGCTCGGCGAGATCAGGCGGCAATGCGGCGGTGATCTCATCGAGCAACAGGATGTCCGGCTCGGCGGCGAGCGCGCGGGCAAGATCGATCAGCCGCAGCGTCGGCAGCGGCAGCTCGCGCACTGCGGTCGCGAAATCGAGTGCCGAGAACCCGAACCGCCCGAGCCATTGCCGCACCACATCGGGCGGCGTACGCGCCAGCCGCAGGTTCTGCGCGATCGTCAGGTCCGGGACCAGCGCCGGGTCCTGATAGACCGAAACCAGCCCCGCCTGCCGTGCCGCCAGCGGCGAGCGGAAGCGGCGTGGCGTGCCGCGGATGCTGATGCTGCCGCCATCGGGGCGGAGCACGCCGGTCAGCATCTTGACCAGCGTACTCTTGCCCGCGCCGTTGGCGCCCATGAGCGCATGAACTTCGCCCGCGCGCACCTGCAGATCGGCGGCGCGCAGCGCGACCACGGAGCCGAAGCTCCGGGCGACGCCGCGCGCATCCAGCAGCAGCGCGGCGTCAGACAATCACGTCGCCCCGCGCCGTCATGCCGTGTCCGGCGTTACGGCCCTTCGCAGGCGATCATCTGCGCCGGCGTGTAGTTGGTGTAGGGCTTGATCTCCATATCGACGCTGTAATAGGGGTCGAGCTTCGGGATGTACACGCTCTTGAGCTTCGCCATGCCGGCGTCGGTGGTGTTGTCCCAGACTTCCGGGGTCAGCTTGATGACGTGCGGATGCGACTTGTGCTGCAGCACGTCGAGCGCCACGGCCAGCCCGACCGCGCCGACCGTGGGCGGGTTGGTGACGGCGGCGCCGGTGAGGCCCTTCGCCTTCCACTCGATCAGCTGGCCGATGAAGCCGTCGTTGTCGGCGCCGACCACCGGCACGAAAGGCTTCTGCGCCGTCTGGTACGCTTCCGGCACCGCCGAATCGATGCCTGAGGTCCACACGCCATCGATCTGCTTGCCGGAGGCGAGCAGGTCGCGGATCTGCTTGGAGGCGGTGTTGATCGCCCAACCGGTGAAAGGCATGGCGACGACGTGGATGTCCGGATACTTCTTGAGCGCCTCGGTGAATCCCTCGTGCCGGTCGGCGTCGGCGGGCACGCCGTCGATGCCACGCATCTCGACCACGTCGCCCTTGCCGTGCAACCGCTCGAACAGCCATTGCGCGCCGAGCCGGCCGTAGGCGACCTGATCGTTCGAGACGACATATGCCTCCGGCGCGCTCACCGCCTGATCGACGGCGACCACGACGATGCCGCGGCTGGCCGCCTGCTTGATGACCGGGTTCAGCGCGTCGCGGCTGGACGGGTTGACGATGATGGCGTTGGCGCCGGCGGAGATCAGGTTGCGCAGATCGGCGATCTGCTCGGGCGGGCCACCGTTGCGGTTGGCCAGGATCACTTTCGAGACGATCCCCGACGCTTTCGCCTGCGCCTTGATCGAGCAGATCATCTCTTCGCGCCAGCCGTTGCCGATCAGCGTGTTGGACACGCCGACGACGAACTTCCCGCCCGCAGCGCTGGCACCGTGCGAAGCGCCGAGCAGTGCCGAGACCGCCACGGCTCCGGCGGCAAACCATCCCAGATGTCGCATGGATTCCCTCCCTACTTGGCAATCATGTTTGTAACCTTCCAACCGACGTGCCGGAAGGCCCTTACGGCCGCGCCTCGTCGCGCACGCGCTCGGGCGGCGCCGCGCCCGTCGCCACCAGCCGGCAGCCTTCACGCGCGTCCGCCGCCGGTGTCGCGACCGGGTGGCCCACACGTTGCGCCACCAGCGCGCGCAACGAGTCCGCCAGCCCGCCGGCCAGGAACAGCGGTTCCCCCGCGTCCAGGTGCAGCGCGCCGGCCAGCGCCCCGAGGTGCGCCGCCGCCCGGTCACGGATGGCAAGCGCCGCCGGTTCGCCCGCCGCCGCCGCGCGCAGGACCAGCGGCGCCATCGCTCCAAGACGCTCCGGCCCGAGCAGCGGGATCCAGCCGCGCGGCGCCGCCGACAGCGCGCGCAATTCCGCGAACACCGAATCGGCCAGCCCGTCGCGCGGTGCCAACCCGTCCGCGACGGCCAGCGCATGGCGCAGCGCGCGCTGACCGATCCAGGCGCCGCTGCCGCGATCGCCGCCGATCCAGCCCCAGCCGTCGCGCTCGATCGAGGTGCCGTCGGCGAACAGCCGATGCCCGGCAACGCCCGTGCCGGCAATGATAAGGCCCGAGGGGGCGCCGCCCGAAGCGCCGATCAGCGCCGCGTAGCCGTCGCTCATCACCACGGCGCGGGCAAAGCGCGGCACGGCGTCGAGGAGGCCGCTGCGGGCTGCCGGCACGCTCAGCCCGGCGCCGCCGAGCGCCAGCGTCACGTCGCCGACCGCGGCCGGGTCGCGGCCGGCACGGATGGCGCAGGCCGCCCACAGGCCGGTCAGGCTGGCCGCCGCCCGGTCGATGTCGGTGGCGGGATTGCAGGGTCCGTCCTCCGCCTCGGCCAGCGTTGAGCCACTGGTGGCGACGAGGCCCCCCCGGCACCGTGTGCCGCCGGCATCGACGCAGAAGATGAGATCGGTGGTCACACCTCCGCCACGCGGGTCCACGCCCCGCCGCGCTCGGAGGATTCCACCGTCGCGGCGACGAAACTCATTGCCGCGGCGCCCTCTGCGACGCCCGGCACCGTGATCGCCGCCGGGTCGGGCGCGCGGCCGTCGCGGCGGGCGAGGATCAGTTCGGCAGCGTCGGCATAGATGTTTGCGAAGGCTTCGGGGTAGCCCTCGGGGTGGCCCGGCGGCAGCCTCGTGGCGCGCGTCGCCGCTGCGCCGAGATCGGGCCCGCCGCGCACCAGGCGGCGCTGCGCATGTCCGTGTTCCGTCACCAGCAGCTCGTCCGGCCGCTCCTGCGCCCATTCGAGGCCACCGCGCTCGCCATAGACGCGCAGCTTCAGCGCGTTGTCGTTGCCGGGCGCCACCTGGCTCGCCCACAGCACGCCGCGCGCTCCGTCGGCGTAGCGCAGCAGCACCGCGGCGTTGTCGTCCAGCCGGCGCCCCGGCACGAAGCGCGTGAGTTCTGCGCACACCTCCTCGACCGCAAGCCCGGTGACGTAGGCGGCGAGATTGAAAGCGTGCGTGCCGATATCGGCGATGCAGCCGCCGATGCCGGACTGCGCAGGATCGAGCCGCCAGGATGCCTGCTTGTGACCGCCGGCCTCGATCGGCTCGGTCAGCCAGCCCTGCGCATATTCCACCTGCACCAGCCGGATGGCGCCGAGCACGCCGGCCTGCACCATCTCGCGCGCCTGCCGCACCATGGCGTGCCCGGTGTTGTTGTAGGTGACGACGAACACGCGCTCCGCGTCGCGGACCTTGGCGACCAGTGCGCGCGCCTCCGCCAGCGTCGCCGACAGCGGCTTGTCGCAGATCACGTCGATGCCGGCATCGAGGAATGCGATCGCGACGGGAACGTGCAAATGGTTCGGCGTGACGATCGCCACCGCCTCGATGCCGTCCGGCCGCGCCGCCTCCGCCCGTGCCATGGCGTGAAAGTCGGCATAAGCACGGTCGGAGGCGATGCGCAGATCGGCGGCGGAGGCGGTGGCGCGCCCGGCCTCGGCCGACAGCGCGCCGGCAACCAGCTCGAAGCGGTCATCCAGCCGCGCGGCCATGCGGTGCACCATGCCGATGAAGGCACCGCGCCCGCCGCCGACCATGCCGAGCCGCAGGCGCCGTCCGCCCTCCCACGCCGCGGATGACTCGACCATCAGGCGAGCCCCAGCAGCCGCCGCGTGGTCTGCCGGTCCGCGCCGGTGCCGGCGAAATCGTCGAAGGTCTTGTCGGTGACACGGATGATGTGCTCGCTGATGAACGGCGCGCCCCGGCGCGCGGCTTCCTCGGGGTGCATCAGGCAGTCTTCCCACTCATAGACCGCCCAGCCGGCGAAATCGTACTCGGCAAGTTTGGAGAAGATCTTGCGGAAATCGACCTGACCGTCGCCGAGCGAGCGGTCGCGGGCCGCGCGTTTGAGCCAGGGCTGATAGCCGCTGAACACGCCCTGCCGGCCGGTCGGGTTGAACTCGGCGTCCTTGACGTGGAACGCTTTGATGCGCTCGTGGTAGATGTCGATGAATTCGACGTAGTCGAGGCCCTGCTTGATGAAGTGGCTGGCGTCGTAATTGATGTTGCAGCGTTTGTGGTTGCCGACATGGTCGAGGAACATCTCGAACGTGACACCGTCGAACAGGTCCTCGCACGGATGCAACTCGAAGCAGAGATCGACGCCGGCCTCGTCATAGGCGTCGAGAATCGGCCGCCAGCGGCGGGCGAGTTCGCGGAACGCCTCGTCGATCAGGCCCTCCGGGCGCTGCGGCCAGGGATAGACATAGGGCCAGGCGAGCGCGCCGGAGAACGTCACGCTCTCGGTCAGGCCAAGGCGACGCGAGGCGGCGGCACCCTTGGTCACCTGGTCGATCGCCCAGTCCTGCCGTGCCTGGGCGTTGCCGCGCACCGCAGGCGGGGCAAAATTATCGAACATCGGCGCATAGGCCGGAGGCACCGCGACCAGTTGCCCCTGGATGTGCGTGGACAGCTCGCTGACGACGATGCCGCGTTCGGCGAGCTTGCCGGTGATCTCATCGCAATAGGCCTGGCTCGCGGCGGCGCGGTCGAGATCGAAAAAACGGCGCTCGTTGCTCGGGATCTGCACCGCCTTGTAGCCGAAGCCCGCCGCCCATTCGGCGATGCCTTCGAGCGTGTCGAACGGAGATTTGTCGCCGACGAACTGTGCAAGGAACAGCGCCGGCCCCTTGATGGTTCTCATTGTGCATCCTCCCTGCGGTGCGGATTGGTGCGCCCGCCCAGCACGGATTGCCCGTAATCGATCAGCGCGCCGGTCATCACGCCGGCGTGCCGGCTGAGCAGGAATGCGATCAGGTCGGCCAGTTCCTCCGGGTCGATCAGCCGGCCGAACGGCTGCGACGAAGCGGCATGGGCGAGCCAGTCGGCACCGTAACGGGATTCGCGCTGCTGGACGTCGTGTTCGGCCGGCGTGTCGGTCCAGCCGAGATAGATGCCGTTGACGCGGATGCGGTCGGGTGCCAGCGCATTCGCGGCGTTGCGCGTCAGCGTCGCCAGCCCGCCCTTGGAGGCGGAATAGGCGGCCAGTTCCGGCAGGCCGCAATGCGCGTTCACCGACAGCACGTTGACCATCGCCCCTTGGATGCGTTCGCGGCGCATCAGTTGGGCCGCGCCCTGCATCAGCAGGTACGGCGCGCGCAGATTGGTCGCCAGCATCCGGTCGATGAAGGCGGCGTCGGCATCCAGCAGGCCGGCGCGCTCGGTCAGCGCCGCGGCGTTCACCAGCCCGTCGAGTCGGCCGAAGGCGCGGTCGCATTCGGCGATGATCTGCGCAGGCGCATCGGCCTCGGCCAGATCGGCGGCGACGAACAGGCAGCGTGGGCCAAGCGCCTCGATCGCGGCAGCGGCCTGCACACCCTTCTGGGCATCGCGTCCGCAGATCACCACGCCGGCCGCGCCCCATTCCGCCGCGCGCCGCGCCGCGGCCCCGCCGACGCCCTGCGCGCCGCCCGTCACCAGCACGACCGCACCGCGCAGATCGCCGCTCAACCCGGTCGTCACGTTCCCCCCTTCGCCACCGCGGGCGGCCGTCGCGGCCGCATCCTATGATACCGCCGACCCTGGCCCGCAAGCGCCGCGGCCGGGCGGTGCGCCGGTGGTTTGCCTGGCCCGCGCCTCGGTCCGCCGGGGCGCGCGGGAAGCGTCTGCGTCCCGGTTCGGGCAGGCATCTGCACCCCTGCCCCGCCGCTATTGTCGTTGCTTCGCTCGCGGAAGCGTGCTTGGGATAGGCCACGTCAACGATCGGACAAGCGCTTCACGGAGGCGTAAGCTTCGGTCACGGCCGCGCGCTCAGCGCCCCGCAGGGCGGGCATCTGCGTTGCGACACGAAGGGGGTGGCCAGCGGCCGGGGCTGTCACATATGTGGTGCGCGCCGTCCCGGGCGCGCCATTCCCAGCATACGCTCCGCGTGACGCCCCGCCATGCCGGGCGGCGGCGCTGCGGAGCGTCAGGGCGTGGCGGGCGGGGATGACACGTGAATTCGGGTGCGGGGTCGGCAGGGCGAAGATGGACGGATCGATCGCAGTCACGGTTGTGGTGGAGAGCAGCGAAGCGGATGACCGGGTCCCCGTCGGGGTGGCCCCGTCGCCGCTCGCCGAATTGGCGGCGCGCGCGGCCGGCCGCGGCTTCGTGACGCGCGAGGAGCTGGACGCGGCGCTGCCCGAACTGTCCGACAACCCAGAGGAACTGGAGCAGGCGACCACCCTGCTCGGCGAATACGGCATCGATATCGTCGAGAACGATGCCGAGGCCACCGTCGAGCCGGAGGCCGAGACCGCCGCGCCCGAGGCGACCGCCGCCGAGACGACCGATCGCGGCAATCTCGCCGGCGCGGTGCTGGGTCGCAGCGATGACCCAGTGCGGCTGTTCCTGCGGGAGATGAGCGGCACCGAGCTGCTCAAGCGCGAGGACGAGGTCGCGGTGGCGCAGCGCATCGAGGCCGGGCGCGACGCGATGCTGGGTGGGCTGTGCGAGAGCCCGACCACCTTTGCAGCCCTTGCCGTGTGGCGGGAGTCGCTGATCGCCGGCAAACTGCCTCTGCGTGACCTGATCGAACTCGAATCCTCGCCGGTCGCGACCCCCGCCGTCACCGACACGGAGGACGAGGCGGCGACGACAGACCCCGCCGCGCCGGTCTCCACCGCCGAGGAGCGGCTCAAGCCCGAGGTGCTGGCGGCGCTGGAGGCGATCCTGGCGGCCCCGCGCGGGCGCGACGTTCTGACCGGGCAACTGCGCGACCTGCGGCTACGCGGCGACCGGCTGGCGGAACTGGTCGGCCGGCTGCGCGATGCCAACCGGCGGCTGGTGGCGCTGGACGGGCAGGCGCTGCGGCTGGCGCAGGAGGCCAAACTCGAGCGCGAGCATTTCCTGCGGCTGTGGGACGGCAGCGACGCGGCCGTGCAGCGGCTGGCGCGGGCCGCCAAGGGCGGCCGCACGGTCCGCGAGGCGCTGACGGCGGTGCGCGCACAGATCGCGACGCTGGAAGCGGAAACCGGATTGACGGCGGCGGCACTGCGGCGCGTGCATGGCGACGTGGCGCGCGGCGAGCGCGACATGCGCCGCGCCAAGGACGAGCTGACCCGTGCCAATCTGCGGCTTGTGGTCCACATTGCTCGGAAATACGTCAACCGCGGCCTGATGTTCGGCGACCTCATCCAGGAGGGCAACATCGGCCTGATGCGCGCCGTCGATAAGTTCGACTGGCGGCGGGGTTTCAAGTTCTCGACCTACGCAACCTGGTGGATCCGCCAGGCGATCACGCGCAGCATTGCCGATCAGGCGCGCACCATCCGCGTGCCGGTGCACATGACCGAGACGGTCGGCAAGATCGCCCGCGCCGCGCGCCGGCTGGCGCAGGAAAGCGGGCGCGAGCCGTCCACCGAGGAACTGGCGGCGCGGCTCGGCCTGCCGCTCGACAAGGTGCGCACGGTGCAGCGGCTGGTGAAGGAGCCGGTCAGCCTGGAGGCGCCGATCGGCGACGACGAGGAAGGGCGGCTCGGCGACCTGATCGAGGACAAGGACGCAGTGATGCCGTTCGACGCCGCCGCGCGGACCAATCTGCGCGAAACCGCGGCGCGGGCGCTGTCGGGCCTGACCCCGCGCGAGGAGCGCATCCTGCGGATGCGCTTCGGCATCGGCATGAACCGCGACCACACGCTGGAGGAGGTTGGCCGGACCTTCAACGTCACGCGGGAGCGCATCCGCCAGATCGAGGCGAAGGCGCTGAAGAAGCTGCAGCACGGCATGCAGGCGCGGGCGCTGCGCGGATTCCTCGAGGACTGAGCCAGCCCGACCGGCGGCGCGCCGGCCGGTCCGAGCCGCCTCAGACCTGTTCGACGTCGGCGACCTGCTCCTCGGAGAGCGTCTGTATCGGCGCTTGGTCGATTCCATCCGCGTGCACGGGGCCCATGAGGGCGCGGGTTCGCCACGCTCTGTCCCCCGCGGCCAACAGCGCCCCGATCGCCTCCTCCAGCGCAGCGATCCCGAACGGCTTCTCCAGGAACGGCATGGGACCGCCCAACCGCTCCTCGATCGTGGTGGGATCGCCGCTCATCAGCAGCACCGGGATGCCGGCCGACTGGGCCAGCGCCACAACATCCGGGGCAGAGAGACATCCGACGCCGACATCCGCGATCACGAGATCGATGCGGCTCGTCCCGAGCAGTTCGGCGCCCGCCGCCGCGTCGTTCGCGATCAGCGGGCGGTAGCCGCACTGCTCGAGCAACAGGTCTAGCAGGGCCCCGATCTCCCGATCGTCCTCGACCACCAGGATCACTGCCGGATTCGACACGGAATCGCCTTCCGTATGCTTCGGGGCATCAAATTACTCTGTGAATGGATTGCTCCGCAAGCGTGATATCGCATTGACACAAATCAACCACACAATCGTATTTGTGGCCCAGAGAGAGCCACCCCAGATAGACCACGCCGGGAATCGCCGGTTGACCTGTCCCGACACGGAGCGCCGCCATGTCCGACAACCCGCTTGCGCCGAACCCCGAACGCGAGGCGCGCATCCGTGCGCGGGCCCGGCGTCTTTGGGAAGCGGATGGCCGTCCGAAAGGCCGCGATGCGGAATACCTCGAACGTGCCGAAGAGTTGATCGGCATGGAGGAGCACGCGGGCGCGGCGCTGGAACCGAACCCGATGACACGGCGCGAACCGATCCCCGGCGTGGCCGTGGAAGAAGCGGCGATCCAGGAAAACTACGGCGAGATTCCCGGCCGCCTGACCGACCAGGGCGACCGCCGGCAGACGCCGATGACCAAGGACGAGCGGCGCAAGGAGGAGAAGGGTGCGACGGAGCCGACGCGCGGCGGCAAGCCGTGACTATGCGCTGACGCGCGCCGCCTGCCCGGGTAAGCCGAGCGCACGATAGACGCCGGCCAGCCGCGCGCGCGTCGGCACGGAGTGCGGATTGCCAGCCCGCCGCTGCTCCAGCCGGCCCTGGGCGGCCACCAGACTGCCGGAGCGGATCAGCGCGTCATCGGCGATCTGCTCGAACAGATCGCGCTGCGCGTGGCTGCCGCCGATCTCCGCCAACCGCGGCAGCACCGGCAGCAGCACGCGCGCGCAGGCCGCGTACTTGCCACGCGCGTGCGCCAGCAGCGCCTCGGCCACCGGCAGCGCCACCTCCTGCCAGGCCGGGCGGACGAACGCGGGCGCGGTTCGGGCGAAGGCGCGCAGGCTCTCCAGCATCGCATCGGCCTCGGTCCGTCCGGCGCGGGCGAGACCGTAGAGGTAATGCAGGTCGAGGAACGGCTGCACATGCTCGCCGACACGTGGCGCGAGATGCTCCGCGAGGTCCTGCCAGCGGTCGCCGACGTCGACGCCGGCCAGTTCCAACCGCGCCAGCAGCGACACCGCGCCGATCTGGTCCTGTGAATATTCCTTCCACACGCCCCAGATACGCGTCGCGTAATGATCGAGCACGCGCGCCGCCTCACCCTGCTCGATCATCACCAGCGACAGGTGCCACCAGTTGTGCGTCAGCATGAAGGAATTCAGATCGGTCCAGGTGTCCTTCACGTCTTCGAGGAAGGCGCGGCCCTCGGCATTGCGGCCCTGGGTCAGCAGCACATGCGCAAGCGCATGATGCGCCCACGGCTCCTTGCGCTTGCGGCTGATCGCGTCATGCGCGGCGCGCTCCGCGTCGGCCAGCAGGTGGCACTGCTCGTAGGCGAAGGCGATCATGCCGTGGGCGTAGGCGAGGTCGTCGTTCGCGGGCAGCACGCCGGCAGCGATGCGCAGCATCCCCGGCGCGTCGCCCAGATTGAAACAGTGGTACTGCGCGATCTTCGCGAGCGCGAGATCGCGCGGGAAATGTTCCGCGGCGTGCGCGCCGAGCGCGAGCGCGCGCGGGATGTCGCCATCCGCCCAGGCCCGCGCGGTGGCGACGGTGAGCCGTTCGCGCTCGGTCGCGCAAACGGCGGCGGACTCCGCGCGGGCAAGATAGGGTCGTGCCCGCGCCAGACCCTCGGGGCTCTCCAGGAACAGCCATGCGAACGCCGCGTAGGCATTGGCCAGCGCGCAGCCGGCATCGGCGTCGGCCGCGCCGATCACATCGGCGGCGCGCGTCTCATAGGCGAGGAATCCCTCGACGAACGCATCGACCCCCGCGAGGGTCGTCGCATCGCCGGCAGTCACGACATTGCCGCGCCAGTCCTGATGCATCCCGCCTCCGCCGCCGCCACGCCTGCCCCTCGGGCGGCAAGGCGCGGCAGCGGCGCAGTCTGCACCGCGCCGGCGCTATCCGAACAGACCCGCCGCCTTGTCGATGGCGATGTAAAGTCCGATCAGGAAGGGAATGCCCACGGCCAGCCAGGCCAGCCAGCCGGCGCCGCCAAACCCGCCCCGCGCCGACGTCGCGGCATCGGTCGCCCGACTCTCATGTTGCAGCGACCGCTCGCGCTCCAGTTCCGCATCACTCATGTAGTGCTTCGGGTTCACCGGCCGCACCAGCGCGTTGCAGATCAGCCCAAGGAACAGCAGGCCCGCCATGATGTAGAGCGTGCGGTCGTACACGAGATTGTGCGCGACACCGTGGTCGAGCTGCCATTGCCGGATACCGGCGATCAATGCGGGACCGACGACACCGGCCACCGACCAGGCAGTGATGAGCCGGCCGTGGATCGCACCCACCATCTGCGTGCCGAAGATATCGGCAAGATAGGCCGGAATGGTCGCGAAGCCGCCGCCATACATGGTCAGGATGATGCAGATCGACAGCACGAACACGGTGGCCAGGCCGAGATGGCCCCAGGTCGGCATCAGACAGTACAGCACGATGCCGAGCACGAAGAACGTGTAATAGGTGTTCTTCCGCCCGATCTTGTCCGACAGCGACGCCCAGAACAGCCGGCCGACGCTGTTGAACAGGCTGATCAGTCCCACCAGCCCGGCCGCGGCGGCGACGATGGCGGCCTTCTGCACCGGCGTCAGCGTGGCAATCGAGTCGATGCCGAGCAGCCGCGCTCCGAACACGTCCTGCAGCATCGGGCTGGCCATCGAGATCACCGCGATGCCGGCGGTCACGTTCAGGCAGAGCACCAGCCAGATCAGCCAGAACTGAGGCGTCCGCCAGGACCGGTTGAGATGGACGTGGTGGCTGGTGATCATGCCGCTGCGCGCAACCTTCGGCGCCGTATAGTTGGACGGGTACCAGCCGGTCGGTGCGACACGGAAGCCGAACGCGCCCGCCGAGATGACAACGAAATAGATGACCCCCATGACCATCAGGGTCGTGGCAACACCCGGTGCACCGTTGCTGGCGAAGTGCCGCATCAGCCAGACCGCGAGCGGCGCCCCCACCATCGCGCCGCCGCCATAGCCCATGATCGCGAAGCCGGTCGCCATGCCACGCCGGTCGGGGAACCATTTGATGAGGGTGGAGACGGGGGTGATGTAGCCGAGTCCCTGGCCGACGCCGCCGATCAGCCCGCAGCCGAGATAGACCAGCCAGAGCTGGTGGATCGACACGCCGAAGCCGCCGATCACCAGTCCGCCGCCCCAGCACAGCGCAGCGATCACCCCGGCCTTGCGCGGCCCGGCATGTTCCAGCCAACCGCCCCAGATGGCACCGGAGATGCCGAGGATGGCGATGAACGTCTCGAAGATATGCGTGACCTGCGGCACCGACCAGTTGCAGGATGTCGAGAATAATGCCGCAGTGAAGCCTTGCGTCGCGCAGGACGCCACGTTCGGACCGGCAATCAGCCGGCTCATCGGCAGCCAGAACACCGAAAACCCGTAGGCCATGCCGATGCAAAGATGGATCGCCAGCGCCGCCGGCGGCACCAGCCAGCGATTGAACCGGGGCCCGGCGATAATCCGCTCGCGATCCAGAAGACCCACGGGAACGGCTGCACTGGCGCTGGACACGCTCATTTCGATTTCCTCCGGCCGCCGCTGCTGCGCGGTGTCGAGTTTCACGGCACATGCCGCGTCGGCAATAAAGTAACGGAAGAAGTCGGACCCGCAAATGTCAAAAAGGACATGTTCCGACGATTCCCGCGCCGCCGCGCCGCTTGACGGCTGGCAGCCGCTCTCGCTACGAATTTGCTCCCGCCCCGTCGGGCGGCAGAGGAGGAAACGGATATGAGCTGGAAAGCCCCGAAAGTGACCGAAATCGCCTTGGGCGGTGAGATCAACTGCTACGCCTGCGCGCGCGCGAAGTAATGGTTTCCGGTGCGGCCCCGCGCGGGGCCGCACGACGATCACGAGCAGCGAGCGCCGGTGATGCGTGCAGTTGTCCTCGGCGCGGCAGCCGGCGGCGGATTCCCGCAATGGAACTCGGCGGCGCCGGGATGTAGGCGTGCGCGCGCCGGTGACCCGGCGGCGAAGCCGCGGACGCAGGCGTCCGTTGCGGTGACGGCGGACGAGCGGTCGTGGGTGCTGCTCAACGCCTCGCCTGACCTTCGCCAGCAGATCGAGGCAACCCGCGTGCTGCATCCTTCCGGCAGCCTGCGCGGTTCGCCGATTGCCGGCGTGGTGCTGACCGGCGGCGATGTCGATGCTGTTGCCGGTCTTCTGGTCTTGCGCGAGGCACACCGCTTTTCAATCTATGCCGCCGCGCCGGTGCTGGATGTGCTCGATGCTAATCCGATCTTCGATGTACTGGCACGTGATCTGGTGCGGCGCGAGCGGGTTGCGCTCGACGTTCCGACCCCCCTGGTCGCGGCCGACGGCGCGCCTCTCGGATTGACCGCCACGCTGTTCGCGGTGCCGGGCAAGGTGCCGCTCTATCTGGAGCGGCCGGGCGAAGCACCGCCGGTCGTGCAGGACGGCACCACGGTCGGCGCGGCCATTTCCGACGGCGCGCACACGCTGTTCTTCATCCCCGGCTGTGCGACCATGACGCGGGAGCTCGGTGAACGGCTCCGGGGCGCGGAGCTGGTGCTGTTCGACGGCACTCTCTGGAACGATGACGAGATGATCCAGCTCGGGATCGGCAGCAAGACAGGCCGGCGGATGGGCCACATGAGTCTGGCCGGACCGGACGGCACGCTCGCCGCCTTTGCACCGCTCGGGGTGAAGCGGAAGGTGTTGATCCATGTCAATAACAGCAATCCCGTGCTTCTGGAGGATAGCGCCGAGCGCGCGCAGGTGCGCGCGCAGGGCTGGATCGTCGCCGAAGACGGCATGGGATTGGACCTATGACATCTGCTGCACTCGCAAAATCCGCGCAAGCATCCGACGCGCTGCTCTCGGCCGATGAGCTGGAGGCAGCGCTGCGCCGGATCGGCGCCGAACGCTATCACAACCTGCATCCGTTCCATCGGATGCTGCACGACGGCAAGTGCACGCGCGCGCAGGTGCAGGCCTGGGCGCTCAATCGCTACTACTACCAGGCCAACATCCCGGCGAAGGATGCGACGCTGATCGCCCGCCTGCCGACCGCGGAACTGCGGCGCGAATGGCGCCGGCGGCTGGTCGATCACGATGGCGATGCGCCGGGGACCGGCGGCGTGGCGCGGTGGTTGAGGCTCGCCGAGGGCGTCGGCCTCGATCGCGCATATGTCGAGTCCACCGCCGGCATCCTGCCGACCACGCGTTTCGCCGTGGACGCTTATGTCGCCTTCGTGCGCGACCGCTCGATCTTGGAGGGAATCGCGAGTTCGCTGACCGAGATGTTCTCGCCTACCATCATCGCCGAACGTGTCTCCGGGATGCTCGCCAACTACGCCTGGATCACGCAGGACACGCTCGCCTATTTCACGCCGCGGCTGACACAGGCGCCGCGCGACGTGCAGTTCGCGCTCGGCTACGTCAAGGAACACGCGCGCACTCGCGCCGAGCAGGAAGCTGTGCTCGCCGCGTTGCGCTTTAAATGCGACGTGCTGTGGGCGCAGCTCGATGCGCTGCACTATGCCTATGTCACACCCGGCCTGATCCCGCCGGGTGCATTCGTGCCGAGTCAGGCGTGAGCGATGCGGCCGACGAATCGGTCGCGCCGGCGCTGCGTCGCGGCGTGAAGTTCCGCTTCGACACGGTGCGTGATGCCTGGGTCCTGCTGGGGCCGGAGCGGCTGTTCGTGCCTGACGAGACCGCCGTCGAGGTCCTCAGGCTGGTGGATGGCGCGCGCACGCTCGGCGCCATCATCGACGATCTCGCGGCGCGCTTCGGCGCGCCGCGCGACACGATCGCGGCGGACGTAACCGCCCTGCTGCACGACCTCGCCGGGAAGGGCGCGGTCACGTTCTAAGAAGCTCCAGGAGGTCTGTCGTGCGCCCTGCCCTGCTCGCCGCCGCGCTCTTGCTCGCCGCTCCCTCAGCGCGGGCCGCCGACAGTGGTTGCGCGGATATCGCGCGGAGCTGGGAGGCCTCGCACGCGACGCTGACCCCGATCCAGGCGCACGGACTGCTGCTGCGTGCCGCCGATCACGGCTGCACCGACGCCGTCGCCACGATGCTCGACGGCGGAGAGCCGCTGGAGACGGCCGACCGCATGGGCAACACGGCACTGACTCACGCCGCGCGCGCCGGCCAGGTGGCACTGGTGCAGATGCTCCTCGGACGCGGCGCCGATCTGGCGCATCGCAATGCTTCGGGTTCGACCGCGCTGTTCAGCGCCGTCGAGCGCAACCAGACACAGGTGGCATTGCTGTTGCTCGACCGCGGCGCTTCGCCCGACATGCGCGGGCGCTCCGACGCCACGCCGCTCGCCGCCGCAGCGTTCAACGCCAACGATGCGATTGTCGCAGCGTTGCTCGCTCATCATGCCGATCCGCGCGCGGCGGACCGCACCGGCAAGCCGCCGATCGTGTATGCGGCGGCTCGTGCATCGGTGCCGATCGTGGACCGGTTGCTCGCCGCCGGAATCGACGTGAACGCGCGCTACGCCAACGATCTGACCGTGCTCATGTGGGCCTCCGGGCATGCCGACGACGCCAGCGAGGCCGACGGTGTCGCGCTGGTGCGCGACCTGCTCGACCGCGGCGCGCATGTGGATGACGCCGACAACCGCGGCCGCACGGCGCTGATGATCGCGGCCGAGCGTGGCCATGCCGAGATCGCGAAGCTGTTGCTGGCACGCGGCGCCGACCCCGCGCGCCGCGATGACCACGGAAAGACCGCCGCTGATCTCGCGGCGAATGTCGCAGTGCGCGCCGTGCTGACGCACGGCTGAGCTCTACTGCGCTGCGGCGAGATAGGCCGCGAGCGCGTCGATGTCCTGGTCCGAATAGGTCTTCAGCAGCGCCGTCATCCATGGATTGTTGGCGCGGGTGCCATCGCGGAACGCCGCCATGGTCGCGCGCAGATACTCGTGCTGCTGCCCCCCGACGCGCGGCGTCGTGCTGTTGCCTTGCCAGTGATCAAGGTGGCAGCTCTGGCACACTGCAGCATTGATCGCCTGCTCCGCACGTTTCACGACGTCGCGCGGCGGGCTCGGCTGCTCCAGCTCCGGCCACGGCTTGGCGGCAAAATAGGCCGCCAAATCAATCATGTCCTGTTTCTCCAGCGTCGCCGCGATCGGCCCCATCACGTCGCTCTTGCGGTTGCCGAGCTTCAGGTCGCGCAATTCGAGATAGATATAGCCTTCATTCTGCCCCCAGATGATCGGAATATTCGGATTGATCGGAACGCCCTTGTCGCCGTGACAGGCGACGCAGATTGCCGCCTTCTGTTCGACATCGTCGGCACGGCCGGTCGCTGGTGCGGCGAGCATGCTGCCCAGAACGACCAAAATCAGGGAGGCACGAGGAAGCGTCATGCGATCTCCAAATACTCTTGGACGCAAAATTCCGGGGCGGGACCGTCAGGCGGTCCCGCCCCGGACCGGAAGCGACTCCGCGTGGCAGATCAGGGCAGCGTGAAAGCAATCACGTTGTTGCCGCGCTTGTAGTCCATCTGTGTGTTGCCGCCGGCGGCGACCACGACGTACTGCTTGCCGTCCACGGTGTAGGACGACGGCGGCGCGTTGACGCCGGCACCGGCCTGGAAGCGCCAGAGTTCGGCGCCCGTGGCGGAATCATACGCCTTGAACAGCCCGTTGCCCTCGCCAGTGAACACCAGCCCGCCGGCCGTCGCCATGATACCGCCGATCATCGGCTGCTGCGTCTTCACCTGCCAGCGGATCTTGCCCGTGTTGTAGTCCACGGCCGTGACGTTGCCCCACTGTTCCTCTGTAGGGATGGTCTTGAAGGCACCGCCGAGCCACAGCTTGCCGGACGGGTATGGCGCGCTTTCGACGAAGTAGTTCATCGGCTGATGCAGGTTGACCGCGTAGACAAGGCCAAGATTTGGGTCTGTAGCCATCGGGGACCACTCCACACCGCCGTTGGCGCCCGGCAGCATCCGCGCGCCCTCCTTGGTGGGCAGCGTCCACATATTCTCCTGCGGCACCATCGCTTCGGAGAAGCGGATCAGACTGCAATCCTTGCGGCTGTTGACATAGATGTGGCCGGTCTTTTCCCCGTGCAGCACCCCCGGCACGACGTTGCCGTCCTTGTCCTTGACATCGACCAGCACGGTCGCGCTGACCGCATCCATATCCCAAAGATCGTGCGGCACGTACTGGAAATGGCAGACATACTTGCCGGTGTCGAGATCGACCGAGACCAGGCTGTCAGTATAGAGGTTGTCACCAGGACGAGGCGCGCCGTCGAGGTCCGGCGAGGGATTCCCGACCACGAAGTAGATGCGCCGCGTCGCCAGATCGACCGACGGGTTCTGCCACACGCCGCCGCCGAGGGTCTTGTACGGATCGCCGTTCTTGGCGTAAGCGGCCTTTTCGGCGGCGATATCGCGGTGCAGGTCGCGGCCGGTCGCGTCCGTGGTGGCCCACACACCCTGCGAGTTCTCGGCGGTGGTGTTGAAGGTCCACAGCAACTTGCCCGTCTTGGCGTCAAACGCCTTGACGAAGCCGCGAATGCCATATTCGCCGCCGGTGGTGCCGATCAGGATCTTCCCGTCCACCGCCGTCGGCGCCATCGTCTCGCTGTAACCAAGTTCGGGATCGGCGATCTGGCTCTGCCAGACCAGCTTGCCGGTCTTCGCCTCCAGCGCAACCAGTTTCGAATCAAGCGTGCCGACGTAGATCATGTCGCCGTATGCCGCGACGCCGCGGTTGTTGGGGCCACAACAATAGGTCGTAATCGGACCCATCTTGTGCTTGTATTCCCAGATCTGCTCGCCCGTGCGTGCATTCAGCGCATACACGTGGTCGAAGGAGGTGGTGACGTACATCACCCCGTTGATGACGACCGGTGCCGTTTCCATCGACTCCATCACGTCGGTCTGGAAGATCCAGGCCGGGTGCAGGTGACGAACGTTGAGTGTGTTGATCTGGCGGTTCGGGTAAAACCGCGTCTGATGATAGTTCCCGTGAGTCATCAGGAAATTGTTGCCGTCATCCGCGGCGCGGTTCAGCAGGTCCTGCGTCACCGTGTTCATGTTGCCCCACAGGATGCCGGTGGTCACCTCCTGCGCACCGGCCGACCCCGCAAGTCCCCCGATCGTCAGCGCCGCCGCGCCTGCCGTTGTCGCGGCCGCCATCAACGCACGCCTGAGCGTTCCCATTTGCTTCCTCCCTGGTCGTTGCCGCGGCGTATCGCAAACGCCGATCGGTGAACGGTAACTACAAGTATCCGCAAACGCAAGAACTGACTTGGGCGGCGGACGGCTTGCCGGCGCCAGCCGGATTGGCGATGCTGCGACAATGAAGACCGTCCCGATCCTCCGCCGCCCTTTATTGGCCTTGCCGGCTCTGCTGCTGACGGCTGCCGTGGCCGCGCGGATGCGTCTCGGCCTCGTGCAGTTCGGCACGGCGCAGTGGGTGGTCGAGACGATCCGCCGTCGGGGGCTGGACGCAAGGCACGGGCTGTCGCTGCAGCCGCGGATCCTTGCCAGCACTGAGGCCGGGCGCATCGCGTTGATGGCGGGGGGCGCCGATATCGTGGTGGCCGACTGGCCCTTCGCGGCCGCCCAGCGCGCCGCCGGCACGCCACTCTGCTTCGCCCCGTTCTCCACCTCGCTCGGCGGCATCATGGTCCCTGCGGCCTCGCCGGTGCGGAGCCTGGCCGATCTGGCCGGGCGGCGGCTGGGCGTTGCCGGCGGGCCGCTGGACAAGTCGTGGCTGCTCATCCAGGCCGCGGCGAAGGCGAGCGTCGGGACGGACCTCGCCACCGCCGCACACGTCGTGTATGGCGCGCCGCCCCTGCTCGCCGCCAAGCTGACCGGTGGCGAACTGGACGCCGTGCTGACGTTCTGGACCTTCGCCGCGCGGCTGGAGGCGCAAGGGTGCCGCGAGGTAATCTCGGTGAACGACTGCGCCGGCCTGCTCGGTCTGACCCGCCTGCCGCCGATGGTGGGATTCGTGTTCCATGAGTCCTGGGCGCGCGACAACCTCGCCGCCGTCAACGGCTTCTTCGCCGCCGTGACTGAAGCCGAGCGCCTGCTCGCCGGCGACGATGCGGCGTGGGGGCTGGTTCGCCCATTGATGGACGCGCCGGATCCGGCGCTGTTCGCCGCGCTGCGCCGGCGCTTCCTGGCCGGCATCGCCGTTCCGCCGGCCGCCGAACAGGCGCGCGACGCGGCCGCCGTGCTGGCGGTTCTGCTGCGCGCCGGCGGCAAGCGCGCGACCGGAGGCGTCACCGAACTGCCGCCGGGCCTGTTTTGGGATCGTAGCGGCGGCCGGGCCTGAGCCGGCCACCGCGTTGATCTGCGCTCGGGGATGCGGTACCTCTGGGCGATGGGGCAGGAACACGCCGGGGAAACATCGGGTCACGCCGTTCCGCGGCCTTGGCGGAGCGCCTTCCCCGACATCGCGGACTGGGATGCACCGATCGAGACGGGCACGATCCCGGCCCTGCTGGAACGCAGTGCGGCGCAGTTCGGCGAGGCCTCCGCCATCGAGTTCCGCGACCGCACCATCAGCTTCCGCGGGCTTGCCGCGAGCGCCGAGGCCCTGGCCGCCGGGCTGCTGCGGATCGGCATCGGCAAGGGCCAGTCGGTGGCCCTCTATTTGCCCAACACGCCCTGGCACCCGGTCGCGTTCTTCGCCGTCGCGCGCACCGGCGCGCGCGTGGTGCATCTCAGCCCCCTCGATGCGCCGCGCGAACTTGCGCACAAGCTGGCCGATAGCGGCGCGCGCACGCTGATAACCACTGATCTGCCCGGCCTGCTCCCGGCCGCGCTGGCGCTGCTGGAGCAAGGGACGGTCGATCGCGTGCTGGTCGGTGAGGATGCGCGCTGGGGCCCCTCGCCCACCGCGCCGCCGGCCCCATGGAGCGAGCGGGTACTGCGCGTGCCGCAGGCCGCGCCGCCCTCCGACTGGCCGGTACTGACGCCGCAGGATATCTGCGTGCTGCAATACACCGGCGGCACCACCGGCATGCCCAAGGGCGCGATGCTGAGCCACGGCAACCTGACCGCGGCGGTGTCCATCTACCGCAACTGGCGGCAGGGCGCGCTGGCCGAACCGACGCAGCCCCATCGCGTCATCGCAGTGCTGCCGTTGTTCCACATCTACGCATTGACGGTGGTGCTGCTGGGCGCCGTCGCGCGCGGCTGGGAGCTGCTGCTGCGTCCACGCTTCGACGTGGCGACAACGCTCGCCGACATCAGCGAGAAACGCGCGACCTACTTCCCCGGCGTCCCGACGATGTGGATCGCCCTGGCGAACCACCCGGACGCACAGCACTGCGATTTTTCCTCGCTGCGGGAATGCGGCAGCGGTGGCGCCCCGATGCCGTTCGACGTGGAACAGCGGGTGACGCGGCTGATCGGCAGACGGCTCGGTGGCGGTTGGGGCATGACCGAAACCAGCCCCGCCGGCACGCGCATTCCCTTCAACGCCGCGCCGGCGCCAGGGCTGATCGGCATTCCGCTGCCAGGCATCGACCTGATCGTGGTGGACCGCGACGATCCCGCCCGGATGCTGCCGCCCGGCGAGGTCGGCGAACTTGCGATCCGCGGGCCCAACGTGTTCGTCGGATACTGGAACCGGCCTGAAGAAACGGCGGCGGCATTCCACGACGGATTCTTCCTGACCGGCGACATCGGCATGATGGACGCGCACGGGCTGTTCCGCCTGCTCGACCGCAAGAAAAACATGATCATCTCCGGCGGCTTCAACGTCTATCCGACGATGATCGAGAGCGCGATCTACGAGCACCCGTCAGTTGCCGAGGTAATCGTGATCGGCGTGCGGGACGAGTACCGTGGACAGGCGGCAAAGGCGTTCGTCAGTCTGCGGCCCGGAGCGGTGCCGCTGACGCTTGATGATCTGCGCGCGTTCCTCGCGGACAAGCTCGGGCGGCACGAATTGCCGGCCGCGCTGGAGCTGCGCGAGAAACTGCCGCGCAGCCCCGCCGGCAAGCTGCTGGCACAGACGCTGCGCGATGAGGAAGCCGCCAAGACCCCGGCCGCCACCTGAAGGAGCCGCCCGCATGGATCTGCGCTTCACACCGGAGGAGATTGCATTCCGCAGGGAAGTGCGCGCATTCCTGCGCCGCGAAATTCCCTCCGACATCCGCCGCCGGCTCTCGGAAGGGCGGCATCTGTCGAAGCAGGACATGGTGACCTGCCACCGCATCCTGAACGCCCGCGGCTGGGCGGTGCCGCACTGGCCGCGCGAATGGGGCGGGCAGGACTGGAGCCCGGTGCTTCACTACATCCTGCAGGAAGAAATTCAGCGCGCCGCGGTGCCGCCGCCGCTGCCATTCAATGTCAGCATGGTCGGCCCAGTGATCGCGCAGTTCGGCAACGAGGCACAGAAGCGCCGCTTCCTGCCGGCCACCGCGAACATCGACATGTGGTGGTGCCAGGGATTTTCCGAACCCGGCGCGGGATCGGACCTCGCCTCCCTGCGCACGCGGGCCGAGCGCGACGGCGACCATTACGTCGTCAACGGCCAAAAGACCTGGACCACGCTCGCCCAACACGCCGACTGGATCTTCTGCCTCGTCCGCACCAATCGCGAGGCAAAGAAACAGGAGGGCATTTCGTTCCTGCTGATCGATATGGCGACGCCCGGCATCACGGTCCGCCCGATCATCACGATCGACGGCGCGCACGAGGTCAATGAGGTTTTCTTCGACGACGTGCGTGTCCCGATCGAGAACCTGGTCGGCGAGGAGAACAAGGGCTGGGATTACGCCAAGTTCCTGCTGGGTAACGAGCGCACCGGGATCGCGCGGATCGGGCTGTCCAAGGAACGCATCACACGTGCGAAGCAGCTCGCACGCGCAACCCCGGCGGGCGACGGTACGCTGTGGGACGATCCCGATTTCCGAAAGAGGGTTGCGTTAATCGAAGTGCAACTCAAGGCACTCGAGATCACACAGATGCGGGTGGTGGCCGGTGCACGCGGACGGTCGGCCGGCAAGCCGGACCCGAATTCCTCTATCCTGAAGATCAAGGGGTCGGAGTTGCAGCAGGCGACAACGGAGCTGCTCAAGGACATCGCCGGACCGTATGGCCTTCCGGCCGCAGATGGACACGATGGCGCCAACGAGCCGCCGGTCGGCCCCGACTGGGCGGCGTTCGCGGCGGCGATGTATTTCAACTACCGCAAGGTTTCGATCTACGGCGGATCGAACGAAATCCAGCGCAACATCATCGCCAAGGCCTTCCTGGGACTGTGAAGGGCAGGACATGGATTTCGATCTGAGCGAGGAGCAGCGCCTGCTGCGCGACAGCGTCGATCGCATGATCGACGACGCTTACGGGAATTTCGAGATGCGCGGCAGCTACATGACCGAGCCGCGAGGTTTCGCCGAGCCGCTCTGGGCACGCTATGCCGAACTCGGGCTGCTCGGCCTGCCGTTCGCGGAAGCCGACGGCGGTTTCGGCGGCGGACCGGTCGAGACCATGCTGGTGATGGAAGCGGTCGGACGGGGGTTGGCGCTGGAGCCATATCTGGCGACCGTGATCCTCGGGGGTGGATTCGTGCGGCTCGGCGGCACCGCGGCGCAGAAGCAGCGCATAATCCCACGCATCGCCGACGGCTCCCTGCGCCTCGCCTTCGCGCATGGCGAGCCGCAGGCCCGCTACGATCTCGCCGATGTTGCGACCACGGCGCGCGAAACAGGCGCGGGATTCGTGCTCGACGGCGCCAAGACGCTTGCGCTGCATGGTGATTCGGCGGACCTGCTAGTGATCAGTGCACGCATCCGTGGGGAACGGCGCGCGCGCGACGGCATCGCGCTGTTCCTGGTCAACGCCGATGCACCGGGGCTTGCGCGTCGCGGTTATCGCACTCAGGACGGGCAGCGCGCCGCCGAAGTGACGTTGAGCGACGTCCGGGTGCCAGCGGACGGCGCCATCGGCGTGCCCGGCGAGGCGTTGGCACTGATCGAGCAGGTCGTGGATATCGCGCTCGCTGCCGTGTCCGCCGAGGCAGTCGGCGCGATGCAGGCGTTGCACACGATGACGGTCGAGTACCTGAAAACGCGAAAACAGTTCGGCGTGCCCATCGGCAGCTTTCAGGCGTTGCAGCACCGCGCGGCTGATATGCTGGTCGCGCTGGAGCAGGCACGGTCGATGGCGATGTATGCAGCGATGATGGCCGATGCGCCGGATGCCACCGAACGGCACGCCGCGATCGCCGCAGCCAAAGTGCAGGTCAACGACTCGGCGCGCATGATCGGCCAGGCCGCAATCCAGTTGCACGGCGGGATCGCCATGACGCGGGACTACAAGGCCGGCCACTATTTCAAGCGGCTGACCATGATCGAGTCCCTGTTCGGCGATACTGACCACCATCTGCGCACGGTCGCTGCGGGCGAAGGGCTGATCGAGGCGGTGTAGCGTCCAGGCCCTCACCCCGCCCCTCTCCCGCAAGCGGGAGAGGGAGAAGGGAAGCCATAAGCGTCAGGCGCTGATCACTTCACCGAACAGCACCCAGCCCTTGCCGCTCCAGCGTTGCAACTGCATGGCGCGGATCGGGTGGAAATTGGTGGAGCTGGTGTTGACGCGGATGCCGGGCAGCAGCACCGGAATCTCCAGATCCTTCAGGCTGGCAGCCTGCTTCATGATGTTGGCGCGCGAGAGGTCGGGGCCGCATTGCTTCAGCACCTGCGCCATCGTCATCGACACCCCGAAGCCATACGTGTGGTTGTTGTCGGTGATGTCAGCGCCCGGCATGTATTTCCGCATGAAAGCGAGCCACTCTTTCATCCCGGCATCGTTGGCCCATTGCGGATCGGTCGCGTCTTTCTGGTAGGCACCGGTGATCAGTCCGGTGGCATTCGCCTCCCCTGCGGGCTTCAGCACCGCGCCGACCGAGACGGACACGTTGGTCATGAAATGCAGCGGATGCCAGTTCAGCTCGGCGATCTTGCGGATCGTCTGGGCCGCCCATTTCGGCGTCGCCGCGGTCACCAGCACGTCCGCACCGGTTCCCTGCAACGTCACCGCCTGGCTGTCGATGGTCGGATCGGTGGTCTCGTACGACACCTCCTTGATCACCATCTTGCCGTAGTGCTCGCCCAGCCCATCCTTCAGCCCGATCAGATAGTCCTTGCCGAAGTCATCGTTCTGATAGAGCACGGCCACTTTGGCGTCGGGCTTCGCCTTGAGCAGGTACTTGCCGTAGATCGCCGCCTCGGTGCGGTAGCTGGGCTGCCAGCCCATTGTCCACGGGAAGTGCGCGTAGTCGCCCCATTTATCGGCACCCGTCGCGACAAACAGTTGCGGGATCTTGTGCGAATTCATGTAAGCATGCACAGCGGTCTGACAGGGCGTGCCGAGCCCGTTGAAGATGAACGCAACACCGTCCTGCTCCACCAGCCGGCGCGTCTGCTGCACCGTGCGCGGCGGGCTGTAGCCGTCGTCGTAGGAAATGAAGTTGATCCTGCGGCCGTTGATGCCGCCCTGGTCGTTGACCATGCGGAAGTACGCCGCATCGGCATTGGCGATGGCGCCATAAGCCGAGGCCGGACCGCTATGCGGATTGGTGTTGCCGATCTTGATCTCGGTCGCGGTGACGCCGGGCATGTCTTCCGCGCGGGCTATGATCGCCGGCGCGGCCACCGTCGCGGCAGCCGCCGTCAGCAGTGTGCGTCTATTCAACATGGATAGTTCCTCCCTGTGGCTTGGTCGTCGATTTCGTCGCCGCCGAACGCCGCGGCGCGGGCCCGCGAAGCCCGTTCCGCAGGGCACCCGCCACGCCGGCCGGCATGAAATAGAGGGCCGCCACCAGCAACATGCCGTACACGACCCCCGGCGCACTCTTGTCGACCTGCTGGGCGATGTTCGGCACGAATTGCACGAAGGCGGCGCCGATCACCGCGCCCGGCAGCGAACCCGCGCCGCCGACGACCAGACCAACGAACAAGGCGATCGACAGTTCGGCGGAGAAACTGTCAGGTGCAACGAACTGCACTGCCAGCGCACCGAGCGATCCGGCGACGCCGGTGAACAGGGCGCTGACCGCGAACGCGCGTGTCTTGACGCGAGCCACATCAATGCCCGCCGCCTCCGCCGCGAGCGGCTGGTCACGGATCGCGACCATCGCGCGCCACATGCGTCCACGCAGCATGTTACGCGCGAGACCAAACAGCAGCAGTGCGACCGCGAGCGTGAACAGGTAGAGGAACTGGTCTTGCGACAGACGCAGGCCCGCGGGTGCGTCCGGGGCAGTCACAACGATTCCCTGCACGCCGCCGGTCCATGCCTCCAACGCCTTCGCCCGCAGCATCTGCGGCACCGCGACCGCAAGCGCGAACGTCACCAGAGCCAGATACGGTCCGGTGAGCCGCAGCGCCGGAAAGCCGATCGCGAAGCCGACGCCGGCACAGATGACGCCAGCGATCGGCAGCGTGGCCCAATAGGGCAAGGCGAAATCCGTCATCAGGATCGCAGTCACGTAGGCGCCGATGGCGTAGAACGCGCCGTGACCCAGCGACACCTGGCCGGTGTAGCCGGTGACAATGGCAAGCCCGAGTATCGCCACCGCATAGGCGGCCACCATGGTCAACTGGAACAGGTTATAGCCACTGAGCAGAAACGCCGGCGCCACCAGCACGAGCACGCCGAGGACAACCGCGGCAGTGCGCGCGGCCATCAGACGCGCGCCACCACGGCGCGGCCGAACAGCCCGGCGGGGCGCAACACCAGAACGCCGGTAATGATGACCAGCGCCAGCGTCAGCTTGAGGTCGGTGCCGACCAGATAGGCGCCACCGAGATTCTCGATGACACCGACGGCGAATCCGCCCACCACCGCGCCCGCCGGATTGTCGATGCCTCCCAGCAGAGCGCCGGCGAAAGCGTAGAGCAGGATGCCAGACATCATGTTCGGATCGAGGAACACCTCCGGTGCCACCATCATCCCGGCGATCGCGCCGAGCGAGGCCGCCAGCCCCCAGCCGAGCGCGAGCGTCCAGCCCACTCGGATACCGACCAGCCGGCTCGATTCCGGATTCGCCGCCGCCGCGCGCATGGCAAGTCCCAGCGTGGTGTGGCGAAAGAACGCGTAGACGGCGGCGACAACGACCAGCGTAATCGCGGTCATGCCGAGTTCATGAGTCGAGATCATGCCGCCGAGCACCGCTCCGCCACCGCCGCTGCTCTCGAACGGACTTGGGAACTGCTTGACGGTGAAGCCGAACAGCCAGCCGCTCAGCGCATTGAATATCAGCAGCAGGCCGATGGTCACGCCGACGGCGGCGAGGCTACGTGCATGCTCCATCCGCCGCAGCAGCAGCCGCTCCAGCGCCACGCCGATCCCGAAGGACACCAGCACAGTGGCCACGAATGCGCCCCAGTACGGCCACCCCGCCTGGATCAGCGTCAGCGCGATATAGGTGGAGAAGGTCGCCATCTCGCACTGCGCGAAGTTCAGCAGATGCGTGGCGCGGTACACCATCACCAGTGCCAGCGCGACCGAGGCATAGATGCCACCCGTTGCCAGCCCGGAGAGGATCTGGTGCAGGACCCCGGCCACGGTCAGTAGCCAAGATAGACGCGGCGCACCTGCTCGTCGGCGCCGATCGTTGCGGCGGCGCCGACGAGCGCGATGCGGCCCGCTTCGAGGATGCAGGCGTGGTCGGCGAAGTCGAGCGCCAGACTGGCGTTCTGTTCGACCAGCAAGATGCCGATGCCCGACTCGGTACGCACCCGCGAAAGAATTGCGAACAACTGCTGCACGATCAGCGGCGCAAGGCCGAAGCTCGGCTCGTCCAGAAGCAGCAGGCGCGGCCGCGACAGCAGCGCGCGTGCGATCGCCAGCATCTGCTGCTCGCCGCCCGACAGCGTTCCCGCCTGCTGGCGCAGCCGCTCGCGCAGCACCGGGAACAGGTCGAGCATATGCGCCAGATCGGACGCAACGCTCCGGTCGCGTCGGACATAGGCGCCGAGACGCAGGTTCTCTCCCACGGTGAGGTCGAGGAAGGTGCCGCGCCCGTCCGGCACATGCGCGATGCCGCGGCGCGCGATGTCCTCAGTCGTCATCGCGTCGATGCGCTCGCCCTCCAGGCGGATCACGCCCGACCGCGCCAGCATGCCGCAGATGGCGCGCAAGGTGGTCGTCTTGCCGGCGCCGTTCGCGCCGAGCAGTGCGGTGACACCGCTTTGTTGCACGTTCAGCGCGATGCCGTGCAGCACCTCTCCGGCGCCGTAGCCGGCGTGCAGGTCGGTGACCTCAAGCAGCGCGGACATGCGCGACCGGTGTGCCGAGATAGGCGCGCACCACCTCCTCATCGCGCTGCACCTGCTCGGGCGTGCCGTCGGCGATGCGACGGCCGGACGCCAGCGCCACGACATGCTCGCAGATGCGCATGACGAGGCCCATGTGGTGCTCCACCAGCAGGATGCTAAGCGCGAAATGCTCGCGGATGCGCCGCAGCAGCGCGAACAGGTCCTCCACCTCGGCGTGATTGAGGCCGCAGGCCGGTTCGTCAAGCAGCAACAGCTTCGGCCGGTTGACCAGCGCCCGCGCGATCTCGACGCGCTTGGCGGTGCCGAACGGCAGCGACGCGACCGGCTGATCTGCGACCGCACCGAGTTCGAGCAGACCGAGTACCTCGGCCACCTGCAGCGAGGCCGCCGCCTCCTCCCGTCGCACGCGCGGCAAGGCCAGCGCGCTATCCAGAAAACCGGCGCGCCCGGCCGGATGGGTTCCGACCAGGACGTTGTGACGCACCGTCATGCTGCGGAACAGGGCAAGATTCTGGAAGGTGCGGCCGATCCCCAGTCCTGCGATCCGGTGGCGCTTCAGCCCGCCCAGAGGTTGGCCATCCAGCGCGATCGCGCCACGCTGGACACGGTAGAAGCCGCTGATACAATTAAATAATGTCGTCTTGCCCGACCCATTGGGGCCGATCAGGCCGCAGATCTCACCCCGCTGAACGCGGAACGAAACACCGTCAAGCGCCGTGACGGCGCCGAAGCGCACCGCCACGTCCTCCACTGCCAGCACCGTCTCCGCCGGGGCGTACGCCATCAGCGTCGCGCGCACGCCGACCGTGCCGGGCGCCTTTCCATGCGTTTGCCTCCCTGCCGGGCGTCTGCCGCCGACGCATCATCGGCACAGATGCCGGCGGGCGGCAAGCCGCTTCATGCCGTCTTGCCAAACAGCCCGGCGGGGCGGACCAGCAGCACGATCACCATCACGAAGAACACCACGGCCCCGGATGCCTCAGGCCAGAACACCTTGGTCAGTCCCTCGACCACGCCGAGGCCAAACCCAGTGACGATGGAGCCGATGATCGACCCCATGCCGCCGATCACCACCACCGCGAATACGATGTTGATGAAGTATGTGCCCATGTTCGGATTCACCGAATCGATCGGCGCCGCCAGCACGCCGGCAAACGCCGCCAGCGCCACGCCGCCGGCATAGGTCAGCGAAACCATGCGCGGCACGTTGACGCCGAACGCCTGCACCAGCGGCGCATTCTCTGTCGCTGCCCGCAGCCGAGCGCCGAGCGGCGTCTTGTCGATCACGATCCAGGTCGCAAGGCAGACCACCAGCGCCGCCGCCACCACCCAGCCGCGGTAGTTCGGCAGGAACATGAAGCCGAGATTGGTCGCCCCCTGCAATGCGTGAGGAATCTGGTACGGCAGGCCGGAGGAACCGTATTGGTTTCGGAACAGTCCCTCGATCACCAGGGCAAGGCCAAAGGTCAGTAGCAAACCGTAAAGATGATCGAGGCCGTAGAGCCGCCGGATAATGCTACGCTCCAGCACCAGGCCGAAGGCGCCGACGATAATGGGCGCTAGCAGCAGCGCCCACCAGTAACCGATGCCGACATAGTTCAGGAGCATCCAGGCGACGAACGCGCCCATCATGAACAGGGCGCCGTGCGCGAAGTTGATGATGCCGAGTAGTCCGAAGATGATGGCAAGCCCGAGCGACAGCAGCGCGTAGAAGGCGCCGTTGATCAGGCCGAGCAACACCTGCCCGAACAGCAGCGGCGCCGGCACGCCGAAGATCGTCAACATGGCCACGCTCCTCCGCCCGATGCGCCCGCACCCGCTCGCGCCAAGCGCTAGCAGATCGCCCGCTTCAGGAAAACCCGCGCCGCGCTGGGCCCTGGCGGGCACCGGCTCAGCCCGGCCGGCGGCTCAGTGCGCCGCGCCAGAGGTCGCGCCGCCGGGGCGCGTTACGAACAATGTCAGCGGGGCTGCGAGGAAGAATGCCAGCGACATCGTCAGCAGCACGTCATTGTAGGTGAGCGCCATCGCCTCGCGCTCGACCAGCCGCGCCACCTGCGCCAGTGCGGCCAGCCCGGCGCCCTCGCCCAGCCGCGGCGTCAGCGTGGCGGTCATGGCGTCGATCGCCCGCGCCGCCGCAGGACGCGCCCAGGTCACCTGCTCGTCGAGGTGCAGTCGATGCACGGCCATGCGCCCGGTGGTCATGGTGCCGATCAGCGCCAGCCCGACCGCACCGCCCAGGTTACGCATCAGGTTGTAAAGACCGGACGCATTCTTCAGTTTCTGCGGCGGTAGGCGGCCGAGTGCCAGCGTGTTGGTTGGCAGCATCACGAACATCATGGAGAAGCCGCGCAGCGCCTGCGGCCCGAACAGGTCCCAGAACGCCGACTGGCTGGTCAGATGGCCGAGCCACCACAGCGACACACCGAACATCAGCAGCCCGCCAGCCAGCATCCGGCGCGGATCGAGGCGCGGCGCCAGAGCCCCCGCAATCGGCGAGGCGACGAACATTGCCGCCCCGGTGACGAACATCGTCTCCCCGATCTGTGTCGAGTCGTAGCCGCGAACGCGGCCGAGGAACAGCGGCACCACGAAAACCGCACCGTACAGGCCGGTACCCATCACGAAGCTGAACAGGCAGCCAGCACAGAAATTCCGATCCCCGAATGCGCGCAGATCGACCAGCGGCTCGCGCACCCGCAGCATCCGCCACAGGAACAGCCCCCCGCTTACCGCCGCGATGGCGGCGAAGCTGGCGATCGTATCATCCTCAAACCAATCATTGCGGTTGCCTTCCTCCAGCACGAATTCCAGCGAGCTGAGGAAGGACGCCATGAGCAGCAGCCCGATCAGGTCGAAGCTGCGCGCCAGCGCGCGGTTGGGCCGGTCGATGTTCACCATCCGCCAGACCGTCAGTGTCACTGCCACGCCGAACGGCACGTTGATCAGGAACAGCCAGTGCCAGGAGAAGTGGTCGGTGAGCCAGCCGCCGAAGGTCGGCCCTATAGTCGGGGCCAGTGTCGCCGTCAGTCCGATCAGCACCGACATCTGCGCCCGTTTCGGTCCCGGGAACAGCAGGAACGTGGCGGCGAACACGGTCGGGATCATCGCCCCGCCGATGAAGCCCTGGGCAGCGCGGAACGCCACCATGCCGCCGAGCGAGGTGGCAAGGGCGCACGCGACGGAGAACAGCGTGAAGCCGGCCGCACTCAACGCGAACAGCACTCGCGTGGACAGCAGCCGCGACAGCCAGCCCGAAAGCGGGATCATCACGATCTCCGCGATCAGGTAGCTGGTCTGCACCCAGGAGGCTTCGTCGGGACTGGCCGACAGGCCGGCCTGGATATCGTCGATCGACGCGCTGACGATCTGGATGTCCAGGATCGCCATGAACATCCCGAGCACCATCGCCATGAACCCGGTCCAGTCGCGCCAGGTGAGCGGGCGCTGCCCCGCCGCCGGCGCCAGCGGCAGCATCAGAGCCCGACCAGCCCGATCAGGCTCGCGAGCAGCCCGTGCCGGACCGCACCGGGCCCGCGTGTGTCGACCTCCGCCGTGACCGAGAGGCCGGCGCGCAGCCAGCCTGCCGTCGCGGCGATTGCCGGGTCGAGCACGATCTTGACCGGCACGCGCTGCACCACTTTGGTGAAGTTACCGGTGGCGTTCTCGGGCGGCAGCAGCGAATACAGAGCGCCGGTCGCAGGGGCGAGGCTGTCGACCCGCGCGGGGACCGACAGGTCACCGGCAATATCGGGCGTCAGCATCACGCTCTGGCCGGGCCGCATGTGGCGCAGTTGTGTTTCCTTGAAGTTGGCGACGACGTAGAGCGCGCCCTGCGGCGGCGTCACCGACAGCAGTTGCTGCCCCGCCTTGACGTGCTGGCCGACCTGGGCGGAGCGATTGCCTGCCACGCCGTCAATCGGCGCGCGGATGCGGGTATAGGCCAGGTCGCGCTCGGCCAGCCGCACCGCCACTGCCTGGCTGTCGCGGCGCGCCCGCGCCTGCGCGACCTGCGCCTGCGCAACCGCCAGTGCGTCGGCCGCCGTGCGGCGCTGCGCGCGGGCAGCCGCCAGCGCGGCCACCGCCTTGCGATTTTCTGCCACCGCCTGATCGTTGGTTTGCCGCGATACACCGCCACTCACGACCAGCGTCCCGATGCGTGCTGCATCCGCCCCTGCGCGCGTCGCCTCCGCTTCGGCCTCGGCGACCACGGCATCGGCCTGGGCGATCGCCGCCGCTGCCTGATCGGCCTGCCGCAGCGCGGTCGCCACCGCCGCCGCCGCCTCCGCCGCTGCGGCGCGGGCGCGATCCAGACGCAGTTGCCAATCGGTCGGATCGAGGGTGATCAGCACGTCGCCGGCGCGCACCGGCTGGTTATCGGCCACTTCGATCGCCGCCACGTCGCCCTCGATACGCGGCGCCAGGACCACGATGTCGCCCTGGACGTAGGCGTTGTCGGTGCTTTCGATCCAGCGCCCTTCCTGCAGCCACCAGCGCCCAGCGCCCGCGACCAGCAGCAGAACCAGCACCGCCGCGCCGCCCCGCAGAAGCAGGCGCAGCAGCCGCCGCGGCGGCGGATGCGCGATCGTGCGCGCTGACGCGGTCGCGGCCTCGGGCTTCTCCGTGATCGCGTTCATGGCGTTCCTGCGACGAAGTGAACCGTTCGGTTCACCATCATTGCAATAAACCAACCAGCGGTACTGTCAAGCTTAAACTGAACGGTTCAGTTTAGGCTTGACCCGGTCGCCGCGCGGCAGATAGCTCCAGGCCATGCCCGATCATGGCGATCAGCCCCCCTTGCAGGCAGTGTCGAAGGCTTCCGCCAAGCGCCGGCAGGTGCTGGATGCGGCGCAGGAGCTGTTCCTGGCACACGGCTACGGAGCGGTGCGCATGGACGCGGTCGCTCGCCGCGCCGGCGTCTCAAAGGCAACGCTGTATGCGTATTTCGAGTCCAAGGACGAGTTGTTCGCCACGATCATGGGGCGCAGCTGGCTCGCCGACACGTTGGCAGACGAATTGTTCGCGACGCCGGACGGGGACGTGCGCGGGCTGCTGGAATCAGCCGGCCGGGGCGTGCTGCGGTTCCTGCTGCGCGCGCGGACGCTCGCATTCGTCTCGATCGCCGTCACGGAAGCGAAGCGCTTTCCCGAACTCGGCAGGGCGTTCTACGACCGTGGGCCGCGGCGCACCCGTGAGCAGATGCGGCGCTGGGTGACCGCTCAGCAGACGGCGGGGCGTCTGCGCGCCGATGCTGATCCGGACGCGGCGGCAGAGCAGTTCACCGCTCTGCTGCGTTCCGACATGTTCCTGCGCGCGATATTCGACGTGCCGCCGCCACCGACCGACGCCGAGATCGAGCGCACGGTGATGGCGGCGGTGGACACATGGCTGCGCGCCTACGCGGCCTGACTCAGCCGCTGGTGGATGAGGCTGGCGTCGGCGTCGTCTTGTGGCGGGCGGCATGCCGCGCCTTCGCGAAGGCGTGGATGTCGGAGACGGTCACGTAGCCCTTCTTGTCCTTGTCGATAGCAGCGAAGTTGTTGGTGACGTATGGCCAGTTGGCCGCGGCCGCCTGGTCCTTGGTCAGATGGCCGTCATGCGTGGTGTTGGCCGCGTCGAAGCGCTGCTGCAGGGTCTGCCGCGAGCGGTGCTTCTTCGCCATCGGCGCCGCGGGGTTCGCGGGTGCCGGCGAGGCAGCGCCGGCGGCGGGCGCCTGCGTGGCGTCGGGCTGCGTTTGCGCCGGCGCCTGCGCGGCAAACAGCACCAGCGCCGCGGCGGCAGGGATCAGTCGTCGCATCATTCGGAATCTCCATGCGGATGCGGCGGCAAACTAGACCAGTCGCGACCGCTTCGGGAAGTCGTATTACGCAAACAGCCGATTTGCGATCAGCGCCGATCCGCAATCACATCTCGTATGGCGGTTGCGGCCAATTCCACCTGCCCGCGATCGACATCGAGATGCGTGCAGGCACGCATCCGCCATGCGCCCATTGCGGAAATCAGCACGCCCTGTGCCCGCAATCGCGCCGCCAGCTCCGTCGCCTGCAACCCGGTCGCGTGCGTGTCGAAAAATACAAGATTCGTTTCCGGTGCTTCCACCGCGATGCCCTCAATCTGCGCGAGCTCACGTGCCAGCGCCTGCGCATTGGCGTGGTCTTCGGCCAGCCGCGCGACATGATGATCGAGCGCGTACAGGCAGGCCGCGGCGCAGATGCCGGCCTGGCGCAGGGCGCCGCCCAGCCGCTGCTTCCAGACCCAGGCCCGGTCAATGAAGTCGGCCGAGCCGCACAGCACCGCGCCCAGCGGCGCGCCGAGGCCCTTTGTGAAATCCAGCCACACACTGTCATAGCCGGCTGCCATCTCGGCCGCCGGCACGCCCGCTGCGACGACGGCATTAAGCAGCCGCGCGCCGTCCATGTGCGTGGCCATGCCGTGCCCGTGCGCCCAGTCTGCGACAGCGCGCAGTGCTGCCGATTCCCACACACTGCCGCCGCCGAGATTGGACGTCTGCTCGACCGCGACCAGCGTCTGCGCCACGGCGTAGCGCGCGCGCGGCAGCAGTGCGGCCTCCAGGGTCGGCACGTCGAACTGTCCGCGCGCGCCCGGCAGCGGCATGATCTGCACGCCGCCAAGAGCTGCGGCGCCGCCGCCCTCGGCGGTAAGGATGTGCGCGGTCTCGTGCGCCAGCACGCCCTCGCCCGGCCGGCAATGCGTCAGCAGGGCAATGCGGTTGCACATCGTCCCGCTCGGCAGGAACATCGCCGCCTCGGTGCCGAGCAATGTCGCCATGCGCGCGCATAGCGCATCGACGGTCGGATCAAGTCCTGCCTGCTCGTCGCCGACCTCTGCCGCCATCATCGCCTGCTTCATCGCCGCGGTCGGCCGCGTCTGCGTGTCGGAGTAGAGGTTGACGCGTACCGGCGGTTGGCCCGGAACCGGTCTCGGCGGAGCGTGCACCATCAGGCGCTCGGCGTCTTTTCCGGCACCGCCAGCGGCGCGCGCACCGCGATCGTCGCGACCGGCGGACCATAGACATCGCGCGCACGTTTGAGGAACGCGTTGACCATGCGTCGTACCGCCTCGTTGAACACCACCCCGATCGCTGCCTGCAGGATGCGGCTGCGGAACTCGAAATCAACGAAGAAATCCACCCGGCAGCCGCGCCGATCGGGGATGAACCGCCACTGATTCGTGAGATAGCGGAACGGTCCGTTTTCGTAGCGCACGCGGATCAGGCCCGGCCGTTGCAGCGCGACGCGGCTGGTGAAGCCCTCGCGGAACGGCCCGAACCCGATGACCAGGTCGGCAACCAGCTCGGACGCGGTGGAACTGCGCACGTGGGCACCGACGCACCAGGGCAGGAACTCAGGATATTTTCCGACATCGGCGACGAGATCGAACAACTGCTCGTCACGGTACGGCACCAGCTTCTGTTCGGCAAATCGCGGCATGCGCTACCCGCGCGCGGCCTTGAGAGCCGCGAAGTCCGCATCCGCATGATACGAACTGCGCGTCAGCGGCGTGGCCGAGACCAGCAGGAACCCTTTGGCCCGCGCCAGCCGCGCGTAGTCCTCGAACGCATCGGGTGTCACGAACTCGGCGACCGGGGCGTGCTTGACGCTCGGTTGCAGGTACTGGCCGATGGTCAGGAAATCCACCTCCGCGACCCGCAGGTCGTCCATCACCTGCATCACCTCGCTCCGCGTCTCGCCCAGCCCCACCATCAGCCCGGACTTGGTGAACAGCGTGGGGTCGAGTTGCTGCACCCGGTCCAGCAGCCGCAGCGATTGGTAATATCGCGCGCCCGGACGGATCGACGGATACAGCCGCGGCACCGTCTCCAGATTGTGGTTGAACACGTCCGGCTTCGCGGCCACCACGGTCTCGGCCCCGCCTGGCTTGCGCAGGAAATCAGGCGTCAGCACCTCGATCGTGGTGTCCGGTGCGGCGGCGCGGATAGCGCGGATCACCGCGGCGAAATGCGCCGCCCCGCCATCCGGCAGGTCGTCGCGATCGACCGACGTGACGACGACGTGGCGCAACCCGAGCTTCGCCACCGCGTCGGCGACGCGCGCGGGTTCGCCGGCATCCAGCACCTGCGGCTGACCCGTGGCCACGTTGCAGAAGGCGCAGGCGCGGGTACAGACATCGCCCATGATCATCATCGTGGCGTGACGCTGGGACCAGCATTCGCCGATATTCGGGCAGGCCGCCTCCTCGCACACCGTCACCAGCCGGTTGGCGCGCATCAGCGCGTGCGTCTCGTGATAGACCGGGTGCGTCGGCGCCTTCACCCGGATCCAGGCGGGCTTGCGCTGGATCGGGTTGTCCGGCCGGTGCGCCTTTTCGGGGTGGCGCAGGACCGTGGCCCCCCCGACGCGATGGTCGATCAGTACGCGCGTACTCATGCGCCCGTTCCCCTCCGGGATGGCCGCCTAGAAGTGGATGGCGCGGCCGTAGGCGTCAAGCACGGCCTCGTGCATCGTCTCGCTGATCGTCGGATGCGGGTAGATGGTGTGCATCAGGTCGGTCTCGGTCGTCTCCAGCGTACGCGCGACCACGTACCCCTGGATCATTTCCGTCACCTCGGCGCCGACCATGTGCGCGCCGAGCAGTTCGCCGGTCGTGGCATCGAACACGGTTTTGACCATGCCCTCCGGCTCGCCCATCGCGATCGCCTTGCCGTTGCCGATGAACGGGAAGCGGCCGACCTTGACGCTGCGCCCCTCCGCCTTCGCTTTCGCCTCGGTCCAGCCGACCGAGGCGACCTGCGGGCGGCAATAGGTGCAGCCGGGGATGTTGGTCCAGTCGATCGGATGCACGTCGTTCAGCCCGGCGATCTTCTCCACGCACACCACGCCCTCGTGGCTGGCCTTGTGGGCGAGCCAGGGCGGGCCGCACAGGTCGCCAATGGCATACACGCCCGGCTCGCCGGTGCGGCAGTATTCGTCGATTTGCACATGGGTGCGATCGACCTTCACGCCCGTCCCCTCGATGCCGATGCCCTCGACATTGCCGACGATGCCGACCGCGGAGATGACCCGATCGACAGCGATCTGTTGGCTCTTGCCGTTTGCCTCCACCGTCACCGTGGCGGCCTCGCCGTTGTGCTGCAGGCCCTTCACCGTCGCCGAGGTGAAGATGCGCATCCCCTGCTTCTCGAACGCCTTGCGGGCGAAGGCCGAAATCTCCTCGTCCTCGACCGGCAGCACGCGGTCGAGCACCTCCACCACCGTCACGTCCGCGCCCATGTTGCGATAGAAGCTGGCGAACTCGATGCCGATGGCGCCCGAGCCGATCACCAGAAGCGACTTCGGCATTGACGGCGGCACCATCGCCTCCTTATAGGTCCAGACGATTTTGCCGTCGGCCTCGATCCCCGGAAGCTGCCGCGCCCGCGCGCCCGTCGCCAGAATGATGTGCGGCGACTTCAGCGTCGCGACCGGCTTGCCCGCCTTCTCCACCGCGACCGTCTGCCTGCCGGCGAGCCGGCCGCTGCCGTCGAACACCGTCACCTTGTTCTTCTTGAGCAGATGCCCGACGCCGGAGGCGAGCTGCTTGGCGACCCCGCGGGACCGCTTCACCACTTTGTCCAGGTCGAAGCGGACATTGTCGGCGGCAAAGCCGAACTCATCGAGATGATGCAGCAGATGGTTGATCTCGGAGGAACGCAGCAGCGCCTTGGTCGGAATGCAGCCCCAGTTGAGGCAGATGCCGCCGAGATGTTCGCGTTCCACGCAGGCGGTCTTCATGCCGAGCTGGGCGGCGCGGATCGCCGCCACATATCCGCCCGGCCCGCCACCGATCACGATCAGGTCGAATGTCTGGTCCGCCATTCCGGTTCCCTATCTTGTCCGGCCTGGGCGCAGCCGCAGGCTACAGCATCAGGCTCAACGGGTCCTCGACCACGCGCTTGAATTCGGCCAGCCACTCGGCGGCCAGCGCGCCGTCCACGATGCGGTGATCGACAGAGAGGGTGCAGGTCATCACCGTGGCGACGGCAAGCTGCCCGCCTTTCACCACCGCCCGCTGCTGCCCCGCCGCCACCGCCAGGATCGCCGATTGCGGCGGATTGATGATGGCGGCAAAGGTGCTGACGCCGTACATGCCCATGTTGGAAATCGAGAAGCCGCCACCCTGGTATTCCTCGGGCTTCAGCTTGCCGGCGCGCGCCCGCCCCGCCAGTTCCTTCATCTCGTTGCTGATGGCGGCAAGACCCTTCTGGTCGGCACGGCGGATGATCGGCGTGATCAGCCCGTCAGGAATCGACACCGCGACCGAGATGTCCACGTCGTCGTACATTACCGTCGCGTCGTCGGTGAAGCTCGCGTTCACCTTCGGCACGCGCCGCAGCGTGATCGCGGCGGCCTTGATGACGAGGTCGTTGACGGAGAGCTTGAACGCGCCCGCCCCCTCCGGCGCGCTTTTGGCGTTCAGCTCCGCGCGCAGCTTCAGCAGCGCGTCCAATTCCACGTCGATCGAAGCGTAGAAATGCGGCACCGTCTGCTTGGCTTCCGCCAGCCGCCGGGCGATCACTTTGCGCACGCTGGAATGCGGCACCAGATGGTGGGGCGCCATGATCGGCGCGGCCGGCGGTTTCGCGGCCGGTGCGGGGGCTGGCGCGGCGGCCGCGAGCGGTGCCGGCGTGGCGGCCGGTGCGCCGCGCTGCGCCGCCTCGATGTCGGCCTTCACGATACGGCCGTTCGGCCCGCTGCCCTTCAGCGCGGCAAGCTCGATGCCCGCCTGATGCGCCATCCGCCGCGCCAGCGGTGAGGCGAAGATGCGCGCGCCGGCGTCGTGTCCGTTGCCCCTGGCCGGCATCGGTGCGGCCTGCGGCTGCGACGCGGCTGCCTGCGGCGTCGCCACCGCCGGAGCGGGCGATGGGGCCGGCGCGGGACCGGTCGGGACGCTTTCGCCATCCGCGACCAGCACGGCGATCGGGTCGTTCACCTTCACCCCGGCGGTGCCGTCGGCGACCAGGATCTTGCCCAGCACGCCCTCATCGACCGCCTCGACCTCCATCGTCGCCTTGTCGGTCTCGATCTCGGCGATCACGTCGCCGGACTTGACGGTGTCGCCTTCCTTCTTCAGCCAGCGCGCCAGCGTTCCCTCGGTCATGGTCGGGCTCAGCGCCGGCATCAGGATGTTGGTGGCCATCGCGACGTCCCCCCGCTCAGACGATCTTGCGTACCGCGTCCACCACCCAGTCCGGCTGCGGCAGCGCGAGCTTCTCCAGGTTCGCCGCATACGGCAGCGGCACGTCCAGGCCATGCACGCGCGCCGGCGGCGCGTCGAGCCAGTCGAAGCACTGCTCGATGATCTGCATGTTGACTTCGGCGCCGATGCCGGCGAACGGCCAGCCTTCCTCGACGGTGACGATGCGGTTGGTCTTTTTCACGCTCGCGACCACGGTGTCGATGTCCAGCGGTCGCAGGCTGCGCAGGTTGATGACCTCGGCGCTGATGCCCTGCGCGGCCAGCGTCTCGGCCGCCTTCATCGCAACGCCCACCATGATCGAGAACGCGACCAGCGTGACATGCTCGCCGCGTCGCTCGATCTTGGCGCGGCCGATCGGCACGACGAAATCCTCTGCCGTCGGACAGTCGAAGCTCTGGCCGTAGAGGATCTCGTTCTCCAGCACGATCACCGGGTTCGGATCGCGGATCGCGGACCGCAGCAGCCCCTTGTGGTCAGCCGACGACCACGGCGCGACCACCTTCAGCCCGGGCACATGCGCATACCAGC
>JAKADX010000073.1:0-6619 GCA_021818505.1 Pseudomonadota bacterium
GCGCGCTCCCGTGCTGCGCACGCCCTTGCCCCGGTCAGCCGGGATGCGGGGCGGGAGGGGTGTTCCACAAACCCATGAGGGAAGGACACCCCGATGAACAGGACAAGCGCCACTGCAGGAACAGAAGGCCACGGCGGCAAGAGCAACCGCGCGCCGCGCGATCACTACCAGGAGGTCACCGACCGCATCATTGCGGCACTCGAGGCCGGCACGCCGCCCTGGCGCAAGCCCTGGGATCCCGACAAGGCCGGCGGCCCGGCGATGCCGTGCAACGCGGCCACCGGCCAGCGCTATCGCGGCATCAACGTGCTGACGCTCGGCATGTCCTCCCTCGCCTTCAGCAGCGGCGATTCCCGCTGGGCAACCTACAAGCAGGCCGAGAACCGGGGCTGGCAGGTCCGCAAGGGCGAGCGCGGCACGACCGGGTATTTCTTCAAGCGGCTCGAACTGCGCGACGAGTCCCGGCCCGAGGACGACGCTGATGCGGTCAAGCGCATTCCCCTCTTGCGCGCCTTCACCCTGTTCCACGCCAGCCAGATCGACGGCATTCCCGACTACATCCCGCCGACGATCGCGGAAGCGCCGTGGCGCGCGCCGGAGGCGGCTGAGATCATTCTCGCCAACAGCGGGGCCGTCGTTCGCTTCGGCGGCGACCGCGCGTTCTATTCGCCGACGACGGATCACATCCAGATGCCGCCGCTGTCTGCCTTTGCGACAGCGGAAGGATTCTGCGGGACGCTGCTTCATGAGGCATCGCATTGGACGGGTCATTCCTCGCGGCTCAATCGCGATCTGCGCAACCGGTTCGGCTCGCATGACTATTCGAGGGAAGAATTGCGGGCTGAAATCGGCCAGGTAATGGTTTGCGCCGAGCTCGGGATCGCTGTCTCCGACAGCGACTTCTCCAACAACGCCGCCTACCTCGCGTCCTGGCTGGAGCGACTGCGCTCCGACCGCAAGGAGATCTTCCGCGCGGCGGCGGACGCGCAGCGCATCGCCGATTACCTGCTCGCGTTCCATCCCGACTACGCGAACCGTCAGGCGGGATCGCCCGAGAGCGTGCCGCGCGCCGACAACGGCGACACGGCGAACGTCCCGGAAACGATGCCGGCAGCCGCATAGCGCCGCGCCGCTGACCGGTCTCCGGTCAGCCCTTGCCGATCAACCATTCAGCCATCCGGCCCGGCCGCTTCCAGACGGCTGAGGGAGCGCGGCTGCCCGCATCACTGACCCACGAGGAGACCACCATGCCGGCCGACACCAGCGAATTTACGCTCAGCCTGTTCGACAGCACCGCCTTGTCGGGCTGGACCCATCACACACCGCAAGCCGTCGAAGACCCGAACGAGGCCGACGATCCTGACGACACCACCACGCCGCCGCCGCCGGCTGCGCCCGCCGCGCGCGGCGGCAACTTCCATCTCGCCGGTGACCGCGAACTGGCCCAGGGCTGGCCCGCCCGGGCGCAAGCCAACATCGCCGCCATCCGCCTGTCGAAGGTGCTTGAGCAGTCAGGGCGCGCGCCAACCCCGGACGAGCAGGCGCAGCTGCTGCGCTTCATCGGTTTCGGTGCGACGGACCTGGCGCAGAACTGCTTCCGCCGCCCCGGCGAGGATGCGTTCCGCTCCGGCTGGCAGGAGATCGGCGCGGCGCTAGAAGCCGCCGTCACAGCGGAGGAATATGCCGCCCTGCAACGTGCCACCCAGTATGCCCACTATACGCCGGAGACGCTCATCCGCGCGCTCTGGGGCGCCGCGCAGCGGCTGGGGTTCACCGGCGGGCGCGTCCTGGAACCCGGCATGGGCACCGGCCTGTTCTTCGCGCTGCTGCCTCCCGCGCTATGCGAGACCTGCCGGCTCACGGGCATCGAATACGACCCGGTCACTGCCCGCATCGCGCGCCTCGTGCATCCCGAGGCGCGGGTGCGGTGCGAGGACTACACGCGCAGCCCGCTCGCCGGCGGCTTCGATCTGGCCATCGGCAACCCGCCCTTCTCCGACCGCATCGTGCGGGCCGATCCCGCCACGCGGGCGCTGCGGCTTCGGCTGCATGACTACTTCATCGCCCGCTCGATCGCCCGGCTGCGCCCGGGCGGCCTCGCGCTGTTCGTCACCAGCACCGGCACGATGGACAAGGCCGGCACCGCGGCACGGGAGCATATCGCCGCCATGGCCGACCTGGTGGGCGCGGTGCGCCTGCCCGAGGGCAGCCTGCGCGCGAGCGCGGGCACCGACGTGGTGATCGACGTGCTGGTGTTCCAGCGCCGGGAACCCGGCCGGTCACCGGCCGGCACGGCCTGGATCGACCTCGCCCCGGTTGAGGCTGCGGCAGCCGATGACGAGGCGGACGACGCCGACATCCCAGTCTCGCCCGGCGTCCAGGTGAACCGCTACTTCGCCGAGCATCCGGAGATGGTGCTGGGCGCGCACGCGCTGCGGCGCGGCATCTACGGCCCCGGCCTCGCCTACACCTGCCGGCCGCGCAAGGACGGCGCGGCGCTGGAGACTTTGCTGACCGAAGCGCTCGACCGGTTACCCGCCGGCATCTTCATCGCGTCAGCAGAGTCCCGGGCGGACGTTGGCGATGGCGACGATGCCGGGCAGGCGTCGCGTGCGGGCACCGCGGCGGACGGCGCCACGATCAAGGAAGGCTCCTATCTGCCCGGGCAGTCGGGCCAACTGATGCAGATCGTGGACGGCCAAGCCCGCGCCGTGGCAATCAAGTCGGGCAAGGGCAGCGGCGGCATCCTTGCCCGGGACGCGAAGGTCATCCGCGCCCTGCTGCCGATCCGCGACGCGGTGCGCGCGGTGCTGCGCGCCCAGGCGGCCGACCAGCCCTGGGCCGAGGCGCAGGTCCGGCTGCGCATCGCCTACGGCACCTTCGTGCGCGGCTTCGGACCGATCAACCACACCGTCGTCTCGGTCACGACCGATCCGGACACCGGCGAGGAGCGGGAGACCCATCGCCGTCCCAACCTGGCCCCATTCGCCGACGATCCCGATTGCTGGCTGGTCGCCAGCATCGAGGACTACGACCTCGAAAGCGGCCTGGCCCGCATGGGACCGATCTTCCGCGAGCGGGTGATCGCCCCGCCGGCCGTGCCGCTGCTCGCGACCGCGGCCGATGCCCTCGCCGTCACCCTCAACGAGACCGGCCGCGTGGATATCGACCACCTGGCCGAGCTGCTGGACCGCGATTCGGAGACCGCCCTGGCCCAGCTCGGCGAAACGGTGTTCCGCAATCCGGCGACGGACGCCTGGGAGACGGACGATGCCTATCTCTCGGGTGCCGTCCGCACCAAGCTGGCGATCGCCGAGGCGGCGGCGGCACGCGACCCGCAGTATGCGCGCAACGTCGCGGCCCTGCGGTTGGTGCAGCCCGAGGACCTGCGGCCCTCGGACATCACGGCGCGGCTCGGTGCGCCGTGGATTCCCGCCGCCGACATCGAAGGGTTTGCCGCCGAGGTGATGGGCACCGCGACGCGGGTGCGCCACACCGTCGAGATCGCCTCCTGGTCCGTGGACGCCGCGCCGTTCGCCGGCACCGCCGCCGGCACCTCCGAATGGGGCACCGCCCGGCGCAACGCCGGCTGGCTGCTGCACGACGCGCTGAACAGCGCCACGCCGCAGATCTTCGACACCGTGGTCGAGGACGGGGTGGAGAAGCGCGTCCTCAACAGCGAGGCGACCGAGGCCGCGAAGGAGAAGCTGGCGCGGATCAAGGAGGCGTTCACGGGCTGGGTCTGGACCGATCCTGACCGCACCGACCGGCTGGCGCGCCTCTACAACGACCGCTTCAACAACCTGGTGCCGCGCCGGTTCGATGGGCGGCATCTGACCCTGCCCGGCGCGAGCAGCATCATCCACCTCTACGAGCACCAGAAGCGGGTCATCTGGCGCATCGTCGCGTCGGGCTCGACCTACATCGCCCACGCGGTCGGCGCCGGGAAATCCTACGCCATCGCCGGCGCGATCATGGAGCAGAAGCGGCTCGGCCTGATCAGCAAGGCCATGCTGGTCGTGCCCGGCCACTGCCTGGCGCAGGTCTCGCGGGAGTTCCTTCAACTCTACCCGACCGCCCGCATCCTGGTCGCCGACGAGACCAACTTCGTGAAGGAGAAGCGCTCGCGGTTCCTCGCCCGCGCGGCGACCGCGAACTGGGATGCCGTGATCATCACCCATGCGGCCTTCCGCTTCATCCCGGTGCCGGCCGCCTTCGAGCGGGAGATGATCGAGCAGCAGATCGCCGCGTGCGCGGACCTCATGCTGCGCGCCGACGACGGCGACCGCATCACCCGCAAGCGGCTCGAGGCGATGAAGGAGAAGCTGGCCGAGAAGCTGGCGGCGCTGAAAAGCCGGCGCGACGACATGGTGACCTTGGAGGAGATCGGCATCGACCAGATCATCGTCGATGAAGCGCAGGAATTCCGGAAGCTCAGCTTCGCCACCAACCAGGTCAACTTGAAGGGCGTCGATCCGGACGGCTCGCAGCGGGCCTGGGATCTGTTCGTCAAGGCGCGCTATCTCGACCGCAAGCGGCCCGGCCGCGCGCTGATCCAGGCCTCGGGGACGCCGATCACCAATACCCTGGGCGAGATGTACACCTTGCTGCGGTTCCAGGCGCCGGAGGCGCTGCGGGAGCGGGGCGTGCATGAGTTCGACGCCTGGGCGTCGGCCTTCGGCGACACCAGCACCGAGCTGGAGCTGCAGCCGAGCGGCACCTACAAGCCGGTGACTCGCTTCGCTGCGTTCATCAACGTCGCCGACCTGATGATGATGTTCCGCGCCGTCGCGGACGTGGTGCAGAAGACCGACCTGCGCGGCCTGCTCACCTTGCCGCGCATTCGCACCGGCCAGCGCCAGCTGGTCACGGCCGAGGCGAGCCCGGCCTTCAAGGACTATCAGCGGCATCTCGCGCGGCGGATCGAGGCGATCGAGGCCCGCACGGGCCGGGTGCAGAAGGGCGACGACATCCTGCTTTCCGTCATCACCGACGGGCGGCACGCCGCGATCGACATGCGGCTGGTCTGGCCGGCGAGCGGGGACGAACCGGCGAACAAGGTCAACAAGCTGATCGACACCGTGCATCGCATCTGGGCCGAGACCGCGGCGCAGACCTATCTCCGGCCCGACGGCACGCCGTATCCGATCCCCGGCGCCGGGCAGCTGATCTTCTCCGATCTGGGCACGATCAGCGTCGAGGCCACGCGCGGGTTCTCGGCCTATCGCTGGATCAAACAGCAGCTGATCGCCCGTGGGGTTCCCGCCGGGCAGATCGCGTTCATGCAGGACTACAAGCGCTCGGCGGACAAGCAGCGGCTGTTCGCGGATTTCCGCGCCGGGCGCGTGCGGGTGCTGATCGGCTCGTCAGACACGATGGGTACCGGGGTCAACGTGCAGCAGCGGCTGGCGGCGCTGCATCATCTCGACGTGCCGTGGCTGCCGAGCCAGATCGAGCAGCGCGAGGGCCGCATCGAGCGGCAGGGCAACCAACACGGCGAGATCGACATCTACGCCTACGCCACGCTCGGCTCGATGGACGCCACCATGTGGCAGAACAACGAGCGCAAGGCGCGGTTCATCGAGGCGGCGCTGTCCGGCGATCGCACGATCCGCCGCATCGAGGATGCCGGCAGCCAGGCCAACCAGTTCGCGATGGCCAAGGCGATCGCGTCCGGCGACAGCCGGCTGATGCGCAAGGCCGGGCTGGAGAGCGAGATCGCACGGCTGCAACGCCAGCACGCGGCGCATCTGGACGACCAGCACGCCGTCCGGCGGCAGGTCCGCGACGCACGGCTTGACCAGGCGAACGCCGAGGGCCGGATCAGCGCGATCACCGCCGACCTGGCCCGGCGGCAACCGACCCGCGGCGACCAGTTCACCATCGAGGTCGAGGGAAGGATGATCACGCAGCGCAAGGCGGCGGGCGCTGCGCTGCTGACGAAGGTCCGCCTGGCGCTGCGCCAGCGCACCGGGCGCAGCTGGACGATCGGCCGCTTCGGCGGCTTCGACCTGACCTGCGCCATCCGCGCCGGCCGGCATGACCTCCGGCCGGAGCCGGTCCTTCTGGTGGAACGGACCGACTTCGCGCAACCGATCGCCATCGACGGCGAGACGACCGCAGTCGGGATCATCGCCCGGCTGGAGCACGCCATCGACCGGATGGAGACCGAACTCGGGGAGCAGCAGCGCCGCGTCACCGACGCGAAGGCCCGGCTGGCCGGCTACGTGCCGCGCCTGGGTGAGACGTTCCCCTTGCAGGGCGAACTGGACGCCAAGCTCGCCCAGCTCGCCGAGATCGAGGCCGACCTCGCCAGCACCGAGGGTGTGGTCAACGAGGGCCAGTCGGCGGGAGCCTCGGTGTGATGGTCGCCCCCCAACAACCCACAGGGGACGTTGGACGATGGCACCACGAAGAGCTCACGTTGACCCGAAGCGGGCGATCGTCGGCGCAGTGCCGATCGGTAGGGATGGGGGGTAAGCGGAAGTCCGTCCGAAGGTCTTCCAATGGCAGCTTCGCGCCCTCCTCGGTTATTCGATGGCGGAGCAGGCTCGCCGGAAAGCCGTCGTTCTTTTGTGGAACACAGCCGGTAGCGCGTCAGTCGGCCCTGAGATGATCG
>JAKADX010000073.1:6629-11495 GCA_021818505.1 Pseudomonadota bacterium
TCCGATCTGATGGATTAAGGCGTGGATCGAGCTTGATTGATCGAGGTCGATCACACACTCTTCTATTTGATGAGGGTCTGGCGGCGCCAGCTTTCGACGGCCTTGTCCAGGGTTGCAGCGGCAGCCGGAGCAGCCCAGCGGTCCCAGAACTCAATGGTACCGCTGAGCGGCTCGTTGACGGGCTTGGCGATGCGGATGCGGGTCGGAAGCAGGATGGCGTCGCCAACCACCAGTGCTTCGCCCGTGTCTAGTGCCGGCAGCAGGTCGCCGAACCCGCCGAGGCTATCGGGCAGCAGCCGTCGAACGACCGCCTGATCCTCGCCGTTAGTCAGTCGCATGGCGATCAGATTGTTGCACTGACTGACGACGGTACGGTTGACTTCGGCCGGGCGCTGGCTGATCACGACCAAGCCAACGCCATATTTACGACCTTCTTTGGCGATCCGCTCAAAGGTCGCGATGGCGTTTTCCGCCGCGCCCGAGGTTGCATCCTGCGGAATGTAGAGATGCGCTTCGTCGCAGAACAACGCCACAGGGTGGCGCGCACCCTGCGCGCTCCACTGCTGGACGTGGAAAGCCATGCGCGCGACCATGCCGACGATCAGCGGTAGAATGTCCGACGGTACTTCAGAAAAATCGATAATCTTGACCCCGCCGCGCCCGCCCTTGGCCGCACGTCCGCCCAGCAGGAGGGTTACCGCCTCGTCAAGCCAAGTATAGCTGTCGGCCACGCCCGCGGCCGGAAACAGAAAACCAAGCCGGCGGTCAGTGCGCTTGCCCTCGAGGCGCTGGATCAGGCGGCTGAGCTTGCCATTGAAGTCGCCTTGCTTTTCAGTGCCGGGCTTGGCGCCTGGCACCATCTCGGTATTGAGGCGATTGAGCTCGGTCAGGACCGACTCTATTGCGAAGGGCACTGGGCTGTCGATGGTGAAGTTGGCGAGCACTTCGGAGTGGCCGCCGGTTGTCAGGAAGCAGGTCTTCGCCTCGACAATCGCGCGTGACATGACCATCGCCTGATTGGGGGCGTTCTGGTCGCTGCGGTCGACAAACATCGAAACGAGCGCCTCGTAGCTCATTAGCCAATTGGGGAGGTGGAGCACGCCGTCGGCGAGCCCTTTGCCGGCCTCGATGTCCCCCGGTCCAGCGACGCGGAGGTGCGCGAACCCGTCGCCCACCATCGACGCATACTCGCCGTGCATGTCGAAGACTATCGCGTTGGCGCTTTCAAGCTCCGCGATCTGTTCGAGCAGGCGCGCGATAGTCCAGGACTTGCCCGAGCCGGTACTGCCGACAACGATAGCGTGGCGCTGGAAAAGCTTGTTGCCGTTCACATAGGCTTCGGCCTTCGGATCGAGCGTGTAGGCGCCAAGCGAGAGGCGCTGCGCACCGCCGGTGACCTCGGAGATCACGCCCATGAACCGCGTGAGCCGTTCCCCTTCAAGGGCGAAGCAGCAGGCGTCGATTTCGGGGACCGTTTCGAGAGTCCGCCGGAAAACGTTGGCGCGCGTCCCGTCGCGGTCGAGCAGCGTGCCGATCAGCGTGATGCGGACTAGGTTGACTTCAGGGTGAGCTTCTTCCCCCAGCTCAATGTCAGCGACCTTGGCTTCCTCGAGCGCGGTGCGAGTGATTTTGTGTATGACGCCGATCAGCTTGTGGCCGGCTAGGCTGCTCTGGAGGGCGACCAAGCGGTTGACCTGCAGTGCGCGCAGCGCCTCAACGTCGTCGACACGCACCACGACGGTGGCCGTGTCAACCGACAGGACGCGCCCCAGCGCCTCGTCGTCTCCGAAATCGAGGATACTCATGCGGGAGCCCCTGTCATGTGGTCGAGAAAGTGCTCGAGCCGCCATAGCGGCTGTTCCAGATCGAAGCCGTCCTGGGCATCGTGCATGTATGCGCGCGCACCGGCGGGGCCATCTTCGATCGCGAGATAACGCCGGCACCGGCCGCCACGAAGAAATCCTCTGGCGGCCGCAGTCAATTCCTTGGTGATCACGACAAGCGGTACCGAGTCGCGGTGGCAGCGCTCGATCAGCTTCGTTTGGACATGCTCGTCATTGAAGCCATAGCCGACGCAGAAATAGGCCCGAGCGGTTTCAAGAGCATTGTCGCTACAACTCAGGATCGTCCGGAATGGCTCGCCATGGGTCTGCCGGTATTTGTCGATGCCCGGCGTGATCATCAGCGGCATGAATCTAGACGGAACGGCCAATGCGCTGCGAACGCCGATGATCTGGCTGTCGGCGTCCTGGAACCAGTCGAGCGAGCCGTGGACCTTCCAGACCGATACCGTGCGTGTTGCGCGCCGGCCGACCATGATGCGCGTTTCGGTATTGCGCGCACGGTTTTGGAGATAGCCATAGTTGAAGCCAGTGAAGGTGCTCAGGTCAGCGGCATCGGCCGCGTATTCGGCGAGCCTGTCGTAATTGGGCGTCACGACATGGAGGGTGATGTGTGTACTGTCGAAGAGATGCCGGTACAGGCGCGATAAGGGCAGCGCGCGGCGGTCGGCCAGCAACCGCTCAAGAACGGAGAGATCGGACGGCAGCAAGAAATGGCGCGTTTCGGTGGCAATGTACTGGGTCTGCCGCTCGGACGGACGCACCGCCTGCAGTGCGGTCTCTAGGTCGTTGCCGGCTTCCAGCCGCGCGACGAATTTGGCCCATTCCGCAGCTTCGTCGGGCGTCCAGCCGGTGGGTGGTATAGCGTTGGACAAATGGGTCGCAAGCGCACCCATGCCAGGAACGCCATGCGCCGCCGATGCCCCGCTGCCAAGGATAATGACGGGCGCAGTGCTGAGAGCGCCTTGCGCAAATTCCTGCGCAATCTCCGTCGCGGTCTTTGCTGCCATGAATCCCCCTTAGATCAGCGGCGGAGTGTGAAGTAGATCGCATTGTTGGTCCAGCTGGACGTCCGCTTTTTGGCTTTCGGGGCCGCCGACCGGCCATTCCGCCCCCGGCCAGGACCGGTCCACCGGCCGCCCCGAGGCGGGCAACCGCCTATGGCGCATTGGCGACCTTCAGATTCCATCTGCCTGAGCTTCTATCTGCCTGAGCGTCCGATGCCCCCTTTCCAGACATTCGAACCGAGGCGCGACGCAGGAAGGGGGCCTGCACGGGTCCGGCCTTTTCGGCAGCATCCCTGCCCCGCTCGTCTGCCCACGCCGCCCTGGCCGCAACAGCCGGAAACCAGGAAGCGGGACTGGGATCAGCAAAGGGGGGGATGGAAAGGGGACAGGAGCCAGGAAACGGCTGCCGCATCGCCGACCGTCGCCGCAAGGGGCCGGCCTCCGGCCTCGCGCTGTGCGCGCCCTTGCCCCGTCGGTCCGGGATGCGCCGCGCGGGAGGGGTCTTCCCGAAGCACAGGGAGGATGAACCCCACCCAGAGGAGCCGATCATGGCCGAGCTACGCAGCGTCGATCCCCGTACCCTTCACGTCAACCCGAACAATCCCCGCCGCACCCCGGTGCCACCGGCGATGGACGAACAGCTTGTCGCCTCGATCAAGGCGGTCGGCATCATCCAGCCGCCGTGCGTCACCGCGAAGGACGGCGGGCTGGAGATCGCCGTCGGCAACCGCCGGGTGAAGGCCGCAATCACGGCCGGATTGGAGGCGATCGACGTGCTGGTGTGCACCGCCGACGAGGCCGCCGACGCGATGCGCGCGGTCGCCGAGAACCTGATCCGCGCCTCGATGTCGAGCGTCGATATCTGGCGCGCGATCGAGCGGCTCGAAGCCCAGGGCTGGAACGAGCAGGCCATCGGTGACGCGCTCGCCTTGTCGGTGCGCACCGTGCGCCGCCTGAAGCTGCTGGCGCAGCTGCATCCGGCGATGCTCGACGTGATGGCGCTCGGCAGCATGCCGAACGAGGAACAGCTGCGCACGATCGCCGCCGCGTCGCGTGAGGAGCAGGCCCAGGTCTGGAAGAAGCACAAGCCGAAGAAGGGCCAAGCCGAGGTCGCCTGGTATGAGGTCGCCCGCGCACTCGCCAAGCGCCGCATGCCCGCCTCGGCCGCCAAGTTCGGCGACGATCTGGCGAAGGCCTACGGCATCGTGTGGGAGGACGACCTGTTCGCTCCGCCGGGCGAGGACAGCCGCTACACCACCAACGTCGAAGGGTTCTTCGCCGCCCAGCAGGAGTGGCTGCAGAACAACCTGCCGGAGCGTGGCACGCTCCTGCCGGTGAACGATTACGGCCAAGGCCAACTGCCGAAGAAGGCCGAGCGTGTCTACAGCAAGCCCGGCAAGACCGATCTGGTCGGACACTACATCGACGTGCGTACGGGCGCGGTGGAAACCGTTGCCTACCGGCTGCCCGAGACGAAGAAGGCCGGCAAGCCCGCGGGCAGTGGCAAAGCCGCGACCGGCGCGGCGGACGGCGGTGGCACGGATGACGATGCCATGCCGACGGCCGGGACCCGGCCAGAGGTGACGCAGAAGGGCGTCGCCATGATCGGCGACCTGCGCACCGATGCGCTGCACCAGGCGCTCGCCGACACGCCGATCGAGGACGAGACCCTGCTCGGCCTGCTGGTCCTCGCCTTCGGCGGCGACAATGTCAGCGTCGACAGCGGCAGCGATCTGCGCGGCGACGACCGGCAGGCGATCTGCCGCACCATCACCGAAGGCGGCGTGCTGACGGCCGACCTCGACCTGCTGCGCCGGGCGGCGCGCCGGATGCTGATCGGCGTGCTGTCCTGTCGGGAGAACCGCTCGCAGAGCGGACCGTTCGCCCGCATCGCCGGCGAGGCGATCGGCGCCTCGCTGCGCCTGCCGAACATGGCGACCGAGGAATTCCTGTCGTGCGTGTCACGGGGCGCGCTGGAGACCGCCGCCAGGACGGAGGGCGTGCGTGTCGAACCCCGC
>JAKADX010000003.1 GCA_021818505.1 Pseudomonadota bacterium
CGGCCTCCTGCTCGCGCAGAACGCCGATGATCTGTTCCTCGGTGAACCGACTTCGCTTCATCCATCCGTTCCCCCTCAGGGTCGCGGACTCTATCTCAGCCTGGAGGAGTTTTCGGGGCTCAGGTCACAGGCTGCTGAAATTCGGATCCGGCGGCGCCAGTTGAATTGCGATTCCCTGTCTGTCGGTAAGCGGATTGGCAGTGTGGGGATGCGCGGGAGCGATGCGGTCAGCGGCAAGTTGTTCAGTCACGTGAACCTTGAGAAGCGCGTTCCTGCCGATCACCCCCGACGGGTGATCCCTGGGACCGCCACTTGCCCAGCCCAACCTGTTGTGTTAGTTATACTGCCATGCCCTCCGGCCTCCCCACCACCCCAACCGACCGCTTCGCCAGCGTCATCGACGGGCTGTGCCGGGCGGTGGCCGAGGCGGGCGGGCGGCGGCGGCTCGCCGGGCCGCTGGTCATCCTGATCTGGCGGCACCTGCGCCGCCTCGGCGTCCGCTTCGCCGCCCTGGCCGGGCGGATCGCGGCGGGACGGCAGCGGCGCTTTCCCGCTCGCCGCCGGCCGCGTCCGGCGCCGCGGCGACAGTCGGCGCGGGTGCTGCCGCACGGCCCGGCCTGGCTGGTGCGCCTGGTGCCGCAGGCGAGCGCCTACGGGTCGCAGATGCAGTATCTGCTGGCCGACCCCGACTTTGTCGCCCTGGTGGACGCGGCCCCGCAGGCACGCCGCCTGCTGCGCCCGCTCTGCCGAATGCTGGGGGTCGCCCTGCCCCCGCCGCCGCGCACCGCGCCGCCTGCCCCGCCGCAGGCCGTCACCGCCCCGCCGCAACCGCCGGCCGGTTCCCCGGCACCGTCACCGCCGCCGCGACCGCCTCGCCCGGCGGCGCCCCGCCCCGCCCCGCCCGTCCTCCCCGCCGCCCGGCCGCCGCCGCAACGGGCGTGAGCGCCTCAGGGCGACGCGCGACGATGACGTTGCGATGTAGCAATGACATGCCGTGCGCATGGCCGCCTGCCGAGCGGCCGCGACGGTCCGCGTCAGTCGGCGGCCAGCGCCATCGACCGCGCCGCCATGGTCTTTTTCACGTAGTCCTCGACATGCGCGGCGATGGCGTCGGCGTGACGGGCGAACACATGGTCCGCGCCGGGGATGATGCGGTAATCGACCTGCACGCCCTTCTGCGTGTTCAGCTTCTCCACCAGCTTGCGCACCGCCGCCTCCGGCACCAGCTCGTCGCTGTCGCCATGCAGCATCAGCCCGCCGCACGGGCAGGGCGCAAGGAAGCCGAAATCGTAATGATTGGCCGGCGGTGCCACGCTGACCCAGCCGGAGATTTCCGGCCGGCGCATCAGCAGTTGCATCCCGATGAAGGCGCCGAAGGAATAGCCGGAAATCCACAGACTGGTCGAACTCGGGTTCACCGCCTGCATCCAGTCCAGCGCCGCCGCGGCGTCGCCGATCTCCCCGATGCCGCCGTCATAGCGGCCCTGGCTGCGCCCGACCCCGCGGAAGTTGAAGCGCATCACCGAAAAGCCCAGACGCTGGTACGACTGGTACATCGAATAGGCGATGCGGTTGTTCATGGTTCCGCCGTGCAGCGGATGCGGATGCAGGATCAGCGCCAGCGGCGCCCCGCTCTCCTTGGAGTGGTGGTAGCGACCCTCCAGCCGGCCATCCGGCCCGGCGAACATCACTTCAGGCATGACACGACGCGATCCATTCTGCTGCTGTGCCCGCGCCGCCGCGCGGCCGGGCCGAACCATCCCTCGGGCACCCTTCGTACGGCGCCGCCATCATGACCTGCGCCGGCATCGTCGGCGCTGGCGCGGAACCTGCATGACCAATCCCCATTGAGAAGCTGCAAATAGGTATCGTTCCCCGTTCCGGCCAGTGGCACGATGCAGGGGCGCGCGTACGTGATAACACGTGATAACGCGCCACGCCCGCCGAAGTGCCCGCCCGGGCGATCCGGTCGCGGCGCGCCCGACCGACCCGCCCGAGGTGTCCCCTGCCTGGCCGTCACGCGCTCCTCCCCGTCGTCGCCTGGACACGCGGCCCCGGCCCGCCCACATCACGATCACAGGCCGCCCCCGCCGCCGCCGGGCGGGTCGACGGCCGACTATAGGTCGCGGCGGGTTTTTCCCTAAGGGAAATGTGGCGTGGCATTCATCTTTTCCGTTCAGCGCGTCATTTCGACAGGCTTCCTAACCGCATGACCTATCTGGATGCGAACGCCACCGAGCCTGTCCGCCCGGCCGCGCTGGCGGCGGCATTGGCGGCGCTGCAGGCGGTGGGCAACCCCTCCTCGGTCCACGCCGCCGGCCGTGCCGCGCGCCGCGTGCTGGAGGACGCGCGTGAGCGCCTCGCCGCCCGCTTCGGCGCAGCGCCGGCCGACCTCGTGTTCACCTCCGGCGGCACCGAGGCGGATGCCTGGGCCATCGCGGCCTTCGGCCGCGGGCGGCGGCTGATCGTCGGCGCAACCGAGCACGACGCCGTGCGCGCCGCCGCGACGGGGGCGGCGGTGCTGCCGGTGGACGGACAGGGCATCGCCGATCTCGATGCATTGCGCCGCCTGCTGGCCGAGGGCGCGCCGGCGCTGGTCTGTCTCATGCTCGCCAACAATGAAACCGGGACGATCCAGCCGGTGGCGCAGGCCGCCGCGCTGTGCCGGGACGCAGGGGCGCTGCTGCATGTCGATGCCGTGCAGGCGGCCGGCCGCATCCCGCTCGATCCGGCCGCCCTCCATGCCGACAGCATCGCCCTGTCGTCGCATAAGCTCGGCGGGCCGCCGGGGGCCGGGGCGCTGCTGCTGGGGCCGCGCGCCGCGGGGATCATCACGCCGCTGATCGCCGGCGGCGGGCAGGAACGCGGGCGGCGCGGCGGTACCCCGCCGCTGCCCGCGATCGCCGGCTTCGCCGCCGCCGCCATCGAGGCGACCGGCGCCGCCGCGCTGTCCGGGTTGCGCGATGCGATCGAGCAGGCGGCGGTCGCGGCAGGCGCCGTCGTGATCGGTGCCGGCGCGCCACGCCTGCCCAACACCACCTGCCTCGCGCTGCCGGGCGTGCGCGCCGAGACGCAGGTGATCGCGCTCGACCTGGAAGGCGTGGCGGTCTCCGCCGGGGCGGCGTGCAGTTCCGGCAAGGTGGCGCGCAGCCATGTGCTCGACGCCATGGGCCTCGGCGCTCTGGCCGGGGAGGCGATCCGCATCTCCCTGCCCTGGTCGGCGACGGCAGCTGACGTGGCGGCCTTCGCGCGCGCCTACCCGCGCGTCGCCGCGCGGCTTTCCCGCGCCGGACACTGACACCATGTGGCCCGGATGACGCCGCGCCCGAACCGTCCGGTCTATCTGGATTGTCAAGCCACCACGCCCTGCGATCCGCGCGTGGTGGCGGGAATGCTCCCCTGGTTCAATGAAAATTTTGGCAATCCGCACAGCATCGAGCATGTGATGGGCCGCGCAGCGGACGCGGCGGTTGAACAGGCGCGGGGGGCGCTCGCGGCATTGATCGGCGCCGATCCGCGTGAGGTGGTGTTCACCTCGGGGGCCACGGAAAGCAACAATCTCGCCATCAAAGGCGCGGCCCGCTTCGCCGCCGCCGAGGGCGATCCGCGCCGCCGCGTGGTGACGCTCGCCACTGAGCATAAATGCGTCCTGGAAAGTGTGGCCGACCTCGCCGCCGAGGGGTTCGCGCCGGTGGTGCTGCCGGTGCGCGCCGACGGGCTGCTCGACCCCGACGCTCTGCGCGCGGCGCTCGTCGCGCCGACGCTGCTGGTCAGCGTCATGGCGGTGAACAATGAGATCGGGGTGGTGCAGGACCTCGCCGCGCTGGCGGCAGCGGCGCATGAACACGGGGCGCTGTTCCACACCGACGCGGCGCAGGCGGTGGGCAGGATCCCGCTCGATGTCCGCGCGCTCGGCATCGACCTGCTCTCGGTCAGCGGCCACAAGTTCTATGCGCCCAAGGGGGTCGGCGCGCTCTATGTCCGCCGCCGCCCGCGCGTGCGGCTCGCCCCCCTGTTCTCCGGCGGCGGGCAGGAGCGCGGACTGCGCTCAGGCACCTTGCCGGCGCCGCTGCTGGTCGGGCTGGGCGAGGCCAGCCGCATCGCCGCGGCCGAGATGGACGCCGAGGCCGCGCGCATCGCCGCCCTGCGTGACCGGATGCTGGCGGGGCTGGCGGCGGCGCTGCCGGGCGTGGTGGTGAACGGCAGCCGCACCGCGCGCATCCCCGGCAATCTCAGCCTGACTTTCCCGGCCGCGCGCGCCCAGGCGCTGATGGCGGCCTGTCCGGACCTCTGCGTCTCCACCGGCTCGGCCTGCGGCGCGGCGGAGGTGGAACCGTCCCATGTGCTGCGCGCGCTGGGCTTAAGCGAGGACGCGGCGCGGCGCACCTTGCGGATCGGGATCGGACGCTTTACCTCGCCGGCGGACATCGACTTCGCGGTCGCGGCGCTGGCGGCGGCGCACGCGTCGGTGGCATCGCAGCGGACCGAGGCCTGAATCCACGCCCATGCCCAGGATGACGTTCATCGAGCGCGACGGCACGCGCCGCGAGGTGGAGGCCCCGCTCGGCCTCTCGGTGCTGGAGATCGCCCACAAGCACGGCATCGATATCGAAGGCGCGTGCGAGGGTTCGCTCGCCTGCTCGACCTGCCACGTGATCGTCGATCCGTCGTGGTTCGCGAAGCTGGCGCAGCCGACCGAGGACGAGGAGGACATGCTCGACCTCGCCTTCGGGCTTGAGAAGACGTCGCGTCTGGGCTGCCAGATCGTGATGACGCCGGCGCTTGACGGGCTGGTGGTGCGGCTGCCGGCGGGCAGTCGCAACCTGCTCAACGGCTAGCGGGGCGCCCCCGATGCGGGTGCTGGTGGCGATGTCGGGCGGTGTGGACAGCAGCACGGTGGCCGGGCTGCTGGCCGAGGCCGGGCACGAGGTGATCGGCGTCACCCTGCAGCTCTACGACCACGGCGCCGCAACCGGGCGCAAGGGCGCCTGTTGCGCCGGGCAGGACATCCACGACGCCCGCCGCGTCGCCGACCGGCTCGGCATCCCGCACTACGTCATCGACGCCGAGGCGCGGTTCCGTGCCGCCGTGATTGCCGACTTCGCCGACAGCTACGCGGGCGGAGAGACCCCGGTGCCCTGCGTGCGCTGCAATCAGACGGTGAAGTTCGCCGACCTGACGGCGCTGGCGCGCGACCTTGGCTGCGAGCGGCTGGCAACCGGGCACTACGTCCGCCGGATCGACGGCGCCGACGGGCCGGAGCTGCACCGCGCGGTCGATGCCGCGCGCGACCAGAGCTGGTTCCTGTTCGCCACCACGCCGGCGCAACTGGCGATGAGCCTGTTCCCGCTCGGCACCATGCCGGACAAGGCGGCGGTGCGCGCGGCGGCCGAACGGCTGGGGCTGCCGGTCGCGGCCAAGCCCGACAGCCAGGACATCTGTTTCGTCCCCGCCGGCAGCTACGCCGACACGGTCGCCAGGCTGCGCCCCGACGCGCTGCTGCCCGGCGAGATCGTGGCCGAGACCGGCGAGGTGCTGGGTCGCCACGACGGCATCGCGCGCTACACGGTGGGCCAGGCCAAGCGGCTGGGCGCGGCGGCGCAGGGCGGCGGGGTGCGGCGCGTGGTGGTGGGGCTGGACGCGGCGCGGCGGCGCGTGGTCGTCGGCGCGGCAGGCTCGGGCAGCCGGCATGTCGCCGTGCGCGAGGTGAACTGGCTCGCCGCGCCGCGCCCCCGCCGCTGCAGCGTGAAGCTGCGCGCGCGCGAGGCGCCTCATCCGGCGGACCTGCTCCCGACCGCCGAGGGCGCCGAGGTGCGGCTGGACGCGCCGGCACTGGCCGCGCCCGGCCAGGCCTGTGTGTTCTACGATGGCAGCCGTGTGCTTGGCGGCGGTTTCATCCGCGCCCCCGCTAGCGGCTGATGCGGCGGTTGACGCGGCTGCCCGCGCGGCGGTATGTGCGCGCCCTCGGCCGGATGGCGGCGTAGCTCAGCGGTAGAGCAGGGGAATCATAATCCCTTGGTCGGTGGTTCAAATCCGCCCGCCGCTACCATCTTTCTTGTCGCCGGGCGCGCAATGTTATAGCATTGCGTCATTCCTCCCAGGAGGCCGTCATGATGCGTCGCTTCGCCCTGGCCGCAGGCGCGTGGGCGCTTGCCGTCGTGGCGGCGGCGCCGGTTCGGGCGGCTTCGCCGGTTGCGATCGTGGCGGCGGAAAATGTCTACGGCGACGTGGCGGCGCAGCTTGGCGGGCCGGACGTGCGGGTCACCAGCATCCTGTCCCATCCCGACCAGGACCCGCACATGTTCGAGGCGAGTCCCTCCGTCGCGCGGGCGGTCGCCGCCGCGCGCGTCGTGATCTACAACGGCATCGGCTACGACCCCTGGATCGAGAAGCTGCTCGGCGCGGCGGGGGCTGCCGGCCGCCATGTCATTGCGGTCGCCCCGCTCGCCGGCCACAGGACCGGCGACAACCCGCATGTCTGGTACGATCCGGGGACGCTCCTGGCCCTCGCGGACACCCTCGCAGGCACGCTCGCCAGCATCGACCCGGCGCACGACGCCGCCTTTCGCCAACGTCTCGCGCGGTTCCGGCAATCGGTGCAGCCGGTCACGGCGAAAATCGCCAGCCTGCGCGCGCGGCTGGCCGGAACGGCGGTGACCGCGACCGAGCCGGTGTTCGGCTATATGCTCGCCGCCCTCGGGCTGCGCGTGCACAATATGGGCTTTCAGATGGCGGTGATGAACGATACCGAGCCAAGCCCTTCGATGGTCGCGGCGTTCGAGAGCGATCTGCGGACGCACGCGGTCCGGCTGCTGATCTACAACAGCCAGGCGACCGGCCCGATGGCCGCGCGCATGGTCGCGCTGGCCCGCGTCGCGCAGGTCCCCGTGGTCGCGGTAACGGAGACCGAGCCGCCGGGCATGACCTATCAGGCCTGGATGCTCGCCGTGCTCGACGCGGTCGATCGCGCCTTGCCCGATTAGCACGTGAGCGCGATCATCCTGCGCGACGTTCGCCTCGCCCTCGGCGGACGCGTGGTGCTCGACCGCGTCAGCCTTGACATCCCGGCGGGCGCCTTCGTGGGCGTGCTGGGGCCGAACGGAGCCGGCAAGACCACGCTGCTGCGCGCCGTGCTGGGGCTCGTGCCGCCGCGGCAGGGCACGCTGCGCGTGCTCGGGCAGCCGCCGTCGCGCGGCAATGCGGCGATCGGCTACATGCCGCAGGCGCGCGGGCTTCTCGCCACGCTGCCGCTGCGCGGCTGGGACTTTGTCGCCGGCGCGGTGAACGGCCACCGCCTGGGCCTGCCGGTGCTCGGCAAGCTGGAGCGGGCGGAGGTGGACCGGGTGCTCGATCTGGTCGGCGCGGGCGCGCTCGCGCGTCGGCCGCTTACGGACCTCTCGGGCGGGGAGCGGCAGCGGCTGTTGCTGGCGCAGGCGCTGATCGGCCGCCCGCGGCTGCTGCTGCTCGATGAGCCGCTGATCAGCCTCGACCCGCATCACCAGCACGGCGTCGTGGACCTGGTGAAGTCCGTGCAGCGCGAGCTTGGCGTCACCGTGCTGTTCAGCGCCCATGAACTCAACCCGCTGCTCGGCGCGCTCGACCTCGTGCTTTATCTCGGCGGCGGGCAGGCGGCGCTGGGCACGGTCGAGGAAGTCATCACCGGCCCGGTCCTGTCGCGACTCTATGGCGCGCCGATCGACGTGGTGCGGCTGGGCGGCCGCATCTTCGTCATGTCTGGTGGCCACGACATGGAGCACGACGCCCACCGGCATGATGTGGCGGAAGCGGGACACGATCATGCTTGACTACGACTTCATGCGCACCGCCTTCGCCGCCTCCGGCGTGGTCGCGCTGGTGGCGGGCGCGGTCGGGTATTTCCTCGTGCTGCGCGGCCAGACCTTCGCCGGTCATGCGCTCGCCCATGTCGGCTTCACCGGCGCGACCGGCGCGGTGCTGCTCGGCGCCGCGCCGCTCTGGGGGCTGGTGGTCGCCACGCTCGCCGCCGGGATCGGCATGGGGGCCGCAGGCGAGCGGCTCGCCCAGCGCGACGTGGCGATCGGGCTGGTGCTGGCGCTGGCACTCGGCCTGGGCCTGCTATTCCTGCATTTCTACACCGCCTTCGCCACCCAGGCGACCGCGCTGCTGTTCGGCAACGTGCTCGCGGTGGACAGCGAAACGCTGCGCACGCTGCTGGCGCTCGGCGCGGTCAGTCTTGCGGCACTGGCCGTGATCGCGCGCCCGCTGCTGTTCGCCAGCCTGCAGCCGGAGCTGGCCGAGGCCAGGGGTGTCAGCCCGCGGCTGTATGGCGTGGCATTTCTCGCTCTGGTGGCGCTGGCCACGGCCGGATGCGCACAGATCGTCGGCGTGCTGCTGGTCTTCGCGCTGATGGTCGGCCCGGCGGCGACGGCGCAGCGCCTGACCGGTGGTGTTGGCAGCGGCGTCGCGCTGTCGGCGGCGCTGGCGCTGGCCGAGGCCTGGCTCGGGCTGGCGCTCGCCTATTACACCGACTGGCCGACCAGTTTCTGGATCACCGCACTCAGCGCCGCGGTTTATCTGTTCGCTCACATCCGGGTCGGCGCCTGACGGCCGGGCCGCGTCAAGCGGCGTGCGCGCAGGCGGCGCAGGTGCCGTCGATCTCCACCACCGCGCGGGCGGGATGGAATCCCACGCGTTCGGCGGCACGGTCCAGCGCGTGCGCGACGGCGTCGTCCTCGATCTCGGCCACCGTGCCGCAGCGGCGGCAGATCAGGAACTGGGCGGCGTGCTCGTGTGGGTCGGACTCCGCGCAGGGAACGAAGGCATTCAGCCGCTCGATCCTGTGGATCAGCCGTTGCTCCAGCAGGAACTCCAGCGCGCGATAGGCCGTCGGCGGCGTCGCCCGCCTGCCGGTCTGCTTCAGCCGGTCGAGCAACTGATAGGCGGTCAACGGCCCCTCCGCCTGCAGGATCAGCGCCAGCACGAGCCGGCGCAGCGCGGTCAGTTGCGCGCCCTGCCGCGCGCAGGCCAGCGCGGCGGCGTCGAGTTGCGCTTCAACGGTCGGACGGTCGTGCGCACGCATCGGCGGACCCCGGCGTATCCATTCCACCAAACCTAGCATGAATTCCGCCACGCGGCGCCGCGACGCTGGCAGAGGCAACTTGCAATTGCGCCGGCGCGCTGAAATGAACGATGTCCTGTCCGACAATGACCGGAGTCGCCAGATGCCTGACGCCGCCCTGCCGGTGACGCCGTCCGCGGCCGAGCAGGAGGTCGTGTCGGCCGCGGCGGCCTGCGCGCGCGGCGTGGCGGCCCGGCAGTCCGGCGACCGCGCGGCGGCGGCGGAATGGTTTCGACGCGCACTGACCTTCGAGCCGGAGTCGCGGCAGGCGCGCTTCGAGTTGGCAACGACCCTGCGCGAGCAGGGACGCTGCGCGGAAGCCGAGCCGATGCTAGAGGCCCTGCTGGCCGAGCAGCCGGGGTGGTGGCCGGCACTGATCGGCTTGGGCATCTGCGCCCGCCAAAGGCGCGACCTCGCCGCCTCCGCCGGCCACTTGGCGGCGGCGCTGGCGCTGGCTCCGCGCGAGCGGTCGGTGCGGCACGAATATGCCACCACGCTGCGCGAGCAGCACCGTATCGAGGAGGCGGAGCCTCTGTACCGCGCGCTGCTGACCGAGGACGCGAAATTCTGGCCGGCGCTGGTCGGCCTTGGCATCTGCGAGCGGCTGCGGCGCGATCTTGCGGGCTCGGCAGAACACCTCGCGGCGGCGCTGGCGCTGGCGCCGCGCGACCGCGCGGTGCGGCACGAATATGCCACCACGCTGCGCGAGCAGCAGCGCGCCGATGAAGCCGAGGCGCTGTACCGCTCGCTGCTCGCCGATGACCCCGGATTCTGGCCGGCTTTGCTCGGCCTTGGTCTGTGCGCGCGGCTGCGCCGGGATCTGGCGGCCTCCGCCGGGCATCTGACGGCGGCGCTGGCGCTGGCGCCGCGGGACCGCTCGGTGCGGCTGGAACTTGCCACCACCCTGCGCGAGCAGCGTCGGGTGACGGAGGCCGAGGCCGCCTATCAGGCGCTGCTGGCCGATGCGCCGGGCTTCGCGCCGGCGCTGCTCGGGCTGGCGCTGTGCGCGCGCCAGCGCAACGACCGCGCCGCCGCGCTTGCGCACCTGCGCGCCGCGACCGAAGCGGCGCCGCAGGTCGAGGGGCCGTGGTACGAACTGGCCCTGGAACACCGCGACGCCGGCCAGTTCGAGGAGGCGCGGGCGGTGCTGCGCGCCTTGGCGGAACGCAATCCGGCCGGCGGCCAGGCCTGGCTCGGCCTGGGACTCGTCGAGCGGGCGGCCGGCGACCGGGCGGCGGCGCTGGAGGCGTTCCGGGAGGGCTTCGCCCGCGACCCGCAGCGGCACGCGCTGATGCTGGAGATCGCCAACGAGGAACGCGCGCTCGGCCGCTTTGCCGAGACCGAGCAATGGCTGAAGCGCGCCGCCGAGACCCCCACCGTCGCCGCGCAGGCGCTGGTCCAGCTCGGCGAGCTGGCCCGCGCCCGTCAGCAGTTCGACGCGGCACTCGACCTGTTCCGCGAGGCGGCGGCGCGGCCGGGTGTGCCGGTCGCGGCCCACGCGGCGCTGGCGCAGACCCTGGCCGAACTCGGCCAGGGCGCGGCGGCGCTGGCGGCGCTCGACGCGGCCGAACAGCGCCTCGGCCAATGGCCGGAACTGGCACTCAGGCGCGTCGCGCTGCTGCGCCGGGCGGGCCTGCGCGACCAGGCGCTGGACGTCGCCCGCGCCGCGACGGCGGCGATGCCCAACCACTTCCCGCTATGGAACGAATGGTTCGAGACCGAGCGTTTCTCCGGCGATTTCGCCGGCATGGACCGCGTGCTCGCCGCCGCTCCGATTGGCACAATACAGGAACGCGCGCAGTGGTACAACGCGCGTGGCCAGCTCGCCGCGCAACGCTGGCAGTTCGAGGCGGCGGAGGCGGCGTTCGCCGAGGCGGTGGCGCTCAATCCACTGATGACCGGCGCGCATGAGGCGCTGGCCCGGGTCAGCCTGCTGCGCTTCGACATCGCGGCGGCGCGGGCGCATCTGCGCGTCTTTCAGGAGCAGCGGGCGGCGCAGCAGAAGGCGCTCGGGCTGTCGCCGCACCTGTCGCACACGCATATCGGCAATCTGTTCGACGAGTTCGCGATCGACGAGGACGCAATCGCCACCCTGGCCGACGCCCAGCGCCTGCCGCCGGAGGCGCGGATCGAGCGGCTGCTCGGGCGGATGAGCGCCACCCCCGAGCATACCGCGACGGCGGTGGCGCTGCTGGTGGCGCTGCGCCAGGCGGGACGCCTCGACGGGCCGTGGCCCGATGCGGAGGCGCGCACCATCCCTCCGACCATCGCGCAGTTCTGGGACGAGCCGACGCCGCCCGAGGACATCGCGGCGCTGATGCGCAGTTGGCAGGAATGCAACCCTGGCCATCGGCATCAGTGTTTCAGTACCGAATCGGCGCTGGCGTTCCTGACCGCGCGCTGCCCGCCGGAGGTGGCGCGGGCGTTCCGGCGGGCGCGGGAGCCGGCGCAGAAGGCCGATCTGTTCCGCCTCGCCTTCCTGTTCGCCGAGGGCGGCTGCTACGCCGATGCCGACGACCGCTGCCTGCGCCCGATCGACCAACTGCTGCCCCCGGCAGTGCGCTTCGCCGCGTTCCAGGAGGAATACGGCACGCTCGGCAACAACTTCCTCGCCGCCGCCCCGCTGCATCCGGTGCTGGGCGCGGCGCTGGACGCGGCGGTGACGGCGATCAACCGGGGCGATGAGGACATGATCTGGCTGGCGACCGGGCCAGGCCTGATCACGCGCGCCTTCGCCCACACCCTGGCCGCCTCGAAACTGGCGCCCGGTCCGTGGCTGGAGCGCAGCCGCATTCTCGACCGCCACGAGCTGGAGCGGGTGGTCGCGACGCATTGCGCCGTCGGCTACAAGCAGTCGCGCCGGCACTGGCTGCGCGCCAGCTTCGGCCAACCCAAGGCGGTGGGCAAGCCGTGACCGAGGCGCCGGAGCAGGATTTGCAGGCGCGGCTGGAGGCGCTGCTCGACCTGCTGGCCGGCAAGGGCGAAGGCCGCCCGCTGCTGCGCCGGCTGCTGGCGCAGGACGAGACGCCCGGCCGGATCGCCGAATGCATCGCCGCCACCCCCGCCTTCGCCTTCCGCTACAAGGAGGCGCGCACGCGCGATATCGGCGTGGGCGGCGTCAGGCAGGCCGATCCGGCGTTCGTCGGCCTGCCCCCCCTGCCCGCCAGAATGCCCTTCGCCGAGCAGTTCGCGCAGCATTTCCGCCCCCGGCTCGGCCGCCGCGCCGAGGGGTTCGCCGCGATCTTCGCCGCCCTCGCGCAGGCGCGCGCGGACCTGCTGATCCTTGAGACCGGCTGCATGCGCATCCCCGACAACTGGGAGGGCGACGGGCAGAGCACGTTCATGTTCGACGCGCTGGCGCGCGACCGCGGCGGGACGGTGATCTCGATCGACATCACGGCGGAGAGCATCGACACCGCGCGCCGCGCGTGCTCCTCGGCGACGCAGTTGATCCTCGGCGATTCGGTCGCGGCCCTGCACGCGCTGGCGCGACTGGCGGCGCGGCCGGCGAGCCTGCTGTATCTCGACAGCTACGACCTCGACCTGGCCGACCCAATGCCGAGTGCGATCCACCACGCGCTGGAACTGGCGGCGGCCCGGCCGCTGATCGGGCCGGGGACGGTGGTGTGCGTGGACGATTATGGCATCGCGGCGGGCGGCAAAGGATTGATCCTGGACCGCTTCTTTGCCGCGATCCGGGCCGAGGTTCTCCACAGCGGCTATCAGAAGGTCTGGCGCGTGGCCTGACGCCGCCGCGCGCCCGCCCGCCGGGCGGGCCGGGGTGAGGGCGCGCGCGGCTTCGCCGCTCACTCGTGGATCTTGACGTATTCGAAGTCGCCGGGCCGGTTGTCGATGCCGATGCGCGGCGGCGCGATCCAGCCGGCAAAGGCGCCGGGCACGCGCACGGGCTGCATCAGCGCGTGCAGGAAGTCGCCGTCCGCCGCGGTCGGCAGGAACGCATCACGCCGCCCCTGCCACGATTCGGCATCGAGGATGTTGCCCAGCGGGTCGATGCGCGCACGGGAGAATTCGCCGATGCGGCGGTTGAAGCCGACATGCGGCAGCGCCAGCCGGTAGGCGATGCCCGATTTTGCGATCACGTTGTTCCAGCGCGTGATGCCGCCGCGCACGTCATCGACGAAGTCATCGCGCAGGCGCATGTTCAGCGCCGACAGTGCCGGCACGTCCTGCTTGACCACCGCGCCATCGACCAGCCGCAGCACCGGATAGGTGTCGTTGAGAAGCTGATGGTCGTCGGTCAGCGTATGTTCGCGGAAGCGGCCCTTCAGCCCGGCGTTGAAGGCGTTGGCGGCATTGGTGCTGATCTCGTTGCCGAACAGGTCGAGCGTGAGCGAGAAATGCAGGTTGATCTTGCGCTGGATGAGCGGCAGATCGATCACGCCGAGCCGCCGCACCGCCCCCACATCCTCCGCATCCTCGATCCCCGCCGCCTTCATTGCCTGGCAGGTGCGCGCGATGATGCGCCCCACCCCGGATTCGCCCACGAACATGTGGTGCGCCTCCTCGGTCAGCATGAAGCGGCAGGTGCGGCTCAACGGATCGAATCCCGACTGTGCCAGCGCCTCCAACTGCATCTTTCCGTCGCGGTCGGTGAAGGTGGTGAACATGAAGAAGCTGAGCCAGTCCGGCGTCGCCTCGTTGAACGCGCCGAGCATCCGCGGCGTGTCCTGATCGCCCGAGCGGCGGCGCAGCAGTTCCTCCGCTTCCTCGCGCCCGTCGGCGCCGAAGTATTTCTGCAGCAGATAAACCATCGCCCAGAGATGCCGCCCCTCCTCGACATTCACCTGGAACAGGTTGCGCAGGTCATAAAGGCTCGGCGCGGTGGCGCCGAGATGGCGTTGCTGCTCCACGCTCGCCGGTTCGGTGTCGCCCTGGATAACCAACAGGCGGCGTAGCATGGCGCGATATTCCCCCGGCACGTCCTGCCACGCCGGATCGCCCTTGTGCCGGCCGAAGCCGATCCGGCGGCCCTCGACGGCCGGGGCGAGCAGGATGCCCCATTTGTATTCCGGCATCCGCACGAAGCCGAACTTCGCCCAGCCCTGCGCATCGACGCTGATCGCGGTGCGCAGATAGACCAGCGCGTCCTGGAACCCGTCCGGTCCGCGGTCCTGCCACCAGTCGATATAGCCGGGATGCCACGTCTCCAGCGCCTTGCGCACGCGCGCGTCGGCGTTGAGCCCGACGTTGTTCGGGATCAGGCCGTCGTAATCGACGTCGATGCCATCCGGCATGTCGCTCCTCCCTCTGCTCGCGCGCTCAGACGCGCTCGGGGTCGAATTCGGGTTTCAGCCCGCTGCCGTAGCGTTTCAGCGCGCCCGCCTCGCCCACCGCGTTGGGGCGCTGGAACAGCCAGTTCTGCCACGCCGTCAGCCGGCCGAAGATGCGCGTCTCCATCGTCTCCGGCCCGGCGAAGCGCAGGTTCGCCTCCATAGCGGTCAGCGCGTCAGGTGAGAAGCTCGCCCGCTCCTCCAGCATGATCCGCACCCCGTCGTCCCAGTCGAGATCGTCATGCGCGACCGTCACCAGCCCGAGTGCCAGCGCGTCCTCCGCCTCCAGCGCGCGCCCGATCGCCGCGTGCGCGCGGTCCACGCTGTCGGGCTCGCCGAGGAAGCGCGTCTGCAGGCGCGTCAGCCCGTTGGACATCGGACAGGCGGAAAAGTTCATTGCCGAGAGGTGCAGAGCCGCCGCCGGCCGGTTGTCGCCCGCGCGCGCACCCGCGAACATCACCGCGCGGTCGGCGGCGAAGACGAGTTCGGCGAGCGTGCCGGCGAAGCAGCTTCCCGGCTCGATCAGCGCGATCAGGCTGCGCGAGGTCAGATCGAGCCGTTTGAAGGTCCGCTTGAGCAGCAGACGGATTTCGCGCACCAGCCAGTCCTGCGCGTGCGCGAGCAGCAACGTGTCGGCCGCCAGCACGCGCGCCGGATCGCCCTCGCTGCGCAGCACGATCAGGCCGAGCGTGGGTTCGTTGAAGCGCAGATGCAGCACGGCGTCATCGAGTTCGCGCGCCATCGCCAGCGGCCAGAACGCCGCGCCCGCCGCATGGATGCCGGCGAGATCGGCCGGCACATCCGCGGGGCCCGTCACGGAGATCGTCGCGCGCCGCGCCGCGCGGTCGATCGCCACGCGCACATGCCGGTACTGCACGCCATCGCCGTCGAACCGCCGTTGCAGCGGTGTCAGCGCGATGCCGCGCGCGGCGTCCGGCCGGTCCGACAGTGCGGCCAGCTCCGCCGCGCGCTGCGCCACCGTCGCAGCCCAGCGCGAGGGCGGCACAACCTCATCCACCAGCCGCCAGTCCACCGCACGCCGGCCGCGCACGCCTTCCTCCAGCGAGCAGAACAGGTCGGCGAGGTCGCGGCGCACGCGGCGCTTGTCGGTGAGCCGCGTCAGCCCGCCGGTGCCCGGCAGCACCGCGAGCAGCGGCATCTCGGGCAAGGACACCGCGCTGCGGCGGTCGTCGATCAGCAGGATGCGCTCGGCACAGGCGGCGAGCTCATAGCCGCCGCCGGCGCACGGACCCGACACGGCCGCCAGATACCGCTGGCCGCTGGCGTCGCTCGCGTCCTCGATGGCGCAGCGGGTCTCGTTGGTGAACTTGCAGAAGTTCACTTTGTGGCCGTGGCTGGCGCGGCCGAGCATCCGGATGTTGGCACCGGCACAGAACACGCCCTCCTTGCCGGAACGCAGCACGACGCAGCGCACCTCGGGATGCTCGAAGCGCAGCCGCTGCACGGCGTCGGCGAGTTCGATGTCCACGCCGAGATCATAGGAATTCAGCTTGAGTTCGCAGCCGGGAAAGATGCTGGCGCCCGGGTCCACGTCCAGGATCAGGTCGGCCACCGGCCCCGCCACCTCGATCCGCCAGTGGCGGTAACGGTCGGGATGCGTCTGGAAGTCGATGCGGTCCATCCGGCGCGCCCTCCCTCGGCACGGGGGAAATCATAGTGCCTGGTCGGCGCCAAGCACACCACCGGCGAACCGCGCGACCGCGGCGAGCGTGGCCTCCGGCGCCTCAAGATGCGGCGAATGGCCGATGCCCGGCAGCAGCAGCGTCTCGACCGGGGCAGGGATGACGCGCGTGGCGACGCGCACCTGTTCGGCGGTGCCGTAGGGATCGGCGAGACCCTGCACCACCAGCGTCGGGACCGTGATGCCGGCGGCGGCATCGCTGATATCCCAGGCGCGGAAAGCCGGGTCGAGCCAGGCACCGTTCCAGCCCCAGAAGGCAGCGTCCACGTCGTCGTGGTGGCGCGCCAGGCGCGCGCGCAGATCGCCGTGAAGATACCGCTCGCGCGCCGCCGCGATGCCCTCGATGCAGACATCCTCGACGAAGAAATGTGGCGCCAGCAGCGCCAGGCCCCGCACCCGCGCGTCCCGCCGCAGCCCGGCATAGAGCACGGCGATCGACGCGCCGTCGGAATGCCCCACCAGCACGCAGTCGCCGATGCCGGCGGCGTCCAGGACCGGGCCGACGCGCCGCCCGGCCTCCTCATGCATGTAACTCAGCGGCCGCGGTGGCACGATCGGCTCGGACCGGCCATAGCCGGCGCGCGACCAGGCGAACACCGGCCGGCCGGTCGCCTCGGCCAGCGCGGCCGGAAAGCCCCGCCACAGCCCGACCGAGCCCAGTCCCTCATGCAGCAGCACCAGCGCTGGGCCGCCGGGGCGGCCCCACCACGCGCTCTCCAGACGCTGGCCGGCGGCGCGCAGGATATCGTGGGTCATGGCAATCGGCATGGCGCACCAGATGGGACGGGCCGGGCGGCGCGCTACTTCTGCCCCTCCAGGATCTGCAGCGCCCGGCGCAGCCGGCGCAGCCCGCCGCGGATCAGGCCGGTGTCGCACATCCGCTGCCCCTCCTGCGCCAGTTGCACCACCTCGGGCGCGGCCGGGGAATGTTCGCGCTGCTCGGCGGCGAAGCGACCGGCCAGGTCGTTGCAATATTCCGGTGTATCCGAGGTCACCCGCAGCGGCGGCACGGACGTGCTCTGCACCGGTTGCGACAGCGCCCCTGGCGGGCCGAGCGCCAGCAGCCCGATCAACACAAGCGCGTTGCGATAGGACGTCATGCCCGCACTATGCCGCAGCCGTCTCGGTCTGACGCTGATCGGAAGGTGAAGTTGCGTTCACACGCGGCGGGGGGCGGGTGTTCAGGGTCAGCGTCGCCTGCAGGCCGGGCTGGTTATCCTGAAGCAACAATATTCCCCCGTGCAGCGTCGCCACCGCCTGCACCAGCGACAGGCCCAGCCCGCTGCCCGGCGTGCTGCGCGCGCTCTCGCCCCGGAAGAACCGCTGGGTCGCCCGCGCGCGGTCGGCCTCGGGGATGCCTGGCCCCTGGTCGGCAACCACGATATGGATGCCATCGCCCGGCTCGGCCCTGGCGGCAAGGCGGATCGTGCCGCCGTCGGGGGAGAATTTCAACGCGTTGTCGAGCAGGTTCGCGACCGCCTGCTGGATCATGTCGCGGTCGCCATAGCCGGGCAGGCGCGGCGGAATCTCCGGCAGCAGGCGCTGCCCGCGCTCCTCCGCCACCGCGCCGTAGAGGTCGGCGAGGTCGAACAGCAGCGGCGCGAGGTCGAGATCGGCAAAGGCCGAGCGGCGCGCACCGGCCTCGATCTCGGCGATGCGCAGCAGCGCCTGGAAAATCGCGATGACGCCGTCCAGGTCGGCCTCCGCCCGCTCGATCGCCGCGCGCAGGTCGGCCTCACCGGCGGCGTGGGCGGTCGCGTCCTCCAGCCGCGCGCGGGCCCGCGCGATCGGCGTGCGCAGGTCGTGCGCGATCGCGTTGGACACCTGCCGCACCCCGTCCATCAGCCGGCCGATGCGGTCGAGCATGTCGTTGATGGTCTCGGCCAGTCGGTCGAACTCATCGCCGCGCCCGCTGACGCGCACGCGCCGCGTCAGGTCACCGGCACTGATCGCCGCCGCGGTGGCCGATACGTCCGCCAGCGTCATGCGGAACAGGCCCCGCACGGCCAGCGCCCCGATCGTGCCGAGCACGAGCGCGATGCCCGCCGCCCAGAGCAGCGCATCCCGGAGCAGCCGCGCCATCTGCGCGTGCGCCTCGACATCGCGCCCGACCAGCAGGTGGAACCCACCGGGCAGGTCATAGCGATGCAGCCGCGCCATGCCGCGCCGTCCCGCCCGCTCGATCTGCACGTTGAACCAGTCGGTGCGGACGCGGAAGGCGGGCGGCCAGCCGGCGACGTTGCCGACGACGTGGCGGTAGTCGGGATCGACCAGCAGGTAGATCGCGTCGTCATCGACATTGCCGGCCAGCCGCTGCTGGATCGTGTCCACCAGCGCCGGCAGCCCGCCCTCCTGATACCGTTCCGACAGGCCCTGGGTGTCGGCGTTGATCGCGGTGTCGGTCTGCCGGTCGAGCAGCCCGGCGGTGGACCACCACAGGAACACCGCCAGCGCCAGCGTCGCCAGCGCGAACGCGACCGCATAGATCATGCCGAATCGCACGCCCGCCGAGCGCATCAGCGGGCGGCGCTGCCGCATCCCGCGCCGCACCGCACTACGATCGGGCGTGTCCGGCACGATGCCGCCCCGCCGCGTCAGGCGCCGGGACGCATCAGGGCTGCTCGGGCCGCAGCATGTAGCCCGCGTTGCGCACGGTGTGGATCATCGGGGTGGGGAACGGCTTGTCCACTTTCTGGCGCAGGCGGGAGACATGAACGTCGATGACATTGGTCTGCGGGTCGAAATGGTAGTCCCACACGCCTTCCAGCAGCATCGTGCGCGTCACCACCTGGCCGGCGTGGCGCATCAGGAACTCCAGCAGCCGGAACTCGCGCGGCTGCAGGTCGATGCGCTGGCCGGCGCGCTTCACGCCGCGCGAGAGCAGGTCCATCTCCAGGTCGCCGGCGACGAGTTTCGTGGTCGGGCCTTCGCCCTTGCCGCGCCGCGCCAGCGCCTCGACGCGCGCCAGCAGTTCGGCGAAGGCGAACGGCTTGGTCAGGTAGTCGTCGCCGCCCGCCTTCAGCCCGCGCACCCGGTCATCGACCTGCGCCAGTGCCGAAAGGAACAACACCGGCGTGTTGTTGTTCTGCGCCCTGAGCGTCTCCAGCAGGCGCAACCCGTCGATGCCGCCGGGCAGCATGCGGTCGAGCACGATCGCATCGAAGTTCTCGCTCGCCGCCATGAACAGCCCGTCGCGGCCGTTGTCGGCGTGTTCCACCACATGCCCGGCCTCGCGCAGGCCCTTGATCACGAAGCCGGCCACGTCCTTGTCGTCTTCCACCACCAGGATACGCATGGTTGCCGTTCACCCCTGTCCGGTCAGCCCTGGCCCTTCGGTCGGTGCCCGACCGTTATGCCCACTTCCATCTGCTGCCCGCCGCGGCGCAGCGTCAGCCGCACCTGCGTGCCGGGCGGCACCTGCGCGATCTGGCGGATCAGTCCGCGCGCGCCGTCCACCGCCTGCCCGTTCACTGCCGTCACCAGATCGCCGGGACGCAGGCCAGCGTGCATTCCCGGCCCGTTGCGCTCCACCGCCGCGATCAGCGCGCCGGCCTGTCCCTTGTAGGCCGGGTCGTCCGGCGCGTCCTGCACCGAGACGCCAAGCCAGCCCCGCTCCACGCGGCCGTGCTCGCGCAGGTCGGCGACGATGCGGCGCGCGATCTCGGAGGGAATGGCGAAGCCGATGCCCACCGAGGCGCCGGTCGGCGAGGCGATCGCGGTATCGACGCCGATCACTTCGCCCGCCTCGTTGAACACCGGGCCCCCGGAATTGCCGGGATTGATCGGCGCGTCGATCTGGATGAAGTCGTCGAACGGCCCGGCACCGATGTCGCGCCCGCGCGCCGAGACGATGCCGGCCGTCACCGTGCCGCCGAGCCCGTAAGGATTGCCCGCCGCGATCACCCAGTCGCCGACTTCGACCGAGCGGCTGTCGCCCCAGTCCACCGAGGGCAGGCTGGTCTTGGCGATCACGCGGATCAGCGCGATGTCGGTCAGTTCGTCGGTGCCCACCACCTTGGCCGGCAGTTCGGTGCCGTCGGCGAGATCGACCATGATCTGGTCGGCGTTGCCGACGACGTGGACATTGGTGACGATGTAGCCGGCGGGGTCGATGATGAATCCCGACCCGGCGCCCTGCAGCTTTTCCTTGGGTGCGCGGAAACGGTCGCGGAACTGCCGGCGCAGCTCCGGCGGCAGGAACGACAGCGGGTCTTCCTGCGTGGTCACCGTCTCGGTGATGCGGATGTTCACCACGGCGGGCAACACGCGCCGGATCATCGGCGCGAAGCTGTTGGGGCCGGCGGCGGTCGCCGGGCCGCAGGCAGCCAGCCCCGCCGCCAGCAGAACCGCGGCGACCAAGCGGCGTCGGTGGACCGGCATGCCAGGGTTCCTCATCGCGTTCGTCCATCGTAAAATTGGCGGCAGCGGACGCCCGGAACAAGATCGCGTCAAGCTCTGCGCGGGCCGCCCCGGCCGGCGTCCGCCTCGGCGGGGTTGTCGGGCCAGTGGTGGCGGGGATAGCGCCCGCGCATGTCGCGGCGCGCATCCGCCCAGGCGCCGCGCCAGAACGCCGCCAGATCGCCGGTGATCGCGACCGGCCGCCCGGCCGGCGACAGCAGCGCCAGCCGCAGCTTCACCCGCCCGTCCGCCAGACGCGGCGTGGCGGCCATGCCGTAGAAATGCTGCGCCCGCGCCGCCGCCAGGGGCACCGGCTGGGTGTAGTCCACCGCCGCGCGCCCGCCCGGAAGGTCAAGCTGCGCCGGCAGGGCGCGGTCGAGCAGCCGCGCCTGCGCCGGATCGAGCATCCCGCGCAGCACCGCAACCAGGTCGATCCGCGCCACCTCCGCCAGCCGGGTCATGCCGGCCAGATGCGGCACGAGCCAGGAGCGGTCGGCATCGAGGGCGGCGTCCGACAGGTCGGGCCAGCCGGCATCCGGCTCCAGCGCGCGCATCAGGCCGACACGCGCCTGAAGCTGCCGTGCCGCCTCGCCCCACGGCACGCTCGCCGCCGCGGCGAGGCGGGCGGCGGTTTCGGCCGGGTCGGCCGGGCCGGTGCGGTCGGCGAGCACCAGTGCGCCCAGCCGCGTGCGCCGCCGCGACAGCACCGCGCCGGACACCGGGTCGAGCGTGGTTTCCACGGTTTCGGCGATCCGCGCCGCCACCGCCTCCGGCAGCGCGGCGGGGTCGAGCGGGGCCGCCAGCCGGATGCGCCCGCCGGCGTCCAGCCCGGCGATCGCCAGCAGATCGGCGCGGGCCAGCGCGTCGCGTGCCGGCAGCTTCGCCCCGCCGCCACCAGCGAGGCGGAAACTGCCCGGCTCGCCGCGACGCTGGGCGATGCGGTCGGGAAAGCCGGCAGCGATCAGCCGCCCGGCATCGCCGGCCGGCGCGGCGGCAACGCGCAGCCGCCGGCGGTACTGCGCTGCCGCCCGCCGCAGCGACGGCGCGCCGAGCCGCAGCGTGATGTCGGCCGGCGCTTCCGGGCCGGGCAGCGGGTCGCGTTCCTCCAGGATGGCCGCCAGCTCGGCCGCCAGCGCCGCCTCCGCCTCGCCGCCGGCCGCCAGCATCATCGCCGCGAGCCGCGGATGCGCGCCGAGCCGCACCATGCGCCGGCCCAGCCCGCTGATCCGCCCCGCCGCGTCCAGCGCGCCCAGGTCCGCGAGCAGCGCGCCGGCGGCGGCGAGCGGGCCGGGCGGCGGCGGGTCGGGAAACGGCAGGTCGGCGGGCGCGGCACCCCAGGCAGCGCAGTCGAGCAGCAGGCCCGACAGCTCCGCCTCCAGGATTTCCGGCCGGTCGAAGGCCGGCAGGCCGCGATGCAGCGCGGCGGTCCAGAGGCGGACCGCGACCCCCGGCCCTTCCCGGCCCGCCCGGCCGGCGCGCTGCTCGGCCGCGGCCCTGCTGATGCGCAGTGTCGCCAGCCGCGTCAGGCCGGTGGACGGATCGAGCCGCGGCGCGCGCCGCCAGCCGCCATCGACCACGATGCGCACGCCCGGCACGGTCAGCGAGGTTTCCGCGATGCTGGTCGCCAGCACCACGCGCCGGGTGTCCGCCGGGCGCAGCGCGCGCTCCTGCTCGGCCGGCGGCAGATCGCCGTGCAGCGGCAGCACCAGCGCGCCGCAGCCCGCCAGCGCGGCGGCGGCGCGGCGGATTTCCGCCATGCCGGGCAGGAAGGCGAGCACGTCGCCCGGATGCGCGCCCAGCGCCGCCCGCACCGCGCCTGCCACCGCCTCCGGCAGGTCGCGTGGGGCAACGAGATCGCGCTTCGCGTGCTCGATCGCGACGGGATGGGCCTGACCGGCGCTTTCGATCACCGCGGCGTCGAGCAGGGCCGCCAGCCGCGCCGCGTCGGCGGTGGCCGACATCGCCAGCAGGCGCAGCTCCGGCCGCAGCCCGCGTTGCAGATCGCGGCACAGCGCCAGCGCCAGATCGGCGTCGAGCCCGCGCTCATGCACTTCATCGAGGATCACCGCCGCCACGCCCTCCAGGCCGGGGTCGGATTGCAGGCGGCGCACCAGCAATCCCTCGGTCACGACTTCGACGCGGGTCGCCGCGGAGACCGCGGCATCAAGCCGGGTGCGATAGCCCACCGTCTGTCCGACCGGCTCGCCGCGCAGCGCCGCCATGCGCGCGGCGGCGGCACGGGCGGCGAGGCGGCGCGGCTCCAGCATCAGGATGCGCCCGTCGCCGCGCCACGGCGCGTCCAGCAGCGCCAGCGGCACCAGCGTGGTCTTGCCGGCACCGGGCGGGGCGATCAGGACCGCGTTCGGGCGCCGGGCCAGGCTGTCGCGAAGCGCCGGCAGCACCAGGGTCACAGGCAGGTCTGGTGGCATCGGTGCGGCGTATCCCCTATGTTGCGCTGCATGGCAAAACTGCTGCGGCCGCTGCTGTTGGCGCTCGCCCTGCTGGCCGGCGGGGCGGTCACGGCGCGCGCCGCCGAGAGTGTTGCCGTGACCAGCGCACGGGCAACCGCGACGCTGGTGAGCGCGAGCGACACGGTGGCGCCGGGCCAGAAATTGCGGGTTGCCCTGCGGTTGCGCCTCGCCCCCGGCTGGCACACCTACTGGCGCAACCCGGGCGATGCCGGGGTCGCACCCGACCTGACCTTCGCCCTGCCGCCCGGCGTCGTCGCCGGCCCGGTCGCCTGGCCCGCGCCGCACCTGGAAATCGAGGGGCCACTCGCCACCTACGCCTACACCGGCGATCTGCTGTTGCCGGTGACGATCACCGGCGCAAAGGGGCCCACCGACATCCAGCTCACGGCGAGCTGGCTGGTCTGCGCCAATGTCTGCGTGCCGGAGTCCGGCGCCTTCCGCCTGTCGCTGCCGGCGGGCGACGGCGCGCCATCGGCGCAGGCGCGGCTATTCACCGCGGCAGATGCGCGCACCCCCCGCCCCTCGCCCTGGCCGGCACGCATTGGCCCGGACGGCTCGCTGGCGGTGCCGGGACTGACTGACGCGCGTTCCGCCTGGTTCGCCGCCGAACTGCCGGGGGCGATCGAGATCGGGGCGAAGCAAACCCTCCTGCAGACCCCCGAGGGCCTGGTCCTGCGCCTGCGCACGGCGCACGACTTCCAGCCGGACGCGAAGCTGCCCGGCGTGCTGACGGTCACCGACCGCAACGGCACCGAGACGTATCTGCACCTGGTCGCGACCCCCGGTGCGGTCGTGCTGCCTACGCAGGCCGTGGCGGCCCCGGCATGGACGGCCGGCGTGCCGCGATTGCTCGGGCTCGCGCTGCTCGGCGGGCTGGTGCTGAACCTGATGCCCTGCGTCTTTCCGGTCCTCGCCCTGAAGACCGTGGGGCTGGCCGGGCTGGCCGGCCGCGGCGGCGGCAGGCGGCGGCCCATGCGGCGAGTTATGCCGCCGGGGTGCTGATCGCCTTCGCCGCGCTCGCCGGCGCGCTGTTGGCCGCGCGCGCGGCCGGCTTGGCAGCGGGCTGGGGGTTCCAGTTCCAGCATCCGGGCTTCGTCGCCGCCATCGCCTGGATTCTATTCGTGGTCGGACTGAACTTCTCGGGCGTGTTCTCGCTGGGCGGCAGCTTCACCGGCGCCGGGCAGTCGCTCGCCGGGCGGGAGGGGCATGGCGGCAGCTTCGCCACCGGCCTGCTCGCGGTCGTCGTCGCCGCCCCCTGCACGGCGCCGTTCATGGGGGCCGCGATCGCCGGCGCCCTGGCCGCGCCGCCGGCCGCGGCACTCGCGGTGTTCCTGGCGATGGGGCTCGGCATGGCCGCACCTTATGTCGTGCTGGCGCTGATCCCCGGCGTGGCACGCGCGTTGCCCCGGCCGGGCGCCTGGATGGAGGTGCTGCGCCAGGCGCTGGCATTCCCGATGTACGGCGCCGCCGCGTGGCTGGTCTGGGTGATGAGCGAGGAGGCCGGGCCGCAGGGCGTGTTGGCCACACTGGCCGGCGCGGTGCTGATCGGGCTGGGCGCCTGGGCGCTGGGGCTGGCAGAACGGGCGCAGGGACGCGGGCGGCGGCTGGGACGCGCGGTCGCCGGGGCGGCGCTGCTGGCGGCGCTGGCGGTGCTTCCCGGCATCGGCGTGGCGCCGCTGCCGCAGGCCCGCGCCGCCGTCGAGGGCAGCGAAGCGTTCTCCTCCGCGCGGCTCGCCGCGCTGGTCGATGCTGGTCGGCCGGTGTTCGTCGATGCCACGGCGGCGTGGTGCATCACCTGCAAGGTGAACGAGCGGCTGGCGCTGACGCCGCGCGTGCGCGCCGCCTTCGCCGCCGAGGGAATCACCTATCTGGTCGCCGACTGGACGCGGCAGGACAGGTCGATCTCGGCGTTCCTGCGCGCGCACGGACAGGAAGGCGTGCCGCTCTACGTGTTCTACCCGGGCCATGGCCGCGCCCCGGTCGTGCTGCCGCAGCTGCTGACCGAGACGACCGTGCTGGACGCAATCCGCGCGCCGGCAAGTTGACGGCGCGCGCGGCCGCCGGATGATCGACAAGCGCCGCCGGCATAAGCTATGCATCGTCACGGAATAAAGCCCGCCTTGGCGACCAGGCGCCGCCCAAGGCGGGACCGACGTTGCCGCCCGGACAGGAACCGACGATGAGCCAGGCCCGCGTCCCTTCCTCGGTTGCCAGCAACGGCGCAGTCGCACGCATCGCCCTTCCCGCCCAGGACGAAGACATCGCCACGCTGCGCCGCGCGGTGATTGCGAAGCTCACCTACGCCGTCGGCAAGGACCCGATCGTCGCCAGCGACCGCGACTGGTTCGTCGCCGTCGCGCTGACCGTGCGCGACCGCATCGTCGAACGCTGGTTCCCTTCGACACGCGCGATGTACGCGAAAGGGCGGAAGCGGGTCTATTATCTGTCGCTGGAGTTCCTGATCGGCCGGCTGCTGCTCGACAGTCTGAACAATCTCGGCCTGACCGAGCCGATGCGTGCGGCCCTCGGCGAACTCGGCGTCGATCTCGACCGGCTGCGGCAGATCGAACCGGACGCGGCACTGGGCAACGGCGGCCTGGGGCGGCTCGCGGCGTGCTTCATGGAAAGCATGGCGACCCTCTCGGTCGCCGCGCACGGCTACGGCATCCGTTACAACCACGGCCTGTTCCAGCAGGTCATCAAGGACGGCTGGCAGCACGAATATCCCGAGAACTGGCTCAGCTACGGCAACCCGTGGGAGTTCGAGCGGCCCGAGGTGATCTATGCCGTCGGCTTCGGCGGCACGGTGGAGGCGATCACCGGCGCCGACGGTTCGACGCGGCACATCTGGCACCCCGCCGAGATCGTCGATGCGATGGCGTATGACACCGCCGTGGTCGGCTGGCGTGGCAGGCACGTCAACACGCTCAGGCTGTGGTCGGCGCGCGCGCCTGATCCCTTGAAGCTCGATGCGTTCAACCGCGGCGATCATGTCGGCGCGCTGGCGTCGCGCGCGCGCGCCAATGCGATCTCGCAGATCCTCTATCCCAGCGACGAGACCGCGGCGGGGCAGGAGCTGCGGCTGCGGCAGGAGTATTTCTTCACCTGCGCCTCGCTGCAGGACCTGCTGCGCCGGCACATGCGCCAGCACAAGGACATCCGCACGCTGCCCGACAAGGCGGCGATCCAGCTGAACGACACGCATCCCGCGATCGCGGTCGCCGAGCTGATGCGCCTGCTGATGGACGTGCACGACCTGCCATGGACGGAAGCCTGGCGGATCACGGTCGCCACCCTCTCCTACACCAACCACACGCTGCTGCCCGAGGCACTGGAGAGCTGGCCGGTGCCGCTGATGGAGCGACTGCTGCCGCGGCACATGCAGATCATCTATCTGCTCAACTGGCTGCACCTGGACAGTGTGCGCGCCGCCGGGCACAGCGACGACGCGCTGCTGTCCGCGATGTCGCTGATCGACGAGAGCGCCGGGCGGCGGGTGCGCATGGGCGTGCTGGCATTCATCGGATCGCACAAGGTCAACGGCGTCTCGGCGCTGCACACCGATCTGATGCGCGAGACGGTATTTCACGACCTGAACAGGATGTTTCCCGACCGCATCACCAACAAAACCAACGGCATCACCTTCCGCCGCTGGCTGTTCGAGGCCAATCCCGGCCTCACCTCGCTGCTCACCGAGGTGGTGGGGCCGGCGGTGATGGATGACGCCGAGGTGCTTGCGCAGCTTGCGCCCCATGCCGACGACACCGCCCTGCACGACCGGCTGATCGCGGTGCGGCGCGCGAACAAGGTGCAGCTGGCCAACCTGATCGCCGAGCGGGTGCAGATCCAGGTCGATCCCGACGCGATGTTCGACGTGCAGATCAAGCGCATGCACGAATACAAGCGCCAGTTGCTGAACATCCTGGAGACCATCGCGCTGTACAGCGCGATGCGGGCGCAGCCGATGCGTGACTGGGTGCCGCGCGTGCGGATCTTCTCCGGCAAGGCGGCGGCGAGCTACCACCGCGCCAAGCTGATCATCAAGCTGATCCACGACGTGGGCCGCGTCGTCAACAACGATCCCACGCTGCGCGGCCTGCTCAAGGTCGTGTTTCTGCCGAACTACAATGTCAGCCTGGCGGAATCGATCATCCCGGCGGCCGACCTGTCGGAGCAGATCTCCACCGCCGGCATGGAAGCCTCCGGCACCGGGAACATGAAGCTGGCGCTGAATGGCGCGCTGACCATCGGCACGCTCGACGGCGCCAATGTCGAAATCCGCGAGCGCGTCGGCGAGGACAACATCTTCATCTTCGGCATGTCGGCCGAGGAGGTCGAGGCGCGGCGCCGCACCAACGGCATCGGCGCGGCCGACGCCATCGACGCCTCCCCGATATTGCGCGACGTGCTGGACGAGATCGGCTCCGGCGTGTTTTCGCCCGAGGAGCCGGACCGTTATCGCGAACTGGTCGATGTGCTGACGCACCACGATCACTTCATGGTATCGGCGGATTTCGACGCCTACGCGCGCACGCAGCGCCAGGTGGCGGCGCGCTGGCGCGACCGCAAGGCCTGGTGGCGCGCGAGCGTGCTCAACACGGCGCATGTCGGCTGGTTCTCCTCCGACCGCACCATCCGCGAATACGCGAGCGAGATCTGGAACGTGCCGGCGGCCACGGACTCATGAGCGCCGGCGCGATTCTCACCCCGCCCCTCTCCCGCGCGCGGGCGAGGGTCATTGGCACCACGATCTGAGGAGCTGCGCCATGAATACGTCCCCGTGGCAGTTGAGCGACGAGGACGTGGCGCTGATCGCAGAGGCCCGACACCCCGACCCGTTCGCGGTGCTCGGCCTGCACCGCGCGCCGCCCGGCCTGGCGCCCGGCATGGTGTTGCGGGCCTTCGTGCCCGGTGCCGAGACCGTGAGCGCGATCGACGAGGCCGGCGCGCCGATCGCGCGGCTGGAACAGCACGGCCAGACGCCTGTTTTCGAGGCGTTCCTGCCCAAGCGGACGGCGCGCTTTGCCTATCGCCTGCACGCGACGCGCGCGGTTTCACGCTGGACCTTCCGCGATCCCTACGCCTTCGGCCCGGTGCTCGGCGCGCTCGACGAGCACCTGCTGATCGAGGGCACGCACCGGCGTCTGTATGAGCGGCTCGGCGCGCACCCGATGACGCATGAGGGCGTGGAGGGCGTGCATTTCGCCGTCTGGGCACCGCGGGCACAGCGCGTCTCCGTCGTCGGCGACTTCAACGCCTGGGACGGCCGGCGGCACGTCATGCGCAAACGCATCGACAGCGGGCTGTGGGAAATCTTCATCCCCGACATCGGCGAAGCGGCGGTCTATAAGTACGAGATCATCGGCGCGCATGGCGAGCTGCTGCCGCTGAAGGCCGATCCGTTCGGCACCGCCGCCGAACTGCGGCCCTCCACGGCGTCGGTGGTGGCGCGGACCGACAATTTCCACTGGAACGACGCCGCCTGGATGAACGCGCGGGCACGCAGCGAGGCGCGGCGGGCGCCGATGTCGATCTACGAGGTGCATCTCGGCTCCTGGCAGCGGCACGCGGACGGGTCATTCTTGAACTGGGACGAAATCGCCGCGCGGCTGGTGCCCTACGCGACCGATCTCGGATTTACGCATCTGCAGTTCCTGCCGATCACCGAGCATCCGCTCGACGCCTCCTGGGGCTACCAGCCGATCGGCCTGTTCGCACCGACGCGGCGTTTCGGTGATCCAGCCGGATTCGCCCGTCTGGTCGATCGCGCGCACGAGGCGGGCCTGGGCGTCATCATCGACTGGGTGCCGGCGCATTTTCCGACCGACGTGCACGGGCTCGCGCATTTCGACGGCGAGGCACTGTACGAGCATCCGGATCCGCGCCGCGGCTTCCACCCCGACTGGAACACCGCGATCTACGACTACGGCCGGCGGGAAGTCGCGAACGTGCTGGCGGCGAGCGCGCTCTACTGGCTCGACCGCTTCCACATCGATGGGCTGCGCGTCGATGCCGTTGCCTCGATGCTGTATCTCGACTACTCGCGCAAGCCCGGCGAGTGGCTGCCCAATGCCGAAGGCGGCAACGAGAACCGCGACGCGGTCGGCTTCATGCAGCGCACCAACACGCTCGCGTACGCCGCGCATCCCGGGATCGTCACGATCGCCGAAGAATCGACGGCCTGGCCCGGCGTGTCGCATCCGGTCGATGCCGGCGGCCTCGGCTTCGGCTTCAAGTGGAACATGGGCTGGATGCACGACTCGCTCGATTACTTCTCGCGCGATCCGGTGCACCGCCGCTGGCACCACAATGAGCTGACCTTCGGCCTACTCTATGCCTTCACCGAGAATTTCGTGCTCCCGCTCAGCCATGATGAGGTCGTTCATGGCAAGGGCTCGATCCTCGGGCGGATGCCGGGCGACGAGTGGCAGCGGTTTGCCAATCTGCGCGCCTATTACGGCTTCATGTGGGGCTATCCGGGCAAGAAGCTGCTGTTCATGGGGCAGGAGTTCGGGCAGGGGCGGGAATGGAACTCCGCTGACCAGCTTGAATGGTACGTGCTCGACTACGCAGTGCATCGCGGCGTGCGCGACTGCGTGCGCGACCTCAACCGCCTGTATCGCTGTGAGCCTTCGCTGCACGCGCGCGACTGCGAGGGCGAGGGATTCCGCTGGATCGTCGTCGATGACGCCGATCAGTCGGTGTTCGCCTGGCTGCGGCTGGGCGGGGAGGGCAGCGCGCCGGTCGCGGTGGTGAGCAACCTGACGCCGGTGCCGCGGCACAACTACCGCATCGGGCTGCCGCAGAGCGGGCCGTGGCGCGAGATTCTGAACACTGACGCGGCGCAGTACGGCGGATCGGGAATGGGAAACCTGGGGCGCGTGACGGCCACCGACACGCCCTCGCACGGCTTCCCGGCCTCCGCCGAGGTTTTGCTGCCGCCGCTTGCCACCATCTATCTGCGGGCGGGGGAATGACGCACCCGACCGGCCGGCGCGTGGGGGAACGGATCAGGGAGGATATGACATGATGAACGCCTATATCGCCCCCGGCGGGCCGCTGGCGCGTCACGCCATGGCCTATGTCCTGGCGGGCGGGCGCGGCAGCCGGCTGCTGGAACTGACCGACGCGCGCGCCAAGCCGGCGGTGTATTTCGGCGGCAAGACGCGCATCATCGACTTCGCGCTGTCGAATGCGATGAACTCCGGCATCCGGCGCATCGCGGTGGCAACGCAGTACAAGGCGCACAGCCTGATCCGCCACCTGCAACGCGGCTGGAATTTTTTCCGCCCCGAACGCAACGAGAGCTTCGACATCCTGCCGGCCAGCCAGCGCGTGTCGGAGACGATGTGGTACATGGGAACGGCCGACGCGGTCTATCAGAACATCGACATCATCGAGAGCTACGCCCCGAAGTTCATCGTCGTGCTGGCCGGCGATCACGTGTACAAGCAGGACTACGAGCCGATGCTGCAGCAGCACGTCGAGGCGAACGCCGACGTGACCGTCGGCTGCCTGGAAGTGCCGCGCATGGAGGCCGTGGGCTTCGGCGTCATGCATATCGACGAGAACGACCGCATCATCTCCTTCCTGGAAAAGCCCAAGGACCCGCCGGCGATGCCCGGCAAGCCGGACTCCGCGCTCGCCAGCATGGGCATCTACGTGTTCGAGACGAACTTCCTGTTCGACATGCTGCGCGCGGATGCCGCCGATCCGAATAGCAGCCACGATTTCGGCAAGGACATCATCCCCAGGCTGGTCAAGGGCGGCAAGGCGATGGCGCACCAGTTCGCCCGCTCCTGCGTGCGTTCCACCGCCGAGGCGGTGCCGTACTGGCGCGACGTCGGCACGGTGGATGCGTACTACCAGGCCAATATCGACCTGACGGATATCGTGCCGGACCTCGATCTCTATGATCGCGACTGGCCGATCTGGACCTATGCCGAGATGACGGCGCCGGCGAAGTTCGTGCATGACGAGGACGGGCGCCGCGGCATGGCGGTGTCCTCGCTGGTCTCCGGCGGCTGCATCGTCTCCGGCGCCGGCCTCAATCGCTCGCTGCTGTTCACCGGCGTGCATGTGCATTCCTTCGCGCAGATCGACCATGCGGTGATCCTGCCCAATGTCGATATCGGCCGCGGCGCGCGGCTGTCGAAGGTGATCGTCGATCGCGGCGTGCAGATCCCGCCGGGCATGGTGGTCGGCGACGACCCGGAGCTCGACGCGAGCCGCTTCCGCCGCACCGAAAGCGGCGTGTGTCTGATCACCAAGGCCATGATGGAACGGCTGGAGGGCTGAGAACGTGACGCCACGCGCCGACGGCGATCACTGACCCGCATGGACGTTCTCTCGGTCGCCTCGGAGGCGTATCCACTGATCAAGACCGGCGGGCTCGCCGATGTCGCGGGCGCGCTGCCGGGGGCGCTCCGCGCCGAGGGTGTGGCGATGCGCACGCTGCTGCCCGGCTACCTCGCGATCACCGAGGCGCTGGTTTCGGCGGAAGTCGTGCTGCGCTGGGACGATCTGTTCGGGGGTGCGGCCCACCTGCTGGCAGCCAGCCTGCACGGGCTCGACCTGTTCGTGCTCGACGCGCCGCATCTCTACGCGCGTCCCGGCAACATCTATCTCGGCCCTGACGGGCGCGACTGGCCGGACAACGCACTGCGCTTCGCCGCGCTGGCGCGTGTCGGCGCGTGGCTGGCGCAGGGCCGGCTGCCGTCCTGGCGGCCGGCGGTGGTGCATGCACATGACTGGCAGGCCGCGCTGCTGCCCGCCTATCTGCACTACGACGGCGGCCGGCCGATCGGCAGCGTGCTGACGGTCCACAACCTTGCCTTTCAGGGCGTGTTCCCGCCGTCGCTGCTGCCCGCCCTGGGGCTGCCGCCGGAATCCTTCGCGCTCGACGGCGTGGAGTATTTCGGCGCGATCGGCTTCCTCAAGGCCGGGCTGCTCTTTGCCGACCGCATCACCACTGTCTCGCCGACCTACGCGGCGGAAATCCGCACACCGGCCGACGGCATGGCGCTGGACGGGCTGCTGCGGGGGCGCGGCGCGGCGGTCAGCGGCATCCTTAATGGCATCGACACCGGGATCTGGAACCCCGCCACGGACCCGCTGTTGCCGGCGCATTACGATGCCACACGGCTTGAGGCGCGGGCACGCAACCGGGCAGAGGTGCAGTTCCGCTTCTCGCTCGCCGCCGGCGAAACGGCGCCGCTGTTCGCGGTGGTCAGCCGGCTGACCGGGCAGAAGGGCATGGACCTGCTGCTCGCCGCACTGCCGGTGCTGCTGGCCGAGGGCGGGCAACTGGCCGTGCTCGGCGCCGGCGATCCCGCGATCGAGCGCGGCTTTCGCGACGCCGCCACCGCGCATCCAGGGCGCATCGGCTGCTTCGTCGGCTATGACGAGGGGCTGGCGCATCTGGTGCAGGGCGGCACCGATGCGCTGCTGGTCCCGTCGCGTTTCGAGCCGTGTGGACTGACGCAGCTCTGCGCGCTGCGCTACGGCGCGGTGCCGGTGGTGGCGCGCGTCGGTGGCCTGGCCGACACGGTGATCGACGCCTCGCCGATGGCCCTGGCGGCCGGGGTCGCGACGGGCGTGCAGTTCGCGCCGGTGACCGCGGAGATGCTGGAGGCGGCGATCCGCCGCGCCGCCGCGCTGCGCCGACAGCCGCAGACATGGCAACGGATGCAGCGCAACGGAATGGCGACCGACGTGTCGTGGCGCGACCCGGCGCGGCGCTACGCGGCACTGTACCGGGAACTGGCGGGTTGAACCTGATGGACGTGACCGAAGGCGCGCCGGAACCGCTCGGCGCCACGCCCGACGCGGCGGGAACCAATTTCGCCGTGTTCTCGGCCCATGCGACGGCGATCGAGGTGTGCCTGTTCGACGCCGAGGGCGAGCGCGAGACCGCGCGCGTCGCGCTGCCGGGACGCAGCGGCGACGTCTGGCACGGCCACATCGCGGGCATCGGGGAAGGCGCGCGCTACGGCCTGCGGGCGCACGGGCCGTACGCGCTGCGGGACGGCCACCGCTTCAATCCGCGCAAGCTGCTGCTCGACCCCTACGCGACCACGATCGATCGCAAGCTGCGGCTCGATCCGACCATGTTCAGCGACAACCTGGAGACCGACAGCGCGCCGCACATGGCCAAGGCGATCGTGGGCGCGCCTGACGGCGGACCGTGCAACACCGTCCCGCTGGTGCCGTGGGATCGCACCGTGATCTACGAGCTGCACGTGCGCGGCTTCACGATGCGCCATCCCGACATCCCCGAGCCACTGCGCGGCACCTTCGCGGCACTGGCGCATCCGGCGGCGATCGCGCACCTGACTGGCCTCGGCATCACCAGCGTCGAGCTGATGCCCGCCGCCGCCTGGATCGAGGAGCGGCACCTGGCTTCGCTCGGGCTGGCGAATGCCTGGGGCTACAACCCGGTGGGCTTCCTCGCCCCCGATCCGCTGCTGGCGCCGGGCGGCTGGGCGGAGGTGCGGCAGGCGGTCGCAGCGCTGGCGCAGGCGGGGATCGAGACCATCCTCGACATCGTGCTCAACCACAGCGGCGAGGGCGACGAGCTGGGGCCGACGCTGTCGCTGTGCGGGCTGGACAACGCCACCTACTACCGGCTGCAAGACGACCGGCGCCTTTATGTGGACGACACCGGCTGCGGCAACACTTTGGCGCTGGACCGGCCGCCGGTCTTGCGGCTGGCGATGGACGCGCTGCGCTGCTGGGCCCGGCGGGCCGGCGTACACGGCTTCCGCTTCGACCTCGCCACCACGCTCGGGCGGCGCAACGGCGGATTCGATCCGTCCGCGCCGCTGCTCGGGGCGATCGCGCAGGACCCGGAGCTGCGCCGGCTGAAATTGATCGCCGAGCCGTGGGACCCGGGACCGGACGGCTACCGGGTGGGGCAGTTCCCGCCGGCCTGGGGCGAATGGAACGACCATTTCCGCGACGGCGTGCGGCGATTCTGGCGCGGCGACGCGCAGCGCGCCGGCGACCTCGCGACCCGGCTCGCCGGCTCGGCCGACCTGTTCTGGCCCAAGCGCCTGCCGTCGCGCAGCATCAACTTCGTGGTCGCGCATGACGGGTTCACGCTCGCCGACCTGGTCAGCTACGCCGCCAAGCACAACGACGCCAACGGCGAGGGCAACCGCGACGGCAGCGACGACAACATCTCCTGGAACCATGGTGTCGAGGGGCCGAGCACCGACCCGGCAATCGTGGCGGCGCGGCTGGCCGACCAGCGCGCATTGCTCGCCACGCTGCTGCTCGCGCGCGGCACGCCGATGCTGGCGATGGGGTCGGAGCTGGGCCACACGCAGCGCGGCAACAACAATGCCTACGCGCAGGACAACGCCACGACCTGGCTGAACTGGGTGGCCGCCGAGCCGGGGCTGGCGGCGTTCGTCGCGCGTCTGACCGCACTGCGGCAGGAGCATCCGGCGCTGCGCCGCGACCGCTTCCTGACCGGCGCGGTCGATGCCGGGACGCTGCTGCCCGACGTCGTCTGGCTGGCGGCGAACGGCGCGACGATGGCCGACTGGGACCATGCCGAGACGCTGGTCGCGGTGTTCGCCGCCGATGCCGACCGCGTGGCGGTGGTGCTGCACCGGGGCGCGGTGCCGGTGCCCGTCACGCTGCCGGCGGCCCGCGACGGATTCGCCTGGCAGGTCGGGATCGACAGCCGCACCGCCACGCCGCCGCGGCTGCTGGACGCCAATACACTCACCTGCCCGGCGCGCGCGGTGCTGGCGGTGGCAGAGGTCGCGGCACCGCAGCGGCGGCGCGGCGGCGTGGATCCGACCGTTCTGGAGCGGTTGGCCGTCGCCGCCGGCATCGCGCCGGACTGGTGGGACATCGACGGCGCGCGCCACAAGGTCAGCCCCGACACCCAGCGCGCCCTGCTCGCTGCCATGCGGCTTCCGGCCGGCGCCACCGAGCAGGCGCGCGACTCGCTGCGCCGCTTCGCCGAGGAACAGCACCGCCGCGCCGTGCCGCACGCGCTGGTGGTGCGCGAGGGCACCGCGGCGGAGTTGATGCTCGCTGTCGAGCCGGCGCGGCATCTGGTGCTGGAGGGTGAGGACGGCGCCCAGGAGCCGATCGCCATCACCGCCGAGGAAGCCGGCGAACGCACCTGCGCGGATGGCAGGCGGTGCCCGACCTGGCGGGTCAGGCTGCCGCTGCTGCCGGTCGGTCGCTGGCGGCTGTGGCTGGAGGGCGCGCCTGGGATCGTCTGCGCGCTGACCGTCGCGCCCGCGACCTGCTACCTGCCGCCGGCGCTGCGCGGGGGCGGACGCCGGTTCGGCGTGGTGGCCCACCTCTATTCGGTGCCGCGGGCCGGCGACCAGGGCATTGGCGACTTCACCACGCTGGCCAGCCTGGCCGGCGCGGCGGCGCGGGCGGGCGCGGCAGTCGTCGGGCTCAACCCGCTGCACGCGCTGTTCCCCGACCAGCGCGAGCGCGCCAGCCCCTATCACCCCTCCGACCGCCGTTTCATCGACCCGATCTATATCGACGTGACCGGCGAGGAGGGCGGGCTGGACGCGCCGGCCGCCCGCGCGGCGGTGGCGCACCACGCCGCCGCCTTTGCCGAGCTGTCCGCCGCCCGGCTCGTGGATTACCCCGCCGTCTGGGCCGCCAAGCGGGCGGTGCTGGAGGCCGCCTGCGCGGCTTTCCGCCGCGACGGCGACATGGACCTCTTCCGCGCCTACGGCGGCAGCGCGCTGGAGCGTTTCGCCACATTCCAGGCCATCGCCGAGCAACGGCCCGGCGAGGACTGGCATCACTGGCCGGAGGCGCTGCGCGACCCGGAGCGCGCCACGGCCGATCCGGCACGGGTGCGGTTCCATATCTGGCTGCAATGGCTCGCTGACCAGCAGCTTGCGGCGGCGGCCGAAGGTTCGGGGCTGGCGATCGGCCTGTATCGCGACCTCGCGGTGGGCACCGCACCGGATGGCGCGGAGGCCTGGGCGGGCGCGCGGCTGCTCGCCGCCGGCGTGTCGGTCGGCGCGCCGCCCGACCCGTTCTCGGCGCACGGGCAGATCTGGCACCTCCCGCCGTTCGACCCGTGGCGGCTGCGCGCCGACGGCTATCGCGGTCTTGCGGGCGTGCTCGGCGCCAACATGCGCCACGCCGGGGCGCTGCGCATCGACCACGCGATGGGGCTGGCGCGGCTGTTCTGGGTGCCCGAGGGCGCGAGCGGGGCCGACGGAGCCTATGTCGCCTATCCGCGCGATGACCTGCTCGGTGAGCTGGCTCTAGAGAGCCAACGGGCGCGCTGCCTGATCGTCGGCGAGGACCTCGGCACCGTGCCCGAGGGCTTCCGCGAGGCGCTCGCCGCGGCCGGGGTGTTCAGCTACCGGGTGCTGTGGTTCGAACGCGACGGCCCCGGCTTCCTGCCGCCCGCCCGCTATCCGGCGCAGGCGGTCGCCTGCGTCTCGACCCACGACCTGCCGACTTTGGCCGGCTGGCGCGCCGGCGCGGACATCACCGAGCGCGCCGCCCTCGGTCAGATCGACGCGGCCGCGGCGCGCGCGGAGCGCACCGCCGAGATCGCGGCACTGACGCAGGCGATCGGCGGGCCGCCCGACGCGCCGGCGGTGCATGGCTTCCTTGCACAGTCGCCCTGCGCGCTCGTGCTGACGCAGGCGGACGACCTCTCCGGCGAGCGCGACGCGCTGAACCTGCCCGGCACCGACCGCGAGCGACCCAATTGGCGGCGCAAGCTCGCCCAGCCCGTGCCGGCGCTGCTGGAGACGCCGGACGCGCGCGCCGTCCTCGACCGGCTGCGCACCGGTCGGACCGGCTAGCCGGGGCTGTTACAGTTCGCTACGATCCGATGCCGCATCTGCCCGACATCTATGCTGCAGTGCGGTGCCGGTCGCCCGGCGAACCGTGATAGCGAGCGCGTTGCAAGCCAAGGGAGTTCCCCCATGATGAGAGTCCTGATTGCCGGTCTGCTGTTGGCCGGCGCCTCCACCGCTGCCCTCGCCGCCGATCCCGCCGCTGGCGAAAAGGTCTTCAAGGCGCAGTGCGGCATTTGCCATTCGGCCGTGAAGGGCAAGAACGGCATCGGTCCGAGTCTGTTCGGCGTGATCGGTCGGCAGGCCGGCACCGAGCCAGGGTTCCACTTCACCGCCGACCACAAGAAGCTCGGTGTCACCTGGGACACCGCGACGATGGAGAAGTACCTCGCGAATCCGCGCGCGATGGTGCCCGACACGTCGATGACCTATGCCGGGCTGAAGGACGCCGACAAGCGCGCCGACGTCGTCGCGTATCTCGCAACACTGCATTGAATTTTAGTGTCACGGCGGCGGATTGATCCTGATCAACGCCGCCGTGAGCATTCTTGCCCTTTCTGCTCCCGTGAACGGCATGAAAGGAGTTAATCATGCGGAGCGTTCGAATGCGCCTGCTGGGGGCGCTGGCAGTGGGGCTGGTCTCACTGCTGTCCTTGGTGAAACCGGCAGAGGCGGTGCCGAGTTTCGCGTCCCAGACTGGTCAACCCTGTAGCGCCTGTCACATCGGCTCGTTCGGTCCGTACCTCACGCCGTTCGGCCGCGCCTTCAAACTCAGCGGTTACACGCTGGGCGGCGGCGACGGGCTGGCGTCCGAAATCCCGCTTTCGGGAATGGTGATCACGTCGTTCACCCACACCGCCAGCGCGCAGCCCTCGCCGCCAGCGCAGGGTTTCTATGACAACAACAACCCCGCCCTTGACCAGATCAGCCTGTTCCTGGCTGGACGCGTCAACGACTACGTTGGCGGCTTCGTGCAGGGCACGTACGACGGCGTGGGCCGCGCGTTCCTGTGGGACAACACCGACGTCCGCGTGTCCACCCCGATCAACCTGCCGAGCGACACCAATTTGCGGCTCGGTGTGTCGTTCAACAACGGCCCGACCGTGCAGGACCCGTACAACACCACCTATGCGTGGGGCTATCCGTTCGCTTCCTCGGCGCTGGCGCCAACCCCCACGGCCGGTCCGATCATCGGCGCGCTGATCGGCAACACGCTGGGCATGACCGTCAACGCCTGGTACGACAACTCCCTCTACGTCGAAATCGGTGCCTACGGCACGCAGAGTCCGGCGCTCGCCAAGATGCTGGGTCAGTACACGTATCCCGGCACATCGGTCGGGCCGATGCCCTATGCCCGTGTCGCGTATGAATGGGACTGGTCCGGACAGGCGGCCGAGGTCGGCGGACTGATCTTCAACGCCCGACTGCAGCCGGGTGGCATACCGGGGTTCGGCACTGACGGCTACACCGACATGGCGATCGACGGCACCTACCAGTTCATCGGCGATGGCACGAACACCGTCTCGATCCTCGGCATCTTCACGCACGAGATCCAGCACCTCAACTCATCCGTGGCGCAGGGCCTCGCGGGGACCACGAACGGCTACCTGAACCAGTTCACCGCCACCGCCACGTACTTCTACGAGAAGACCTATGGCATCAACTTCTCGATCCAGAAGACCAGCGGTTCGTCCGACGCGGTGCTCTATGCGCCGGCCCCGCTCACCGGCAGCAACAACGGCAGCCCGAACAGCCTGGGCCTGATCACCGAGCTTGACTGGGTGCCGTTCGGCAAGAACGACTCCTGGGCCCAACCGTTCGTCAACATGAAGTTCGGCTTGCAGTACGCGGTGTATCCGCAGTTCAACGGCGGCGGGAGCAACTATGATGGCTTCGGTCGGTCAGCGGGCGCGAACAACACGCTCTACGCCTTCGCCTGGCTGGCGTTCTGAGCCCGGGGGTACACGCACATGACACGCAGGAGATGGCTACTGACGACGGCCGTTCTGCTCGGACTGGCATTGTCGGCGGGCGGCGCCCGCGCCGACGGGTCGGAACAGGCGACCAAGGCCCGCGCGATGCTGGACCGCGTGGTGGCGGCGCTGAAGGTCGATGAGCACGCGGCGCTCGAGTCCTTCACCAAGGGCACCAACGGGTTCGCGGACGGCGACATCTATCCGTTCTGCGCCCGCGCGCGCAGCGGCTGGGTGGTGGCGCATCCGTCGCGGCTCGGTGAGAACCTCGCCACGGTGTCCGACATGTACGGCAAGCTGTTCGGCAAGGAGATCCTCAACACCGCTGTCGTCGGCGAGGTGAAGGAAATCCACTACATGTGGCCGAAGCCCGGCCACAAAACGCCGGAGCGCAAGGACACGTACTACACGAAGGTCGATCACTTGGTCTGCGGCGTCGGCTACTACCCGTAGCCGACACCGCCCGGCCTGGCCGGCATCACGGCCGCGACGGATGCGCAGGCATCGTCGCGGCCGTTGTTTTGCCTGCGGAAGACGCTCCGCTAGGATTTTTCCGGCGTACCGAGATTCTGCTGCTCCACCGGCGGCGGCGGCGGTGCGGCCGGCGTCGTGGATTGCAGCCAGTCGCCGAGCGAGTGGCGGACCTGGTACTCGAACTCGACATTCATGTCGCGCATCGTCGCCTTCACCAGATCATAGAGCGCCTGCCGCACCGCCTCCGGGGCATAGTTGCTGATGGTGCGCGTGCGCGCGACCTTGGCCTCGGCATAGCCCGAGCGGGTGCCGTCGGCGTTGTGGATGTCCATGTGAACGGCGAAGCTCGCCTCGAACCGGTCGGCGACACGCGTCAGCGACGCGTCGTCGATGGTGACGGTTGCCTGCCCCTGGCTGCCACCGGGGATCAGCCGGTCCTGCACCATGCGGCGCAGCGCATCGACCGGCTGCACGGGCGACTGGTTCTCGACATGCTCGCCATTCGCGACCGGCTGCGGCGTCCAGGCCACGTCTTCGGCGATATTGGCCACATCGAGCTTGATCTTGGTCAGGTAGCCGAAGGTGAGCGGCGGATAGGTCTTCGGCGGCGGCGGCTCCACGCAGCCCGCCAGCAGCGCGGGCAACGCACCGCCCGCCACCGCGAGCACGGCGCGGCGGGTCAGGGGGCAAGGCGGGGCGACATGGGTGGTCATGGCGACTCCGACTCCGGCTTCAGTGGCATCGATCACGATTATGCAACCTGCGCAAGGCCGGCCGCGCGGTCAATGTTCCCCGCGCCGCATTATCCTACATGCGGCCGGCGGCGCCGCCATGCGCCTGGCCGCGCACATCCTCGCGCGGGAAGCGGAAATCCAGGTTGCAGAACTCACAGGTCATCGTGATGTCGCCGCCGACCGCCATATGGTCGAGGTCGTCGGCGCCGAATCCCTCCAGGATGCCGGCGAGCCGTTGGCGCGAGCAGCGGCAGCCATAGGCAAGCGCGCGCGGCCGGTCGGCCGCGACGCCGAGGCTGTGAAACAGCCGGTAGAGCAGCCGCTCCGGCGCCAGCGCGTCGTCCAGCAATTCCGCGTCCGTCACGGTGGCGGCCAGCGTGGTCGCGCTCTGCCAGCTTTCCTCCTGCGCCGCAGCGTCCATTTCCGGGTCGATCCCGCCGGCGCCGGCAACCCGCTCCAGGATCAGCGCACTGGCTCGCCAGCCGGCCGCGGTCCGCGCGGCGGCAAGGTGCAACTGGCAGCGGAGCTGTTCGCTGGTCTCGAAATAGTGCAGCGCCATCTCGGCGAGGCTGCCGCCGCTGATGCTGACGATGCCCTGGTAGCGGTCGCTGTCGGCCCCCTGGTCGGCGGTCAATGCCAGATAGCCCTGGCCGAGCAGTGCCGCCGCCGACGGCGCGGGGTCGCCGGCCAGCAAGGCCGCAAGCCTCTCCGGCTCGGCGCGGGCATAGCCGCGCAGCGCGCCCGTATCCGTGCAGTCGGCGAGCAGCATCCCGACCGGACCGTCGCCCTTGAGTTGCAGGGAGAAGGAGCCGCGGAACTTCAGCGCCCCGGCCAGCCCTGCCACCAGCGCCAGCGCCTCGCCGGCCAGTCGGGTGACGGCGGGGTGGTTGTCATGGCGGGTGAGCAGCGCGTCGGCGAGCGCGCCGAGTCGCACCAGCCGCCCGCGCACCGGCTGGCCGGGCAGATGGAAGGGGGTGATACCGCGCGGGATCACGATGTCCGGCACGTCAGGACGGCCGGGGTCGAGGAAAGCCGGGGTCTGGGACATGGCCGGTAGATAGGGGCGCGCAATCCTCGCCGCTACCGCCCCTCGCCCCGCATCGCCGCCATGAACCGCTCGGTGAAGCGCGGCACGTCCACGCCCGTGCAGACCGCCGCGTTCGGCCGCGTCGTGCCGGTCGCGCGGCGGTCGGCCACCATCTGCCCGCGCGTCAGTTCGCCCGCCAGTTCGATATCGACCTGCATCGGCTCGGCAGTGACGAGAGATGCGTCCTCCGCCACCGCCACCGCCAGCGGATCGTGCAGGCCGCAGCCGGCGATGGATGGGTACTGGCGCAGATAGGCATCGACGTAGAAGCGCGCGATCCGCATCATCGTCGCGGCCGCGTCGCCGGCCTGCGCGATCGCCTCCGTCATCGCCGGCGTCAGCAGTGCGCGCATGGTCACGTCCATGCCGACCAGCGTGAGCGGCGCGCCCGAGCGCAGGACGATCCGCGCCGCCTCCGGGTCGTTCCAGAAATTCGCATCCGCCATCGGGCTCGGGATGCCGGGGATGCCGGGATGGAACAGCGTGCCGCCCATGACGACGATGCCGCGCAGCTTCTGTGCGATGTCCGGCGCACGCGCCAGCGCCAGCGCGATATTGGTCAGCGGTCCGACGGGGCAGAGCGTGAGCGCGCCGGGATGGGCGCGCACCATGCGGATGATGAGATCGGCGGCGTGCTCGTCGAGCGGACGCGCCGACGGTTCGGGCAGCGTCACCTCGCCCAGCCCGTTCTCGCCGTGGATATGCGCCGCCCCGCGCACGAACGGCCGCGTCAGCGCATGCGCCGCGCCGGACGCGACCGGAATGTCCGCGCGCCCCGCCAGTTCGAGGATTTGCAGCGTGTTGCGTGTGGCGGCCGGCACGTCGATGTTGCCGAACACCGTCGTCACCGCCTCCAGCACGATCCCGGGCCGGTGGAGCGCGTAGAAAATCGCCATGGCATCGTCGATGCCGGTGTCCACGTCCAGGATCATGCGGCACGGCGCGGTCATGCTTGCCTCCGTCGATGGCTCAGGATCAGGGCCGCGAGTGTCACGACATAGGGCGCGATGTCGGTCAACTGGTTCGGCAATCCCTGGCCCTGCAACCGCAGCCCGAACGCATCGGCAAAGCCGAACAGCACACAGGCGGCCGCGGCGCCGAGCGGGTTGTTGCGCCCCAGCATCACCGCCACCACCGCGATCCAGCCGCGCCCGGCGCTCATGTCCTCGGAAAACACGCTGACCGCGCCGAGCGACAATTGCACGCCGGCAAGTCCCGCCAGCACGCCGCCGGCCAGCACCGCGCCGACGCGCCATGCCTGCACATCGACGCCCAGGGTCGCCGCCGCATCGGGCTGCTCGCCCAGGCCGCGCAGGCGCAGCCCGAATGGCGTGCGGAACAGCCCGACCGCGACCAGCACAACCAGCGCCCAGGCGAACCAGGTCAGCACGCTCTGCCGCGACAGCGCCGCCGCCAGCAGCGGCACGCCGGCAAGGCCGCCGATCGCGATCGGCGCAAGGCCGACGATGGCCGGACTGTCGAAGGTGCCGCTGACGCCGAACATCTGGCGCAGCAGATAGGCGGTCAGGCCGGAGGCCAGGAGATTGATGCCGATGCCGATCACGATGGCATCGCCGCGCAGTACGGTGCTGCCATAAGCGAGAATGAGCGCCAGCGCCGCGCCGGCCAGTGCGCCCGCGGCCACGCCCGCCACGGCGCTGCCGGCGAGATAGCTGCCGGCCACACCGGCGAAGGCACCGACCAGCATCTCGCCTTCCAGAGCGATGTTGAACACGCCGGCCTGCCCGCACAGCACGCCCGCCAGCGCGGCCAGCAGGATCGGCGTGATGGCCTGCACCGCCGAATGCACCAGGAACGGCGAAAGCACGCTCATGGCGCCGCCCGGCGCCGCAGACCGTGGCGGGCGGCGAGGAACAGGATCACCAGCGCCTGCAACACCATCGTCAGCACGCGCGGCACCGCAGTCTCACGCTGCATGGCGAAGCCGCCGGTCTGCAACGCCGCGAAGAACAGTGCGGCGCCGATGGTGCCGACCGGCTCCCCGCCCGCCAGCAGCGCCGCCATGAGCCCCGACCAGGTGTAGTTCGGCGTGACCAGCGCGCCGTCAGTGAAGCGGAACTGCGCGCCGAGGACGATCGTCGCCCCGGTCAGCCCGGCGATGCCGCCGCTCGCGAACATCGTCGCCACTGCCTGCCGCCCGAGTGCGATGCCGCCGTAGCGGGCGAAGCGTGGGTTCAACCCGCGCAGCCGCAACTCGTAGCCGACGACGCTGCGCCGATCGAAGACCACTACCGCGATCGCGATGACGAGAATGGCAAAGGCGCCGACATTCAGCACGTCGCCCAGCGGCGGCAGGCGCGCATCCGGCGGGATCATCACCGTCTGCGGCAGTCCACTCGACCGGTCGCGCAGGGGGAAACCCGACAAATACGAAGCCAGCCCCATCGCCGGATAGCTCAGCAACAGGCTGGAGATCAGCATCGGCACGCCGTGCCGCACCTCGCCCCAGGCGGCGAGTGCCGCGTACAGCCCGGCGACAAGCGCGGCTGCCAATATGGCCGCGAACATGCTCAGGACGCCGGGCAGCGGCAGATAGAGCGGCACCAGCGCGGCGACCAGCCCGCCGAGAACCAGCTGTCCATCGCCGCCGAGATTGACCATGCCGCCGCGCAGCGGGATCGCCACCGCCAGCGCCATGCCAGTCAGCGGCACCGCCCAGTTGAGCGTGTTCGGAAGGTTGTCCGGTGCCAGCGCGCCGACCGCGATCTGCCAGTAGGCCGCGAGCGGATCGCCGCCGCTCGCCGCCACCAGCACAGCACCGGCAACGACGGCGAAGCCCACCGCCAGCACCACTGACGGCACGCGCGGCGGCAAGCTCATGCCGCGACGCCGGGCCGCCCCGCCATCAGCAGGCCGAGCCGTTCCTCATCGGCCTGCGCGGCCGGCAGGTCGGCGATGATGCGGCCCCCGAACATCACCAGCACCCGGTCGCTGAGCGCCATCACCTCCGACAACTCGGCCGAGACCAGCAGGACCGCGCGGCCGCGCGCCCGCTCGGCCAGCAGTTCGCCATGCACGAATTCGGCGGCTCCCACGTCCAGCCCGCGCGTCGGCTGCTCGGCGATCAGCACCGGAGCGGCGTGGCTCAACTCGCGCGCCAGCACGACCTTCTGCATGTTGCCGCCGGAGAGTGTCGCGACCGGCGTGCGCTCGCTGCCGATACGAATGTCGAAGCGGGCGATCAGGCGGCGCGCCCAGTCACGAACGGCAGTGCCATCGAGCTTCCAGCCGCGCCGCAACGGCGGCCGGCGATGGAACCCCATGGCAAGATTGTCGGCGGCACTCGCCGTCGGCGCGGTGCCGACGGCGGCGCGATCCTCGGGGATATAGGCAAGCCCTGCCTCCCGCCGCGCGGCGACATCGGACTGCGTCACGTCGCGCCCGTTCACCTGCACGCGCCCCGAGGCGACTGCGCGCAGGCCGACCAGTGCCTCGACCAGTTCCGTCTGGCCGTTGCCGGCGACGCCGGCGATGCCGACGACCTCCCCGCCATTGACCGAGAGGTTGGCATCCGCGACCAGCACGCGGCCGTCCCCGCGCACGGTGATCGCCTCGGCGTGCAGCAGCGCCGCACCCTGTGGCATCGACACGCGATCGGGACGGTCGGCGACCACGCGGCCGGTCATGGCGCGGACGATCTCTCGCGCGCTGGTCTCGCGAGTCGTCATGCGCGCCGCGACCCGTCCGGCGCGCAGCACGGTCACGCGGTCGCTGATCGCCAGCACCTCGTCAAGCTTGTGCGTGACGAAGATCACGCTGCGCCCATCGACGACCAACCTGCGCAGCACCGCGAACAGCACGTCACGCTCCGGCGGCGTCAGCACCGCGGTCGGCTCGTCGAGGATCAGAACGCGTGCTTCGCGGTACAGCGCCTTGAGGATTTCGACGCGCTGCCGCACGCCGACCGACAAACGCGCGACCAACGCGCCGGGATCGACCGCCAGCCCGTACCGCTCCGCCAGCGCCACCGCCGCGCGCCGCGCCGCGGCCCCGTCGATGAATGGCCCTCGCCGCGGCTCTCGACCATAGACGATGTTCTCCCAGACGGTGAGGGACGAAAACAGCTTGAACGCCTGATGCACCATGCCCAGGCCGTGCGCGATCGCCTCCGCCGGAGAGCGGAAGCGCACGGCCACACCGTCCAGCCGGATCGTGCCGCCGTCCGGCGCCTGCATGCCGTAGAGTATGCTCATCAGCGTTGATTTGCCGGCGCCGTTCTCGCCCATCACCGCATGGACCTCGCCGCGCGCCACGTCGAGGTCGATGCCGTCGTTGGCGAGCAGCGGGCCGTAGCGTTTGACGATGCCGCTTGCCTGCAGCGCCGGCGCCATGCGCCGCGCGCTTACTTCGCCATCATCGGGTCGGAGAGCTTGATCGCACCGCTCTCGATCTGGCCGCGTAGCGCCTTCAGCTTCGCGATCACTTCGGGATACTTGACGATCTCACACTGCGACTGCGCGGCGTCGGGGCGCAGGCCGGTCAGCGTCAGCCCGCCCTCCTTCAGTCCGAAGGAAGCGAATTTCGGCTGATTGCCGCGGAAAATGCCGGCGACCGAGGACTCGATCGCCTTGTCGGTATGTTTCTCGACATTGTCCAGCACGTAGCCGGGCGCCTGCGGGCACTGGTTCACGTCCACGCCGATCGCGAGCGCGCCGGGCGATTCCTTCATCGCCTTGAAGATACCGCCGTTGCTGCCGGCCCCCGCGGCATAGATGCGGTCCACGCCGTCGCCCAGCATCGCCGCCGCGCGCTGCTCCCCGCGGGCGGGGTCGGAGAACGGGTTGCTGCCGCCGACCCACAGCGTCGGCAGGACCGTCAGGTCGGGGCGGACGTGTTTCGCGCCCTCGATGAAGCCATCGGTGAAGCGGTGCAGGAAGGGAATGTCGATCGCGCTGATGGCGCCGACCTTGCCGCTCTTGCTGGTCCACGCCGCCTCCGCGCCCGCCAGGAAGCTCGGCTCGTATTCGCGAAAGCCCGCGCAATAGACGTTCGGCCCTGGCTTGGGCACGCACGTATCGACCATCAGGAACGTCACGTTCGGATGCTGCGCGGCGACCGGCGGCACCAGGTCGTTGAACTCGAAGCCGACCGCGACCACGACCTTGGCCCCCGCCTTCGCCGCCGCCTCCAGGTTCTGGCGTTGGGTCGTCGGATCGCTGCTCTCGAACGTCTTGGCCTCGGCACCCACCTCCTTCGCCGCCGCCTCGATGCCGACGCGGCCGAGCTTGAGGAAGTCGTTCACGCCGATCGGGTTGGGCGAGACATAGACGATCAGCGGCCTGGCCTGCGCCACCGCCGCGACGGTCAGTGCGAACACCAATGCGGCAGCGCCGAGTGCCTTGCGGAACGACATCTTCCGGCTCCCTCAACCCTTCATTGCAGCCATGCTCCGCGAGCCGGACGGCCGAGTCAATCGGGTCCGGTCAATTATGTAACCAGGTTGCATTAATAGCCGCGTGGCCGGCGCCGCCGTTCCGTCCTAGGATCACCGCGTGCTGGAGGAGGAGGTGCGCGCGATGGCGGCGATCGGCCGGCTGGAACCTGCCCTGTACCGCATCCCGCTGCCGACCGTGCTCACCGACAGCACGCATGGCGAGATCCGGGCATTCGAATTGCTGACCGTGCGCGTGCGCGATGCCGAGGGCGCGGAAGGCGTGGGCTACAGCTACACCGTCGGCCGCAACGGCCGCGCGGCGTTGAGCGTGCTGGCCCACGAAATTTCGGAGATCGCCGCCGGCGCCGATGCCGAACGGATCGAGGCGCTGTGGCAGCGCGTCTGGTGGGCGACGCATTACGGCGGGCGCGGCGGGCCGACCGTACTGGCGCTGTCGGCCTTGGACATGGCGCTGTGGGACCTGAAGGCGCGGCGCGCCGGGCTGCCGCTGTGGCGGCTGCTGGGCGGCAACGACCCGCGCGTGCCGTGCTATGCCGGCGGCATCGACCTCGATCTGCCCACCGCCGACCTGCTGCGCCAGACCGACGCCAACCTCGCCCACGGCTTCCGCGCCATCAAGATGAAGGTCGGGCGGCCGGACCTCGCCGACGACATCTCGCGCGTCGCGGCGATGCGGCGGCATCTCGGCGATGGCTTCCCGTTGATGCTGGACGCCAACATGAAATGGACCGCCGACGAGGCGATCCGCGCCGCCCGCGCCTTCGCCCCGTACGATCCGCTGTGGCTGGAGGAGCCGATCGTGCCCGACGACGTGGCCGGCCATGCGCGCGTCGTCCGCGACGGCGGGCTGCCGGTCGCGGCCGGGGAGAACCTGCGCACGCTGTGGGATTTTCGTCATCTGATCGCCTCCGGCGGCGTCACCTTCCCCGAGCCGGACGCGACCAACTGCGGCGGCGTGACCGTCTTCATGAAAATCGCGCACCTGGCCGAGGCGTTCAGCCTGCCAGTGACCTCGCACGGCGCGCACGATGTGACGGTGCACCTGCTCGCCGCCGTGCCGAACCGCTCGTATCTGGAGGCGCACGGCTTCGGCCTGGACCGCTACATTGCCGAACCGCTGGTGCTGCATGAGGGTTTCGCCATCGCGCCGGAGCGGCCGGGGCACGGCATCAGCTTCGACTGGGCGGCGTTGGAAGCGATCCGCGCTTGACGCGATCCCTTGTGCGGAGACCAACGATGCGCGCTCTCCTTGCCGCCGCCGTGTCCTTCGCCTTGGCCGCCGGTCTGTCGGGACCGGCGGCGGCGGACGATGCCGTGCCGACCTATCACGCCGATGTCGCCCGCACCGGTCATTACGTTGTCCCAGGCCTCACCTGGGCCCGCGCAGGCGACCTGCATCAGGACACGGCGTTCGACGGGCGGGTGCAGGGGCACGTCTATGCCCAGCCGCTCTACTGGCGTCCGCCCGGCGCGCCGCACGGGCTGGTGATCGTGGCGAGCGAGGACAACATCGTCACCGCGTTGGACGCGGCCAGCGGCGCCACCGTCTGGCGTCGCGGCATCGGCCCGGCGGCGGCACGCGCGACGCTGCCCTGCGGCAACATCGACCCGCTGGGGATCACCGGCACGCCGGCGATCGATGCGCGCGCCGGCACGATCTATTTCGACGCCATGGTCGCCGGCGCCCGTCCGCGCCACCTGATCTTCGCGCTGGCACTGCGCGACGGGTCGCTGCGGCCCGGCTGGCCGGTCGATATCGCCGCCGGGCTGCGCGATCGCAGCATGACGTTCCGGTCGCGGCTGCAAAACCAGCGCGGGGCGCTGACCCTGATCGGTGACCGCCTGTTCGTCCCGTTCGGCGGCCATCTGGGCGATTGCGGCGACTATCACGGGTGGGTGGTTGGGGTGCGGGTGAACGAGCCGGCGGTGTTCGGTGCCTGGAAGACCTGGGCCAACAAGGGTGGCATCTGGGCGCCGGGCGGACTGGCCTTCGACGGCAGCGCCCTGTTCGCCGCCACCGGCAACACCGACGGCGCGCAGCAATGGAGCGGCGGCGAGGCGATCATCCGCCTGCCGGCCGACCTCCGCTGGCGGCCCGACCCGCGCGACTATTTCACGCCGGCGGACTGGCACCGGCTGGATGCCGATGATGCCGACCTCGGCGGCACCAATCCGCTGCCGATCGATGTGCCGGGCCGCGCCCTGCTGCTGGGGCTTGGCAAGGACGGCAAGGCGTATCTGCTCGACCGCGCCGACCTGGGCGGGATCGGCCATCCGCTTGCGGTGGCGCCGGTGGCCGAGGCAGCGATCATCACCGCACCCGCCACCTGGCGCGCCGGCAACGACGCGATGGTCACCTTCGCGGCCCGCGCCTCGTCCTGGGCCGGCAGCACGGGACGGTCGGGGCTGCTGGCACTGCGTATCACAGGCGGGAAGCAGACCGCGATCCGGCCGGCCTGGAGTGCGCGGCTGGACGGCTGGTCGGCGCCGATCGTGACCACCGCCGACGGCGGCGCCGATCCGATCGTGTGGGCGGTGGGCGCCGAGGGCGACGCGAGGCTGCACGGATTTCGCGGCGACAGCGGCGCGCCGGTGTTCGACGGCGGGCGGATGGATGGATTGCGGCATCTGGCCACCATCCTCGCCGCCGAGGGAAGGCTGTACGTCGCCGGCGATGGCCGGGTCTATGCCTTCGGGCTCACCCCTTGAGGGCTTGGCCGGCAATGGTGGACGAGCCCCGTTGCATCGACCAGGCTGCCTCGCCGTTCTTAATCGGGAGGGCGCAATGGCTTACGTGACGGCAAGTGACGGCACCCGGTTGTGGGTGGAGGAAGCCGGGTCGGGCAGCGCCATCCTGTTCCTCCACGAATTCGGCGGCGACCATCGCAGTTGGGAGCCGCAGATGCGCGCCTTTGCCCGGCGGCACCGGTGCATCGTCTATGCGGCGCGCGGCTACACCCCCTCCGACGTGCCGGCGGACCCAAATGCCTACGGGCAGGATTTTGCAGTGTCCGATGCGATCGCCGTGCTGGATGGGCTGGGACTGGCGCGGGCGCACATCGTCGGGCTGTCGATGGGCGGCTTCGCGGCTCTGCACCTGGGCCGGCTGCATCCCGGACGCGCGATCTCGGTGACCGCCGCGGGCGCCGGCTATGGCGCGGAGAAAGAGCGCCATGCGCAGTTCCGCGACGAATCGCTGACCGTGGCGCGAAATTTCGAGCAGCAGGGAGCAGCGACCTTCGGCCGCATCTATGCGTCGGGCGCGGCGCGTGTGCAGTACCAGAACAAGGACCCGCGCGGCTGGGAGGAGTTCGCGCAGCGCCTGAGCGAGCATTCCACCGAGGGGTCGGCCCGCACCATGCGCGGCTTTCAATCGCGCCGGCCGTCGCTTTATGACTTCGAGGCTGAGTTCCGCGCCATGGACGTGCCGGTGCTGGTGATCAACGGCGACGAGGACGACTACTGCCTGATGCCCGGACTGTTCCTCAAGCGCACCATCCCGCGCTGCGGCCTGGCGGTGCTGCCAAAGGCGGGGGACACGCTGACACTGGAGGAGCCGGAGCTGTTCAACCGCCTGCTGGCGGAGTTCATCGCCAGCGTCGAGGCCGGCCGCTGGGACCGCCGCGACCCTCGTGCGGTGCCCACCGAGGTGATGAAGACCTCTTAGATGGCGGGGGCGCTGCTGGCGCGGCTGTTGCTCGACGTGGGGGTGGCGCCGGTCAACGTCGATACGGTGGAGATCGGGTTGGACGTGCTCTGCGAACGTCTCGGCGCGTCGCGCGCGGCGCTAGCCGAGGCGGTGGCCGAAGGGGTGCGGCGCGGTCTGCTGCACGATCCGGTGCGGCTGCCGCCGGGCGCGCTGCAATGCCACTGGCATCTGGAGCCGACCGCGCGCGGCCGTGCCGTGCTGCGCCGCCTGACGCGCCCGCGCAGCCCCGGGTGACAAGCCGCGCCGCGCCCGCCATGCTCGCAAAGGACGGGGGGCGGCGAGCGATGGCGGGAGCCTGGCAGGACGAGGTGTTCGAGACATTGCGGCGGGCGGCGATCCGCCAGATCGCCTATGTGCCCGATGCCGGGCACGCGCGGCTGATCGAGCGAGCGCACGCCGATCCCGACATGCGCGCGGTGGTGCTGACCACCGAGGAGGAAGGCGTGGCACTCGCCGCCGGCGCCTGGCTCGGCGGACAGCGCGCGGCGCTGCTGATGCAGTCCTCCGGCGTCGGCAACTGCGTGAACATGCTGAGCCTGCCGATGAGCTGCCGGATGCCGCTGCTGATGCTGGTGACCATGCGCGGCGAATGGGGCGAGTTCAATCCGTGGCAGGTGCCGATGGGCAACGCCACGCCCGGCGTGCTGGAGCGAACCGGCGTGCTGGTGCGTCGCGTCGAGCGTGCCGAGGATGCGGCAGAGACAGTAGCCGGTGCCGCGACGCTCGCCTTCGACAGCACCGTGCCGGTGGCGGTGCTCCTGTCGCAACGGCTGATCGGCGCGAAGGTATGGGTGCGATGACGCACGATGCTCTGGACCGGCGACAGGCGGTGGCGACGCTGCTGCGCGACCCCGGCGATCTGCTGGTGGTGGCCGGCCTCGGCGCGCCGAACTGGGACGCGACCGCCGCCGGCGACCGGCCGCTGAATTTCTGCCTGTGGGGTGCGATGGGCGGGGCGGCGATGATCGGGCTGGGATTGGCGCTCGCGCAGCCGGCGCGGCGGGTGCTGGTACTGACCGGGGATGGGGAGATGCTGATGGGGCTCGGGGCGCTCGCCACCATCGCGGTGCAGGCACCTCCCAACCTCGCCGTCGCCGTGCTGGACAACGGCCGATATGGCGAAACCGGGTCGCAGCACAGCCATACCGCGCACGGCGTCGATCTCGCCGCGGTGGCGCGGGGCTGCGGCTGGCGCGCCGTCTGCACCGTAACGCAGGCCGCCGAGTTGGAGGGCCTGCGCGCGCGGTTGCGGCAGGAACCTCTGTTCGCCGTGGTGCGCATCGCGCCGGAAGAGGCGCCGCGGGTGATGCCGCCGCGCGACGGGGCGCTGCTGCACCATCGTTTCCGCGCCGCCCTCCTCGGGTCGGAGAACTGACCGCGCCGGGCCGCTTGCTTGCCAGCCAATCGGCCCCCGGGCTATGCAGCCGGCATCACGTACGCGCGAAACGACGGGCGGGATGCAAGGAGGAGCCAATGACGGCCAAGGCTTCGGGACAGGGCGTGCACCGCTCGGCGGTGCTGCGGTGCGTCGGACTCGGCGTTGCCCTCGCGGTATCTCTGGCGCTGCCGGGCACGGGGCGCGCGGCCTCAGACAGCATCCAGCTCGCTGATGTGGTGGAACTTTCCGGCAGCGGCGCCTCGGTCGGCACGCTGTGGCGCGATGCGGTGCGCATGGCCGCCGACGAGTTGAACGCCAAGGGCGGCATCCTCGGCCATCCGATCGCGATCACCGACTACGACACGCAGACCAATCCCAGCACGTCGCGCGCGATGATTCAGAAGGCGCTGGACGCGCATCCCTATGCCGTTCTTGGCCCGATCTATTCCGGATCGGTCAAGGTGGATGAGCCGCTGACCCAGGCCGCCGGTGTCGCGGAATTCACCGGCGCGGCGGCCAAGGACATCACCCATATGGGCAGCGCCTACATCTTCCGCACCGCCTTCAGCACCGAAAGCTCCGAGCCGCGGGTCGCGCGCTATCTGGTGGGCGACCTGCACGCGAAAAAGATCGCCGTGCTTTGGGTCAATGACGACGCGGGACGCAGCACGCGCGACGCGCTGGTCGATGCGCTGGGCAAACTCGGCGCAACCGTGGTGGCGGATGTGCCGAGCGAGGCCGGGCAGGTCAGCTTCGCCGCCGACGTGCTGAAGGCGCGGCGCGCGCAGCCCGATGCGATCTTCGTCTATCTGCACGAGGAGGAGAATGCCCGCTTCCTCAAGGAAGCGCGCAGGGAGGGCATCAAGGTGCCGCTGGTCGGCGACACCACGCTGATGGACGCGCAGACCATCAAGCTCGCGGGCGCCGACGCCAACGGGGTGGTCGGCCATGCGATGCTGACGCCCAACGCGCCGATCCCCGAAGTGCAGGACTTCGTCAAACGCTTCGAGGCCCGCTACCATGTCGTGCCTGACCACAATGCGATCCAGGGCTACATGGCGGTCTGGATGGTCAAGGCGGCCACCGAGAAGATGGGCAAGCCGGATGCCCAGCATCTCGCCGCGACGCTGCACGGCATGACCATCGACCCCGCGACCGAGCCGGGCATCCTGATGAAGACGACGGTGCTGCCGAACGGCGACATGGACCGCCAGAGCTTCATGGTCGAGGTCCAGGACGGCCGCGCCAGGGTCATCAAGGTCCTGCCGATGCTCGGCGGCTGATCTCCCGTGCTGTGGGACAACATCGACCTGCTGATCGCCGGGCTTGCGACCGGGGCGACCTACGCGCTGGTGGCGACCGGGTTCACGCTGCTGTGGCAGACCTCGGCGACGGTGAACTTCGCGCAGGGTGACTTCGTGACCCTGCCAGCCTTTGCCATCATCGGCCTGCACGCAGCGGGTCTGCCGCTGCCGCTGGCGCTGCTGGGCGGGCTGGTCATCGCGCTGATCGTGCTGGGGGCGATGTTCAAGCTGCTGCTGGTCGATCCGATGCTGAGCCACGGCCTGTTGCCGCTCGGCATCGCCGCAATCGCGCTAGGCGTGGCGTTGCAGGAGGGCACGAAAGCGGTGTTCGGGGCGGAGGCGTTTCCGTTCCCCAGTGTCGCCGGAGGCTTCGATCTCGGGCCGCTGTTCGTCAACTGGCAGGACGTGCTCGTGCTCGGCGCGGCACTGATCGCGGTGGCGGCGTTGCAGATGTTCCTCGCGCGCACGCGCACCGGGCGATGCATGCAGGCTACGGCCCAGAATCCGACGGTCGCGTTGATCCTCGGCATCCCGGTGAAGCGGATGGTCATGCTGACGTTCCTGCTCAATGCGTCGCTGGTGACGCTGGCGGCGGTACTGATCAGCCCCGCGATCCTGGTGAAGTTCGATAACGGTGGCAGCATCGGTTTGTCGGCGTTCTGTGCCGCCATCATCGGCGGCTTCAACCAGGTGCGCGGGGCGATCGCGGGCGGACTGCTGCTCGGCGTGCTGGAGAATTTCGCCGCGACCTATGGGCCGGACCAGTATCGCGCCGCGGTGCCGATGCTGCTGCTGATCGGCTTCGTGCTGTTCCGCCCACAGGGCCTGCTGGGACGCGCGACCGAGCGCGCGGTGTGATGGCGCATTCCTCGGGCCGCAGTCTCGCGGCTTCGCTGTTGCTGATCGCGCTGGCTTCGGTGTTGCCGATGGTGCTGCAACCCTACGGCATCTATCTGCTGTCGCTGTGGGCGGTGTACACGATCGCGGCGATCGGGCTTAATCTGACGCTGGGCTTCGCCGGGCAGATGTCGCTCGCCCATGCCGCCTTCGTCGGCATCGGCGCCTATTGCACGGCCCTGCTCGGCGCACATGGCGTGCCGTTTCCGGCGACGCTGCTGGCGGCCACGCTGCTGGCCTATGGTGTCGGCTGGTGCGTCGGGTATCCGGCGTTGCGGGTGCAGGGCCATTACCTCGCGTTCGTCACCCTCGCCTTCACCACGCTCGTGTTCCTGGTGCTGCGCAACGAGGCGTGGCTAACCGGCGGAATCGCCGGAATCAGCAACATCGCGCGGCCACGCCTTTTTGCGACACCGACTGCCTATCTGCGGCTGTGCCTCGCGGCGCTGCTGGCGGTGTCGCTTGCGGTGTGGTGGCTGCTGCGCTCGCCGTGGGGCCGCGCCTTCATCGCGCTGCGCGAAAACCCGATCCGCGCGATGAGCCTCGGCGTCGACGTGCGACGCTACACGCTGCTGGCCTTTGCCATCGGCGCGGCGCTCGGCGGCATCGCCGGCGCCTTCTATGCGCCGCTGGTGCAGTATATCGAGCCGTCGCCGTTCGCCCTCGGCTTCTCGATCAACCTGCTGATGATGGTGGTGATCGGCGGGGCAGGATATTTCCTCGGTCCGTTCCTCGGCGCGCTGATCGCGGTGCTGCTGCCGGAGTGGTTGCGCTTTCTGCACGACGTGTACCTGGCGTTCTACGCGCTCGCGGTGATCCTGTTGCTGCTGGTCTGCCCGACCGGCCTGCTCGGTCTGTCGGAACGGCTGCTGGCGCAGCGCGGGGGACGCCCGGCGGAGCGAGCCGACGCATGACCCCGCTGCTCCAGGCACACGATCTGCGCCGGCACTTCGGCGGCGTGCAGGCGGTGAACGGCATCTCCGTCACCGTCAACGCTGGCGAAATTCTCGGCGTCATCGGCCCCAACGGCAGCGGCAAATCGACCCTGTTCAACTGCCTCCTGGGCCAGATCGCACCGAGCGGCGGACAGGTGCTGCTCGACGGACGCGACGTGACCGGCTGGCGGCCGTGCGATCTGAACCGCCTCGGCGTGTCGCGCACGTTCCAGTTGTTACAGGTGTTTCCCCAGCTTTCGGTGCTGGAGAACCTGATCCTTGCCGGCCAGGAACATGTCGGCAGCCGGATCGGCCGGCTGTTCGGGCCGCGCGATGCCGGGCTGACGGCGTCGGCGGAGCGGATGCTGGCGCGCTTCCGTCTGCAGCCGCTCGCCCACGCGCGGGCCGGCGGCCTCAGCTACGGTCAGCAGAAACTGCTCGACATCGCGATGGCGTTCATGGCCGGACCGCGTCTGGTGCTGCTGGACGAGCCGGCCGGCGGCGTCAACCTGACCATGCTCGGCGGACTGCGTGACCTGCTGCGGGCGATGAACGAAGAGCAGGGCGCGACGTTCGTGGTGATCGAGCACAACATGGATTTCGTGATGTCGCTGTCGCATCGCGTGATCTGCATTGCCGAGGGCCGCATCATCGCCGACGGCCCGCCCGCCGAGGTGCGGGAGGATGCCCGGGTGATCGAGTCGTATCTTGGCACCTGACACGCCCGCGCCGATCCTGTCGCTGCGGGATGTGGTCGGCGGATATGGCCGCATGACCATCCTGAACGGGTGCAGCTTCGACGTGGCGCGCGCCGCCATCACGACGGTCATCGGCCCGAACGGGGCCGGAAAATCCACGACCTTCAAGGCGATTTTCGGACTGCTGCCGCTGCGCGCCGGGTGCGTCATGCTGGACGGGCAGGACGTGACCGGACTGACGCCGCTGCAACTGATCGCGCGCGGCCTGTGCTACATCCCCCAGGGACGCAACATCTTTCCGGAATTGTCCGTGCGAGAGAACATCGAACTCGGCGGCGTGGCCCTGGGCCGGGCCGCCGCGATGCGCGCGCGCGTGGACGAAGCACTCGACCGCTTTCCGGTGCTGCGGCAGAAGGCGCACGCGCAGGCCTCGACGCTGTCCGGAGGGCAGCAGAAGCTTCTGGAAATCTCGCGCGGGCTGATCGGCCGGCCGCGACTGATGCTGATCGACGAGCCGTCGATCGGCTTGTCGCCGCTGCTGGTGCAGGAGGTGTTCGCGACCCTGCAAGACCTGCGCGAAGACGGCATGTCGGTGCTGATGGTCGAACAGAATGCCCGCAGCGCGCTGGAGATGTCCGACCGCGCCATCGTGCTGGAAGGCGGACGCACGCGGCTTGTCGGGACGGCGCGCGACATCCTCGCCGATCCCCGCGTGGCGCGGCTGTTCCTCGGTGCCGAGATCGAACTGGACGACACCCGATGAGCCGGCCGCGATCGGCCTGATCAGCGGACAAGCCCGTTGAGGGTGGCCGCCGCGTCTTCGATGTCGCGGCGCAGCCCGGCCGCCGCGCCTGCCGCGTCGCCGTGCCGCAGGGCAGTCAGCACATCGCCATGCGCGACATTGGCGGTGTGCCAGTTGTCGGAGGCGCGCAGCACGTGGAAATACGGCCCGATCTGCAGCCAGAGCGACTCGATGATGCCGAGCAGCGTCGCCGAGCCGGCCGCGCGATAGATGGTGAAATGGAAGTCGTGGTTGGCCGGCACGAACAGCCGTCCGTCACCCCGGTCGGCAGCGATTCGCATGTGCTCGACCAGGCTTTCCAGGGCGCGCAGCTCGGCCGGGCCGATTCGCGCCGCCGCCCATGATGCGGCCAGCGGCTCGACCTCCCGCCGCACCCGCAGCAGGTCTGCCAACCGCTCGCGCGTCAGCCCCGGGATGCCGACCGAGCGGCCGGAAACGACGGTCAGCGCCTGCTCGGCGGTCAGTCGGCGCAGCGCCTCACGCACCGGCATGGCGCTGACCTGAAAGGCGTCGGACAGGCTCTGGATCGTGATGGTCTGTCCGGGCTCGACCTCGCCGTTCAGGATCATGTCCCGCAACTGGCGATAAACGCGGTCTTGCACCGTCTCCCGCCCGACCGGGCGCAGCGGCAGGCGCCGTTCCGGCATGCCGGCGTGGACGCCACGTGTCTCCTGCATCCTCCCTCCCCCTGCCGTCCCCGTGCGTGGCTGCCTCGGGCCGTGCTTGCGGGCGGCGAAATCCTTGATCTATGATCAAATGGTCGTCCAGCAAAATCCGCCGTCGCGCGGATGGCGGCACCCGCGCCGGCGGTACCGCATGGCGCCCAGACAACGAGGAGGAAGCACCCAATGAGATGGTTCCGTGCCGCCTGCGGCATGGCGATGGCGTTGTCAGTGAGCTTCGCCGCCCTGCACGCCAACGCGGCCGACAAGAAGTTCAAGATCTTCCTGTCGATGAGCTATATCGGCAACGACTGGCAGGCCGAGGCCGCCAATATGGTCAAGGCCATGGCCGCGTCGAAGGACTTCCGCGACAAGGTCGATCTGCAGGTGCAGGTCGCCGGGCCGAACGCGCAGAAACAGATCCAGCAGATCAACGCCATGGTGCAGCAGGGCGCTCAGGCGATCGTGGTCTATCCGATCTCGCCGACCGCGCTCAACCAGGTGGTGCGCAACGCCTGCGCCCGCCACGTCGTCATCATCGCCTATGACGCGGAGATCACCGAACCCTGCGCCTACAACGTCCATATCGACCAGCCCGAAGCCGGCCGCGTCACCGCAGAATGGCTGGCGAAGAAACTCAACGGCAAGGGCAATATCGTCGTGCTGACCGGCGTGCCCGGCACCTCGGTCGATACGCAGCGCACAGCGGCGGCCAAGGAGGTCTTCGCCAAGCATCCTGACATCCACATCATCGCCGAGGGCGTGGGCATGTGGAGCCAGGCGGTCGCGCGCACCGAGATCACCAAGATCCTGACCACGCACCCGTGGAACGAGATCGACGGATTCTGGGTGCAGGTCGGCTGCTACACGATTGCATCGATGGAAAAGGAAGCGGGCATTCCCGACGACAAGCTCAAGCCTTGCGCCGGCGAGGGCGCCAACGGCCACCGCATCCAGATGCTGCCGGTGGGCTCGCCGGGAGTTGAGGGTGCGAGCGGCAATTATCGCCCGATGGGGCAACCCAGCATATCGTATGCCTCGCCGCCCTATTCCGGCGGGCTCGCGCTCAAGCTCGCGGTCGCCAAGCTGGAGGGTAAGGACATCCCCAAGCTGACCAAGCTGCCGCTGCCGGTGGTGACGAACGAAACGGTAAAGCTGTGCCAGCAGGGCACATGGCAGGAGATGCAGCAGGGCTGCAACGTCTTCCAGCCCAAGATCATCGGCAATCCCGGCTGGTTTGCCTCGATCTACTCGCCTGACACGCCGGAGATCGGCCTGCAGGCCGCGCTGAACGGCAAGCCGGAGCAGTGACCGCGTTGGCGCGGGAGGGTTCGCCCCTCCCGCCGCCGTCGGACAGCCGGGGCGTCGGGATCGCTCCCGCGCTCGCCGTGCGGGCGGTGACCAAGACCTACGGGGCGACGATGGCGCTGAACGAAGCCTCGTTCAGCGTCGCACCCGGCGACGTGCATGCGCTGCTCGGCGAGAACGGCGCCGGCAAGTCCACGGTGGTCAAGCTGCTGTCGGGCCTGATCCAGCCGGATCGCGGGCGGATCGAACTGTTCGGCCGCGAGGTGGCGCTGTCGCGCCCGGCCGACGCGCAGCGCCATGGCGTGCAGACCGCGTTCCAGGAACTGACGCTGATCCGCGATCTCACGGTCGCCGAGAACATGCTGCTGCCGCGCGCGCCGCGCGGCCTGCTCGGACAGTTGCGCCGCCGCGAGGGCGAGCGGCTGGTGGAAGCGCATTTCGCCGCGGTCGGTCTCGCCGACATCGACCCGCGCGCCGAGGTCGGCGATCTCGATCTCGCCGTGCGGCAGAAGATCGAGATTGCGCGCGCGCTGTTCCGCCGCCCGCGCATCCTGCTGCTGGACGAACCGACCTCGACGCTGTCAGGCCGCGACATCGACTGGCTGGGCGCGCAGATTGAACGGCTGCGGCGCGAGGGCGTGACCATCGTGTTCATCTCGCACCGGCTGCGCGAAGTGCGGCGCTTCTGCGACCGGCTGACGGTGCTGCGCAACGGCAGCAGCATCGGCACGGCGTCCGTCGCCGAAGTGCGCGACGACGAGGTCATCCGCATGATCATCGGCCGCTCGCTCGCCAGCACGTTCCCGCCGCGTCCCGCCGCCGCGCCCCGCGACGTGCCGGTGCTGCAAGCGAACGGACTGGCGACCGCGGGCAAGTTGCGCGGCGCCGGCTTTACGCTGCACAGGGGCGAGATTCTCGGCATCGCCGGGTTGCAGGGCATGGGCCAGCAGGAACTGTTCCAGGCGTGCTTCGGCGTGGCGTCGCTGATTGCCGGATCGCTGACGGTGGATGGCCGGCGCGTCGTCCTGGCCTCGCCGCGCGACGCCATCGCGCAGGCCATCGGCATCAGCCTGGTGCCGGAAGAACGCAAGACCGAGGGCCTGTTCCTCAAGATGTCCGGCCGCTTCAACGTCTCGTTGCCGGTGATCTCGCGCTTCGCCCGACTCGGCGCGATCGACGCCGCCGCAGAGTCGCGCGCGGTCGCCGCGGTGCTGGAGCGTGTGGAGGTGCATCCGCGCGCGCTCTATACCGCGGCCGATGCGTTCTCCGGCGGCAACCAGCAGAAGCTGGTGATCGCCAAATGGTTGCTGGCGGGCAGCCGCATCCTGCTGCTGTTCGACCCGACGCGCGGTGTCGACGTCGGCACGAAGCACCAGATCTACGTGCTGATGCGCGACTTCGCCGATGCCGGCGGTGCCATCCTGTTCCACTCCACGGAGATCCCCGAACTCGTCAACATGTGCGACCGCGTCGCCGTGATGTATGAAGGCCGTATCGTCGACGAGCTGGCCGGCAGCGCGATCGAGGAAGAAGCGATCATGCGCGCGGCCCTCGGCGAGACGCTGGCCGAGAAGAGGGCGGCGGAATGACCGCGGTCACGCTCGGCACGGCACGCCGCGCGACGTGGCGGGGGCTGGCTGCCCGTCATCGCGGGCTGATCGTGGCCTGCGCCGTGTTCGCGGCACTGTTCCTCGTTGTCGATCTGATCACGCCCGGCCCCTTCAACTACTTCGAGTTCAACTTCCTCTCCGCCGGCGGAGCCGCGCTCGCGCTGGCGGCGATGGGGCAGACGCTGGTGATCCTGACCGGCGGTTTCGATCTCTCCGCCGGCGCGGTGGTCTCGCTGGTCAACGTCGTGCTGGCGAGCGCGATGGGCACGTCCGCCGTCTCGCAGATCGCCTGCTTCGCGCTGGCGCTGGCGATCGGCGGCGTGGTGGGCGCATTCAACGGCTTCTTCGTCGCCGTCGTGCGAATGCAGGCGATCGTGGTGACGCTGTCGGCTATGTTCATCGTGCAGGGCATTACCCTGCTGGTGATGGACAAACCGGGCGGCGCCATCGCGCCGGAATTCGTTGCCTTTTTTACCGGAAGTGCCATTCCCAACGTGCTGCCTGCGCCGGTTCTGGTTCTGCTGGCCGGCGCGGTGATCTGGTTGCTGCTGAAAAACTCGCGCTTCGGCGTCGGGCAGTACGCGGTGGGCAGCGATCCCGACGCGGCCTATGCCGCTGGAGTGCCGGCGCGGGCGGTCCTTTTCGCCGCCTATGTCATTGGTGGCCTGTTCTATGGCGCCGCCGGCGCATTCGTCTCGGCGCAGACCGGCTCAGCCGATCCGCTGGTCGGACGGCCGATGCTGCTGCAGGTGTTCACCGCCGTCGTGCTGGGCGGTACACGCCTCGGTGGCGGGCGCGGCGGTGCCATCGGCTCGATCGTCGGCGCCTACACACTGATGATCGTCGTCAACATCCTGCTGGTGCTCAACGTCTCCGCATATTTCAGCTCGATCGCGGAAGGCACGATCCTGCTGCTGGCGGTGCTCGTCGGCTCGCTCAACCGGCGTTCGCCGATCGCCTTCTACCTGCGGCTCGCGCGGACGAAGCTTGCCGCGCGGGTTGCCGGTGCGCAGGCGTCGCGCCGTCGCGACGCAGCGGCTGCACCGTCGCTGCCGCGCGGAGCAAGCATCGCAACGCCGGCCCCGGTCGGCTGGGTGGAGCGCAATCGTGCCGCCTTGCGCATGGTGATACCAGCCTATGGCGGATTCGCGCTGGTGCTGCTGATCGGGCAGATGACGTTCGGCGGTACCTTGGACAATCTCGGCTACTACAATTCGCTGCTGGTGCTGTCGTCGTTCCTTGCCATCCTCGCGCTCGGCCAGGGCGCGGTGATCCTGACCGGCGGCCTGGACCTGTCGGTGCCGTGGACTGTCGGCTTCGTGGGCATCCTGACCTCGGGCCTGATCCACGGCAACGACCCGATCGCCATCTGGGCCATCCCGCTCGGACTGCTGATCGGCATCGCGCTCGGTGCGGTCAACGGCATCGGCGTCGTGTTGCTCGGGCTGCCGCCGATCGTGATGACGCTGGCGATGAACGGCATCCTGCAAGGCGCGGCACTGCTTTACTGCAACGGCACGCCGTCCGGCTTCGCCTCGCCGGCGCAGCGCTGGTTCATGACCGGCCATCTCGGCGGGCTGACGCCGGTGGTGTGGTTCCTGCTGCTGTTCATCGCCGCGGCAACCCTGCTGCTCGGGCGTACCGTGTTCGGGCGCCGCATCTACGCCGTCGGCAACAGCCCGCTCGTGGCGCGGCTGAGTGCCGTGCGCGTCGGCGCGACGCTGATCGGCGTCTATGCGCTCTCGGGCTTCTGCAGCGCTCTTGTCGGCATGCTGCTGTCGGGCTTCTCGGGCCAGGCAAGTCTGGGCATGGGCGATGAGTACCTGCTCCCCTCGATCGCCGTGGTCGTGGTCGGCGGAACGTTGATCACCGGCGGACGCGGGCACTATCTCGGCATGATCGGCGGCGTGCTGCTGCTGACGGCGCTGTCCACGCTGCTGGCCGGCACGACGCTGCCGAATGCCGTGCGCGACATCATCTTCGGCCTGGTGGTGCTCGGCGCCGTGCTGGCGCTGCGCGAGCGCCGGGCCTGATCGAATGGGCAGGGAGGAAACGCAGATGCGCATCGAGGTGGTGGTGGACGTAAAGACCACGCTGGGCGAAGGCCCGCTGTGGGACGTCGAGGAGCAGCGGCTCTACTGGATCGACAGTTTCGACGGTCGCGTGTTCCGCTGCACCGCTGACGGACGCGAGGTGCGGGCCTGGGACGTGCCGCAGAAGATCGGCTCGATGTGCCTGCGCAAATCGGGCGGCGCGGTGGTGGCGCTGGCGCGCGGATTTCATTTCCTGGATTTCCGTACCGGCGAGGTGACGCCGATCCGCGATCCCGAACCGGACCTGCCCAACAACCGCCTGAACGACGGCAAGGTGGACAAGCGCGGCCGCTTCGTCGCCGGCTCGATGGACACGCAGGAGGAAGGGCCGAACGGCGCGCTGTACCGCCTCGACCCCGACCTCTCGGTCACGAAGCTCGACAGCGGCATCGTGGTAAGTAACGGTCCGTGCTGGAGCCCGGACGGCAACACCTTCTACTTCACCGACACCTGGTCGGGGCAGATCTCGGCCTATGATTATGACCAGGCGAGCGGCGCGGTCACCAACAAGCGGCGCTTCTGCGCGCGCTCGCTGACGGACGGCGGCGGGTTCGACGGCGCCACGGTCGATGCCGAAGGCTGCGTGTGGAGCGCGCAGGTCTATGTCGGCCAACTGGTGCGCTACCGCCCGGACGGCAGCATCGACAGGGTGATCGACATGCCGGTGAAGAAAGTCACCAGCGTGATGTTCGGCGGTCCCGAGCTCGACGTGCTGTACGTCACCTCGATGGCCAAGCCGCCGCTGCCGCGCTTCCCCGGCGACGGCGTGCTGCGCGGCTCGCTTTTCGCCATCTACGGCCTCGGAATCAGGGGCGTTCCCGAGCCACGCTTCGGCGGTTGAGGCGACGCGCTCGCCTGCGCTACGTCCGTGCCGCCAGCAGCCGGGCGAGGCGGTCGAACTCGGCCACCTCCAGCGTCTCGGCGCGGCGGGCCGGGTCGATGCTCGCATCGGCCAGCAGTGCCGCGCCGTCCAACGCGCGCAGCGCGCCGCGCAGCATTTTGCGACGTTGGCCGAACGCCGCGGCGGTCAGCCGCTCCATCGCCGCGAACAGGCGCGGTTCCGGCTGCGCGTGGTGCGGCGTCAGCACCACCACCGCCGACCAGACCTTCGGCGGCGGCACGAACGCCGCCGGCGGCACGCGCATCCGCAGCTCCACGGCCGTCACCCATTGCGCGAGCACCGCGAGGCGTCCGTACGCAGCGGTGCCCGGCGCGGCGCAGATGCGCTCGGCGACTTCGAGCTGGAACATCAGCGTCATCCGCTCCCACAGCGCGGCCTGCCGCAGCCAGCCGACCAGCAGCGGCGAGGCGATGTTATAGGGCAAATTGGCAACAATCTGCCGCGGCGATGGCACCAGCGCGGCCAGGTCCAACGCCAGCGCGTCCGCCGCCACGACCCGAAGCTGCGGCGAGGCGACCGCCAGTTCCTCGATCGCGGCGACCGCGCGCGGATCGATCTCGACGGCGGTGACGCTGGCCGCCTCACTGGCCAGCAGCGCGCGGGTCAGCCCGCCGGGCCCCGGCCCCACTTCAACCACGTGCCTCCCGGCCAGGTCACCGGACTGGCGGACGATGCGGGCGGCCAGGTTGGCGTCGAGCAGGAAGTGTTGGCCGAGCGCGCGCCGCGCATCGAGCCCGTGCCGCGCGATCACCTCGCGCAGCGGCGGCGGCGGCGCCTCGGCGCTCAGGACGAACGCTGGTCGATGACGGCGCGCCGCCGCAGATCGCGCATGAGCTGGCGCGAGGCGCGCTCGACACGCTCATTGACCAGGCGGTCCGTGATCTCGGCCTTGGTCGGGATGCCGACGTTCTTCTGCGTCCGCGAGCATACCATGATCACGAGGATGCCGTCCTGTGAGACCAACGGCCCGCTGGCCTGCTGGTCGGGCAGCTTCTCCAGCACCGCGCGCATCGTCGACGGCACGTTGTCGAACCGGATATCGCCGGGGTTGGGCGGGCGCACGCTGCCCGCCGCCTTGCCGGCCGCCTCGATCGTGGGGCAGTCATGCGCCGAGGCACTGAGCTGCTGCGCCTTGGCCAGCGTCTGCTTCTGCTGGTCGGTCGGATTCTGCGGATCGAGCCTGCTGGTGAAGGGCAGGAACGCCTGGCGCACATCCGCCACCGTCTCGATGTCGTTGCCGATCTCGCGCTTGGCGTGCAGCGTCACGATGTCGTAGCCGCCGGGCACGCGGACCGGGTTGCTGACCGCGCCGGGGGGCATTTCGCCGAGCACGCGCAGGACTTCCGGATCGAGCTGCTGCGGCTGCACCCAGCCGAGATCGCCGCCGACAAGCGCCGTCTGGCTCTGGCTGAACTCGGCGGCGACCACCTGGAACGGCGCGCCCGCGCGTAACTGCTGGATCACCGTGTCGGCGAAACGCCGCGCCTCGTCGGCCTGGCTGGGCTCTTCGACCGGGATGAAGATTTCACCGACATGGAACTCGGGCTGGCCGATCTCCTGCTTCACCAGGCGCTCCTGCTCGGCGATGTCGGTGTCGTTGATCTGCGCCTGCGTCCCGAGCTGCTGGCGCAGCACGCGGGTCCAGCCGATCTGCACGCGGATCTGATCGACCAGCGTGCGATACGCCACCCCGTCGGCAGCCAGGCGTTTGCGCAGCGTGCCCGCAGCCATGTTGTTGCGCGCTTCCACCTCCGCGATCGCCTTGGCAATGTCCTCGTCGGACACCAGGATGCGGCGCCGCTGGATCTCCTGCAGCCGCAGCCGCTCATCGATGAGCTGGCGGGTGATCTGCGGGGTCAGGCGGTCGAGCACTTCCGGCGCCATCGGCAGGCCGGTGGACAGCGCGAACAGCCGGCGGCGATTTTCCACGTCCTCGCGGCTGACCACGTCGCCGTTGACGATGGCAACGATGCTCGCACCACCAGCGCCGGACGGGGCTGCGGCCGTCGGGGCGGCGGCGGGCGCCTGCGCTGCGCCGACGGTAAGGGCGGGCGCGGCCGCGAACAGCGACGCGACAGCGAACAGGACGGCAATCAGGCGCGGCGGCATAGCGATCCATCACTCCAACCGGGAGGGCCCGGTTTCACAGGCCGTTGACATTGAACATGCCCAGCGTCTTGAGGCCGATCTGGAAATAGAAGATCGTGGCACCGCTGTCGCCCCCGAAGGAGGTGAACCGCCTGTAATAGTTGACGCTGAAGATAAAACACTCATCCTCATAAGTTGCCGTGGCACCGGAGTAGATCATCTTATCGATGTGCATGTCACGCTGAATATTGGCCGCCAATCTCCACCGTCCGTATTTCGTATTGATTCCGAATGTTGTCTCATTGATCGGCCCTGTATTCAAAAGCGGCTGCCCAGGCACGGAAGTGTTGTTAATGAGGATGCCTGTCGGCACTGAATCATAGTACGTGTACGGGTTGTACCGCTCGTAAAGATATCCGGCGCTGAACTTCAGCCATGACGGACCGGCGCTGGCGATCCCATCGGCGAAGCGCAGCCCGAACCCTTGATGGGCGAAGCGCTGCCGCGCCATGATGTCGAAATACTCGTTCGGCGTGTAGGACACATGGCTGACCACGTCGGTCACGGTCTGGCTCAGCCCGGAATTGACCGGGAAGGCCGGGTCGGGGTTGGTGCGATAACCCTGGCCGATCAGCGCGTCCGCCTGCTGACCGTTGCCGAAATACCAGGTGCCGTGGAGGGCCACGTTCGCCCGCATCCCGCCCTCCAGCCGGTCCACGCCGGGGTAGCGGTTCAGTGCGAACAGGCTGGCGTCGGTGAACACGAAGTCCATGCTGTCCTCGTTCGGGATCAGCGAGTTGAGGGCAAGCGTCCCGTTGGGCAATCGCGTCGTGCCGTAGCTGCTGCCGCGCGGCGCGGCGATCAGTTGCACAATCGGCTCGATCACCTGGGTGCCGCCGCCGCTACGCATCAGGGGCCAGCGACCCTCCAGCGCCACCGTGGGCATCGCCTGGCCGGTCGTGGCCGAGGAAGCATAGCTGAAATTCGGTTGCTGGTTGAGCTTGGTGGCGTCATAGGCGGCACTGTCCACGTGCAGCACCAGCTTCCAGAGGTCGCCGAGTGCGCCGGTTACCGGCCGTTCCCAGTTCACGCTGAGATTGGCGCGCTGCGTGTCGGTGCCGATCTGGCGCAGCACGTTGAACGCGCCGAACTGCACCTCGGAGCGTCCGCCCAGCGCATCCGGCTCGCCGACGTAGTCGTACTGATAGCGCGGCAGGACATAGGGCAGCTCGGTGTTGATGATGCTGCTGACCAGGCCCTGATACGCCCGCATGTCCAGCCGCGAATACGAGCCCTGGCCGAATCCTTCCAGATATATCGTGCTGGTCAGGATATCGACCATGCCGGGGATCTGATAGTCGCGGAAGTAGTTGACCGAGGAGGCGCGCTCCAGGTCGAAACCCCACCGCCATTCGTCGGTAAGCGCGAACTGACCCTTCGCGAACAGGTCGCTTGCCACCGTGCCCTCGTCCTGCGCGACGGAGGTGTTGATGGTCACCGTGCCGTCGTTGAACGCGTGGCGGAGCTGCAGATCGAGCGCGCCGTACTGTTTCGAGGACAGGATCGGCGTGATGGTGGCATCGCTGCTGCCGTCGATCGCCCAGAAATACGGCACCTGCAGGAACGCGCCGAGATACTTGGCATAGCCCGGCGTGGGCATGAGGAATCCGCTGGCGCGCTTCTGCGACGGATCCGGCGCGGTCATGTACGGCACGTAGGCGACCGGAAAGCCGAACATGTCGATGACCGCGTCGTAGTACTCGATGCGCTTGTTGTCGACGTCCTGCACCGCGGAGCGGGCGCGCACGTCCCACAGCAACGGCGCGGTCGGGTCGGACTTGCACGCGTCGCAGGCGGAGTAGATGGCGCGGCTGAGATCGTTCACCCGCGCATCGATGCGGCGTGCCCCGTTGGCGGCGAGCTTGCCGTTCTGCGCGAGCTGCGAACGCACATTGGACAGCACGCCGTCCTTCATGCCCTGCGACAGTTCCGCATAATCGGCGAACATCACCTGCCCGTTCGGATCGGTGAGCACGACATGGCCGCGGGCCGCCGCCACGTCGGTATTGCGGTCATAGGTCACCTTGTCGGCGCGCAGCACGCGCTGCCCCTGCCAGATCTCGACATGACCGCTCAGCGTCACGATGCCCCGGTCGCGGTCATAGGTGGCGCTGTCGGCCTGATAGTACACCGGCTCATTCGGCTTCAAAGGCTGCTCGGACGGCAGATGCAGCGTCCCGCCGGGCACCTGCTTCTGCGCCATCGCCGGCGAAACCGCCACCGCGCCGAGCAGCGCCGCGAGCGCCAGCGCCCGCCCGAATGCCGGTCGCAGGTGCATACTAGCCGTCTTCCAGATGCAGCAGCAGCGCGACCGACAACATCAATCCCGAAGCCGCCGGCGCCCAGGCGGCGAGCATCGGCGGCAGGGCGCCGGACATGCCGAATTCCTCGGCCAGCTTGGATACCACGAACAGCGCGAAGCCGGCGGCGACGCCGCTCCCGATCATCCGCGCCACCCCGCCGCGCCGCTGCGGGCGCATGGAGAATCCGGCCCCGAGCAGGCACATCGTCCCACACAGCAGCGGCAGCGCGAGCAGGCTCTGGAAATGCAGCCGATGGCGGATCGACGAGAAGCCCGACCGATCAAGCAGCCGGATGAAGCCCGGCAATGTCCAGACGGAGAACGTATCCGGCGGGGCGAAGCTCTCCTGCACCCGGCTGACCGTCAGGTCGGTCGGCAGCTCAAGCGTGTGCGGCGCGTCCGGCAGATGACCGGGAGTGAGCGTGCGCGCCTGCGCCAGCACCCAGTTGCCGCCGGCGAGACGCGCATCCTTGGCGTCAATCCGCTGGATCGGCTGGTCAACGGCGTTGAGGCGGAAGATGCTCACATCCTTGGCATCCAGCTCCTTGCCGTGCGCCGAGACGGACAGCGCGTGCAGGATCGCGACCCCCTGCGGATCAAGCCCGCGGTCGGACTGGCGCAGCCAGAGCTGTCCGCCGTTGAGCGACATCGGCCCGCCACCGTTCTGGAGGTAGGTGTCCTCCAGCGACTCCGCCCGCGCCATCATCACCGCCGAAACCGGCGTGACCGCGGCGGTCGCACCCACCCCGAGCAGGATCGCACCCAGCGTCGGCACCGCCAGGAACTGCCACGCCGACACGCCGGCGGCGCGCGCCACCACGAGTTCGGACGAACGCGTCAATCGCCAGAACACGATGATGGCACCCAGCAACACCGCGAACGGCAGGATCTCCATGCCGACCCATGGCAGCCGCAGGGCCGCGATCTCGGCGACGATTGCGAACGTCGCGTCCGGACGCGTGACCGAGCGGCGCAGCAACTCGATGAAGTCAAAGAGCGCGACCAGCAGCGTCAGCGCCGCCAGCATCGACAGCACGGCGAACATGTACACACGTGAAATATAGAGCGATAGTGTCGCGGCGAGCGGCACGGCGGATCAGGCCATGCCCAGACGGACGCGCAGCGCCAGCGGCAGCAGCCGCACCGCCGGGCCGAGCAGAAGCCACAGGCAGACCGAGGCGGGCAGCAGCGCCTGCACCCAGATCAGCGGGACGAGCCGTGTGTCGCGCGTGGCGAGGTTGGTAATGGCGAGCCCGATCGCCAACAGCGCCACCACGACCAGGATGCCAGTCAGCGGCCGCAGCAGCCCGCCATAGCGGCGGAACGAGCCGGTCAGCGCGGTGACCAGCGCGACCAGAGTGAAGCCGAGCCCCGTGAACGGCCCGGCGAGGCGCCGGTGCGCCTCCACCAGCAGCTTCGGCAGGTCGCGGTCGGGCACGATGCCAGGGGCCGGGTGGCGCAGCTCCTCGATCGACATTTCCGTCGGATCGCGCAGGCGCGTCGCCTCGCCCTTGCCGCTTTGCGTCAGATCGATCGAGTTCTGGGCGAAGGTCAGCACGTTGAGCCGCCCGGTCTGGTGATCAACCTCCTCGCGCGAGCCATCGATCAGCAGCACCCGCGGCGGGCCATCATTGGCAATCAGCCGGCCGCGCACGGCGAAGATGGTGGCATGGCTGTTCGGCTGGCGCGCATCATCGACCATGATGCCGTGCAGCGTACCGTCGCGGTCGCGCCCGCGCACATAGACAGTCAGGTCGTCCGACACCGGCGTGAACACCCCCTCCTGCAGCATGAAGGCGGCGAGACGGTTGCGGATCTCGAACTGGAACTGCCGGAACTCGGTGAAGGCCGCCGGCACCACCCAGATGTTGAGCAGGAAGCACGCGGCCATGGAGAACGCCGCCAGCAGCAGCGCAGGCCGCGCCAGCGCCCCCTGCGACAGCCCGGCCGAGCGCATCACCGTCAGCTCCCGGTCGGTCGCCAGTCGCTGATAGACGAACTGCACCACCACGAACGTCGTGATAGGCAGGATCACAGCGACGAAGTTCGGGATCAGCAGGCTGGTGAGCTGGAAGAACACCCGGAATGACAGCCCGCGGTTGACCACCAGCTCCACGAAACGCAGCGACTGCGTGAGCCAGATCAGCGCCACCAGCCCGCCGGTGACCACGATAAGGGCCAGCAGCAACTGCCGCAGGATGTAGCGGTCTATGCGCGTCAGCGACGCGGCGGTGGTGCGGGAGCGGGGCATGGCGGGCGAGGCGTCTCCGTGGTCACGGGCGATTGTAAACGCCAGGACACCCGGGAGGCAAAGCCAACCCCGCCGCCGCCGCGATGCGATCGGCATTGCGACGTCCGCCGGTTTCCGCCACGAAGCCGCAGCCGTTTGTGGACCCGAGATACATGGACACCCTGGACGCTCTGTTGATTGCCGTACTGCAAGGTGCGACCGAACTGTTTCCGGTCTCCAGCCTGGGGCACGCGGTCGTCGTGCCGTCGCTGCTGCGCTGGTCGGTCGAGCAGGACGGGCCGGCCTTTCTGCCATTCCTGGTGATGCTGCATCTCGGCACCGCGACGGCGCTGCTGCTGTATTTCTGGCGGGACTGGCTGGCGTTGCTGCTTGGCGTGCTCGGCCTGGGCGGGCAGCATCGGGTGGCCGAGAGCCGGCGCGTGCTGGGACTGATCGTGATCGCCACCATTCCGGCCGTGGTGGTCGGCTTCACGCTGGAAAAATACATTCGCACATTGTTCAGCACGCCGCTGGTGGCGGCGGCATTCCTTGCGGTGAACGGGGTCGTGCTGCTGTTCGGCGAGCGGCTGCGGGCGCATACCCACCGCCGGCTCGACAGCTTGGCGCCTAAGGACGCGGTGATCATCGGGTTCTGCCAATGCGGGGCGCTGATTCCCGGGATCTCGCGCTCCGGCGCGACCATCGTCGGCGGCCTGTTGCGCGGCATCGACCATGAGGGCTCGGCGCATTTCTCGTTCCTGATCGCGACCCCGATCATCCTTGGCGCGACCACGCTGGAGGTGCCGAAACTCCTCCATCAGGGAATGGCGCCCGGCGTTTTCGCGCTGGCGGCGCTGGCCGCGGTTGTGGCGGGGGTGACGGCGTATCTCAGCACCGCGTTCCTGATGCACTATTTCCGCCGCCACGACGAATGGGCACTCAATCCGTTTGCCTATTACTGCCTCGCCGCCGGGCTCGGCTCGTCCGCATGGTTCCTCGTGCGATGAGGGGCGTCGCCCTCGCCCTGGCAGCCCTGCTGCTCACGGCGGCGGCGGCGCCGCTGCCGCCGGCGGCGCAGCCGATCTCGCGCCTGCAGACCGGTTGGTGGCGCGCGCGCCACGCGGAAAAGCTCGCCGAAATCCGTCGCGGGCACGTCGATCTGGTGTTCCTCGGCGACAGCATCACCCAGAACTGGGAGCGCGCCGGCCCGCCGCCCTGGCAGGATTTCCGGCCGGTCTGGCAGCGCTTCTACGGCGCGCGCCACGCGGTCAATCTCGGCTTCAAGGGCGACGCCACCTCGCATCTGCTCTGGCGGATCGAGCACGGCGAACTCGACGGCATCGCGCCGCGCGCCATCGTCATCCTGATCGGCGCCAACAATCTCGGCCACCTGCACTGGTCCGCGGCCGATACCGTGCTGGGCATCGCCACGATCGTGGCAGAGGTGCGGCGGCGCCAGCCGCAGGCCGGCATCGTGCTGCTCCCGGTGCTGCCGAGCCTGCGCAGCGCCTGGATCAGTGCCGCCACGGCCGAGATCGACGCCGCGCTGGCGGCGCGCTACGGCGAGGGCCGGGTTCCAGGCGTCACCTATGTCGATGTCACGCCGCTGTTCCTGCGCAACGGCGCGCCCGACCCGGCGGATTATATCGATGGGCATCTGACCCCGCCGGAGCCGCTCCTGCACCCCGCACCGCAGGCGCAGGCACGCATGGCAGAGGCGATCGAACCGGTACTGAAGCGCCTGCTGGCGCCGTAGCGGCCCGCCGCGCATCGGCCGAGCGATCAGCGGTTGCCGGGGCGGCGGATTTCTCCGCACAATGCCACGCACGGCGAGCGACCGCGCGGCGCGGATCGGGCACGCCGCAGCAAACCAGGGGGCTGCCATGACCAGCAGGAACGAACAGGACCCGGGGAGTCGCGTGACGATGCCCAGGATGTCGCGGCGCGGCCTGATCGGGGCGTCGGCCGGGATGGCGGTGTTCGCCGGCATGGCAGGGCTGCCGCGCGGCGCCGCCGCGGCCGGCAAGGTGATCGCGCTAGTGCATACCCAGGCAGCGGGCGACAACGGGCCGGTTGACAGCATGATCGCCCATCTCAAGCGCCTCGCCGCCGAGAAGCACATGACGGCGCGCACCATCTACGCCTCCGATCCCGCGACCTACGAATCGATTTTCAAGAGCCTTGGCGCGGCCGGTGCGGCGGTGGTGGTCACAACCTTCAACGAAGTTGCCCAGCCGCTCAAGGCCGTGGCGCCGCAATATCCCCACACGAAGTTCATCCAGATCTTCGGCGACCCGATCAATCCGCCGGTGCCGAACATCGTCACCGTCTCCTACGACTATTATCTCGGCTGCTACCTGTCGGGCCTGTTCGGCGCGCGCATGTCGAAATCGGGGGCGCTCGGCTATATCGGCGGTGCCAGCCTGCCGCCGCTGAATGCCGACCTCAACGCGATCAAGGCCGCCGCGGCCAGCGTCAATCCGGCGATCAAGGTCAGCGGCGCCTTCGCCGGCTCGTTCCAGGATCCCGCCAAGGGCCACCAGATCGCGGCGCAGATGTTTCAGGGCGGCGTCGATTACATCCAGACCGACTCGGCGGCGACCGACACCGGCATCATCCAGGCCGCGACCGAGGGAGCGGGGCGGATGGTCAGCGCCATCTCCAAGCAGCAGTTCAAGCTCGGGCCGAAGGCGGTCATCGCCATCGTCAAGCTGGATTTCGGCCTGTCGCTGGCAACCCAGGTGGAACGCGCGCTGGCCGCCGGCTGGACCGGCGGGCACGTCGCGACCGACCTCAAGGGCGGCATCATCGACTTCGAGTTGTCCGACGTCTTCCTCAAGGAAGGACCGCCGGACCTGGCGGCGAAGGCGAAGCAGGTGTGGCCCGCCGTCACGCAGGCGCGGGCGGACATCATCGCCGGCAAGCTGACGGTGCCGTTCGACACCAAGCTCTGAGCGAACGTCGGCAAACCGCCCATGCAGCGCGCCGAGGCGGCGGAGTACGCCCTGGAATGCCAGGGCGTCACCGTCAGCTTCGGCGCGGTCATGGCGCTGCGCGAGGTCAGCGTGGGCTTCCCGCCCGGCCGCATCCATGCCGTGGTCGGCCAGAACGGCGCGGGCAAGACCACCTTCGCCCGCGTCGCCGCCGGACTGGTGCGGCCGGCGGCCGGGACGCTGCGCATCGCCGGGCGCGAAGTGACGACGGGCGCGGTCAACGCGGCGCGTGGCGCCGGGGTCGAACTGGTGCATCAGAGTTTTGCTCTGCCGCCCTCGTTCACGGTGGCGGAAGCGATGGAGTTCGGCAGCACGCGCCACGGTCGTGCCCCTTTCACACGCGCGGGGCTGGAGGCGCGCTGGCGGGGGCATCTGGACAGCCTCGGCGTCACCGCACGGCTGCGCGAGCGCGTGCGCGACCTGCCGGTGGAAAGCCAGCAGGCGGTCGAGATCGCGCGCGCGCTGGTCACCGACGCGCGCGTGCTGATCCTCGACGAACCGACGGCGGTGCTCGCACCCGCCGGTATCGCCACGCTGTTCCGCCGCCTCGCAGGGCTGCGCGCGAGCGGCGTCACCGTCATCCTGATCCTGCACAAGATCCGCGAGGTGCTGGAGATCGCCGACACCGTCACCGTGCTGCGCGGCGGACGGCTGATCGAGGGCACCGTGGCGGCCCGCGATATCGACGCGCAGCATCTCGCCGCCGCGATCATCGGCTCGGCACCGCCCGAGGCCGCGACATTGTCCGAGGACGACCGCGCCGCCCTGGTCGGCGCCGGCGCGGGCCATGCCGCCGGTGCGACCATCGCGGCGCCGGCGGTGCTCGCGCTGGCGGACGTGAGCACGCGGCCCGATCCCGAAGGACCGGCGCTGGACAACGTGAGCCTCGCGGTGCGCGCCGGCGAGATCGTCGGCGTGGCCGGCGTGGAGGGGAACGGGCAGCGCACGCTGGTGCGCGCCTGCGCGGGGCTTGCCGACGTTCAGCAGGGCACGATCACGCTCGCCGGGCGCGCGGCGACACAGGCAGCGCCGCTCGCCCGCCGCGCCGCCGGCCTGCGCATTATTCCTTTCGAGCGCAATTCCGAGGGGCTGAGCCTGAGCAGCACGCTGTGGGAGAACTGGGCGGTGCGGCCGCTGTTGCTCGCCGGGCGGCTGCTGGCGCTGATCGATCCGGCGCGCCTGCGCGCGCAATGCGACGCGAGCCTGCGGCACTGGGACGTGCGGTTCACGACGACCGAGCAGACCGCCGGATCGCTGTCCGGCGGCAACGCGCAGAAGGTGATCCTGGCCCGCGAAATCGACGCTTCGGCGAAAGTGGTGATCGCGGCGCAGCCGACGCGCGGCCTGGATGTCGGCGCGACGGCCTTTGTCTGGCGCGCGCTGCGCGAGGCGCGCGGGCGCGGCTGCGGCGTGCTGCTCATCTCCTCGGACCTCGACGAGTTGTTCGACATCAGCGACCGTATCGTGGTCATGCTGTCCGGGCGCATCGCCGGCGAGTTCGCGCCGCCCTACAGTCTCGATGCCATCGGCCGCGCCATGACCGGGGTGGCGCGATGAGCGGCTCGCTGTTCGCGGTTGCCCGCGCGCTGGCCTTCGTGCTGCTCGCGCTCGTGCTGTGCGGCGCGATCTTCGAGCTGGCGGGCTATTCCAGCCTGTCGATGTTCCAGAACATCGCGGAGGGCGCGTTCGCCTCGCCCGAGGCGCTGCTCAACAGTCTCGGCTGGGCGCTGCCGCTGTTCGTCATTGCCGCCGGCGTCGTGGTGTCGTTCCGCTGCGGCTACTTCAATGTCGGCGCGCAGGGCCAGTTCTACATCGGCGCGATCGGCAGCGCCTTCGCGGTCGAGTGGCTGAACGGCGCGCCGGCATTCATCGTGATCCCCGCGGCGATCCTGGCCGGCATGGCGGCGGGCCTGCTGTGGGCGGCATGGCCCGGCCTGCTGCGCATCCGCTCCGGCACCGACGAGGTCATCACGACGCTGATGGCGAACTTCATCGCCGGGCTGGTGCTGATCTATGTCACCTCCGGCCCGCTGAAGGATCCCTCCGGCACCGGGCAGGTCACCGCGAGCCGGCCGATCGCCGCGCTGTACCGCATCAGCGATTCGGGCGGCGTGTCGCCCGCGATCATCGGCCTCGTCGTCGTCTCGGGCGTGTTGATCTGGGTACTGGTCAACCGCACCGCATTCGGCGTGCTGAGCAGCCTGGCCGGCCGGAATCCGGTGATGGTCGGCTGGCAGGGCGGGCGGCTGGCGCGACTCGGGCTGGCGGGGTTTCTGGTCAGCGGCGCCTTCGCGGGCCTGGCAGGCGCGATCGAGCTGCTCGGGCCGCAGGGGCGGCTGGTCAGCGGTTTCCTGCCGGCGGAGGGCTTCACCGCCATCCTGATCGCGCTGGTCGCCGGGCTGTCGGTGACGGGTGTGGCCGTGGTGTCGCTGTTCTTCGGCGGGCTGGCGGCGGCGAGCCTCTACCTGCCGGTGATCGCCGGACTGCCGGCGGCGGCCATCGACATCATCAACGCCGCCATCGCGCTGTTCATTACGGCACGCGCCTGGCCGCGCGGCCTTGGCCTGCGCCGCGTGAGGCGCGCGCCATGAACGACCTGATCGCACTGATCCTCGGTTCCGGCACGCCGCTGGTTTACGCGGCGATGGCCGGCGTGCTCGCGCAGCGCGCCGGCATCTGGCATCTCGGGCTGGAGGGGCTGATGATCGCCGGCGCCTGTGCCGCGGTGCTGGTGACGTCGGCGGCCGGGTCGCTGCTGGCGGGCCTCGGCGTCGCGATCGCGGTGTGTGTGCTCGGCTCGGCGCTGCTGTGGGTGGTGATCGAAAAGCTGAAGGCCAATCCGATCATCGCTGGCCTCGGCCTGACGGGCCTCGGGCTCGGCGGCACCGATCTGGCGGTGCAGGCCGTCTTCGACAGCGAGGCGACGGTGCGCTCGGAGATCGGCCTGCCGCGGCTGGGCGCAGCCTTCGGGCCGTACGCGCATCTCTCGGTGCTGGTGCTGGCGATGCCGGTCGTGGTGTTCGCGCTGTGGGTGCTGCTGCGGCGCACCCGGTTCGGGCTGCAGCTCGCGGCCTGCGGCGAGCATCCGTTCGCGGCGCGCAGCGTCGGCGTCAGCCCGCCGCGGATGCGGCTGGTGGCGCTGCTGCTGGGCGGCGTGCTGTGCGCCCTGGCCGGGGCGGAGCTGGCGCTGGGCAGCCTGCAACTGTTCAGCGTCGGCATGACCGCCGGGCGCGGCTTCATGGCCTTCGCCGCCGTGATCTTCGGCGCCGGCCATCCGGTCGGCGCGGCCTTCGCCGCGCTGTTCTTCAGCGTGGTGGAGGCGCTCGGGATCAAGGCGCAACTGCTGCTCGGCAACGCGCTGCCGCCCGATCTGCTGCTCGCCCTGCCCTACGCCGCGACCGTCGCCGGCGTCTGGCTCAGCGGCCGGCTGCGCGGCGGCGGACAGTCGAGCGGTGCCTTCGCCGAGCTGCGGGATTACTGATCGTGCGTCGCAAGCTGCCCGATCGCCCCGCCGGGATGCCAGGCGTAGAGTTCCCACAATTCCGCGTCGGGGCCGGCGAAATAGCACGCGCGCGCATTCCACGGATAATCCGCCGGCGGCCCCTGGAACGTCACGCCGGCAGCGGACAACTCCGCGTAGCAGGCATCGACCTCTGGCGGCGAGGGCAGCTTCACCGCCACCAAGACCTTGTGGACAGCAGGGGCGCGCGCGGCGGCGACGCCGCAATTCGCCGCGATGTGATCGATCTCCCACAGCGCCAGCGTCAGCCCCGCGCCGGAGAAATCGGCGAATCCCGGAGCGCGGTGCAGCAGTGCGAAGCCGAGCTTTTCCGTATAGAAGCGCACGGAGCGTTCGACGTCCGCGACCAGGAGACAGACATCGCTGATCGCGTGGCGCTGCGCGAACGGCTTTGGCATCGTATCCCCTTTCCGACTTCGACAGTGATGGCAGCATGGCACGGAAAATCATCATAGACACCGACCCCGGCCAGGACGACGCGGTGGCGATGCTGCTGGCGCTGGCCGCCCCCGACGTGCTTGACGTGATCGGCGTGGTGGTGGTCGCCGGCAACGTCCCGCTCGCCCGCACCGTCGGCAATGCGCGCAAGGTGCTGGAACTGGCGGGCCGCGCCGACATTCCGCTCCATGCCGGTTGCAGCCGGCCGACGCGCCGCGCGCCGGTGACGGCCGAGCATGTCCACGGCCCGACCGGGCTCGACGGCCACGCCTTTCCCGAACCGACGATGCCGGTTCAGCCGCAGCACGGCGTCGATTACCTGATCGAGGTGCTGACGCGCGAGCCGGCGGGCAGCATCACGCTCTGCACGCTCGGGCCGCTCACCAATGTCGCCCTCGCACTGGTCAAGGCACCGTCGATCGCCCCGCGCATCAGGGAGATCGTGATGATGGCGGGCGCCGAGTTCGAGGTCGGCAACATCACCCCGGCCGCCGAGTTCAACGTCTATGCTGACGCCGAGGCGGCTGACGTGGTGCTGCGCAGCGGCGTGCCGATCACGATGATCCCGCTCGACCTGAGCCACCAGGTGCTCAGCACCCGCGATCGCCTCGATCGCATCGCGGCTATCGGCAACCGGGCCGGCGGCGCGGTGGCCGGGATGCTGAGCTTCTCGGAGACATTCGACCGGCAGAAATACGGCTGGAACGGGGCGCCGCTACATGATCCCTGCGTCATCGCCTGGCTTCTCGCGCCGGAGATGTTCGGCGGACGTACCATCAACGTCCGCGTCGAGACGGCGAGCGCGCTGACCTACGGCGCCACCGTCGCCGACTGGTGGCAGATCACCGACCTGCCGCGCAACGTGCATTACCTGCGCGATGTCGATGCCGCCGGCTTCTACGACCTGCTGACGCAGCGCCTCGCGCGCCTGCCCTGACTCGCGGAGCGACACCTCATGCCACGCAAGATCATCATCACGACCGATCCCGGCCAGGACGAGGCCGCCGCGATCCTGCTGATCCTCGGCTCGCCGGAGGAGTTCGACGTGCTCGGCGTCGTCGCGGTCGCGGGAAATGTCCGCCTCGACAGGACGCTGCGCAACGCACGGCAGATCCTGGAACTCGCGGGCCGCAGCGACATTCCGGTGTTTGCCGGCTGCGAGCGCCCGATGCAGCGCGCGCTCGTCACCGCCGAGCACGTCCACGGCCCGGAGGGGCTGGACGGCCCGGCGCTGCCACTGCCGACGATGCCGGTGCAGGCGCGCCACGGCGTCAACTTCATCATCGACACGCTGCGCGCGGAGGCGGTTGGCAGCGTCACCATCACCTCGCTCTCGCCGCTGACGACGCTGGCGACCGCGCTGGTTCAGGCGCCCGACATCGCCGGCCGCATCGGCGAGATCGTGATGATGGCAGGCGCCTATTTCGAGGGCGGCAACATCACCCCGCGCGCCGAGTTCAACGTCTTCGTCGATCCGCAGGCTGCCGACGTGGTGCTGCGCTGCGGGGCGAAGATGACCATACTGCCGCTCGACGTGACGCACCAGATGCGCAGCACGCCGCGGCGGCTCGCCGCGCTGGAAGCGCTCGGCAACCGCTGCGGCGCGGCGCTCGCGGCGATGCTGCGCTTCTCGGAGGATTTCGACATGAAGAAGTACCGCTGGGAAGGTGCGCCGCTGCACGGTCCCTGCGTGCCGGCCTTCATGCTGCGTCCCGGGCTGTTTCAGGGCCGCGACGTGCATGTCGCGATCGAGACCGGCAGCGAGCTGACGATGGGCATGTCGGTCGTGGACTGGTGGCGCATCACCGGCGAGCCGGCCAACGTGCATTATGTCCGCGACGGTGATGCGGATGGCTATTACGCGCTGCTTACCGAGCGCGTCGGGCGTCTGCCATGACCGCGGTGCCGGCGCCCTGTTGGCCGTCCGTGACATCATGGAGGCGTTCGTGACGGAGCCCGACCGGCCGTTCCGCAACATCGCCGTCATCGGCGCCGGGCTGATGGGCCACGGGATCGCGCAGGTGTTCGCGACGGCGGGGTTTCCGGTCGCCGTACATGACACGCAACCGGCGGCACTGGCCGCGCTGCACGGTCGCATCCGCGACAACCTGCGGGCACTCGGTCAGAACGAGGTGATTGCCGAGCGCGTGCGCGCCTGCGCCGATCTCACTGAGACGGTGCGGGGTGCGGACTTCATCGTCGAGGCGGTGCAGGAAGATCTCGCCGTCAAGCAGGACCTGTTCGCGCGCATCGAGGCCGCGGCGTCGCAAGATGCGGTGCTGGCCAGCAACACCTCCGTCATCCCGATCACGCAGATCATGTCCGCACTGCGGCGGCGGCAGCGCGCGCTGGGCACGCATTGGTGGAACCCGCCGTTCCTGGTGCCGCTGGTCGAGGTGATCGGCACCGAATGGACCGATGCGACGATACTGGCGCGCGTGATCGACCTGCATCGCGCCGTCGGCCAGTCGCCGGTACATGTGCGGCGCGATCTCCCCGGCTTCATCGGCAACCGCCTGCAGCACGCGCTGTGGCGGGAGGCGATCGCGCTGGTGCAGGACGGCGTGTGCGACGCCGCCACCGTCGATGCGGTGGTCAAGGCGAGCTTCGGCCGCCGCCTCGCCGTGCTCGGGCCGCTGGAAAATTCCGACCTCGTCGGCACCGATCTCACTCTTGCGGCACATCGCGTGCTCCTGCCGCATCTCGACCGCACGCCGGGGCCGCTCAGGCTGCTGGAGGAGCTGGTCGCCGCCGGTCGGCTGGGCATGAAGTCGGGCCAGGGGTTCCGCGCCTGGACCGATGCGGAACAGGCGGCGCTGCGGGCACGACTGATCGATCACCTGCTGGACATGCGCCGCCGGGAGACCGGGACGGATCCAGCCGGATGAGTCATGACCCGCTGAACCAGTTGTAACCCTGGTCCTCCCAATAGCCGCCGGGATACTCGTTGGTGACGCCAAGCGCCGTCAGCGACTTCGGATTCTTGAAGCCGAGCTTGGTCGGTATGCGCAGCCGCAGCGGGAACCCGAATGCCGGTGTCAGCGGCGCATCGAGGAAGTCGAGTGCCAGAATGGTCTGCGGATGCAGCGCCGAGGCCATGTCGATGCTGGAGTGGTAGCCGTCGGCGCAGCGGAACGCGACGTAGCGGGCGCGTGTGTCGGCGCCGATGCGGCGCAGGAAGTCGCCGAGCGGAACACCGCGCCACTGGCCGACGACGCGCCAGCCCTCGACGCAGATCAGCCGCGTGATCTGACTCTCCTGCGGCAGCGTGCGCAGGTCTTCGAGTCGCCACGCGCGTTTCTCCGAAATCGCGCCGAACAGATCCAGACGCCAGGCGTTCCCGTCCACAACGCGCACGTCGCTGATGTCGTAATAGGCGTTGAAGCGCGGCGGGCGGGTGATGGCGCTGGCCGGATAGGTCGGCGCCAGCCGCGTCGGATCGAACAGCGCTTCCTGCACCCGGTCGTTCCACCGCGACATGACGCGCAGGACGCGGTCGGCGAGGTCGGGATGCTGCAGATCGTCGAAGTTGCACGCCGTCAGCAGCGAGGTCGAGCCGATCGCCAGCGCGCGGCCGACCATCGAACGGCGGGTGAGCAGCACGGTCATTGTCCCGCCTCCGTCAGCCGGCCGCCGGCGATCATCGGCCACAGCACCTTCGGCACCAGTGCCACGAGGATCAGGTGCACGACCAGGAACAGCACGATGCCGCTCATCGCCAGGAAATGCACGTAGCGGGCTGCTGCAAATCCGCCGAACAGCGCCGCCAGCGGCGCGAACTGCACCGGCTTCCAGATCGCCAGACCCGAGAGCACGATCAGTACGCCGAACGCCAGCACACCGACATAGAGCAGGCGCTGCACCGCATTGTAGCTGCCGTTGCGATGCGGCAGGCGCAGGCGCAACGCCAGCAATGCGTCGGTGATCACCGCGCGCGGCGTCAGCGGCAGGAAGCGGCGGCGGAAATGCCCGCTGGCAATGCCCCAAGCGACGTAGCAGGCGCCGTTGAGAACCAGCAGCCACATCGCCGCGAAATGCCACGCGATCGCGCCGCCCAGCCATTCGCCGATGGTGACGCGCGCCGGGAAGGTCAGCGGGAACAGCGGTGCGGCGTTGTAGATTTGCCAGCCGCTGCCGATCATAGTGACGATGGCGACCGCATTCAGCCAGTGCATCAGCCGCAACGGCCAGGGATGGATGGGCCGGATACGGGACATGGCTTGGGGGCTCCTCGACAAATGCGGCGCATGGATCGCGCCGCCCCGGCGCCCCGTCGAGGCATCGAATCAATGCCCGCTGGGCATTGGATCGCGGCGCGGAGTGGGTCGAAGCTCCGTGGCGCTGCCAGGGGCAGCACCCCGCAATCACGCCGCTGCGCGCCGCGCCGGCATCGAAGGAGCCAACCGATGAAGAAGATCCTGTTCGTCGCTGCCGCCATCACGGTCCTCGCGCTCGCCCCGGCAGCGTTTGCCGAGGAAGCGATGGGCCACGCCTGCACCAACGGCCACGACGCGATGGGCCACGCCTGCAAGAGTGACGCGATGAAGCACGACGGCATGGGTCATGACGCGATGGGCCATAACGCGATGGGCCATGACAGCATGGCGCACGACACGATGGGCCACGCCGGCACCAGCGCCAACTGATGCGTCCCGGCCTCGCGCCCGTCCTGCGGGGCGGGCGCGGGTGTTGCCTTCGCGCGCCGCCTGACTTCACTCTGCCGCCGGTGGAGACCAGGGACCGATGCCCAGCCTGAAAGAGCAGCTCGACCGCACCCGCCGCGAGCAGACCGGCCGGGTCCAGGCGGCCTATGAGGCGATGGTCGCGGAACTGGCACATAGTGGCCTGATCGAACATGTCCTGCCGGTCGGCGCGCCCTTCCCCGACATGGCGCTGCCCACCGCCGAGGGCGAGCTTGCGCGGCTCGCGGACTGGTGGCGGCGCGGCCCGCTGGTGGTGACGTTCTTCCGTGGCGAATGGTGCCCATATTGCCGGCTGATGCTGGCCGCACTGGAGGAGGCGCTGCCGGAGATCGAGGCGCTGGGGGCAAGCCTGGTCGCGGTGACGCCGGAGACCGGCGGCCGGGCGCTGGCCGCCAAGCAGTGCCACGGCAGCCGCTATGAGATGCTCTCCGACGTTGATTGCGGGCTGGGGCTGGATTGCGGCGTGGTGTTCCAGGCACCGGCCGTCTATCGCGACATGCTGCTCAGTTTCGGCAACGACCTGGCACGGCGCCACGGCAACGACGCCTGGTTCCTGCCCCTGCCTGCCACCTTCGTCGTCGATCGCGACGGCATCGTGCGCTGGCGCTTCGCCGAGGTGGACTACACGCGCCGCGCCGAACCCGCCGACATCCTTGCCGCCCTGCGCGCGCTGTCCGCCGGTTGAAGGGCGGGTCGCGATGGAACTCACCCAGGTCCGCTATTTCGTCGCGCTCTGCCGCGCGCTGAACTTCACCCGCGCAGCGGAGGCATGCAACGTCACGCAGCCGGCACTGACGCGCGCGATCCAGCGGCTGGAGGACGAACTTGGCGGGCCGCTGCTGTATCGCGAGCGCAATCTGACGCAGCTCACCGAACTCGGCCGTACCATGCGCCCGTATCTGGAGGCGATGCTGGATGCGGCGGAGGCGGCACGGCAGGCGGCGCGGGCCTCCGCCGGGGTGGAGGTGGCCTCGATCCGCATCGGCCTCGGCCCGGCGATCGCGGCGGCGCATGTGGGGCCCGCGGTGCGCGGGCTGGTGCGGCTGTATCCCGAGATCGCGGTGCATTTCGAGGAGGCCGGGACGGCGGCGCTGGCCGAGGCGATGCTGTCCGACGCGCTGGACTGCGCGCTGCTGCCCGACGGCCCCGGCCTGCCGGAGCGGCTGAACCGCTGGCAGATCGCGACCGAAACCTGCGCAGTGGTGCTGCCGGCGGACCATGCGCTGGCCACACGCGACACCCTGACCGCCGATGACCTGGACGGCGAGACGCTGCTGTTCGGCGAACGCTGCGGCGGCTTCGCGCACCGGCTGCGCGCGCGCAGCGGCGGGCGCTTCGGCGAACGTCCATGCGGTGGATCGTGGGTGCAGATGCTCGATCTGGTGCGCGCCGGCCTGGGGCTTGCGCTGCTGCCGGACGGGCTGGCGCTCGGCGGCGGGCTGGTCGGCCGCCGGCTGATCGAGCCGCAGCTCGATCGCGGCATCCTGCTCACCATCGTCGCCGGCCGTCCGCGCAACGCCGCGGTCGGGAACCTGGTCAAGCTCTGCCGCAGCCGGGCACCGGGCTAACCCGCCGCCACCGCGTCAAGCTCGGCCAGCAGCGGCGCCAGTTCGTCCGCATAGCGCCGCCAGCGGCCGATGCCACGGGCGTTGACCGGGCGGCGCACCTGCTGGGCGCTGGCGGTGCGGACGAGTCGCCGCTGGGCATAGAACCGCTCGCAGGCCGGATCGAACGGCAGGTCGAGGAAGTTCAGCACGCGGTCGAGCGTGGCACGGAACTCCTCCACCCAGTCGGTCAGCGCCACCTCCAGCAGCGGGATCGGCAGCACCGCGCGCCAGTGCGCCATCAGCCGCGCGTGCTGGCCGAGATACCAGCCGAGATCGCCAAGGTCGTGCGCGTAGGGGTGATATCCGAAGAAACGAAGCTGATAGATCGACAACCCGATGTCGCGCGGATCGCGGCGACAGAGGATGACCCGCGCGCCCGGCAGCAGGGTCGCGATGAAGCCGAGATGGTTGGCATTCTCCGGCATCTTGTCGATGATGCGCTGCGCATCCGGCGCCAGCGCATGCAGCGTGTCGAGGAACGCGCGCCCCTCCGCCGACAGCGTCGCCGCGTCGAGTGTCGCCAGATGACGCACCATTGTCGCGGAATCACGCGCGGGTGCCAGCCGGCGCATCAGCGTGTGCATGGCCGGCCGCTCGCCGGTGCCGTGCACCAGCGGATGCGCGGCGAGGATCTGCTCGGCGAGCGTGGTGCCGGAGCGCGGCATCCCGACGATGAACACCGGCGCCGGATCACGATTGTCCGCGTGCGGCCCGTCCCGCAGGCGGGCGTGGTCGAAGGCGGCGATGCTGGCGTCGATGAAGGCGGCGTGGGCGCTGCGCGAGAATGGCTGCATCCGCGCCAGCAGCCGGTGGCCGAGTTTCCAGTGCGCGAACGCCTCGGCGACGCGGTTGTTGGCGTCGTGGAAGCGCGCCAGCTCAAACTCCGCGATGATCCGATGCTCCGGCAGCGCCGCCGCCGGGTCGCCCGCCAGCGCCGCCATGCGCGCCGCCATCGCGTCGGCCGCCGCGGCATCACCGTCGTGCCGGGCCAGGTGGATGCGCCGCCACAGGATCAGCAGTTCGGCATCGTGCGGTTCGGCGATCGCGTCCAGTTCGGCGCGCGCCGCCTCGACGCGGTCGAGCAGCAGCAGCGCCAGCGCGCGATGCGCCCGCCAGTGCGCGCCGTCGCGGCCGGGCGGCACCGCGCCGTCCAGCAGCGCCAGCGCCTCGGCGGCCTCGCGGTCCAGCAGCAGCGCATTGGCGAGGTTGAGCCGTGCCGCGACACAGCCCGGATCGCGCGCCAGCACCGCGCGCAGCCGCGCCACCGCCTCGTCGGTGTCGCCGCGAAGCAGGTCGAACGCGGCCAGCGCCGCCGCCGCGGGTCCGTGCGCCGGATCGGCGCCGAGCGCGCGGTGCAATGCCTGCGTCGCATCCCCGATCGCCCCCAGCCGGTAGCAGGCCAGCCCGAGTTCCATCCAGGCCTCGGCGAAGTCCGGCCGCGCCCGCGTCGCCGCCAGAAACGCCTCGCGCGCGCCGGCCGGGTTGGCGCAGGCGGCCTCGGCCCGGCCCAGCGCGTGGAGCGCATCGGCATCGCCCGGCGCGCGCGCCAGCGCCCGCCGCGCCGCCGCCCGCGCCGCCTGCGGCCGGTTCAGTGCCACCAGGGCCGCGGAAAAATTGACCCAGGGCGCGGCGCTCTCGGGCGCCAGCATGGCGGCCCGGCGGAACGCGGCGGCGGCGCGGGCGGGGCGGCCGGCTGCGAGCAACGCGATGCCGTAATGCAGATGTGTGAGCGGCTGGGCGAAATCGAGCCTCCGCGCGCGGGCGAGCAGCGGCAGCGCCTCGGCGGCGCGGCCGGCGCGGGTGAGCGCGAGGCCGTGCAGGCGCAGCAGCGTGGCGTCGTCCGGCGCGGCGGCGCGGAGCACGGCGAAGGCGTCGGCAGCCTCGGCATAGGCGCCGGCCTGGTAGCGGACGATGGCGGCGTCGAGCGTCGGGGCGGTCAGGTCGGCTGACATGGGGGTGAGGCTAGGCGCGATCTCCTTCCGCAATCCACACGATATTTGTTCCTTATCTGGAACACTCAAGGCACACGCAGGTGCCGCGCGGTCAGGCCGGCACGGGAGGCGGCCCGCAGACACAGGGCGCGGGCTGCGCGATCGGCGCGGGGCGGTGTGGTCGCCGCGGCGGCGCTGGGGGGTGCGGTGCCGGCGGCGGAGCGGCCGGCGGCCTGGGCGGACGCGGCGGCAGCGCCAGCACGGCGGGTGGTCGCAGCCCCAGCATCCGGCAGAGCGGGCGCAGGATGCGACCCGCCTGCGGCGCGGCGGCGATCAGGGCGACCATCTCGGCATCGGCGAGCAGGTGCTGCAACTGCGAGGCACCGCCCGCCGCCTCCGGCACCAGCCGGATCAGCCACGCCTTGCCGCGCGGCAGCGGGTCGGGCGGCCGCGGCCGCGCCGGGCGGGGAGCGCGTGGGCGCAGGCGGGGCGGGCGCAAGGTGCCGGCGTCGTGCCGGGCGGCGAGGGCGGCGAAGCGGACGCCCATCCGGTTCAGTCGCCGCCAGATCAGGATGATCAGCGGCCCGGCCAGCCGGCCCCCGGCGATGCGCGCGGCCACCATCCGGCACAGCAGGTCGATGATGGCGGCGAACCGCTCGGGCGGGGTGCGAGGGAAGGAGAACACAAGCGGAACAAAACCACGAATCGCGCCGCCTGGGCAAGCGGATTTTCCGTTGTGTTTCCGCTATCGTGACAACTACAGTTTGCCGATCGTTCCCGGAGATCGTCGCCATGCCGATACCGACGACGTTCGGTGTGACCAGCCAAGCCGATCTGAACACCGCGATCGAGACGCTCGACTCGACCGCGACCGCAGGCTCCTACACGATCGACATCACCGCCGACCTGACGCAAGCCGCGTCCTCCACGCTGGATCTCTACGCGCTGAATCTCGCGGCTGGGGTGTCGGTCGCGATCGAGGGCAACGGCTTCACCCTGAACGGCGGCGGCACCGGCAGCGGCCTTGCGGTGATCGCGGGCAAGGTGTCGATCGCCGACCTGACGATCGAGGACACGGTTGCGAAAGGCCATTCCGGGAGCAATTCGGGCGGCGGCGGCGCCGGGCTGGGCGGTGGGCTGTTCGTTGGCCCGAGTGCCGACGTCGCCATCACGAATGTCACGTTCAGGACCGATGCCGCCAAAGGTGGCGCCGGCGGACCCGGCGGCGGCGGCGGCCATGGCGGCGATGGGAGCGTGTTCGTGCCGGCGCTGGGGCTGGCGGGAACGAACGGCGCCGCTGGCCCGAAAGGGGCAGGGGTCCCAGCGACTGGCACCAACGTCGCGGCCGATGGCGGGCCTGGCGGCAGCGGCGGGCCTGCGGGGGGCGGCGGCTTCGGCCAGGCCGGAGGCGACGGCGGTGCGGGCGGCGACGGCGGTGAGGGCGGGCATGGCACGGCCAGCCACAAGCCTGGCTTTAGCGGCGGCAACGGCGGCAACGGGGGCCAGGGGGGTGCCGGCGGCACCGGCGGCCATGGTGGTGCGGGCGGTGCGGGCGGCGCCGGTGGGCAAGGCGGTAATGGCTACAATTACACGAACGTCCCGGCAGTGCAGCAGCCGAAGATTGGCGTGAACGGCGTCGCCGGCGCCAATGGCGGCGCTGGTGGGAACGGCGCGGCCGGCGGACCGGGCGGTTTCGACGGCGGCGGCGGTGGTGGCGGTGGTGGCGGCGGTGGCGGCATGGCCGGGGATGGTGGCCGCCCGGGCACCGCAACGACCACCAGCATGTATGAGGTTCTGATCAACGGCGGAAACGGTGGCAGTGGCGGCGGTGGCGGTGCCGGCGGCGCCGGCGGCAACGGGGCTCTCGGCGGCTTCGGCGGTGGAGGTGGCGGGGGCGGCAGGGGAGGGCGCGGCGGCCTCGGCGGAAACGGTTTCGACGGCGGGGTGGGTAATGCCGGCACCGTCAACAGCCTGCCGGTCGGAGGCGCCGGCGGCGATGGCGGCCCGGGCGGTGGCGGCGGCAAAGGCGGAACCGGCGGTGGCGGCGGGTTTGGCGGCGGCGGAGGTGGTGGTGGCCCGGGTGGCATGGGTGACCCCGGCGGCGCGGCTGGCCAAGGAGCCCCTGCCACGCTCGGCGGATTGCCGTTCGAGACTGCCGGTCGCAACGGCGCGAACGGCGCCACCGGGCCGGCAGGTACCGGGGGACACGGCAATCTGGGCGGCTTCGGCGGCGGCGGCGGGGCCGGCGGGAGCATTGGCGGCGCGGGCGGCGGCGGACTTGGCGCGGGCGGCGACATCTTCATCGCCCAGGGCGGCATGCTGACGGTCGATGGCGGACTGCTGGCCGCCGGCACCGTCACCGGCGGCAGCGGGGCACAGAACGGCGGCGCCTATGGCTCGGGCATCTTCCTGCAGGGCAACGAAACGATCGCTCTCGCCGCGCCGGGCGGGCAGACGCTGGACGTGGCGGGGGGCATCGCCGATCAGTCCGGCTCCGGCGGCAAGGGGTCGAGCGGCGGCGCCGGCGCGCTGATCGTCAATGGCCCGGGCACGGTGAAGCTGGCCGCGAAGAACAGCTTCGTCGGCGGCATCACCATCCAGTCCGGCACGCTCGACCTCGCGCATACCGGCGCGGCGGGCGCCGGCGCGGTCGGGTTCGAGGCCGGGGTGCTGGAATTCGCGGCCAGCACCGCGCCGGTCGGCGGGGTGCAGAACTTCACCACCGCCGACGGCCTGATCGTCGAGAACTTCACGGCGACCGGGCACAGTTTCCAGAACGGTGCGCTGACGCTCGACGGGGCCAAGGGCAACGTGACGATCGACCTGCCCGGCGCGACGGCGAGCGCGCTCGCGTCCTTCGCCAGCACCGCGGGCGGCAACCTCCTGATCGGCAACGTGCCGGCAGCCGCCGCCTGCTTCGCCGAGGGCACGCGCATCGCAACCGATCGCGGGGCGGTCGCGGTGGAGACGTTGCGCGTCGGCGATGGCGTGCGCACGCGCGGCGGCGGGATGCAACCGGTGGTGTGGCTCGGTCATCGCATGGTGGATTGCCGACGCCATCCGCGCCCGCAGGACGTGCTGCCGGTGCGCATCGCTGCGCACGCCTTTGGCCTCGGGCAGCCCACGCGGACCCTGCATCTGTCGCCCGATCACGCGGTGTTCGTGGACGGCGTACTGATCCCGGTGCGCTACCTGCTCAACGACGCGACGCTGAGGCAGGTCGCGGCGGCGCGGGTGACGTACTGGCACGTCGAACTGGCAGAGCATGACGTGCTGCTGGCCGAGGGGCTGGCCTGCGAAAGCTATCTCGACACCGGCAACCGCGGCGCCTTTGCCAATGGCGGCGCGGTCGTGGCGGCGCACCCCGCGTTCGCGAGCGGCGTCTGGACCGCGCGCGGCTGCGCGCCGCTGGTCACCGCCGGGCCGGTGCGCGACCTGGTGTATCGCCGCTTGCTGGTCCAGGCACAGGCACTCGGCTGGCGGATGCAGCCGGCCGGGGACGGCCGCGTGTCCTGGACGCGGCCTGTCCGGGCGACGGCAGGCCGGCCGCGCCAGCCCGGCTATGCCTCGGCCGCGCCGATCGCCGCCAGGCCGGCGCGCGCGCACTCCATGTCCTGACTGTAGTGGCCGCCGCTGACGCCGATCGCGCCGACCACCTCGCCGTCCAGCTTGATCGGGAAGCCGCCGCCGAAGATGACCAGCCGCGGCGTGTGAGTGATGCCGTGCAGCAGCGGCGGGTCGTCCTTGATGAAGTCGTACCAGGCATGGGTCGGAATGCCGAAGCTGGTGGCGGTGTACGCCTTGTCCTGCGAAATCTGGATCGACAGCTTCGGCGCGCCATCCATGCGCCGGAACGCCTTGAGATCGCCGCTGTCGTCCACCACGGCGATGCACATGCGCAGCCCGGCGGCGGCCGCGTGCTGGGCCGCGGCGGCGATGGCGCGTTCGGCGGTCGCCGTGTCGATGCTGTGCCTGACGAGGGTCATGCTCGGTCCTCCCTGGGTCGTGCTCCTGCGAGCGCGGGGAGTGTCGCACCGAAACGCCGCGTCAGTCGAACCCCTCCCGCACGCCCCATTGCGCGGCCAGTCGCAGGCAGTCCTGCCATTTCTCGACGCTGTCGGTGGTGGTGACGCTGCGCAGCGAGGCGGCGGCGGCGGCGCGGCCGAGGGCGAGGGCCTCGGCCTCCTCCCAGCCCTCGTGCAGCCCGTAGAGCGTGCCGGCGGCGAAGGCGTCGCCGGCGCCGTTGGCGCCCGCGACCGCGTCCGGCGGGACACGCAGCGACGGCTGGCGCAGCAGCCGCCCCGCGCGCGTCACCGCGATCGCGCCGGTCGGGAAATGCGCCGCCACCAGGCGCATCGGACCGCGCGACGCCACCTCCTGCACCGCGCGGGCGCAGGCATCCGCATCGGTGCGTCCGTCGCGCAGCGTGGCGATACCGGCGAGCGCGCCGATCTCCGTGTCGTTGACAACCAGGAAGTCCAGATGCGGCAGGCACGGGCGCACCAGCGCGGCGATCCGCTCGGGCGCCACGCTCGCCAGTTCCAGGCTGGTCAGAAAGCCGGCCTCGCGCGCCGCGCGCAAGGTGGCGACCCAGCCGTTCGGGACATCGCCCCAGGGCGTGTCCATCCGCGCATGGATGCCGGGCAGACCAAGATGGAAGATGCCGCCTGAGACGTTCGAGAAATCGAACACGTCCGGCGTCAGCAGCGCCGCGGTCCCTTCGAAATACAGATGCGTGCGCCGCCCGCTGCGCTGCGAGCCGAACGCGTCGGTGTACTGCGTCGGCGCCTCGGCGGTCAGCCGCAACTGACTGCGCTCGATTCCCGCCGCGTCGGCTTCGGCGAGCAGGAAATGCCCGTCGGCATCATCGCCGACCAGCCCCATCGTCGCGACCGGCATGGTCGGATCGAGATGGCGGATATCGACGGCGAAGTTGCACGCCGAGCCGCCGCCGCGCTGCTCGACGGCGAGAATGCGCACCAGCCCGTCCTCGCCCGGCCAGTATTCGACAAGCTTGTTACGATCGACGCACCACGTTCCGCCGGTGACGAAGCCCCGCGCGCCGCCCGGCATGACTCAGTCCGTCGCGGCGTCGCGCAACACGCGCTCGGTGATCGCAAGGTCGTCGTCGAGCTTGCGCGCGGGCGTGATGCCCTCGCGTTGCAGCGTGCCGTGATAGGCGCGTACCGCCTCGGCCGGCCTGACATCGCCGCTCGCCACCTCGCGCATCAGCGCCACGATGGCCAGCGGCGACTCGGCGAGGTTGATCTTGCGGCCGAACAGCGCGACGCGCGCGCCGAAGCGTTCCGCCTGCGCCAGCAACTCGAACGTGTCGCGCGTGGTGCCGGCGCCGCCGCCGAGCACGCCGACGACGAGTCCGGGGTCGAACCCGGCCAGCTCCTCCAGCGCCTTCGGCCCGTTATAGGCGATTTTCAGGAATTGCGGCCGGTCGGCGGCGGCGACGCCGGCGAGGCAGCGGACGATGCAATCGTTGACGTAGTGCCCCACCATGTCCGGCGCGATGCCGGTCTCCACGTTCGGGTTGAACACTTCGAGGAAATAGCGGAACCCGGCTGAAGCGGCATCGGCGCGGAACGCCGCGAACGCCTCCAATGAGGCCACGTCGGCGTCGAGATCGTTGTTGAACGTGACGGAGTAGAGGCCGAGGTCGATGCCGATCTCGCGCGCGCGGGCCAGCGAGGCGGAGCGGAACGGCCGCGAGGGGCGCTGGTTGTAGCGGCCGCCGCGCACCATCCAGATGTCGGTGGTGTCGTTGGCGCGGATCGCCGGGACAATGGCGCTGTCACGGAACACGCCCTCGCCGATCAGCACTTCCAGATTGGACAGCGAGGCCAGCATCACGTCCAGCACGTCCTGGCGCACGATGCCGCGGATCTGGTCGAGGAACTCGGCGCGCGTGCGATAGCGTGTCCAGGTGCCGTCCGGCGCGCGGTTCGGCCCGCAGGCGGCGAGGCTCGGCCCCATGTCGGGATCCTTGGCATCGGCGATGATGAAGTCGCGGCGGCGATAGGCGCCGGTGCGGATGCGGGCGAGTTTCTCGTCAAGGCGCTTCATGCGCGGACCTCCTGGCCAGATCGGCGCTACCGAGACGCCGGTTTCCCCGCCGCGTCAACCGGTGCCGGCGCAGGGCGGGGTCGCTCACCGCTCCGGCTCGTCGCGCCCGCGCATGCGCCGGCCGCGCGCCAGTTCCGTCACGATGCCGTGCAGCGTGCGCAACTCCTGCTCGGTGACTTCGCCGCGCTCGAAGAGGTGGCGGATGTTGCGCACCATGCCCGGCCGCTTCGGGGCGTTGCGCAGGAAGCCGCAGGCGTCGAGTTCATCGACCAGATGCGAAAGGAAATTTTCCAGCTCGGCCTTGGTGGCGACGTGCGTCTCGTTGGTCATCAGCGCGCGCGGCGCGGTTTCGTCGGCGGCGAGCCACCATTCATAGGCGACCACCAGGACCGCCTGCGCCAGATTGAGACTCATGAAGGCGGGATTGAGCGGAAAGCGCACCAGCGCGTCGGCCTGCGCCATGTCGTCGTTGTCGAGCCCCGCCCGCTCCGGCCCGAACAGCACCCCGGCGCGCAGGCCGCGCGCGGCGATTTCGCGCAACTCGGCGGCAGCACCCCGCGCGGTCAGCACGGGCTTGACGATGTGGCGCGGGCGCGGGCAGGTGGCGAAGACGCGATGCAGGTCGGCCACCGCGTCGGCGACGGTCGGGTGCAGCGTCGCGGCATCCAGGATCGCATCGGCGCCGGAACTGGCGCGCCACGCCTTCTCGGCCGGCCAGCCGTCGCGCGGGGCAACCAGTCGCAGATGGAACAGCCCGCCATTGGCCATCGCGCGCGCCGCGGTACCGATGTTTTCCGCGAGTTGCGGACGCACCAGGATCACGACCGGACTGGCCGGATCGGGCACGAGGCTCGCGCCGCCGTCGCGGCCGGTCATGTCGTCAGGCCCGGCGCCACGTCGTGCCGCCCGGCCCGTCCTCCAGCAGCACGCCCTGCGCCGCCAGTTCGGCACGGATCGCATCGGCGCGGGCGAAGTCGCGCGCCTTGCGCGCTGCCAGCCGCGCCGCGATCGCGGCCTCGATCGCCCCCGCATCGGCGCCGCCGTGAAACCACGCCTGCGGCGTCTGCCCCAGCACGCCGAGCAGCGCGCCGGCCGCGCGCAGGCCGGCGCCCGCGGACGCATCGCCGGCCAGCGCCGCGTCGGCCAGCCGGTGCATCTCGGCGATGGCGAACGGCGTGTTGAGATCGTCGCACAGCGCCTCCATCACCGCGCCCGGCACGTCATCCGCGGCCGCGGGCGCGCGGTCCAGCGCGCGGTACCAGCGATCGAGGTCTTTGCGCGCATCGGCGAGCAGCGTGTCGGAAAAGTCCAGCGTGGCCCGGTAATGCGTGCGCAGCAATGCGAGCCGCACCGCTTCGCCCGGCGCGCGTTGCAGCGCGTCGCGCACGGTGAGGAAGTTGCCGAGCGATTTCGACATCTTCTCGCCGTTGATCAGCAGCATGCCGTTGTGCATCCAGGTGCGGGCGAAGCTGCTGTGCGGAAACGCGCAGCAGGACTGCGCGCGTTCGTTCTCATGGTGCGGGAACAGCAGGTCCTGCCCGCCGCCGTGGATGTCGAAATTCTCGCCCAGGTAGCGCCACGACATCGCGCTGCATTCGATGTGCCAGCCCGGCCGTCCGCGGCCCCACGGACTGTCCCAGCCGGGCAGGTCCGGCGGTGACGGCTTCCAGAGCACGAAATCGCCGGGATCGCGCTTGTACGGCGCGACATCGACGCGCGCCCCGGCCAGCAATTCCTCCGGCGAGCGGCCCGAGAGATGGCCGTAATCGGGAAAACTCGCGACCGCGAACAGCACGTGGCCTTGAGCGACATAGGCGTGACCGCCGGCGATCAGCCGCTCGATGAGCGCGATCATCTCGGGGATATGCTGCGTCGCGCGCGGCTCGACATCCGGCGGCAGGGCGCCGAGCGCGGCCATGTCGGCGTGGAAATCCGCCGTGGTGCGCGCGGTGATGGCGGCGATCGGCTCGCCGGATTCGGCGGCGCGCGCGTTGATCTTGTCGTCCACGTCGGTGATGTTGCGGACATAGGTGACGCGCGGATAGAGCCGGCGCAGCAGCCGCACCAGCACGTCGAACACCACCACCGGCCGCGCGTTGCCCAGATGCGCGAGGTCATAGACCGTCGGCCCGCAGACGTAGACGCGCACATGCCCCGGATCGAGCGGCACGAAGGGCTCGCGCCGGCGGGTCAGGCTGTTGTGCAGGCGCAGTTCGGGCATGGGCGGGTCCGCTGGCATCGGGGCGCCTTTCTCATGCGCGGATCGGGGTTTGACAAGCCGCGCGGCGTCGGCCTATGCCGCGAATGCAACTCACTCGCAATTAGGCCCCGCATGTCCCAACAGGTCGCCGGCCGCGCCCGGCTGCAATTCCTCGCCGTGTTCGGCCCCGGCCTCGTCGTCATGCTGGCCGACACCGATGTCGGCAGCATCATCACCGCCGGGCAGAGCGGGGTGCAGTGGGGCTATCGGCTGCTGCTGCTGCAATTCCTGCTCGTGCCGATCCTCTATGTGGTGCAGGAGCTGACGGTGCGGCTCGGCATCTTCACCGGCCGCGGCCATGGCGAACTGATCCGCGACACCTTCGGGCCGGGCTGGGCGTGGGTGTCGGCGGCCGGGCTGGCGGTGGCGACGGCGGGGGCGCTGCTGACGGAGTTCTCCGGCGTCGCCGGGGTGGGCGAGCTGTTCGGCGTGCCGCGGCAGGTGACGCTGCCGCTCGCGGCCACGGCGCTGCTGGCCATCGTGATCACCGGCTCCTACCGGCGGGTCGAGCGCGCCGCGATCCTGATCGGCGCGTTCGAGCTTGCGTTCTTCGGCATCGCCCTGGCGGCCCGGCCCGATCCCGCCACCCTGGCGGCGCAGGCGCTGGATCTGAAGCTGCGCGATCCGGACTACGTCTATCTGATCGCCGCCAATATCGGCGCGGTCATCATGCCGTGGATGGTGTTCTATCAGCAATCGGCGATCGCCGACAAACGCCTGCGCCCCGAGCACTTCGCCGCCGCGCGCTGGGACACCGCGATCGGCGCGCTGGTGACGCAACTCGTCATGGCTGCCGTGCTGGTCGCCGCGGCGGCAACGATCGGCACCGGCGGGCCACAGACGACGCTGAACAGTGTCGGCGATCTCAGCCGCGCGCTGACGCCGTTTCTCGGCCCCGACCTCGGGCGCATCGTGTTCGCCGCCGGCGTGCTGGGGGCGGGACTGGTGGCGGCGATCGTCGCCTCACTCGCGCTCGCCTGGGGACTGGGCGAGGTGGCGGGCTACCGCCGCTCGCTCGAATACCATCCGTTCGAGGCGCGCTGGTTCTATGGCGTCTATGCGCTCTGTGTTGCCGGCGGCGCGCTGCTGGTCGGCATCGTCCCCGATCTCGTGTCGCTCAATGTCGGCGTGCAGGTGATGAACGCTCTGCTGCTGCCGCTGGTACTCGGGTTCCTGGTGCTGCTGGCGGTCCGCGCGCTGCCGCCATCGGTGCGGCTGCGCGGGGCGTATCTGCGTCTCGTCGTCGTCGTGTGCGCGCTCACCTGCGCGCTCGGCGTGTGGGGCGGGATCGGCGGGCTGACCCCGTGATGCAGACTTGACTTTGTTACCCTGGCGGGGTCCTAGGGCTGCCGCATGACCCTCCCTCGCGCCGGCGTGTTCCTGATCGGCCTCGGCGGTGCCGTTGCCGTAACCTTGGTCGGCTGGATCGGCGCGCGCTCGGTCGGGCTGAACGTGCTGAGTGCCGGCTGGGCAATTCCGGCCTGTGTTGCCATTCATGCCGGCCAGCTCTGGCTCTCCGCGGTGGCCTGGCGGCGCATCAGCGGCGGCGGAGTGCCGCGCCTGCGCGCGTGGTTCGCGATACGCTGGATTCGCGAATCGATCAATTCGCTGCTCCCCGTTGCACAGCTCGGCGGCACGCTGGTGGGCGTGCGATTGCTCGCGCAGCGCGGGCGTGCGGCCGGTCCGGCAGCCGCCGCCGCAACGCTCGATATCAGCATCGAGTCGGTGACGCAGCTGCTGTTCACCCTGGCCGGCATCGCGGCGCTCGTCGCACTGACCGGACGCGGCGCGTGGCAGCCCTGGATCGTCGGCGCGGTGCTGCTGATGGCCTGTGCCTCCTGCGGCTTCCTGCTGGCGCAGCGCGCTGGCCTGCTGCGGCTGCTGGAGGCGCTGCTGCAACGCGCGCGCCGGCTGGTCCCCGCCCTGCCGGCGGGGATGCTGCACGGGCTCCATGCCGAACTGATGCGCCGCCATCGCGATCCGGCCGCACTCGCCGCCGCGGCGGCGCTGCATCTGTTGGCCTGGGGCCTGGGGGTCGCGGAGACGTGGCTCGCGCTGCTGGCGATGGACGCGCGCACCGGCGTGCTGGCCGCGCTGGTGATCGAGAGTCTCGGCATGGCGGCGCGCAGCGCCGGCTTCGCGGTGCCCGGCGCGCTCGGCGTACAGGAAGGCGGGTTCGTGTTGGCCGGCGGCCTGGTCGGCCTGCCGCCCGATGCGGCGGTGGCGCTGTCGATGGTCAAGCGCGCGCGCGAACTGCTGGTGGGCGTCCCCGGCCTGCTCGTCTGGCAATGGCACGAGGGGCGCGACATGCTCCGCCGCGCCGCCTCGGTCGCGCCGGTGCGGCCCTAGGCGCGGTCGCGATCAGAACAGCGCGTCGAAGATCGTCTTCGGCTTGCTCTTCACCACCGGCGTGTCGCCCGTCTCCGGGCTGCGGCCGAGGGCAGCGTTCTCGCGCAGGCGCTCGGCTTCCTTCTGCGGATCGACGACGACGCCCGGCGGCGGCGGCGACTTCCAGAACATCAGCCGGTCGGTGAGCGAGGTATCGCTTGCCTCCTTCGCCGCCTCGGCATCGACCTCGCGGCGGATGTTGGGGGGCGCGGGCGGCCCGGCCGCGGCGATCAGGGCTTCCTGACCGGGGCTGCCGGCGCCGGTCGGCGACGAGGCGGGCTGGGTCAGCGCCGCCTGCGGCACCAGCGCCGACTCGGCGGCGGCGGTCGCGGTCTGTTGCTGTGGGCGCGGCGCCCCCGGCGCCGGCGGGCGCAGCGTGAAATCAGGCGGCACCGACAGCGGCGGCTGCGTCGTCACCACGAACTCGTCGGGCGCCTCGCGGATCAGGCCGAAATTGCGTTGCAGGTCCTCCCGCCCGCAGGCGGTGACCGCCAGCGCGCAGCCGGTCAAGGCGATCAGGGAAAGATGCGCATTCCGCATGGTGGCGGTTATTAGACCCGGTCCCCGGCGCCCGCAAGGCGGCCATCGTGGCGACGCATGCCGTCCACGATCAGCGCGGCGACGCCGCAGACGATCGCGGCGTCGGCGATGTTGAAGACGTACCAGGACCAGCCGAAGGCGTGGGCATGAATGAAATCCACCACCGCGCCGAAGCGCAGCCGGTCGATGACGTTGCCGACCGCGCCGCCGGCGATGGCGCCGAGCGACAGGGCGACCATGCGCCGCTCCGCCCGCCGCAGCCACAGGCCGAGCAGCGCCACGATGACCAGCGCGCCCGCGACCAGCAGCGGCGCCGACCACGGTGCGGCGGAATTCAGCAAGCCGAAGGTGACGCCACGGTTCCACACCATCGTCAGGTTCAGCACAGGCAGCAGCCGCACGCTGCCCAGCGCCGGAAGATCGAGCCCGTGCAGCACCCACCACTTGCTTGCCTGATCCGCCGCAAGGACCACGGCACCGGAGGCGATGCCGAGCAGCGTGAGGCCGTTGCGGGTCACGAACCCTCGCCCCGCGTCACGCCGCTGCCCGGCACACCAGCCCCGACTCGACCGCGTCCGCACAGCGCAGGCACAGCGCCGGATGCGCGGCAACCTGCCCGACCTCCGGCAGCACGCGCCAGCAGCGGGCGCATTTCTCGCCGCCGGCCCGCGCGAAGGCGACGGCCACGCCGGTCATGTCGGGGTGGCGGAATGCGTCCGGCGGCGGCGGCGCGGTGGACACCGTCAGCTCCGACACGATCGCCAGCTCCGCCCATTCCGCCGCCGACAGAAGCGCGGCGTGCTCCGCCGGCAGGTGCAGCACCACGGCGGCCTGCAATGAGGCACCGATCGCGCCATCGGCGCGCGCACGCTCCAGGCAGGCAGTGATGACGCGGCGGATGTCGCGGATCGTCGCCCAGCGCAGCGCCAGCGCCTCGTCCTGCCAGCGGTCCGGCACCTCGGGGAAATCCTGCAGATGCACGCACGCATCCTCGCCAAAGCGGGCGATCCATGCCTCGTCGGCGGTGAAGGCCAGCACCGGCGCGAGCCACGTCGTCAGGCAGCGGTGCAGATGATCCAGCACCGTGCGCACCGCGCGGCGCCGTACGCTGTCGGGCCGGTCGCAATAGAGCGCGTCCTTGCGCACATCGAAGTAGAATGCCGAAAGGTCGGCGGCGCAGAACGCGTGCAGCGCCGGATAGACGCCGGTCCAGTCATGCGTCTCGACGGCCGCCCTGATCTGCGCGTCGAACTCGCCAAGCCGGTGGAGCACCCAGCGTTCCAGCTCCGGCATCTCCGCCTCGGGCAGCGTCTCGGACGGCGCGAAGCCGGCCAGCCCGCCGAGCAGCCAGCGCAGCGTATTGCGCAGGCGGCGGTAAAGCTCCGCCTGCTGCTTGAGGATTTCCGGGCCGATGCGCTGGTCCTCGGTGACATCGGTATTCATCACCCACAGCCGCAGGATGTCGGCGCCGTATTGCTTCTCGACCTCCTGGGGTGCCACGACGTTGCCGAGCGACTTGGACATCTTGCGGCCCTGCTCGTCCATCGTGAAGCCGTGCGTCAGCACCGCCTTGAACGGGGCGCGCCCGCGCGTGCCCACGGATTCCAGCAATGAAGAATGGAACCAACCGCGATGCTGGTCGGAACCTTCCAGATACAGGTCCGCCGGCCAGGGCATCCCGCGATCCTCAAGCACGAAGGCATGGGTCGAACCGCTCTCGAACCATACATCGACGATGTCGCGCACCTGCTCGTAGTCGTCGGGATTGCGGCCGGGGCCGAGGAAGCGTTCGGGCGGGGAGGTGTACCAGGCATCCGCGCCCTCCTCGCGGAACGCGGCAACGATACGCTCCATCACTGCGGGATCGCGCAGCGGCTCGCCGCTGGCGCGATGCACGAACACCGCGATCGGCACGCCCCAGGCGCGTTGGCGGGAGACGCACCAGTCCGGCCGCGCGGCAACCATCGCGCCGATGCGGTTGCGGCCGGCATCGGGGACAAAATCGGTGTCGGCAATCGCCTGCAAGGCTCGCTCGCGGATCTTCTCCGGCCCGTCCATGCGGATGAACCATTGCGGCGTGGCGCGGAAGATCAGCGGCGCCTTCGAGCGCCAGGAATGCGGATAGGAATGCGTGATCTGGCCGCGCGCCAGCAGCATTCTTTCCGCATCCAGCGCCGCGCAGACCGGCTCCGCCGCTTTGTACACGTGCAGGCCGGCGAACAGCGGCACCCAGGCATTGAACGTGCCGTCCGGCCCGACTGTGTCAGGAACCTCCAAGTTGTGCGCCTGGCCGAGCGAAAAATCCTCCTCGCCGTGACCGGGGGCGGTGTGAACGAATCCGGTGCCGGCCTCGGTGGTCACGTGCTCGCCCGGCAGCATCGGCACGTCGAAGTCATAGCCGCAGCCCCGCAGCGGATGCGCGCAGACCATGCCGACCAGATCAGCGCCTTTTTCGACGCGCAGGACGTGGTGCGTGGCCACTCCCGCCGCCACGCAGAACTGCGGCAGCAGCGCGAGTGCCACGAGCACGATCTCGCCCGGACGCGCGCGGCTGCCCGCGTCCGCCTGATCGATGCGCACCACGGCGTAGTCGATGGCATCGCCGCAGGCGACGGCGCGGTTGCCGGGAATCGTCCAGGCCGTCGTCGTCCAGATCACCACCGAGGCGCCGACGAGATCGGGGTCCGGCGCACTGACCACCGGGAACCGAACAAAGATCGCCGTGCTGGTGTGGTCGTGGTATTCGATTTCCGCTTCCGCCAGCGCGGTCTTTTCCACCGGCGACCACATCACCGGCCGCAGCCCGCGATACAGCGCGCCGTTGAGCAGGAATTTTCCGATCTCGTTGGCGATGGCGGCTTCCGACGGCAAATCCATCGTGGCGTAGCGATGCTCCCAGTCGCCGAGCACGCCGAGGCGCTGGAATTCCAGCGACTGCACGCCCATCCAGTGCTGCGCGTAGGCGCGGCACTCGGCGCGGAACTGCAGCACCGGCACGGCGTCCTTGTCGCGGCCGGATTTGCGGTACTCCTCCTCGATGCGCCACTCGATCGGCAGGCCGTGGCAGTCCCAGCCGGGGACGTACTCGGCGTCGTAGCCGGCCATCTGGCGGGCACGGTTGACCACGTCCTTGAGGATCTTGTTGAGGGCGGTGCCGATATGCAGGTGCCCGTTGGCGTAGGGCGGGCCGTCATGCAGGATGAATTTCGGCCGCCCGCGCGACTGCTCGCGCAGCCGCCTGAACAGCTCCATCCCGCGCCAGCGCGCCAGCAGCTCCGGCTCGCGCCTGGGCAGCTCGCCGCGCATGGGAAAGCCGGTGGTCGGCAGGAACACCGTGTCGCGATAGTCGGTCCGCTCGCTCATGCGCGCCTCTATGGGGAGCCGCGTGGCAGGCGGTCAAGCAGGTCGCGGGCGGCGGCGGCGTCCTGCGCGATCTGCGCGCGCAGCGCCTCCAGCCCCGCGAAGCGCCGCTCGGGCCGCAGAAAGGCGTGCAGGGCGACGGCCAGCTCGGCGCCATAGAGATCGGCGGCGAAGTCGAACAGATGCACTTCCAGCCGGCTCTCGGTGCCCGCGCTGACGGTCGGGCGGCGGCCGATATTGGCGACCCCGCTGCGCACCGATCCGTCCGGCAACCGCGCGGTCACCGCATAGACCCCGCGCGCCGGCTCCAGGTGCCGGCCCAACGGGATGTTGGCGGTGGGGAAACCGATGGTGCGCCCGCGCGCGTCGCCGTGCGCGACCGTGCCCACGATCGACCATGGCCGGCCGAGCAGGGCGGTGGCGCGCTCGGGATAGCCGTCCTGGAGCACGCGGCGGATCGTGCTGGAGGAGATCGGGCCGCTGGCGTCGCCGAACGGCGTGGCCACGGTCAGGCCGATGCCCAGCGCCTCGGCGCGCGCGGCCAGGAAGGCCACGTCGCCGCCCCGGCGATGGCCGAACGCGAAGTCAGGGCCGCAGACCAGGTGCTTGGCGCTGATGCCGTCGTGCAGCACCTCGGAGACGAAGCGGGCCGCCGTGATCTCGCTGAAGGCGGCATCGAAGGGCAGCTCATAGAGCAGATCTACCCCGAGCGCGGCCAGCGCCGCTGCCCTCTCGCCCGACAGCGTCAGGCGGAACGGCGGGTCGTCGGGGCGAAAGAACTCGCGCGGATGCGGCTCGAAAGTCAGCACCGCGCGCGGGGCGTCGGGGCGGGCGGCATGGGCGGTGCGCAGAACATGGGCGTGGCCAAGATGCACGCCGTCGAAATTGCCCAGCGCCACGGTGCCGCCACGGGCGGCGTCGGGCAGGCCGCGCCAGTCCCGCAGCACGCGCATCGTCAGGCGGCGGCGGCGGCGGCGCGGGAGGGCGGGATCACCACCGCCTCGCCCTCGATCACCGGCTTGCCGGCGACGGTGCAGACGGTGCGCAACGTCGCCCGCTTGCGCACGGGATCCAGCGCCGTCACCTCGACCGTCGCGGTCACCGTATCGCCGATCCTGACCGGCGCCCGGAAGCGCAGCGTCTGGCTCAGATAGACGGTGCCGGGGCCGGGCAGCTTGGTGCCCAGCACCGCGCTGATCAGGCCCGCCGACAGCATCCCGTGGGCGATCCGTTCCTTGAAGATCGTGCCAGCCGCCGCCTCGGCGTGGATATGCACCGGGTTGGTGTCCGTACTGACCGCCGAGAACATCAGGATATCCGCCTCGGTGATGGTCTTCCCGGTGCTGGCGGTGTCGCCGGGCTTGAGGTCCTCGAAGCTGAGGCCGTCGAACATGCGCGCGCTCCTGTGCGGTGCAACATAAACTTCCACCCTCGCAGCGACGCCGTCCAGCCTCTTGCACCTGCACGAAGTGCGGCGGAGAACGGCGCCCGCTGCAAGGGGAGCGGGTTGATGGCGGAGGCGATCGAACAGGTGGCGGCACTGCTGCGCGCCGCACGACAGGGCACCGGACCGCTGCTCGCGGCCCTGCCTGAGGCGCTGCGGCCGGCCAACCTCGCCGCCGCTCACGCAATCCAGCATATCGCGGCGGCCGGCGCTGACATCGGCGGCTGGAAGGTTGGGCTGCTCGGCGCCGACAAACAGTTCTTCTGCGCCCCGATGCCCCAGTCCGGCCTGCATGGCAGCCCTGCGCGGCTGCCGCGCGGGCGAATGCGCGGTATCGAGGCGGAAGTGGCCTTCCGCCTCGCCCGCGACCTGCCGCCGCGCGCGGCACCCTACACGCGCGCCGAGGTAATGGCGGCGCTGGCCACCGCGCACCCGGCGATCGAGGTGCTGGAATCGGCCTATCGCGACCCCGATGCGGTCGATCCGTGGAGCAACCTCGCCGATTCGATGATGCATGGCGGCTTCGTCCACGGCCCCGGCGTCGCGGCGTGGCAGGGGCTGGACTTCGCCGCCATGACGGTGACGCAGACGATCGACGACGCCGTGATGCAGCGCACCGGCAATCCGGCCGGCGACATGATCCGCCTCGTCGAATGGCTGGCCAATGACGGCAGCCACTGGGCGGGCGGGCTGCGCGCCGGGCAGATCGTCACCTGCGGCTCCTGGACCGGCAAGACCTGGGCGCCGGCAGGTGCCTCGGTGCGCGTCGCCTTTGCCGGCCTCGGCGACGCGACGCTGGCCTTCTCGGCGTGAACACGCTCACCGGACGGGTGGCGCTCGTCACCGGCGCCAGCCGCGGCATCGGTCGGGCGGCAGCGATCGAGCTGGCGCGGCGCGGCGCGCGGGTGGTGATCACCGCGCGCACCCAGGGCGGGCTGGAGGAAACCGACGACGCGATCCGCGCCGTCGGCGGGGCGGCAACGCTGCTGCCGCTCGACCTGATGGACGGCGCGGCGGTGGACCGGCTCGGCCCCAGCCTGTACGAGCGGTTCCGGCGCCTGGACATCCTGGTGGGCAATGCCGGCGCGCTCGGCGTGCTGACGCCGGTGCCGCACATCCAGGACCGCGACTGGGCGGAGGTGGTGGGCGTGAACCTCTCCGCCGGCCTGCACCTGATCCGCACCTGCGCGCCGCTGCTGCTCGCCGCCGAGGCCGGTCGGGCGGTGTTCGTCACCAGCGGCATCGTGCGCCGCCCGGCCGCCTACTGGGGCGCTTACGGCGCGACCAAGGCGGCGCTGGAGCACCTGGTGCTGACCTGGGCGGAGGAGACGCGGCGGACGCGCCTGCGCGTCAACCTGTTCGACCCCGGCGTGGTCGCCACCCGCCTGCGCGCCGCCGCCATGCTCGGCGAGGATGCCGCGACGCTGGCGCGGCCGGAGGACGTAGCGCCGGCGCTGGCCGACCTGTGCGAGGCGGGCGAGACGCGGCATGGGGAAGTGGTGCGGCGGTAATCAAGGCGGCGCCGTCCCCAGCACCAGTTCCTGAATCCTCGTCGGGTCGGACTGCTCCATCACGCGGCGGGCGAAGCGGACGCAATCGTCGCTCTTGGCGGCGCGCACCGCCTGCTTCACCCGCGGCACCGCCGAGGCGTTCATGCTGAAGCTGCGCAGGCCGAGCCCCAGCAGCAGCGGCACCAGCCGCGGGTTGCCGGCCATTTCGCCGCAGACCGAAACCGGCATCCGCATCCGCAGCGCCGCCTCGGTCGCGAACTGCACCAGCCGCAACACCGCCGGGTGCAGCGGGTCGTAGAGGTGGGAGACCTCGGTCTCGGCGCGATCCACGGCGAGGGTGTACATGGCCAGGTCGTTGGTGCCGATGGAGAAGAAATCCGCCTCCAGCGCCAGTGCGTCCGCCGACAGCGCCGCCCCCGGCGTCTCGATCATGATGCCGAGCGGCGGCAGCGGCTCGGGCAGTTTTTCGCCGCGGCGGCGCAGGCGGCGGGCGACGCGCTCATAGATCTCGCGGGCGGCGCGCACCTCGGCGACCGTGGTGACCATCGGCAGCAGCACCCGCACCGGCCCGGCAACCGCCGCGCGCAGGATCGCGGCAAACTGCACCTCCAGCAGCGCCGACTGGCGCAGCAGCAGGCGGATGCCGCGCAGGCCCAGCGCCGGGTTGGCGTCGGCGGCGGGTGAGACCAGCCCCTCGCTCTGCAGCGACTCGATGTCCTTCTCTCCACCCCAGTCGAGCACGCGGATGGTCACGGCATCGCCGGCCATCGCCTCGATGATGGCGCGGTAAGCATCGACCTGGGCGGCCTCGTCGGGCAGGGTTTCGCGGTTGATGAACAGAAACTCGGTGCGCAGCAGTCCGATACCGGCGGCGCCCGACTGGGCGATCAGGGGCAGTTCGGCGGGCAGTTCCAGGTTGGCCTGCAACTCCACCGCCTCGCCGTCGGCGGTTTCGGCCGGCAGGCGGCGCAGACGGGCGAGCTTCTGCTGCTCGCGCGCGAAGGCCGTCACCGCGCGCCGCGCGCTGGCCAGCGTGGCCGGCGCCGGGTTCACCACGACGCTGCCCTCGGCGCCATCCACGAGCACGGTGTCGCCGTGCCGCACCGCCTGCGCCAGCCCTGGCACGCCCAGCACCGCCGGCACGCCGAGCGCGCGCAGCATGATCGCGGTATGCCCCTCCGCCCCACCTTCGTCGGTCGCCACGCCGGCGAGCCGCGACGGGTCGAGCAGCGCGGCATCAGCCGGGCGCAGGTATTCGCAGACCAGCACCGCCCCCTCCGGCAGCCCGGCGAAGCTGCGGAACGGCGCGCGCGTCAGGTTGCGGATCAGCCGCCGCGCGATCTCGCGGACCTCCTCTGCCCTGCGGCGGCGGCCGGCGGGATCGTCGTCCGACGGCAGTGCGAGGATCGCGCCGGCGATTGCCTCCGCCTCATCGGCGACCGCGGTTTCGGCACTGACCAGCGCATCGGCGATCCGCCGCCGCATCCCGCGCACCAGTCGCGAGGCGCCGAGCATCTGCAAATAGGCGTCGATCAGCGGTGCGATCTCCGCCTGACTGTCCTCCGGCAGCACGGCGAGACGGGCGCGCAGCTTCGCAAGCTGTTTGCGCGACTGCGCGATCGCGGCATCGAGCCGCGCGGTTTCGGCGGCCACGTCGTCGGCGCCGATGACGCGGCGCTCGACCTCGGCCGGCGGTTCGGCCGCGCCGAAGGCGGGGCCGATGGCAATGCCGGGGCAGACCGGAATACCGGCCAGCCGCCGCTCCGCCCGTGCCGGCTCGGCGGACGCGCGGCGGGCGCGCGGCGGGCGCGGCGCCGGCGCGACCGAAGGCGGCGCCTGCTCACTCGTGCTCATGGAACCCGGCCTCGACGAGGGCCGCGAGCGCCTCCAGCGCCTCCTTCGCGTCCCAGCCTTCGGCGCGCAGTTCGATCGCGGAACCCTGGCCTGCTCCGAGCATCATCAGGCCCATGATAGAGCGGGCGGAGACGGATTGCCCGTCCTTCAGCACCTCGACGGCGGCGCCGAAACGCTCCGCGACGGCGACGAACTTGGCAGCCGCCCGCGCGTGCAGGCCGCGCAGGTTGGGGATGGTGACGGTGCGGGTCAGGACGGGCGCGGCTGCCGGCTGGCCGGGTGCCTCGCCGGCCCCGCTCATCCGGCGGCGCCGCGCAGCTTGCTGCCGTTGACGGCGCCCACCGGCGCGGCGGCAGCGGCAGCGGCCGAGGGAGAAGCTTCGCCGTTCACCCCGTCTTCCGCCAGCCGGCAATGCGGCAGCACGTGGGAGGCGGCGGCGATGTATTTGCGACCGGCGGTCTGCGCGCAATCGACCGCGTCGGCGAGCGGCTGGTTGGAGCGCACCTTCGCCAGCTTGACCAGCATCGGCAGATTGACGCCGGCAATCACCTCGACGTTCCGGCCGTCCATCTGCGAGATGGCAAGGTTGCTCGGCGTGCCGCCGAACATGTCGGTCAGCAGCACCACGCCGTCGCCGGTGTCCACCTGGTCAATGCATCTGTGGATTTCGGCCCGTCTTCCCTCCATGTCGTCGTCCGGACCGATGCAGACGGTACAGACATTCCGCTGCGAGCCGACGACATGCTCCATGGCGGCCCGCAATTCCTCCGCGAGCCGACCATGCGTGACGAGCACCAGACCGATCATGACAGGTCTCAGGCCTCCTGCGCCTGCTCGGAGAGCGCGCGCGGACCGGCCGCGGCGCCCGTGCGGGCGAGTTCTCGATGAGTGGTGGTCACGCGCCAGCCTGCCTCGTTCAGCCTTGCGGCGAGCCTCTCGACGATGTGAACGGACCGATGCCGTCCGCCGGTGCATCCGACCGCAACCGTAGCATACTTTTTGCCCTCGTCGACGAAGCGCGGCAAGACCAGCTCGAGCAGATCGACCAGCCGGGCGAAGAACGCCGGGAAGTCCGGATCGGCCGCCACATAGGCGCCGACCGCCGCATCGAGGCCGGTGCGCGGCCGCAGGGCCAGTACATAGTGCGGGTTCCGCAGGAATCGTGCATCGAAGACCATGTCGGCCTCGCGGGGCAGCCCGGCGACGAATGAAAACGACAGCAGCGTGACCGCCAGCCCGGCATGGGGGGCGGCGGTGGCCTGCGGGCCGTAGCGGTGTTCGATCAGCCGGCGCAGCGCCGGCGGCGGCAGGTCGGTGGTGTCGATCACCAGGTCGGCGGCGTCATGCAGCAGCGCGGTCAGCGCGTGCTCGGCGGCGATGCCGTCGCTGACCCGCCCCTCCGGCGCCAGCGGATGGCGGCGGCGCGTCTCGGTGTAGCGGCGCAGCAGCGCGGTCTCGTCAGCCCAGGCGAACAGCAGCTCCGGGCGCAGGGCCGGGTTGGCGCGCAGCCGGGCAAGGGTGGCGAGCACCGCCCCGGCATCGAAGCCGCGGGAGCGGGCATCCACGCCCACCGCGATGCGGCGCGCCGCGCCCGGTTCGGGACGGTCCACCAGTTCCTCGATCATCGGCAGCGGCGGGTTGTCGATCGCCTCGAACCCGACATCTTCCAGCGCCCGCAGGATCGAGGATTTGCCGGCGCCCGACAGGCCGCTGACCAGCACGATCTGGCGGGGCACGATCTGGCGCGGCGCCCGCTCGCTCACGCGAAGGCCCCGGCGACTTGGCCGACCCGGCCGGTGGCGCAGTCCAGCGCCAACGCCACCACGCCGGCGGCAGAGGGCCGCGCCCCGTCCAGGCGCAGCAGCGGCAGGTCCGCGTACTGCCAGCGCGCGGGGGCGGGCAGGCGCTCGCCCTGCATCCCCAGCTCGACCGCGAGCGCCAGCCGTACCGGCGCGACGTGGGGCAGGCGGACGATGCCCAGGCCGCGCACTTCCAGCAGCCCGGCGAGTCCCTCGGCGGGCCGGGCAACACCGTCGGCGATCTCGACGCGGTCATCGGCGACCAGCACGAATCCCCGATCGAGCAGCCGCAGCACGAGGTCGGACTTGCCGACCCCGGCCGGCCCCACCAGCAAGACCCCCGCTCCGTCCCTGGCGGCGCAGCTTCCATGCACCTGCATGGGGCGGGAATGTGGCGTGTGCGAGAAGGCAAGGGAAGGGGGGATATGCGTTGCTGTTACGGAACGCGCCGGGCGGCCGGCGTCCGGCTAGGCAGCGCGCGGCAGGCGCACGACGAAGCGCGCGCCGGTCACCCGGCCGTCGCCGTCGCGCCGGTTCTCGGCGCTGATGCGCCCGCCCAGCGCCTGCACGATCTGCCGGCTTATCGACAGGCCGAGCCCGGAATGGTGGCCGAACTGCTCGCCCTGCGGGCGCTCGGAATAGAAGCGGTCGAAAATATTCTCGAGCCGCGCCTCGGGAATGCCGGGGCCTTCGTCGTCCACCGTGATCTCGACCACCGGCCCGGACTCGCGCGCCGCCAGGATGATGCGCCCGCGTGGTGGCGAGAACGACACCGCGTTGCCGATCAGGTTGCGCAGCACCTGCACCACCCGATCCTCCACGCCCTGCACCACGCAGCGACCCTCCGGCGGCGCCACTTCGATGCGCGGTGCGCTGGCGTCGCGGGTCGCCTCATGGATCTCGGCGAGCGTCGCCAGCATCGGCACCAGATCGACCGGCGCGGTGGCGGCGCGCGACAGTTCGGCGTCGATGCGCGAGGCATCGCTGATGTCGCTGATCAGCCGGTCCAGCCGCGCCACGTCGGCACCAATGATGCCGAGCAGGTGTCGCTGCTTGGCGGGGTCGTCGATACGGCGCAGCGTCTCGATGGCGCTGCGGATGGAGGTCAACGGGTTCTTGATCTCGTGGGCAACGTCGGCGGCAAACCGCTCGATCGCGTCCATGCGGTCCCACAGCGCCCGCGCCGAGGCGGCCAGCGCATCGGCCAGTTCGCCGACCTCATCCTGGCGTTGCAGCAGGATCGCCGGCACCGTGCCGGCGCGCCCGCGTCCTTCGCGCATCTGCTCGGCCACACGCGCCAGCCGCAGGATCGGTCGCGCGATGGTCAGCGACAGGTACCACGACAGCATCACCGTCAGCCCCAGTGCCAGCGCGAACAGCGCCAGGATCGAGAGCCGCACGGCAAGCAGGCTGTCGTCCACTTCCCGCGCCTCGCGCGTCAGCAGCACGATGCCGACCGTCTGGCGGTTGCGCGCCACGGGCTCGGACACCGTGACCAGCAGGCGGTCGTCCTGGGTGCGGCGGATATAGGGCGGCATCTCGCGGCCCTGGCTGGTTCCGGTCAGCTTGAGCTGCTCGCGGATGTCAGGCTGCCAGTCCGGGCCGGCGGCCGAGGGGCCGGTGTCCAGCACCGGCCCCTGGCCCTCATGCGGCAGCCAGGCGAGCACTCTGTCGTAGATGTGCCCGATCGTTCCGAGCACTTCGCCGCGATCGACCGCCGGCGGCAGCGGTTCGGTCACCACCGCCCCGCCGGCGCCCTCGCGGACGCGGCTGTCGGCGATCAACTGGCCTTCGGGGTCATAGACGCGTGCCTGCGCGTTCGGCGTCGGTTCGATCAGGCTGCGCAGCAGCGGGCGGGCAAGGTCGGGCACCAGCCGCGGCTTGCCGGCATCGTCCTCGCGCACGGCACTCTGGCCGAGCGCACCGGCATAGATGCTGGCCTGCTCGCGCAGCGCCGACACCTCGGCCTGCAGCAGCCCGATCTGGTACTGGTCAAGATAGAGCAGGGCGGCCAGCAGCAGCGCCAGCGGCACCAGATTGACCAGCAGGATGCGCCGCAGCAGCGACGACACGCGGCGCGTGGAGGGGGCGCGCGGGGGCACCTCCTGCACGACGGCCGGCAATGCCCCGCTGTCGGGCATGAACTGCCTCAGGCGTCCTTGTAACGGTAGCCGATGCCGTAGAGCGTCTCGATGTGGTTGAAGGAGTCGTCGGCGACCCGGAACTTCTTGCGCACCCGCTTGATGTGGCTGTCGATGGTGCGGTCATCGACATAGATGTTCTCGCCATAGGCGGCATCGATGAGCTGGTCGCGCGACTTGACCATGCCCGGCCGCGTCGCCAGCGCCTTGACCAGCAGGAACTCGGTGACGGTCAATTGCACGTCGCGCCCGCGCCAGGTGCACTGATGCTTGGTCTCATCCAGCACCAGGTCGCCGCGCACGATCACCCCGCCGGGCGGCGCGCCGGAGCCTTCGGCGCGCCCGGTCTCGTTTCGGCGCAGCAGGGCGCGGATGCGCTCCAGCAGGAGGCGCTGGCTGAACGGCTTGGTGATGTAGTCGTCGGCACCCAGGCGCAGGCCCATCACCTCGTCCACCTCCTCGTCCTTGGAGGTGAGGAAGATCACCGGCAGCGAGCTGCGCTGCCGCAGGCGCTGCAACAGCTCCATCCCGTCCATGCGGGGCATCTTGATGTCGAGCACCGCCAGATCGACCGGCCGCGCGGTGATGCCCTGCAACGCGCTCTCCCCGTCGGTATAGGTGCGCACGGCGTAACCCTCCTGCTCCAGCGTCATGGACACGCTGGTCAGGATGTTGCGGTCATCATCGACCAGGGCGATGGTCTGCTTCATCGGGCGACTCCGGGTTGCCGCGCAGCATACGCCGGAATATGGCGATGGATTAGCGCCAGACGAGTATGGAGCGTGAACAAAACATGGCAGAGCCACAGGAAGCGCCGGCCTGGACGGCGCGCAGGCTGCTCCGCGCGGCGCGGGCGGGGACGCTGGCGAGCAGTCGCGACGGCCAGCCGTTCGCCAGCCTGGTGACGCCGGCCTGCGCCCCCGACCTGTCAGTGCTGCTGCTGCTGTCGGACCTGTCGGAGCACACGCGCCACCTGCGCGCCGAGCCGCGCTGCGCAGTGCTGGTCGCCGGCATGCCGGAGGGCGCGAACCCGCAGACGGCGCCGCGCGTGACGGTGACGGGGCTGGCGGAGGCGATCGAGGATGCCGCGCTGAAGGCACGGTGGCTCGCGGTGCATCCCTATGGCGCGCTCTATGCCGATTTCGCCGATTTCCACCTCTGGCGCATCGTGCCGCTGAACGCGCTGTTCGTCGGCGGCTTCGCGCGCGCCAACCGGCTGCGCCGCGCCGACCTCGCACCCGACGCCGCAGCGGTCGCCGCAATCGCCGCGGCCGAGGCCGGGATCATCGCCCATTGCAACACCGACCACCCCGACGCGATGGCGGCGATCGGCCGTGCCGCGAGCGGCAGCAAGGGCGACTGGCGCATGGCGGCGGCGGACGTGGACGGCTGCGACCTCGCGCTCGGCGAGCGGACCATTCGCGTCGCCTGGGCCACGCCGGTCAGCGCGCCGGAGGAGGTGCGGGCGGAATTGGTCAGGCTCGCGCGGGCGGCGCGCGCCTCATGACGCGCGGCGCGCCCGCATCTCCATCTCCAGCGTCCAGGTCGCACCCTTGTCCCAGGACACGTCGCCCAGCCAGCGGAACGTCGTGTCGGTGATCTCCACGAACCGCCAGCGGCGCTGGATGGCGTTGTGGTCCTCGCCGATCTGGACGATGTCGGGGCCGACCGCGCGGCCGAGCTGGCGCAGCTCGTAGGGGCGGCTCGGATCGAAATAGGTGATGTGCCAGGCGTCGATCGCCGGATCGTACCAGCGGAAGGTCGAACCATAGCGGTGCCAGGGTTCGGCGGCGGCGCGCAGGCGGCGGGCCGGAAAGATGAAGACGTCCTGAACCGCCTTGCCGTCCAGCACCCAGCCGAAATGCCACTCGCCCTCCGCCGTCCGCGACGGTCCGTTGGCCGGGTGCCAATCCACCGTGATGTCCCAGGAGCCGACGAAGCGGCCGTAAAGCCGCAGCTTCGCCGCCAGCGCCGCGTCCGGCCCCGCGCTGTGCAGCGCCTCGCGCACCATCCCGCCGCTCATGCCGGTTCCCCGCAATGCGCCTCGATCCGGTAGCCGTCGGGATCGATGACGAAGGCGGCGTAGTAGTGCGGGCCGTAATCGGGACGCAGGCCCGGCCTGCCGTTGTCGCGCCCGGCGGCGGCCAGCGCCGCCGCGTGGAAGGCATCGACGCTGGCGCGGCTCGGCGCGGCGAAGCAGATGTGCAGGCCTGAGCGCGGGTCGGCCGGCACCGGGCTGTCGCTGGCGCTGACCCAGAATTCCGGCGCCTCGCCTCCGTAGCCGAGCGAGTCCTCCGCGCCGAACAGGCAGGTGTAGCCGAGCGGCGCCAGCGCCGCGTCGTAGAAGCGCCGCGACCGGGCGACGTCGCGCACGCCGATGGACACATGGTCGAGCATGGCCGTCTTCCTCCTGTCCTAACCTGTATGGTGGTTAGAGAATGCCGATTCGGCCGATTGCTGTCAACCCGACCGGGGGTTAGAAGTTGCCATGACCTCGCACGCGGCGGACGCCGTGCGGCTGCTCCTGCGTGGGCCGCCCGACGATCTGTGTCTCGCCTTCGTCAACACGCGATTCTGGCGCGGCAGCGCGACCCCGACCGAGGAACTGCACGTGCCGGCGGACCTGACGGCGTGGTGCGAAGGCACCGGGCTGTGGGCGCCCGAATCGCTCGGCCCGGTGCGGGAGGCGGCAGCGGCGCGCTTCGCCGAGGCGCTTGCGCTGCGGGAGACGCTGTGGCGCGTGTTTTCGGCGGCCAGCGCCGGCGCCACACCGGCGGCGAGCGACCTCGGCGCGCTGAATGCGGCGCTGGCCACCGCCCCGGCACGGGACAGCCTGCGTGCCGCGGCGGGCGGACTGCACTGGGCAGTGCCGGCCGGCGGTGCGGCCCCACTCGCCCCGGTCCTCTGGTCGGCCGGCGACCTGCTCGCCGGGTCTAAACTCGCGCGGGTGCGGCAATGCGCCAACCCGCAATGCCGCTGGCTGTTCCTCGACGACAGCAAGGCCGGCACGCGGCGGTGGTGCGCGATGTCGGCCTGCGGCAACCGCGCCAAGGCGCACCGACATTACGCCCGGCGCAAGGCGGCGCAGTAACGGGCGCAGCGCCGCGTCAGTCGCCCCAGCGGATGTTCCGGCCGACCGGATCGTCGGCGTGCGCGGCGAGCAGGTCGCGCCCGTGGCGGCGTACCGCGTAACCCAGGCCCGCCAGCACGTCGCGCAGCTTCTCGAACCCGACCTTGAGGTGCTCGGCGAACACCAGCGGCCGATGCCGCGCGACGCTTTCGCGCGCGCCGGCGATCACGTCGAGTTCCATGCCCTCGACATCGAGCTTCAGCAGATCGAGCCGTGGCAGGTTGAGCGAATCGATGCTGACGGCCGCGACCGGCGCGGTGGCGTCGGGCGCGTAGTCGATCGGCTGGCCGATGAACTCGGTGGCGGATGTCCGGCGCATCTCCAGGCTGCCGAAGCTGCCGGGGCGCAGGTAGTCGGGCACCGGCACGCGCGTCATCCCGGGCCGCTCGGCCAGCACCGCGTTCAGCGCGCGGGCGTTGAAGCAGTTGTTGACCGCGATGTTGCCGGCCAGCGCGTAGAACACGCGCTCCTGCGCCTCGATCGCCAGCACGCTGCCCCAGCCGGTCATATGCCGCGCCAGCTCGATCGTCATCACGCCGAGATTGGCGCCGCCGTCGAGCGCGATCAGCCCGTCGCCGCGCGCCTGGCGCAGCAGGTCGAGCAGACGGCGCAGCAGTGCCACGCTCTCGCTGGTGTAGTGGGACTGCGACAGGATCTCGATGCCGACACCGTACACCGCACCACCCGGCCCGGTGGCGTGATCATTGCGGTTGACGATCATCGTGCCGTGATCGGTGGACGCCAGAACGAACGCGACCTGCCGGTTGACGGCCATCCCGACCCCGAGAAATGCGTCGCGCTTCTATCAGGCGAGCGGCCGGCCGGCCAGACGTTCCAACACCCTGAGCGGCGCCCGATTCGGCTCGACCATCGCCGCGACCGGCAGGTGGAAGGTCTGTTCCAGGGCGCAATGCCCGGCCATGGCGGCGTGCAGCACCGCATCAGTGAAGCACAGCCAGACCGTGCCGGCCGGGAAGGACAGCGACGCGGCCGGGGCGTGCGCCTGATAGTCGCCGTCCAGCTTGGCCGCGTCGTGCAGGCCGAGCATGAGGAAGTCGTAGGGCGCCCGCCGCCCGCGGGTCAGCCCCAGGCGCTGCATGATCCAGCCCTGGCCGGGCAGGCCGGCGCGCACACGCGGGAGGAACTTCGCGGCAAAGTCGGGGAACGGCTCGCCGACCCGCCATTCGCGCGGCGCCCCGTCAGGCGCGATGTTGGCGAATACGCGCAGGATGCGCCGCCCGCGCTGTGGCCGGGTCGGAAAGGCATCGACATGAAGCCGCGTGTCGTCCTTGCGCGGGGCGTAGCTGCGGCCGGCGATCTCGGCCGGGCGGAAGCTGGTGCGCGCACGCTCCAGCGCCGGGGCGTAGCGCGGCAGCAGCCCGTGCAGCAGCGTCTGCGCCTGCCCGGCGAAGCGCCCCAGCATTGCCGCGAGATGCGCCTGCTGATCGGCGCCGAGCGAAGTGCCATGCAGCGCGCCGGTCGCCGGGTCGAGGCTGATGTTCTTGCGGGTCTGGTCCAGCGCCTCGGCACCCAGCAGTGCCCGCTCTTCTGGCAGCGGCCGGAACGCGAGGCGCGGCAGCACCAGCACCTGCCCGGCCTCCAGCGCGCTCAGCGCCGCGTCCTGATCCTCCGGCATGAACGGCCCGGCCCAGTCGGCCAGCGGCAGCGTTCGCGCCACCTCGTGATCCATTCCGCTCCTCCGCAGCCTGTATGGGCGGCCGACGCGCGGATTCGCGTTTACGATCACGTGAGCACACGCCTCCGCAAAGCGTCAGGACATGCAAGCACGGCGGTTGCCCGGCGCGCCGGAACAGGTCAATCTGGTAAGGCATGGATTCGGCGGCATCCGAAATCTTGCGGCTTCCGGGCGGACCGACACGGGTCGAGTGGCGGCGCAGCCGGCGCGCGCGCCGGGTCAGCCTGCGCATCGACCCGCTCGGCGGGGCTGTGGTGGTCACGCTACCCCCGCGCGCCGGACGGACGGCCGGAATGGCGCTGCTGATGAACCATGCCGACTGGGTCGCGAAACGGTTGGCCGCCCTGCCCGGCCCGGTGCCGTTCGCCGACGGCGCGACCGTGCCGCTGCACGGCCTCGATCATCGCATCCGCCACGATGCCGGGCTGCGCGCTGGCGTACAGGTACTGGGGCGGGATATCCTCGTCTCCGGCGAGGCCGCGTTCCTGGCGCGCCGGGTCGCCGATTTCTTCCGCGCCGAGGCGCGGCGCCGCTTCTGTGCCCTGGTGGCGGAGAAGGCGGCGCTGGCACAGCTCGAACCCCGGCGCGTCACGGTGAAGGACACGCGCAGCCGCTGGGGCAGTTGCGCCGCCAGCCGCAACATTGCCTTCAGCTGGCGGCTGGTGATGGCCCCGCCGCACGTCCAGGACTATGTCGCCGCGCACGAGGTGGCGCATCTGCGCCACATGAACCACGGTCCGCGATTCTGGGCGCAGGTCGGCGAACTGACGCCGCACACCGACGCCGCGGTCGCCTGGCTGCGCCAGCACGGCCCACGGCTGCTGCGGATCGGCTGATCGCGCCCCGGGCCTGCGACGGTCAGGCGAAGGTCGCGTTGGCGGCGCCGCCGTCGATCAGCAGGTTGTGGCCGACGATGTAGCCCGCATGGGCGCTGCACAGAAAGGCACAGGTTTCGCCGAACTCGGCCGGGTCGCCGACGCGCCCGGCCGGTGTGCCGCGCCCCCGCTCGGCCAGCACCGCCTCCGGCTCGCGACCGGTCTTCGCGGCCTCGGTCGCCGCGATCGCACGCAGCCGGTCGGTCAGGAAGGCGCCGGGCAGCAGGTTGTTGATGACGACGTTGTGCCGCGCCACCTGCCGCGACAGGCCGGCGACGAAGCCGGTCAGGCCGGTGCGCGCGCCGTTGCTGAGGCCGAGATGCGGAATCGGCGACAGCACGGCGGCCGAGGTGATGTTGACCACGCGGCCGAAGCGCCGCGCGATCATGCCGTCGATCACCGCGCGGATCAGCAGGATCGGCGTGACCATGTTGGCTTCCACGGCGCGCAGCCAGTGCTCGCGGTCCCACTCGCGGAAATCCCCGGGCGGCGGGCCGCCGGCGTTGTTGATCAGGATGTCCGGGTCGGGACAGGCGGCCAGCGCGGCGGCGCGCCCCGCCGGGGTGGTGATGTCGCCGGCAACCGTCGTGACCGCAGCACCGGTGGCGGCGCGGATCTCGGCGGCCGTGCGCTCCAGCGACTCCGCGGTGCGGGCGGTGATGGTGACCGCGACCCCTTCGCGCGCCAGGGCAGTCGCGCAGGCCCGCCCCAGCCCCTTGCTCGCGGCACAGACCAGTGCGCGCCGACCTTTGATGCCGAGGTCCATGGTCCCCCCCCTCTGCCGGATTTCCCCTGGCACCGGCTTGCCACCGCCGGGCCGCCCGGCGCAAGGGAGGGCGATGGCGCAGGCGGAGTGGTGCGCCCCGCTGCGGCCGGGGCTGGTGACGGGGCTTGCGGCGGAAGCGCGGGTAGCGGCACGGCTGGGTTCCGCGCTGGCCGGCGGTGGGCTGCCGGCCGGAGCGGAGGCGGCGGCGGAGATGCTGGTGGCGCAGGGTGCCACCGCGCTGGTCAGCTTCGGCCTGTGCGGCGGCCTCGATCCCGCGCTGGACGCCGGTACGGTGCTGGTGCCCCGGGTCGTCACGGATGCCGGGGCCGCCTATCCGACCGACGCGGCCCTGTCGGCGGCACTTGGCGGCTGGAATTGCGCGGCACTCGCCGCCGCCGCGGCACCGGTGGCGCGGCGGGAGGCCAAGCGCGCCCTGTTCGCGGCCACTGGCGCCGCGGGCGTGGACCTGGAGAGCGGGGCGGTCGCGCGCGTCGCCGTCCGCCATGCGCTGCCCTTCGCCGTGCTGCGCGCGGCCTGCGACCCGGCGGACCTCAATCTGCCGCCGCTGGCGCTCGCCGCGCTGGACGCCGGCGGGACGATCCGGCCGGCGCGGATTGCGGCGTCGCTGCTGGCACGGCCCGGTCAGATCGGCGCGCTGCTGCGTCTGGCCCGCTCGGCCGCGGCTGCCCGGGCGGCGCTAGTCGGCCGCGTCGGCGACGTCCTCGACGTCGGCCGCGGAGGGGGATCGGTGGCGTAGCCGCTCCATCACGTCCTGCACGTGGCGGCTGAACACGTAGTCGGCCGGGCGCTGGCGATCGAGCGGGATCTCCGGCGCCATCGGCCCATCGGTGCGCGGTCCGCGCAGCGCCACGGCGGCGATCTTCCAGGGCTTGCGCACCGCATCGACCACCGCCGTCGCCTCGTAGCCGCTATGGACCATGCAGTCGGCGCATTTCTCGTAATTGCCGGTGCCGTAGCGGTCCCAGTCGGTGGTCTCCATCAGTTCCCGGTAGCTCTGCGCATAGCCCTCGCCGAGCAGGTAGCAGGGGCGCTGCCAGCCGAACACGTTGCGCGTGGGCTTGCCCCAGGGCGTGCAGAGGTAACGCTGGTTGCCGGCCAGGAAATCCAGGAACAGCGCCGACTGGTTGAACTTCCACCCGCGCCCGCGGCCGCGGCGGAAGATGTCGCGGAACAGTTCCTTGGACTTGCGCCGGTTGAGGAAATGCTCGCGGTCCGGCGCGCGCTCATAGGCGTAGCCGGGCGAGATCATCACCCCGTCCACGCCGATCGCGGTCACGTCGTCGAGGAAGGATGCGACGCGGTCCGCCTGCGCGCCGTCGAACAGGGTTGTGTTGATGCAGACGCGGAAGCCGCGCGCCTTCGCCACCTTCAGCGCCCGCGTCGCGCGGTCGAACACGCCCTCCTGGCTGACGGCGTGATCGTGCATCTGCCGGTCACCGTCCAGATGCACGTCCCAGGCGAAGTTGCGGTGCGGCGCGTACTGGTCGAGCTTCTTCTCCAGCAGCAGCGCGTTGGTGCAGAGATAGACGAACTTGCCGCGCGCCAGGATGCCCTGCACGATCTGCGGCATCTCCTTGTGCAGCAGCGGCTCTCCGCCCGCGATCGCCACCACCGGCGCGCCGCACTCATCGACCGCGGCCAAGCAGTCGGCGACCGAGAGGCGCTGGTTGAGGATTTCCGCCGGGTAGTCGATCTTGCCGCAGCCGGCGCAGGCGAGGTTGCAGCGGAACAGCGGCTCCAGCATCAGCACCAGCGGGTAGCGCCGACGGCCGAGCAGGTGCTGCCTGACCACATAGGCTCCGACGCGCAACGCCTGATTCAGCGGAACGGGCATGTCCGGAACGTCCTTTCGATAATGGCGCCCGCTCGCTGCGTCACGCGACTTCGGCGACTTCGGCGGGGAGGCGGAAGCGCACGTCCTCGGCAACCCCGGCGAGCGAGGTGACCTCGACCTCGCCGAATCGGCGGAGGCCCTCGATCACGCCCTGCACCAGCGTCTCCGGCGCCGAGGCGCCGGCGGTCACCCCGACCGTCGCGACGCCATTGAACCATTCCGGCCGCAATGCCGAGGCGTCGTCGATCAGGTAGCTCGGCTTGCCGAGGTCCTGCCCGATCTCGCACAGGCGGTTGGAGTTGGAGCTGTTGCGGCTGCCGACCACCAGGATCACGTCCACCTCGGCGGCCAGTTCGCGCACCGCCTGCTGGCGGTTCTGGGTGGCGTAGCAGATGTCGCGCACCTCCGGCCCGACGATGTCGGGGAAGCGTTGCTTCAACGCGGTAATGATGTGGCGCGTGTCGTCCACCGAGAGCGTGGTCTGGGTGATATAGGCCATGCGCTCGGGCGTGCCGGGGCTCAGGGCTGCCACGTCAGCCGGCGTTTGCACCAGATGCACGGTGCCCGGCACCTGGCCGATCGTGCCTTCCACCTCGGCATGGCCGGCATGGCCGACCAGCACGATCTCGCGGCCCTGCGCGGCGTAGCGGCGACCCTGGTTGTGCACCTTGGCGACCAGCGGACAGGTCGCGTCGATCACCGGCAGGTTGCGCTCGATCGCCAGCTCCTCGACCCGCCGGGCAACGCCATGGGCGCTGAAGACGGTCATGCCGCCGGGCGGAATCTCGTCCAGTTCGTCAACAAAAACGGCGCCACGACGGCGCAGATCATCGACGACGTGACGGTTGTGCACGATCTCGTGACGGACATAGATCGGTGGCCCGTATTTCTTCAGCGCGCGCTCGACGATCTCGATCGCGCGCTCGACCCCGGCGCAGAAGCCGCGCGGCTGAGCCAGGACCACCCGCAACATGCTCGACCCTCCAGTTCCCGACCACCGCACCTGGCGCGCCCCGGAGGCGCCTCGTTGCACCGCGATATGTCGCCTCCGGCGCCGGCCGCAATCCCCCGGTGCCGTTCGGCGCCGCATCCACCTCAGGCGCGGCGGCGGATATGGCAGGAATCCCACAGAGGCGGTAGGCTGGTCCGGGATGGCGGCCGTGCAGGCGCCTCTGCGCGGGCGTGCCGCGCCGCATGTGCGCGGTGCGAGCTGGCTCCGTGCCGGTGAGCGGCAATCGGGGAAGGCAGCGGATGGCGTCTGACGTGAACGTGATGACCGGGCGGGAGACGCTGCCGGAGGCGATGGCGCGGGTGGCCCGGGAAGTAGAGGCGGCGCTGGACGACCTGCTGCCGGTGCCGGAAGGATCGGAAGCGCGCCTGGCCGAGGCGATGCGTTACGCCACGCTGGGCGGGGGCAAGCGGCTGCGCGCCTTCCTGGTGCTGGAAAGCGCCGCGCTGTTCAAGGTCGACCGCCGCTGCGCCGCCCGGGTCGGCGCCGCGGTGGAGATGTTGCACGCCTATTCGCTGGTGCATGACGACCTGCCGGCGATGGACGATGACGACCTGCGTCGCGGCAAGCCCAGCACGCACCGCGCCTTCGACGAGGCGACCGCGATCCTGGCCGGCGACGCATTGCAGGCCCGCGCGTTCGAGGTGCTGGCGGAACCGGACACGCATTCCAAGCCTGAGGCGCGCTGCGAGCTGGTCGCGGCGCTGGGGCTGGCGGCCGGCGCGCGCGGAATGGCGGGAGGACAGATGATCGACATGCTGGCGGAGGGACAGACCTTCACCGTGGAGCAGATCATCCGCCTGCAGGCACTCAAGACCGGGCGGCTGATCCAGTTCAGCGCCGAGGCCGGCGCGATCCTCGGCCGCGCGCCCCCGCACCAGCGCACGTTGCTCGCTGCCTACGGACGCGATCTCGGCGCGGCGTTCCAGATCGCCGACGACCTGCTGGACGCGGAGGGCACCACCGAAGAAACAGGCAAGACCGCCGGCAAGGACGCCGCGTCGGGCAAGGCCACGCTGGTCGCGGTGCTCGGCACGCAGCGCGCCCGCGCCCAGGCCGACATGCTGGCGGCCCAGGCGGCGGCACATCTGGAGAGTTTCGGGCCGGCGGCGGGGCTGCTGCGCGACCTCGCAGCCTTCGTCGTGGCGCGCCGGCAATGAAGCGCAGGGTCGTGCTCCTGGCCGGCGCCGCGGCGCCGATCGCATGGGCGCGGACGGCGCGCGCGCAGGCATCGTCCAGGCAGGACAGCACGAAACCGGCGGCGCCGGCCGGGGCCGCCGCTCCGCCCGCCACGGGTCCGGCGGCGCCGGTGGCCGAACTCGACGACGCGCTGCTGCGCATCATGCGGCTCGGCCGTGGCGCGGCGTTTGCCGAACGGGCCGCGACGCTGCGGCCGGTGGTGGAAAAGGTCTTCGACCTCCCGGAAATCCTGCGGGTGTCGGTGGGACCGTCCTGGCCCTCGATCGCGGCTGCCGAGCAGGCCAAGCTGCTCGACGTGTTCGTGCGCTACACGGTGGCCAGCTACGTCGCCAATTTCGACAGCTATGACGGCCAGCACTTCCAGATCGCGCCGCAGACCCGCGCGGTCGGCCGCGATCAGGTGGTGGCGACGACCCTGGTGCCGCGCGCGGGCGATCCCACGCGGATCGATTACGTGATGCGCCAGGGCGAGGCCGGCTGGAAGGCGGTGGACGTGCTCGTGGACGGCTCGATCAGCCGGGTCGCGGTGCAGCGGTCGGATTTCCGCAGCCTGCTGCGCGGTGGGCCGCAGAAGCTGATCGCCTCACTGGAGCGCAAGGTGGCGAACCTGCAATCCGGGCTGTCCTGAGCCGATGGGGGCGCTGGCCGCCATTGCCGGACTGTTCGCGCTGATCGGCCTCGGCCTGACAGGCGCGGGCGCGGTGCTGGTCCGCCGTTTCGCCGCGGCACCGCCCTCCGAGCCGCGGGCGCTGCCGGGGATCAGCGTGCTGAAGCCGCTGTACGGCGACGAACCGTTGCTGGAGGAAGCGCTGGCGAGCGTCTGCGCGCAGGACTATCCGCGGTATCAGGTGGTGTTCGGTGTCCAGGACCCAGCCGATCCGGCGCTGCAGGTAGTGCGGCGCGTGCAGGCGCGGTTCCCGGAGGCGGACATTGCGGTGGTGGTGGACGACAGCGCGCCCGGCGCCAACCGCAAGGTCGCCAACCTGACCAACATGCTGCCGGCGGCGCGGCATGACGTGCTGGTGATCGCCGACAGCGACGTGCATGCCGCCCGGGACTATCTGCGCCGCCTTGCCGCCGCGCTGGAGCCGCCAGGGAGCGGGATGGCGACCACGCTCTATGTCGGCCTGCCGGCGGACGGCAGCCTGGCGGGCCGGTTGGGCGCCAGTGCGATTACCCACGGCTTCCTGCCCGGTGCGCTGCTGGCGCGCGCACTGGGACGCGAGGACGCGCTGGGCGCCACGATGGCGCTGCGGCGCGAGACGCTGACGGCCGCCGGCGGCTTCGCCGCACTGCGCGACCACGTGGCGGACGACAACCTGCTGGGCCGCCGGGTGCGGGCACTCGGCCTCGCGATCCGGCTTGCCGCCACCGTGCCGGCGACGACCGTGGCGGAAACGCGCATCGCCGCGCTGTTCCGTCACGAGCTGCGCTGGGGGCGGACCATCCGCGCGCTCGCGCCGCTGTCCTATGCCGGCTCGGCGCTGCAATATCCGCTGGCCTGGGCCCTGCTGGCGGTGCTGCTGGCCGGCGGCGCCGCCTGGACGGTGGGGCTGCTGCTGGCGGCCTGGCTGCTGCGGGCGGGGGCGGCGCGGGCGGTCGATCGGGCGCTCGATCTGCCGCCCGATGCCCCCTGGCGATGGCCGCTGCGCGACCTCATGTCGGTGGCCGTGCTGGTGGCGAGCTATCTGGGCGACCGGGTGGAGTGGCGCGGGCAGCGCATGCGGGCCGCAGGGGTGCCGCTGGCGGCCGAACCGTTGGGGATCAAACGGGCATGATGAAGACGCTGTTTCTGCAGCCGCCGTCGTTCGACGGCTTCGACGGCGGCGCCGGCTCGCGCTACCAGGCGAAGCGGGAAATCCGCAGCTTCTGGTATCCGACCTGGCTGGCGCAACCGGCGGCGCTGATTCCCGGCAGCCGCCTGATCGATGCGCCGCCCGCGGGCATCGGGCTGCCCGCAGTACTGGACGCGGCGCGCGCCCACGACCTGTGCGTGATTCACACCTCCACGCCCTCCTTCGCCGCCGATGTGCGCATCGCCCAGGCACTGAAGGACGCCAATCCGAACCTGAAGATCGGCTTTGTCGGCGCCAAGGTCGCGGTGCAACCGGAGGAGAGCCTGAAAGCCGGCGCGCCGATCGATTTCGTCGCCCGCAACGAGTTCGACTTCACCATCAAGGAGGTCGCCGAGGGGCGCGACTTTCCCGCCATCGACGGCATCAGCTTCCGCGGCCCGGATGGGGTGATCGTGCACAACCGCGAACGCGCGATCCTGGAGGACATGGATCAGCTGCCGTTCGTCACGGAAGTGTACAGGCGCGACCTGCGCATCGAGGACTATTTCATCGGCTACCTGCTGCACCCGTACGTGTCGCTCTACACTGGCCGCGGCTGCAAGAGCCGCTGCACCTTCTGCCTGTGGCCACAGACGGTCGGCGGCCACCGCTACCGCGTGCGTTCGGCGGGCCACGTCGCCGAGGAAATCCGGCTGGCGAAGTCGTATTTCCCGCAGGTGCGCGAATTCTTCTTCGACGACGATACTTTCACCGACAACCTGCCGCGCGCCGAGGCGATCGCGCGCGAGCTGGGCAAGTTGGGCGTCACCTGGAGCTGCAACGCCAAGGCGAATGTCCCACGTGAAACACTCAAGGTCCTGCGCGACAACGGGTTGCGGCTGCTGCTGGTCGGCTACGAGAGCGGCAACCAGCAGATCCTGCACAACATCAAGAAGGGGATGCGCATCGAGGTGGCGAAGCGGTTCACCCGCGACTGCCACGACCTCGGCATCAAGATCCACGGCACCTTCATCCTCGGCCTGCCTGGCGAGACGCGTGAGACGATCGAGGAGACCATCCGCTTCGCCATCGAGACCAACCCGCACACGTTGCAGGTCTCGCTCGCGGCGCCCTATCCCGGCACGTTCCTGCACAAACAGGCGGTGCAGAACGGCTGGCTGGACGCTTCCCATGCCGAGCTGGTGGATGAGCACGGCATCCAGATCGCGCCGCTGCACTATCCGCATCTGTCACATACGGAAATCTTCGACTCCGTCGAGACGTTCTATCGCCGCTTCTACCTGCGGGCGCCCAAGATCGCTTCGATCGTGGGCGAGATGGTGCGCAGCCCGCAGATGATGAAGCGGCGGTTGCGCGAGGGCGTGGAGTTCTTCCACTTCCTGCGGGAGCGGCAGACCGCCGCCTGATGCCGCCGCGCCGTGTCATCCTGACGGCGGACGATTTCGGGCTGTCGGAGGCGGTCAACGAAGGCATCGAGCGCGCGCACCGCGACGGCGTGCTGACCCATGCCAGCCTGATGGTTGCGGGCGCGGCGGCGCAGGACGCGGTGCAGCGCGCGCGCCGGCTGCCAGGCTTGCGCGTCGGCCTGCACCTGGTGGTCATCGAGGGGAAATCCGTGCTGCCGCGGTCGGACATTCCCGATCTCGTGGATGCGCGCGGCTGGTTCCCCTCCGACCAGTTGCGGCTCGGGCTGCGGTATTTCGTCCTGCCGCAAGTGCGCCGGCAACTGACCGCCGAGATCGCCGCGCAGTTCGCCGCCTTCGCGGCCACCGGCCTGACGCTGGATCACGCCGATGCGCACAAGCACATGCACCTGCATCCGACCGTCGGCCACCTGATGCTGCGCGTCGGGCGAAGCTTCGGCCTCAAGCGCGTGCGCGTGCCCGCCGAACCGCCCTCGGTGCTCGCCGCCTGCGGGGAGCGGCCGGGCCTGGGCGCGCGCGCGCTGCATCTCTGGTGCGGCGTGCTGCGCCAGCAGGCGCGCGCCGCCGGGATGACCGGCGCCGAGGCGGTGTTCGGGCTCGCCTGGAGCGGGCAGATGACGGAGAGGCGGCTGCTGCGCCTGCTGGCACATCTGCCGGAGGGCAGCAGCGAACTCTATTTCCACCCGGCGGCCTGGCGCGACGCGGCGCTCGAGACGCTGATGCCGGCCTATGAGCACGAGGCCGAACTGGCCGCGTTGCTCAGCCCCGCGGTGCGGACGGCGCTGGCGCAGGCGACCGCTCCCGCCGCGACGCGCGCAGACTGAGCAGCAGCGCCGGCTCGAACACCAAAGTCGAGATCACGGTGTTGGCCAGGCTGATCAGCAGCAGCACGCCCATGCTCGCCGTACCGGGATGGCCGGAGAAGGCGAGCGACCCGAATGCGGTGCCGGTGGTCAGGGCCGAGAACACGATCGCCCGCGCCGTCGCCGAGCCAAGGAAGCTGCGCGCGCCCTTGCGCCAGTTCATCACGAAATAGACGTTGAACGACACGCCGACGCCGAGCAGCAGCGGCAGTGCGATGATATTGGCGAAATTGAGCCGCAATCCGACGAGCTTCAGGACGACGACGGTCAGCAGCGAGGACAACAGTAGTGGCGCCATCACCAGCGCCACATCGCGCGCGCGCCTGAGCGAGACGGCAAGGATCACGGCGATGGCGCCGAGGGCGAACAGGGCGGCGCTGCGAAACGCGTCGATGATGGTCCGCGCGCTCTCGACAATGATCACCGCCGAGCCGCCGGCATCTGGCGCGATCCGCCGGACCGCCTCCACCAGCGCGTGCAGGCCGTCGCTGTCGCGCGTCTGCGCCGTGCCCATCACTTGCACCCGCGCCCGCCCGTCCGGCAGCAGCCAGTCTCGGCGGATATCGGCCGGTACGTCGGCCGCGGTGACCGGGTGCGGGTCAAGGGCCAGACGCAGACGGTCGAGTTCCGCCGGCAGGAAGCGCACCAGAGCATGGTTCATCGCCATCAGCGCTGCATCGGGCGAGGCGGCCAACCGGGTGAGGTCCTCGCCGATGGAACGCAGCGGACTGTCGGGCGGCAGCTTGGGCGCGGCGCGGGCAATCTCGTCGGCAGTGGTGCGTGCCGCCAGCCGCAGATCGGCTGGTGTCACCGGCGCGGCCGGGCTGCCGGGTGCCAGGGTCGCGGCGAGGATATTGGCGGTATCGGCGATCTGCGCCAGCTTTGCCGACTGGTCACGGGGCACGAAGCTCGACAGCGTCAGCACGTTCTCGACCAGCTTCAGCTTGCCAAGCTGCGCCGCCTCGGCATCGGCAGCGGCGAGCGAGGGACGCAGCAGGTCGATCGTGTAGGGATCGGTCAGCGGCGAGTTCATCAGGTCGCGCAGCGTGACCATCGCCTCGGTATTCGGGTCTTTCGTGTGCAGCGGGTCGGCGTCGAAGCCGAGCGTGGGCAGCAACGCCAAGCCGGCCGCGGCAAGGGCCGCGAAAACCGCGAAGAGCGGGCGGCGCATGGTCAGCAGGCCGGGCTCGATCGCCGCCCCCAGGCCGGAGCGGGCCGGAGCTGCCTCCGGCCGCGCGCCGAACAGCGCGATCGCGGCGGGCAGGAACATGATCGTGCAGACGAAGGCGACGACCATGCCGACGCCGGCAATCAACCCCAGCTCCGCGACGCCCGCGAAGTTGGTCGGCACGAAGGCGAGGAAGCCGCAGGCGGTGGCGGCGGCGGCCACCATGATCTCCGGCCCGACCACGGCGGCCCCATGCTCAAGCGCGCGCGCAGGGTCGCGCAGATCTCTCAGGGCGGCGCGGTAGCGGACGGTGAACTGCACGGCGAAATCCACCGCGATGCCGATGAAGAGAATCGTGAAGGCAACCGACACCAGGTTGAGCGTGCCGACTGCTGCGGCGGCAAAGGCGCCGGTCAGCGCCAACCCCAGCCACAACGTCATCAGCATCGGCACGATCAGCCGCCAGGACCGCACCGCCAGCACAAGCCAGAGCGTGATCAGCACAAGGCTTGCGATGGTACCGACCGCCATGCCCCGCGCGACCGTGCCGAATTCCTCGTCGGTCAGCGCGACGCTGCCGGTGATGCGCACACGCGCGCTGCCGTCGCGCACGTCGGGCAACCGGGCGATCGCCGCCCGCATCGCGTGCGTCGCTGCCTCTCCGGGCGCGAAGGAAGCGAAGTTCAGTTTCACGTTGGCCAGCACGAAGCGATATTGCCCCGCCTTGGCCCCGAGATCGCCGGTCAGCAGAGTCTCCCACGACAAAGGCTGGGGATGTCCGGCCGCCGCGGCGGCGAGCACCGTCTCGAAGCCGCGCATGGGCCCGGCGAAGGACGCCAGATCGGCCTCCCCACGCTGCACGCCGGTCGCCAGCAGATCGAGCGCCGCGAACAGCCCGCGCGCGCTCGGGTCCGCCACCAGTTGGCCGAGGAAAGGCTGCGCGTCGATGATGCGGTTCAGCAGGTCCTCGAGTTCCTTGCCGTCCAGGAACATCAATCCGTTGCGCGCGAGATAGGGCGAGGCATCCGGGCGGCGCACATCGGCGAAATGGGCGGGATCGGCGGTCAGCGCCGCCGCGAGCGCCGCCGCCGTCTCATCGGCCTCTTCCGGCAGCTTGGCATCGACCACCGCGACCAGGATATCGTCGAACTGCGGAAATGCGTGGCTCCAGGCGATCTGCCGCTGCCGCCAGGGCAACGCCGAGGAGAACAACGCATCGGTATCGGTGTTCACGCCGAGATGGGTGGCGCCGTACCACGCGGACAGGACGGTAAGCAGCAGCCCCGCCAGCACCGTCAGCAGCGCATGGCGCCGCGTGTGCCGGACCAGGGCGGCAAGCAGACTGGGCAGGGACATGCGGCAGGGCGAACCGGCTCTGGGACGAGGAATGCGCGGCAGGGCTTAGTCGCTCGGCGCCCAGCGGTCCATGCCCGCCCGGCGTCGGCGCCCCGCCAACGAGGAACGCCCGCGATCACATTGCCATGCGGCACCACCTCCGCGCGGCGCCGGCCGCGCGGCGGCGGGCGATGCTGGCCGCGCGTCAGGCCTGCGGCTGCGGATGCTTCAGCGCCGCCGTGGTGTGGTGCGTCTTGCCGTGATGGTGGGGCGCGTGGGTGCTGGCGCTGCGATGGTGGTGCTTCTTGGCGTGGTGCGGCGCGGTTGCGGGCGCCGTCGCGGCCTGGGCGCCGATCGCGGTCAGCGCGACCGGAAGGGCCAGGCCCAGGGATGCGAACAGCGAGCGGCGGGTGATGGACACAGGAGGGGCTCCACAGAGGGGTGACGGGGGCTTCAGGAACGTCTGTAGGATCGTCGCCTAGACGACTGAAACGACTATGAACAACACGCCCCCGTTTCGCAACTGCTGATTCGCCCGCTGCGTCTTTCCCGACGCCCGCGGTCACAGCAGGCCAAGTGCCTGCAATTCACGCCGCAGCGCCGCCGGCAGGGAATCGGCGCCACCGGCGGCCGCGCCCTGCGCAAGGTCGGCCGGCGCGGCGTCGGCGGCCAGGTAGCGCCAGCCCTGGAACGGCCGCGTCGGGCGCGGGACCACTGCGACCAGCGCCGGGTCGAGCAGCAGCGCGGCACACGGCGAGCCATCCGAGGACGTCGCCGCAACGATGTCGAGCAGGCGCTGACGGACCAGCATGACCCCGCCGATCACCCAGTAGATCGAACCGCCGTCCAGCACCTCCGCGGCACGGCGCGGATGGTTGCGCGTCAGGTGGCGCAGAGGCGGGGCGGCGCGGGCGCGCGCGCTCTGCAATTCCTGCAGATGAGCAAGGTCGCGCACGCCGACCGCCAGCTTCATCAGGTGCAGCATGGCCCCGGTCTGCCCAACCGCGCCGCCGCCCGCAAGGGGCCGTGGGACGCGGTGCTGGCGCGAGTGGTTGCTTGCCCGAAGGGGGATGTTCTTGACACGCCAAAGTCACAAACCTGTCCGGTGCCATGAATTCGGATCAATGCTGCCGTCTGCATAAAAGAAAGCGTGGCGAAGCCCTGGCGATACCGCTTAACTGCCGCGACTCGGCCGAGTCGGCCCGCGCGGGGCGGCGCCATTCGGGCGCCAGCGTGAACCTGAAGGACACCAGCACATGGACCATGAGCGCGAGGCCGCGGAAGCCGAGCCTCCCTCCAGCGGGGCCGCCCTGGCGCGGCCCGTCTTCCCAACCACCGTCAAGGAACGTGAGCGCACGGCGGCCTTCCCTCAGTCCGAGCGAGCGCGCGCCTTCCGCCGCCGGCACTTCCCGCAGGCGAGTGCCGAAGACTGGAACGACTGGCGCTGGCAGTTGCGCCAACGCATCCGCGACCTTGCAGGCCTGGAGCGCATCTTTCGTTTGAGCGCCGACGAGCGCGAGGCGGTGGCGCGGCAGACCGGACCGCTGCCGGTCGGCATCACGCCCTATTACGCAAGCCTGTTCAGCGATGTCGATGCGTCGCAGCCGCTGCGCCGGACGCACATTCCCGTCGGCGACGAATATCTGCGGATGCCGGGTGAATCCGACGATCCGCTCGGCGAGGACCATGACGCCGCTGTGCCGGGCCTGGTGCATCGCTATCCCGACCGCGTGCTGTTCCTGACGACAGGGTTCTGCAGCACCTATTGCCGCTACTGCACGCGTAGCCGGATGGTCGGCGGCGGCGGTGAATACACGTTCAACCTGGCGCAGTGGCAGCGCGCCATCGACTACATCGCGGCGCACCCGCAGATCCGCGATGTGCTGCTCTCGGGCGGCGATCCGCTGACCATCGCCACCGACAAGCTGGAATGGCTGCTCAGCCGCCTGCGTGCCATCAAACATGTCGAGTTCCTGCGCATCGGCACGAAGGTTCCGCTGGTGCTGCCGCAGCGAGTCACCCGCGATCTGGTGCGGATGCTGCGCCGCTACCATCCGCTGTGGATGAGCCTGCACGTCACGCATCCCGACGAACTCACGCCGGAAGTGGCCGAAAGCACCGCGCGGCTGGCGGATGCGGGCATTCCGCTCGGCAGCCAGACGGTGCTGCTGCGCGGCATCAACGATGACATCGACACCATGCGCCGGATGATGCACGCGCTACTGAAGCTGCGTGTGAAACCATACTATCTCTATCAGTGCGACCCGATCACCGGATCGTCGCATTTTCGCACGCCGGTCGAGACCGGGCTCGCGATCATCCGTGGCCTGCGCGGCCACACCACCGGCTATGCGGTGCCGCACTTCGTCATCGACGCGCCGGGCGGTGGCGGCAAGGTGCCGCTGCTGCCAGACTATGTGGTAGGTCGCGACGGCGACGACCTGCTGCTACGCAACTTCGAGGGCCAGCTCTATCGCTATCACGATCCCGCCCTGACATGCGCATCGGCCTGACTTACGACGCCATCGCCGACTGGCAGGACGAGGGGCTGGACGCCGAACAGCTCGCCGAATTCGACGCGGAAGCAACGATCGCGGCGATCGCCGGCCGTCTCGCCGGGCGCGGCCACGCGGTGGAGCGGATCGGCCGCGCGCAGGCGCTGATCGCGCGGCTCTCCGCCGGCGCGCGTTGGGACCTTGTGTTCAATATCTGCGAAGGGCTGCGCGGGCCGGGGCGCGAGGCACTGGTGCCGGCGCTGCTGGAGACATCCGGCATTCCCGTCACGTTCAGCGACTCGCTGGCGCTGGCGCTCTGTCTGCACAAGGGACACACCAAGCGGCTGGTGCGCGACGCCGGCGTGCCGACCGCCGACTTCCGCGTGCTCGAACAGGCAGACGCCGCCTGCGACCTTGCGTACCCCGTGTTCGTCAAGCCGGTCGCGGAGGGCACCGGCAAGGGCGTCGGCCCCGGCAGCCTGTGCCGGTCGCCCACCGAGCTTGCCGAGGTCGCCGGACGGCTGATCGCGCGGTTCGCGCAGCCGGTCCTGGTGGAATGCTATCTGCCGGGCCGCGAGTTCACCGTCGGAATCCTCGGCGCCGGCGAGGCCGCACGCGCGATCGGTGTCTTGGAGATCGACAGCGCCGCCACCTACGGCTTCGCCACCAAAAAGGACTACGCAGCCGTACGCTACCGGCTTGCCGAGGACGAAGAAGGCCGGCGTGCCGGCGAGGTCGCGCTGGCGGCCTGGCGCGTGCTTGGCTGCCGCGACGGCGGACGGGTCGATCTGCGCAGCGATGCCGACGGCAGGCCGATGTTCCTCGAAGTCAATCCGCTGGCCGGTCTGCATCCGGTCGATTCCGACCTGGTGATCCTGGCGCGGCTGACCGGTCGCGATCATGGCTGGCTGATCGACAACATCATGCGGGAAGCCTGCGCGCGCGCCGGACTTGCCTGGTAGTGCCGGCTATTCCATCTGGCGTTCCAGCGCCTCGATCTCCGCGTCGCTGAAGCCGAAATGGTGCGCGACCTCATGCACCACGACATTGCGCACCAGCCGATAGAGGTCCACGCCGGTTTCCACCCATTCCAGCAGGATCGGCTGGCGATAGAGGAAGATCAGGTTCGGCGGGCGCGCGATGTCGTCCACACTGCGCCGGGTCAGCGGCGTGCCGCTGTAAAGCCCGGTGAGGTCCCAGGCCGATTCGATGCCGAGATCGTCGAGCGTTGCGTCGTCGGGCATTTCCTCGATCGCCACGCCAACATCGCCGACGTGCCGGCGCAGCCGCGCCGGAATCGCCTCGAGCGCGCGCTCGGCCAGGGCCGCCATCTCCTCGGCACTCGGCGGCGTGGTGAAGCGGCGGGATGGGGATACTTCGCTCATCGTTTCTGCCCGCGCAGGAACTCCAGCAGCAGTGCGCTCACCTGCCCGGCACGCTCCTGCTGCACCCAATGGCCGGCGCCGTCGATCAGATGCACGCCCTGCATTTGCGTGCAGGCGACATCGCGCATCCGCGCCACCGCACCCGGCACCTGCTGCACGCCCCAGTCGGCAGTCCCGGCGATGAACAACGACGGCACGTCGATCGTGCGTCCGGAGAACACCTGCAACTGCGCCAGCCCCACACCCTCCGTCCGGCAGCGATACCACTGCAACCCGCCCTGGAAGCCGGTGCGCTCATACTCGCCGCTGTACACCCGCAACGCGGGTTCGGGCAGCCATTCACAGGCCGCGATGGCCTCGGCGGAGGGCATTTCGGCGGCGACGGTCGCCGCCATGTCCTGATCGTGCCGCATCACGTAGTAGGTCGGCAGCTTCGCCAGTTCCTCGGCCGTCCACGCAGCGAGCGGGAACGGGCGGTTGCCCGGCCAGTCGCCGCTCTTATGGTGGAAATAGGCGCGCAGGAATGCGTGAACGCCCTGCGGACAGCGCCACATGTCGGCATTGGCGGCGCGCGTCGAATAGTACCACTGGTAATGTTTGCGCGGCGGATCGAGCCGCGCCAGCGCGGCCTCGGGCGAGGCCTCCGCCGCCGCGCGGAACGGGCGGGACGGGGGGCCGTCGAATGGTGCGCTCATCAGCACGACGCTGCGGAACACGTCCGGGCGCAGCAGCGCGCACCAGGCGGCGACCGGAGACCCGAAATCGTGGCCGACGACCATCGTGACCGACTCGCGGCCGAGCGCCCAGACCAGCCCCAGCACGTCGCGCACCAGGTTCATCATGCCGAACGACGCGAGATCGCCGTCGTAGTCGCCCTCCCATCCGGTGGTGCGACCGTAGCCGCGCTGGTCAGGGGCGAGGACGTGAAAGCCGGACGCTGCGAGCGCCGGCATCACCGCGCGCCAGGAGAACGCCAGTTCCGGGAAGCCGTGCAACAGCAGCACGCAGGGCCGGTCCGGCGTCTCAAAGCCGGCCTCCAGGACGTGCATGGTCAGGCCGTTGACATCGGAAACGAAGCGGGCGCGCACGCCGGCGGGCAACGTGGCGTCGGACAGCGGCGACAGGGTCATGGCGCCTCCCGGCGATGCGACGGGGAGGCTAGCCCGCGTTCATCCGTCCCACCAGATCATGCAGGGTGAGGTTGCGCAGGCCCGCGCGGAAGGCCGCCTCCACCTGCGCGAAGGCCCCCGCCAGCACCGTCTGCGCCCCCTCCGCGGCACTGCCGCTGGCGCCCGCGTGCAGCGGCAGCAACGGCTGTCGGTGGGCGTCGTGCAGCGCGAGCCACACGTCTTCCAGCGTGATCGCCTCGGGCGGGCGCGCCAGCGCGGCACCCCCGCTGCCACGCCGGACATGCAGCAGCCCGGCACGGGCCAACCGGCCGCTCAGTCGCCGTACCACCACCGAGTTGGTATGCACGCGCTCCGCCAGCCAGACGCTGGTCGCGATCCCGCCACGACTGCCCGGCACCTCCTTGTCCTGGGCGGTCGCGAGCAGCAACAGGATGTGGGTCGCGACAGCGAAGCGGGCGGGTACCATATCGGCAGCTAAAGCGGCAGCCGGCCGTCTGGTTCCGCGACGCCCTGGAGAGCACCGATCTTGGAATCCCCCACCTTTCCCGAGCGCAGCCTCGCCGTGCGGCGAGCCGCCGCACGGCTCTGCGGCCGACTGGGCTGGGCGCCGCTGCACGAGGTGACTCTGCCGAATTTCCGCCGCGCCGACATCCTGGCCTTGCGCGCCGATGGCGGCCTGGTGTGCATTGAGGTGAAATCAGGCCCGCGCGACTTCCTGACCGATGCGAAATGGCCGGAATACCGCGACTTCAGCGACGCGCTGTATTTTGCCGTGGACGATGCCTTCCCGCTCGATCTGCTACCCGAGTCGGTGGGGCTGATCGTTGCCTGTGAGAGTACGGCGGAGATTCTGCGCGAGGCGCCGGCGCATCCCCTGCCCCCGGCGCGGCGGCGCAGCCTCCTGCACCGGTTCGCCAACCTCGCCGCACTGCGGCTCGCGGCACTTGAGGACCCGGCCGGCAGCGCCGATCTGCGTGCAGCCCTGCGGGCCGAATAGCGCGGTTCAGGCCGGCTCCGCCAGGCGCTGCGCGTGCAGCACGCGCCCGCCCCAGTGACCCAGCAGCGCCGCAGTGACGCCGTCCTCGCCGAGCGTATCGGCGCCGGTCGCCAGCACGTCCGGACGCAGCGCCTGCAGAAGGGCGGCGGGGTCGTCGTCCTCGGCGAGCACCACCAGATCGACCTCGGGAAGTGCCGCGACCTGCGCCGCCCGCTCGTCCTGCGGCAGCATCGGCCGGCCGGCGCCCTTGCGCCGCCGCACCGTGGCGTCGGTCGCGACCGCGACCACCAGCCGGTCGCTGACCGTGCGTGCCTGGGCGAGCAGATGGGCGTGACCCGGACGCGGCGGGTCGAAGCTGCCGTGGGCGAATCCCGCGCGCAGCCCGCGCCGGCGCCAGCGTTCCAGTTGCTCGGCTGCGGTTTCGGGCGAGACGATCTTGCGCAGCACGCCGCCTTCCGGTGACAGCGCGTCGAGGAAATCCCGCTCACGCACCACCGCCGTGCCCACTCGCTGCATCGCGATCGCGCCCGCCAGCGCCGCAAGCCGCGCGGCCAAAGCCAGGTCCGCGCCGCTCGCCAACGCCGCGCCGAGGGTCGCCACGGCACTGTCGCCGACTCCGGACATGTCGAGCACTTCGCCCGCCTCGCCGCGCAGGTGCCGCACGCCGGCGGTGTCGGCCAGCGTCATGCCCTCGCCGCCGCGTCCGACCAGCACTGCGCCGAAGCCGTGCATCCGGCGCAGCGCCGCCGCCGCCGCGGCGACGCCGGCGGCATCGTCGATCGCCTGTCCGGTGGCGCGCGCCAGGTCGTGGCGGCCCGGCAACAGGACGTCAGCACCGGCATAGGCGGCGAGGTCGCCGCCATGCACCGCGGCGATCACCTTCCGCCCGGCCTGCCTTGCTGCTGCGACCAGCCGGGCGGCGGTGTCCCCGGTCAGGACGCCCTTGTGATAGTCGGACAGGATAGTGACCGAGGTCGCCACGATCGCATCGCCGGCGATGCGCAGCATCCGCTCGGCCAGCTTCGGGTGAAGCGGCGCGGTGCTCTCGCGATCGACGCGCAGCAGTTGCTGGCCCTGCGCCACCATGCGGACCTTGGTGGTGGTGGTGCGTCCGCCCTGCACCAACAGCCACGGCTCGACCCCCGGCTGGCCGCCGATCAGGCCGGTCAGGTCCGAGCCTGCCTGATCGTCGCCGACCACCGAGACGAACGCGACTGCGGCACCCAGCGCGCCCAGGTTCCGCACGACATTCCCGGCCCCGCCCGGCATCGCCAGTTCACGCTGCACCGACAGCACCGGCACCGGTGCCTCGGGGCTGACGCGCTCGACCTGGCCGAACACATACTGGTCGAGCATGACGTCGCCGACCACCAGCACGCTGGCCCGCGACAGCCGCCGCGCGGCGGCAAGCAGTTCCGCCACACCCGGCTCCGCCGCCTCCGCTGCCGCGTCATCCGCCATGTCGGTCACGCCCGCAGGAACCCCATGCGATCGTCCTCCAGCACCACGCAACTCAACACGCCGCCCATCACGGCGCCGGTATCGATGCCGATACGGTTCGGGCGCACTACGACATCATGCTCCGGCGAATGGCCATGCACCACAACAAACGGCAATTCGCCCTGCCAGGACAGGAACGGCTCGCGGATCCACAGCATATCGTGCGGCGACTGCCGCTCCAGCGGCACGCCCGGGCGCAGCCCGGCATGGACGAACAGATAGCCGCCGGCGACGTGGCGCAGCTTCAGGCCGCGCAGGAAAGCGACATGCTGCGCCGGGATGCCGCGCGTCCAGTCGCGCGGGCGCGAGCGGCGGGACAGCCCCCAACTCGTCAGCGTCTGTGCCCCGCCATTGGCGAGCCATTGCAGAACGGCATCGTCATCGCCGCTGTCCAGCGCCGCCAGCGCCATCGCCTCGTGATTGCCCATGAGGTTGATGGTGGTCGGCGCCGGCGCGGGCCAGCCCGCGATCAGCCGGTCCAGCACCGCAGCACTCGCCTCGCCGCGGTCAATATAGTCGCCGAGGTGGATCAGAACCGGCTCGGCAATGGGGCGCGCGGCAAGGTCGGCGGCGATCAGGTGGTGCATCATCGCCAGCCGGTCGTCGCAACCATGGATGTCGCCAATGGCGTAGATGCGCTGATTCGCGGGCAGGGCCGCAGGCGCTAACGAGAGGGTAATCATGGGCCGGTAGCCTAGCGCCCTCGCCTGCGCGGTTCGAGCCGCGCCTGAACACTTTTGACGGGGCCGGCTTCGAAAGGGCCGCCGCGGGCACTGGGGGCAGGATGCCTCGGGATGGTGACGTGACGGATACGGGGTCGGGCTGGGACGGCACGCGAAACGCTTCGGTGTGGTCATTCGTCACCGACGCCGCCGCATCGTTCCCCGGTTCGGCCGAGCGGCTGCTGCATGACGCGGCGGTGCGCGCCGCACGCCATCCGCAGGGCCGACTCGCGTTGGTGCTGCACCTTTCGCGGCTGCGACCGCCCGCCCCCCGGCCGCATCACGCGCGCATCGCCCGGGCGATCCTGCAGGAGGCGGCGCTGCGTCGCGACGGCCACGTGTTCGCGCCGCGCAACGGCGACCTCATTCTGATTTGCACCAACGGGCCGGACCTGCTGGCGCTGCCCGAGATGCTCGGCCGGCTGCTGCGGCTGGACGCGCCGGAGCCGGCGGCGATCGTATCGTCGTGGCGGCTGGAGCAGACCGCAGAGCCGCTGCTGGACTACGCCGCGGGGCGTCTGGCCGACCGGGCGCCCACCCCCGGCACCCGGCCGCCGGCCGCGCCCGCCTCGCCGCTGGCGCTCGACGCCCTGGCGGCGGCGGTGCAGCGGGCGCACTGGCCGGACATCACCCGCCGCCAGACCGCCGTCCTGCTCGCCGGCCGCGACCTGATCGGGACGGCCCTGCGTCCGTTGTTCCGCGAGGTGACGGTTACCCTCGCGGCGATCGATCCGGCGCAGCAGGATGGCGGGCCGGTCAGCGGCGATGCCTGTCTGCTCGGCCATTTCGCACCACGGCTTGACGCCGCGCTGCTCGCGGCGCTCACCGACGCGCTGGGCAACGGGGGACCGCTTGACGCGGCCGACCGGTCGGCGCCGCCGCTGCACCTGAACCTCGCCGTTTCCACGCTGCTGTCGCCGGCTTTCGGGGCCTTTGCCGTGCGCTGCCGGAAAGCGGGCCGGATGCTCGGGGCGGAGGTGGCGCTGCCGGAGGCCGCTGCCGACCCGTCGGCTTTCGCGCGGGCAAGGCGGCTGGCCAACGAGACCGGCTGGGCGCTGGTGCTGGACGGCGTCACCTGCGACGCGCTGTTGGTGACGCGCCCCTGGGCGCTGCGCGCCGATCTGGTGAAGCTGGCATGGTCGCCGCTGCTGCCCGATCTGCCGGCGGCCGAGCGGCCGGCGCTGGCGGCGGCATTGGCGGCGATAGGGGTGGCACGGCTGGTGCTGTGCGACGCCGACGACGAGGCGGCGATCCGCTGGGGCCTCGCGCAGGGCATCCGCCGCTTCCAGGGCAAGCATGTCGAGGTCATGCTGGCGGCGGCGCGGATGCTGTCCTGTCCGGCAGCGGCGGACTGTACGCTGCGCCAGTGCGTCGAGCGCGCCGCGGCGACCGGACCGGCGGCGCGGCGGTTCTGCCGCCGCCCCGATCTGCTCGACACCCGCGCGCCGGCCAGCCTCGCCGGACCGGGCTAAGCGTGGCCCACGTCCTTCCGGCCGCGCCCGGCCGCGACGCGGCGACGCTGATCGCGCGCGTCACGTCCTCGGCGCTTTCGGGCGTGGCGCGGCGCGCGCTGGTGCTGCGGTTGTCGCGCCTGCCGCCCGGCTTCGCCCGTCCGCACCACCTGCGGCTGGCCCGCGCCGCCCTCGATCCGTTGCGCCGGGCCGATCGGGCGGAGGCGTTCGAACTGCCGAACAGCGATACCGCGGTTCTTTGGCGCGGACAGGGCGGGCCGGCGCTGCAGGCGAGTCTCGCCGCAGTTGCCGAGCTGTTCGCCGGCGCCGGGGATCCGGACCCGGACCCGGCGGCGCTGTGCCTAGTGCTCGATCTGCCCGAACAGGCCGAGACGCTGCTGCGCCTCGCCCGCGAGAGCGGCGCCACGGAGAGCACGGCCACACCGCCGGACCCCCGCCCACCACTGGACGCCGCCGGGTTGGCCGCGCTGGAGGGCGCGCTGACACGCGCCGATCTTACCCGGTTCGTGCGGCGCCGTCCGGTCTGCGTGCCCGGCCCGGGTGGCAGCTTCCACCTTGCCTGGGAAAAGCGCGCGCTCGCGGTCGGCGATCTGGAGGCGGCCCTGGCGCCCGGACGGTCTTGCCGCGGCGACCCATGGCTGTTCCGGCGGCTGACCCTCACGCTGGAACGTCGGGTGCTGGCGATGGTGATCGCGCCGGGCGAGCTGGCGCGCGCCGCCCCGTTCGCGCTCGATCTCACCGTGGGCGGCGTTCTCGGCCCGGACTTCCTGCGCTTCGACGCCATTCTCCCGGCCGCGCTGCGCGGTCGCATCGTGCTCGATCTGCAGGCAGCGGACATCCTGAGTGACCTCAGCACGTTCCGCTTTGCCCGCGACTTCGCGCAGGCGCGCGGCTACCGGCTGCTGCTGAAATGCTGCGACCCCGATCTGCTGGACGCGGTTCCGCCGGCCCGGCTGGGGATGGACCTGCTGTGCCTGCGCTGGTCGAGCGCGCTCGCCTCATGCGACGCAACACGATTCGGCATCGCGCCGGGGCGGGTCGTGCTGGCCGGGGTGGACGGGCCGGCGGCTATTGCCTGGGGTCGCAGCGTCGGTGTCGCATGGTTCGCGGGACCGGCGATCGTCCCCCGCGGGCAGCCGGGCGCGCGCACCGGGACGCATCCTGACGGAAACGTGACCGTCCCGCGGCCATCCACGGCGGCGGCGGCGCGCTTCTGAGCGACGCATGACGCTCGGACCCTCGCACGCACCCCGCCTCGACCTGGACCCGCTGCCCCTGTCGCGCCCGACCGCAGCCGCGCGCGGCCGGCTTTCCATCCACGGCCTGTCGTCACCGCCCGCCGTGATCGCCGCCGTGATCGCGCTGGCCACGGCCATCGCGCTCCTGGCAGCGCTCAACCGCTCCTTCGAGCTGGATGAGGGCTACACATTCCTCATCCTCAACGGCCATCCGCGCATCGCCTGGCCCGCCGACATCTTCACCCGGCCGGACATCGCGCACTGGTTCGCCGGGACCAGTTCGTTCGGGCGCATGTCCGCCGACCTGAAAGCCTATGACGTGCATCCCCCGCTGTGGTTCGTCGTCGCGCAGTTGTGGCGGCATGCGGTCGGACCGGGGTTGCTGGCCGCTCGTCTGCTGTCGGTGGCGCTGATGGCGGGCAGCCTGGTGCTGGTGGCGCGGCTGGCGCGGCGCTGCCGGGCGCCGGTCGGGCTGACCGTGGCGATCACGGCGCTGTCCTATGCGGTGCTCTACACCGGGGCGACCGTGCGGATGTATCCGCTCGCCAACGTGCTGCTGTTGGCGGGTGCGCTCGCCCTGGTCCGAGCGCTGGAACCACGCGACGACCGCGACGAGACGCGCCGCCCGGTGCTCTGGGCGGCTCTGGCGGGGCTGGCATTCGGACTGGGCACCGCGACGCATCTGTTCGCGGTGTTTCCGGCATCGGCGCTCGCGCTGGTCGCCGCAACGCACTGGCTGGCGCGCCGGCGCCATGCCGCGCTGCTGGTCGCCGGCCTCGCGGCACTGCCGGCGGTCGTCTGGGCGGCCTCCTACCATCTGGTGCAGCAGACCCACGATTGGCAGTTCGCGCCGTTCGGGGCCGGCAGCATGCTGGCGCGGATCGCGGAACGCTACGCCGCCGCCCTGTTCGGCGGCACGCCACTTTACGTGCCCGACGCGTTGCGAGTTCCGGTGACGGCGCTGTTCGGCGCGCTGCTGCTCACTGCCCTCGCGCTGGCCGCGCTTGGCGTGAGGCAGCTCGTGCGCGATACGCCGGGACGGATCGTGCTGGCCGGGACGGTGGCGATGCCAGTGGCGCTGTTCGCGGTGGGGGCGGCGGTGGGCAAGGAAACCGTCGAGTTGCGCTACCTGGTCTATGGGCTGCCCTTCCTGGCGATGTTCCTCGCCCGCGGCTGGCACACGCAGCGGGTGGCGCCGCGCATGGCCGGCACGCTCATCGCCGCCGCGTTTCTGGCCGCGCAACTGGCGGGCGCGATCGCCATGCCGTTCGCGCACATGACCCAGCAAGCGGCACGCCCGGCGGTCGCGCAGATCGCGCGGCTGTGGCAGCCGGGGTCCCTGCTGCTGCTGCCGCAGGCGGCCGACACGTCCGGGATGACGCTGGACTATGCCTATGAGGCACCGTCGGACTGGCCGATGCTGCTGGTCACGGCCGACCAGGATCCGGCGGCACTGCTGCGGGCGGTCGCGGGACGGCCGCGCGTGTTCGCCATCCTGCTGGCCGATGCCGCCGGCTCGGCCGCGCTCGATCGCGCGCACGCGATCCTGGCGCGGGGGGGCTGGCGTTCGGCGGGCTCGCCCGGCGCGGACCAAACGCGGCTGGGCTATGCGTGGGAGATGTTGCTGCCGCCGCGCTGAGCCGATCGACAGCTTGAGCCGATCGACAGCTCAGGCGGGCCGTTGCTGGCCGCCGAGCGCGTGGCCGCTCAGCTCGGCGCCGGCAGTGCGCGACATCAGCAGGGAAACCGGCGCCCCGAGCAACGCAACGGCGCTGACCACCAGGAACCCGATGGAGAAATCATCAAGCTCGGGGTGGCGGTGCCCGGACGCCGCCATCGCCACCTCCAGCGTCGCCGCGCCGACGCTCACGCCAAGCGTCAGCGACACCTGCTGAAGCGTGGCATAGAGACTGGTCGCCGCACTCATCCGCGCCGCCGGGATGTCGCCGTAAGCGATGGTGTTGTAGGCGGTGAACTGCAACGAGCGGAACAGCCCGCCGACCAGCAGCGCGGCATAGATCGCCGCCAGCGGCCAGGCCGGGCGAAAGGCGGCGCAGATCGCCAGAGTGGCGGCCGACAGCACCCCATTGACCAGCAGCGTGTCGCGAAACCCGTAGCGGCGCAATGCGGTGGTGGCAGCGGGCTTCATGACGATCGCGCCGGCGGCATTGGCGAAGGTGATGAACCCGCTTTGCAGCGCCGACATACCGAAGCCGAGCTGCAGCATCAGGGGCAGCAGAAACGGCACCGCTCCGACGCCGACGCGGAACAGCGAGCCGCCGAGCACCGAGACATTGAAGGTCGGAATGCGCATCAGCGTGAAATCGAGCACCGGCGCGGGGTGGCGGCGCGCGTGCAGCGCATAGAGCAGCGCAGCGACAGCCCCGAGCGCAAGCGCGCTCCCTCCGACCCAGGGTGGCAGCCCGCCACGCCCGGCGGCTTCCGCGGCGGTCATCAACCCCGCCAGGGCCAGCGCCGACAGCGCGAGGCCCATGCCGTCGAGATGCGCCGCCCCAGGCTCGCGCGCATTCGGCACGTAGCGGGTGACGAGGGCGATGCCGAGCATGCCGATCGGCACGTTGATGTCGAAAATCCAGCGCCAGGACGCGTAAGTGACGAGGAAGCCACCGAGGGGCGGTCCCAGCACCGGGCCGATCAGCGCCGGCGCCGACAGCCACGCCATCGCCGCCACCAGCTCGTGCTTGGCGGCGGTGCGCAGCAGCACCAGCCGTCCGACCGGCACCATCATCGCCCCGCCGGCCCCCTGCAGGATGCGCGCCGCGACGAGAAACGCGAGCGTATCGGCCCGGCCGCAGAGCACCGAGCCGAGGGTGAACACCGCGATCGCGCCGCGAAAGACGCTGCGCGCCCCGAACCGGTCGGCCATCCAGCCGCTCATCGGGATGAATACGCTCAGGCTGAGCAGGTACGAGGTGAGTGCCACGTTCATGTGGACGGCGCTGGTGCCGAAGGCGCGCGCCATAGCCGGCAGGGCGGTGGCGATCACCGTACCGTCCAGCGTCTGCATGAACAGCGCGCAGGCCACGATCAGCGCGGTCAGGCGAGTGCTGCCGCGAACCCCGCCCTCGCCCGGCAGTTCCGGCGGCGGTACGGCGCTCTCGTTCATCGCCGCCGGGGCGGCGACCCGTCGCCCCGCTCCGACGCGGGCCGCGTCAGGGCAGCAACACCGTGCTGCCGGTGGTGCGCCGCGCCTCCAGCGCCCGGTGCGCCTCGGCGGCCTCGCTCAGCGGGAATGTCTGGTTGACCCGAATCTTGACGGCACCGGACAGCACCACGTCGAACAACTCGCCGGCGCAGGTCTCCAGGTCGCGGCGCTTGGCGGTGTAGGTGGCGAGGCTCGGGCGGGTCAGGAACAGGCTGCCCTTGGCGGCGAGGAGGCCGACATCCACCGCCCCGACCGGGCCGGAGGCGCTGCCGTAGCTCACCATCATGCCGAGCGGGGCGAGGCAGTCGAGGCTCGCCATGAACGTGTCCTTGCCGACGCTGTCGTAGACCACCGGCACCATGGCGCCGCCGGTGATGCGCTTGACCTCGGCCGGGATGTCCGCGCTGCTCAGCAGCACGTGCGCCGCCCCGTTGGCCCGCGCCAGTTCCGCCTTGGCCTCGGTTGAGACGACGCCGATCACGGTGGCGCCGAGATGCTTCGCCCACTGGCACAGGATCAGGCCGACGCCGCCCGCCGCGGCATGAACCAGGATCGGGTCGCCCGGCTGCACGCGGTAGGTGCGGCGGAGCAGGTATTGCGCCGTCATGCCCTGCAACATCATCGCCGCGGCAGTGCGGAAGTCGATGCCGTCGGGCAGCTTCATCAGACGGTCGGCGGCGATGACACGCTGCTGAGCGTAGGCGCCGATCGGTCCGGTGGCGTAGGCGACCCGGTCGCCGACGGCGAGGCTGCTCACGCCTTCGCCGAGCGCGGCGATGACACCCGCCCCCTCCATGCCCAGGATGGCGGGCAGCGGTGTCTTGTAGAGGCCGGTGCGGAAATAGATGTCGATGTAATTCAACCCAATCGCTTCATGGCGCACGAGCGCCTCGCCCGGGCCTGGCTCGGGCAGCGGTACGTCCTCCCAGCGCATCACTTCGGGACCGCCATGGGCGTGGATGCGGATGGCCTTCGTCATCGGACTTCCGTCATGCTGTGGATCAGGTGAGCAGGCGTGGACGGCGGAAACAACGTGCCGGCGCGCGCTTCCAGGTCGAGCAGCGCCCGCTTGGTCGCCGGACCGTCGCCGCCCGAATAGCCGCCCAGACCGCCGGCCGCAACGACCCGGTGACAGGGGATCAGGATCGGGATCGGATTGGCGGCGTTCGCCATCCCGACCGACCGCGCCGAGCCGCCGGCGATGCGCGCAACCTCGGCGTAGGTGCGGGTCGCGCCGAGCGGGATCGCGCGCAGTGCCGCCCAGACTTGCCGGCGGTAGGCAGTGCCGGCCGGGGCGAGCGGCAGGTCGAAGGCGACCGCCTCGCCGTCGAAGTAGCGGTCGAGCAGCTCGCGCGCGTGGCCGAGCAGCGGCGTCTCCGTCTGGTCGCGACCCCAGCCCCAATCGAGGGCGACGATGCGCCCGTCCTCCTCCGACACGGTGAGGTCGCCAAGCGGGCTATGAAGCGAGAGCTGCGGCACGGCGCGGATGCCAGACCCGGACGCCCGCGCTGTCAAGCGGCGGCCCGCCGGGCGCGCAGCCGGGATGCGAGCATCCGCGGGTCGCTCACCGGCAATTCGCAGACGCCGCCGCGGCAGAGATAAGCCGCGCTGCCGTTCAGGGGCGCCGGCTTGCCATGCGCCGGATGCGACGGCGGCAGGTCGGCGACGGCGCCAGCGCGAAGCAGACAGACGGCGGGATCGGGCGCGGTCAGGACCGCAGCGCACAGCGCCTGGTTGGTCGCATCGTCGGATGCGCCGACGACGACCACCACTGCCCCCTCCTCCAACAGATCGGCGGCGGCGAGCAGGGTCGGGCAGGCACTCAACCGGTCGCCGAGGCCGCCGAAGGCGCCCAGCACAGTCTGCGCCCGCGCGCGCCAGTGCGGCGCGCCGGTCAGGTGGTACAGCCGCGCCAGTGCCTCGGTCATCATGCCATTCCCGGACGGCGTGACGTTGTCGCCAGCGGTGCGTGGGCGCGCCTCCGGCCCGAACGGCAGGTCATCGGCATCGGCGGCCGAGGCGAAGTAGCCGGAACCAGGGGCGCCGAACCACCGCTCGACTGCCTCCGCCAGCGACGCCGCATCGGCGAGATAGGAAGGTTCGCCGGTCGCCTCGTGCAGTGCCAGCGCCGCCCGCGCCATGCTGGCCTGGTCGTCGAGCAGCCCGGCGGCGCCGATGCGGCCGAGGCGCCAGGCATGGGCAATGCGGCCGTCCGCAGCGGTCATCGCGGCGCGGACGAAGCCGTAGGCCTGCCGCGCGCGGGCCAGCCAGTCCGGCCGGCCGAATACGGCGGCGGCGCGAGCCAGTGCGACGATGGTCAGGCCGTTCCAGTCCGCCAGCACCTTATCGTCGCGTCCCGGGCGCGGCCGCCTCGCCCGCGCCTGAAACAGGCGGGCGCGGGCATCGCCGAGCAGCGCCTCGGCCGCGGCGTCGGCCGGGGGTGCGACGCGGCGGAGGATCGTTCGCCCCTCCCAGTTGCCTGACGGCGTCACGTCGTAGGCGGACTTGAAGGCGGGGGCGTCGGCACCGAGCACCGCGTCGATCTCGGCATCGGTCCAGACGTAGAACCGGCCCTCCTCGCCCTCGCTGTCGGCGTCCTCCGACGCGGCGAACGCGGATTGGCCGTCGCGTGCCTCCGCCGTCATGTCGCGGGTCAGCCACTGCACGGTCTCGGCCGCACGGGCGGCGAACAGAGGGTCCGGCGCGGCGGCGTGGGCGAGCGCGAGGAGGTCGAGAAGTTGCGCATTGTCGTAGAGCATCTTCTCGAAATGCGGCACGAGCCATTCGGCATCCGTTGAATAGCGCGCATAGCCGCCTCCGAGATGGTCGTAGATGCCGCCTTGCGACATCCGCCGCAGCAGCAACCGCACCGCCTCCGCCCCGGCGGGATCGCCAGTGCGCCAGGCGTTCTGCCACAGAAAGCGGAAGATCGGCGGGTTGGGGAATTTCGGTGCACCGCGCAGCCCGCCTTGCTCCGGGTCGGTCGCGGCCAGCAGCGTGGCGCCGGCACGATCGAGCGTGGCCGGCCCCGGCAGGTCGCCAGGCCGGTCGGCGGCAAGCCGGGCGAGCGTCTGACGCAGAGAACCCGCGTTCTGGCGCACCGCGTCGCGCTGGGTTCTGTAGGCATCGGCCACGCCCTGCAGCACCTGACGGAACGAAGGCCGACCCCAGCGGGGCGTGGGCGGGAAATACGTACCGCCCCAGAACGCATCGCCCTCGGGCGTGAGGAACATGGTCAATGGCCAGCCTCCCTGCTCGCCAAGCGCTTGCAGCGCCGACATGTAGAGATGGTCGATATCCGGCCGCTCCTCGCGATCGACCTTGATGCACACATAGAGATCGTTCATGAGCGCGGCCGTCGCCGGATCCTCGAAGGACTCGTGCGCCATGACGTGGCACCAGTGACAAGCGGCATAGCCGACCGAGAGCAGGATCGGGCGGTCCGCGGCGCGCGCCTCCTGCAACGCGGGAGTGCCCCAGGGATGCCAGGCAACCGGGTTGTTGGCGTGCTGCAGCAGATAGGGCGAGGTTTCGTGCCGCAACCTGTTGTCCGCATCGGCCATGCCGAAGTCTCCTTGCGCCGTGCCGCCCGCGTTGGCAGATAAGGTGCGCGCCCGCCGCGCGCGAGGCCGGCGGGGCATTTCGATCCGAAAACATGACGGCGCCGACGACCCACGGGCACGCGGCGGCGGACGGAGTTTGCCGATGCCGCGACGAGACGACGATCCGCCGCTCCATTTCGACGCGCACGTCTTCGTGTGCTGCAACCGCCGCGCGGAGGGGCACGCGCGCGGCTCCTGCGCCGCCAAGGGCGCGGAACGGCTGCGCGACTACATGAAGGCGCGCGCCAAGGAACTCGGCCTGCCGCGCATCCGGGTGAACGCCGCCGGGTGCCTGGACCGGTGCGAGTCGGGACCGTGCGTGGTGATCTACCCCGAAGGCGTTTGGTATCGGGTCGGCTCGACCGCCGATGCCGACGCGGTGCTGGAGCGGCATGTCGCCGCTGGCGGACGGGTGCCGGACCTTATGTTGCCCGATGGTGGACCGGACACGTGATGGCCGACACGGACACGATCTTCGCCATGGCAAGCGGTGCCGGACGCGCGGCCGTCGCGGTTCTGCGCATCAGCGGGCCGGCGACCCTGGGCATCCTCGGGCGGCTGTGTCGGACGCCGCCGAAGCCGCGGCGCGCGGCGCTGCGGCAGCTGCGCGACGGGGCGGGCGAGTTGCTCGACCAGGCGCTGGTGCTGTGGCTGCCGGGGCCGGGAAGCTATACTGGCGAAGATAGCGCCGAACTGCACCTGCATGGCGGGTCGGCGATCGTGGATGGTATCGCCCAGGCGTTGGTTGCACTCGGCGCGCGCCCTGCGGAGGCGGGCGAGTTCACGCGGCGGGCGTTTCTCAATGGACGCATGGACCTGCTGCAGGCCGAGGCGATAGCCGACCTGGTCGCGGCGGAGAGTTCGGCGCAGCGTCGGCAGGCGCTGCGGCAACTGGGCGGGGCGCTGGGTGGCGTGTATCGCCGCTGGGCGGACCGTTTGTTACGGCTGCTGGCCCAGCAGGAAACGCTGATCGATTTTCCCGATGAGGAACTACCGGATTCCGTGCAATCCGCGATGCTTGGCGAGATCGGCGCGCTGTGCCGAGAGATCGCCGCGCATCTGCACGACGACCGCCGCGGCGAGCGGCTGCGCGACGGACTGGTGTTCGCGATCGCCGGGCCGCCGAATGTCGGCAAGTCCACGCTGATCAATGCGCTGGCCGGCCGCGACGTTGCGATCGTCTCGCCTGAACCGGGGACGACGCGGGATGTGCTGGAGGCAAGGGTCATGCTGGGCGGCGTGCCGGTGACGCTGCTCGACACCGCCGGTCTGCGGGAAACCGAGAATGCCATCGAAGCCGAGGGTGTCCGCCGTGCGCGGGCGCGGGCGGAGGAGGCGGATCTGCTGATCATCGTGAGCGATGTGCAGATGAGTGCGCCGGAGCCCGCAGCGCTCGGACGCACACTGAGGGTCGCCAACAAGGCCGATCTCGGCGCGACGCCCTGCCCGGCCGACCTGGCAGTGAGCGCGCTGACCGGGCTTGGCATGGACCGGCTGCGCGCGATGCTGACGGACATGGCGGCCGCGCTGACCCAGGCCGAGGGTCCGCCGCCGCTCACCCGCGCACGGCACCGGGCCGCCCTGATCCAGGCGGCGGATCATCTTCGCGACGCAGAGGCGGCCCTGCTGCCGGAACTGCGTGGGGAAGATCTGCGCGCGGCGTTGCGTGCGCTCGGTCGGATCACCGGACATGTCGGCGCCGAGGATGTTCTCGACTCGGTCTTCGGCCAGTTCTGCATCGGGAAATAGCCAAAGGACTGCGTGATGGACGAGGTGTGGGATGTCGTAGTGGTCGGCGGCGGGCACGCGGGCTGTGAAGCGGCCGCCGCGGCCGCGCGCATGGGCGCACGCACCGTCCTGCTGACTCACCGGCGCGCGACGCTGGGGGAGATGTCCTGCAACCCTGCCATCGGCGGTATCGGCAAAGGTCACCTTGTGCGCGAGATCGATGCCCTCGACGGACTAATGGGGCGCGCGGCCGATGCCGCCGGCATCCATTTCAAGCTTCTCAACCGGAGCAAAGGACCGGCGGTCCGCGGGCCGCGCGCGCAAGCCGACCGGACGCTGTACCGCCAAGCCGTCCAGTCCCTGCTGGCCGAGCAGGCGGGGCTGGCCATTCGCGAAGGCGAAGCTGCGGCGCTGCGGCTCGATGGAGGCGGTGCTGTGGCCGCGGTGGTCCTCGCCGATGGGACGGCTCTGCGCTGCGGTGCGGCGATCGTTGCCGCCGGAACCTTCCTGCGCGGGCGCATCCATGTCGGGGCGGAAAGCCATGCCGCCGGCCGGGTCGGCGAGGCGCCGTCGGTGGCACTCGCGGACGTGCTGCAGCGCCTTGGGCTGCCGCTCGGCCGGCTGAAGACCGGCACACCACCCCGGCTTGAGCGCGCGAGCGTTGCCTGGGACGCGCTCCAGGACGACCCGCCGGACAGCGTCCCCGAACCGTTCAGCAGCATGACGCGGGGCATCGTGACCCCCCAGATCAGCTGCCGGGTCACCGGGACGACCGAGCATACCCACGCACTGATCCGCGCCAACATTCATCGCTCGGCCGTCTACGGCGGGCAGATCGCCGGCCGCGGACCGCGCTATTGCCCCTCGATCGAGGACAAGGTGGTGCGCTTTCCAGATCGACCGCGGCACCAGATCTTCCTCGAGCCGGAGGGACTGGACGACCCGCTGGTCTATCCCAACGGCATCTCGACGAGCCTCCCGGTCGAGGTGCAGACCGCCCTGCTGGCGACGATTCCCGGGCTGGAGCGCGCGCGGATCGTCCGACCCGGCTACGCGGTGGAATACGACTATGTCGATCCACGGGCCTTGCATCGTTCGCTGGAGGTGCGGGCTGTGCCCCACCTTTTCCTCGCCGGCCAGATCAACGGGACCACCGGCTATGAGGAGGCGGCGGCGCAGGGCCTGCTCGCGGGGATCAATGCGGCGCGACGCTGCAGCGGTGCGGAACCGGTCGTCCTGGACCGGGCGGACGGTTATCTCGGCGTACTGATCGACGACCTGACCACGCGCGGTGTGACCGAGCCGTATCGGATGTTCACTTCGCGCGCCGAATACCGCTTGTCCCTGCGCGCCGATAACGCCGATCTTCGCCTGACCGGAATCGGGATCGGCTGGGGTTGCGTGGGCAGGGAGCGGCAGCTTGCCTTCGCTGCGTTCCGCAGTGAACTGGCAGGCGCGCGTGCCCGCTCCATCGCGGAATTCGCGACAGCGCGGGACATGCGGCAAATCGGCATCGCGGCGGCAACGGGCCAGCGCCGCAGCCTGTTCGATCTCCTCGCAGCGTCGGACGTGCATCCCGGCCAGCTTGGCGCGCTGTTCCCATGGGTATCTGCGCTCGCCCCGCGCGTCTTTGTGGCCCTGCAGGCGGACGCGCACTACGCGGGGTATCTGCCGCGCCAGGAGGCGGAAATCAGGGCCTTCCGCCGTCTGGAAGCAACTCCTTTGGGAGCCGCAGTCAATTATGATGCAATTGGCGGGCTGTCCGCGGAGGTCCGCGCCCGCCTCGCAGCGGCGCGGCCTGCCTCGCTCGGCCACGCCGCGCGGCTGGAAGGAATAACCCCTGCGGCGCTTGCGGCTTTGGGCGCTCACGTGCGCCGTGCGCATCCACCAAAGCGTTTCACGTGAAACAGGATTCGATCATCCCGTCGCTCGCCGAGCAGCGGCTTTGGGATTTTGCCCGCCTCATCGAGATCTGGAACCGACGGATCAATCTGATCAGCCGCAACGACGTGCCGGCCCTATGGGAACGGCACATCCTGGACAGCGCCCAACTCGCCCCGCTGCTCCCGGCAGACTGCGCAAGACTCACCGATCTTGGTTCCGGTGCCGGATTCCCCGGACTGGTTCTGGCCATCGTGACGGAATGCCATGTGGACCTCGTGGAGGTGGATGAACGCAAGGCGGCTTTTCTGCGTGAGGCCGCCCGGCTCACGGGTGCCGCGGTGACGGTTCACACATCCCGCGCCGAATCGGTCCAACTTCCTCGGGCATCGGTGGTCACGGCCCGCGCCTTGGCGCCCTTGCCCCAGCTTCTCCGTCTTGCCGTGCCACTCTTGGCAGAGAGCGGCGTCTGTCTGTTTCCCAAGGGGCGTGGCGTGGCGAATGAATTGACGGCGGCCCGGCGCGAGTGGCACATGCAGGTGGAGCAGTTCCCGAGCCGGACCAGCGCCTCCGCCACCCTCCTGCGCCTTCGTGAGATCAGCCCTGCCAAACCGACCGGATGAGAGCCGCGTCATCGCAATCGCGAACCAGAAGGGCGGGGTCGGAAAGACGACCACGGCCATCAATCTGGCGACGGCCCTCGCCGCTGCGGGCCGATCGGTGCTGCTGATCGACCTGGACCCTCAGGGCAATGCTTCCACAGGCCTCGGTCTCAGCCGCGCCGAGCGCCGCAACGGCACTTACCGGCTGCTGACCGAACCTGTGGCGTTGACGGATGTGCAACGCCCGACCTTTGTGCCCGGACTTCAGATCATTCCCTCCGACCCTGACCTGGCCGGCGCAGAAGTCGAACTGGTGGGCGAGCCGCGACGTGAATTCCGCCTGCGGGATGCGCTACGCCGCACAGATCCTGAAATGCCGATGCCCGACTTCGTTCTGGTCGACTGTCCGCCAAGCCTCACCCTCCTGACGCTCAACGGCCTGACGGCCGCGGATGCACTGCTGGTGCCGCTGCAATGCGAGTTCTTCGCCCTTGAGGGAATCAGCCAGTTGCTGCACACCGTCGATCTCGTCCGCCAAAGGCTCAACCCCTCCCTCGTGCTCGAAGGGATCGTCCTGACCATGCACGACCGCCGTAACAACCTGTCCGACATGGTCGCCGCGGACGCCCGTGGATTCTTCGGCGATCAGGTGTATGAGACGGTCATCCCGCGCAACATCCGCGTCTCCGAAGCCCCGAGCCACGGCAAGCCGGTGCTGCTGTATGACTATCGCTCGCCCGGCGCGCAGGCCTATGTGCGCCTGGCCACGGAGTTGCTGCGCCGCGAGCGGCGCCCTCGCCACGCCGACGTACCCTCAGCATGAGCGTCAAGGACGCCGCCCCCCGCCTTGGACGCGGTCTGGCCGCCCTCCTCGGCGACACTGCGGGGGCAGGGCAAACCGACAGCGCAGGTGTCCGTACGCTCCCCACCGAGGCATTGGAACCAAGTCCTTACCAGCCGCGCCGGCCGATCGATGCCGCCTCGCTTGAGGAACTCGCCGCCTCGATCCGCGCCCGCGGCATTCTCCAGCCTTTGCTCGCCCGGCCACATCCCGATGCCGCCGGCCGTTATCAGATCGTCGCCGGCGAGCGACGCTGGCGCGCCGCCCAGGCGGCCGGACTCGCCGAAGTGCCCGTGCTCGTCCGGCCTCTCGCCGATGCCGAGGCGATGGCGGCGGCGCTGGTCGAGAATCTGCAGCGCCAGGACCTGAACCCACTGGAGGAAGCCGAAGGCTATCGTCGGCTCCTTGATGAATTTGCGTTGTCACAGGAAGCCTTGGCCGAGGCGGTCGGCAAATCACGGAGCCATGTTGCCAACACGCTCCGCCTGCTGCACCTGCCCCCGCGCGTGCAGGCCGAATTGCGCGCCGGCGGGCTGACGGCCGGACACGCCCGTGCCCTGCTCGCACACCCCAATCCCGAAACTGCCGCGCTACAGGTGATCGCCCGCGGCCTAAATGTGCGGCAGACCGAGGCGCTCGCGGCGCAGCATCGCGACGCCGGCGGCAGATCGCCCGAGCGCAGCGCGCGCCAAGACCCCGACCTCGCGGTGCTTGAGCGCAGCCTGACCGGACGGCTCGGCCTTCGCGTCAGCATTCTGCCGCACGGCAACGGCGGAACGGTGCGGATCCGCTACCGCTCGCTCGACCAGCTTGACGGCCTGCTCACCCTGCTCACCCGGGACTGAGCCGCCCGTTTCGCTCAGCCGCGACGCACCGACACCGCGCGCAACGCCAGTGTCAGGACCGCAGTCCGGCAGATCGTCTCTGCCGGCGCACCGGTCCGTTTGCAGGCGCTCTCGTCCCGCCAGAGCGTTGCCGCGACCGCCGCCAACCGCGCGGCCGGCCACAGCCGCAGCGCGGCCACGAAGTCGGGCTCACGGCGGAAGAACAGCGGCGGACGCACCGATTTGACGGCCTCAGCCGGGGTCGCGCCACCGTCCATCACGATCCGAGCACGATACAGCCGCTGCGCATGGCCCAGCGCCGACCGCAGTACCGCAACCGGCGTCGCGCCTTCCGCCAGAGCAAGGCCCAGCGCCCGATCAGCCCGCGCCACGTCGCCGGCAGTGGCAGCAAACAGCGCATCCTCCAGCGATACCGCCGCCACATCCCCCACGCAGGCCGCCACGGCGTCGAGATCAGCAGTGCCATTCGCGCCGACGAACAATGCGAGCTTCTCGATCTCGCTGCGCGTTGCCGTGAGGTCGCCACCGAGCCGCGCCTCAAGCCATGCGAGCGCCGCCGCATCCGCCGTCACACCGTGCTCGCGCAGACCATCGCGGATCACCCGCGCCAATGACGTGCCCTCCGCCGCGTAACAACCGATCGCCACGGCATCGGGCGCCCGTTCGAAGGCCGTGCGGAGGCGCGACCGCGACGGCAATCCCGCCGCCTCGACCACCAGGAAGGCCGGGCCGGAGCCGGCAAGAGCCGCTTCGATGTCGGCAGTCCAAGCGTCGGTCGCCTCCCGCACCCGCACCACGCGTCGCCCGCCGGACAGAGGCAATGCGGCCATTTCCTCGGCAACCTGCCCGCGCGCCTCACGCGCGAGGTCAACGACCCGGAACGGGTCCGCGACCTCTCCCGCGATCAGCCGCACGAGTTGTGCCGCCCGATCGGCGATCAGTCCCGCATCCTCGCCGTACAACAGCACAGCCCGCGCCGACCCGGGATCCTTCAGGAACGCCTCGACCCGGCGCGGCTCCAGCTTCACGCCGCTCAGCGCACCGCCAACGCAGCCTGGCGATCGAAATAGACCGCCAATTGCTGCGCGATTTCATCGGCGACCGCCTGGGCAATGCGCCTCTGCACCACCTCGGCCTCCAGGTCCGCCGCGAAAATCTGCTGATCGAACAGGTTCAATCCGTCCACCGACCTTGCCGTGCCGCTGGTCAACGTGGTCCGCCCGGGATCTTCCGCGATGAGCTGGTACTTGGCCGTCCCGATCATGCGGAAGCGGACGTTGGAGGTATCCTGCTGCACGCCGATCACGTCGTTCGAGATGGCAAACGTGACCGCGAGGTCGTAGCGGTGCGCCGACGCCAGACCATTCCGCTCGAAGCGCTCCTGCAACGCAAGGCGCAGCAACTGGCCCGTACGCTCCGGGATCAGCCCGACCGAGATTTCCGACAGGCCCTTCGCGGCTGGCCCGGCCTCCCCGCCCGGCGCGGCGGCATACATCGGGTGTAGTCCGCACCCCCCGAGCAACAGTGCGGCGATCAGCAGAACCAGACTCCACCGGCGATTGCACGGAACCCGGTCCATCCCGACTACCCCGCGACCACGAAATTCACCACCCGATCTGGCACATAGATCTGCTTGACAATGCGCCGTCCGGCAAGCACCCGCGCGACGTTCGGCTCGGCCACGGCGGCGGCAATGACCTCCGGTTCGGCCTGACCAGGCGGCAGCGCCACCGTACCGCGCAGCTTGCCCATTACCTGCACGGCGATCGTCACCGTCTCGGCAACGGTCAGCGCGGGATCGGCCTCCGGCCATGGCAACTCGACAACCAGCCGGCCGTCGGCGCCTCCCAGCCGCGCGTGCAGCTCTTCGGCCAGGTGCGGCATCATCGGCGCAATCAGGCGCGCCAGAGTCTGCATCGCTTCGTGCCGCGCCCAGTCGAGCCCGTCGGCGGCGGATGCCGCCGCTTGCTGGCGCTCGGCGTCCGCAAGCGCGTTGGCAAATTCGTGCAGGCGGGCAACCGCCACATTGAAGGCAAACCCCTCCAGCGCATCTGTCACCGCAGCAATGGTGCGGTGCGTCGCCCGCCGTAGCGCAGTCGCCGCTGGGCCAAGCGCGACCGGCAGCGGTTCTGCCGCCGCCGGTGGCAGTGCTTCGGCGAGACGGAACAGCCGCTGCGTGAAACGCCAGGCCCCGGCAACGCCTGCCTCGGTCCACTCCATGTCGCGCTCGGGTGGATTGTCGGAGAGGATAAACCACCGCGCCGTGTCGGCACCGTAGCGCGCGATGATCGCGCCGGGATCGACGGTGTTGCGTTTGGATTTCGACATCGCCTCGACGCGCCCGACCGTCACCGACGCGCCGTTCGCCCGTTCCACGGCCGTCCCGTCTGGCCTGCACTCCACTTCCTCGGGATACAACCACCGCCCATCGCCGGCGCGATAACTCTCGTGCGTCACCATCCCCTGCGTGAACAGGCCGGCGAATGGTTCCTCAACCGCCAGATGTCCGGTGGCGGCCATCGCGCGCGTGAAAAACCGCGCATACAGCAGATGCAGAATCGCGTGTTCGATGCCGCCGATATATTGGTCCACCGGCAGCCAATGATCCGCGGCCGCCCGTGCCACCGGTTCGGCCGCGTGCGGGCTGCAAAAACGGGCAAAATACCACGAACTGTCCACGAATGTGTCGAACGTGTCGGTTTCCCGTACTGCGGCGCCCCCGCAGGCGGGGCAGGGGGTATGTTTCCACGTCGGATGGTGATCGAGCGGGTTGCCCGGCCGGTCAAACGTCACGTCCTCCGGGAGCAGCACCGGGAGGTCGGCGGCCGGCACCGGCACGACACCGCAGGCGGGGCAATGGATGACTGGGATCGGGCAGCCCCAGTAGCGCTGCCGGCTGACCCCCCAGTCGCGCAGGCGCCAGTTCACCACACCCTCGCCCATCCCGCGCCGCGCCAGTTCCGCGATCGCCCGCGTCTTTGCCGCTTCGGCCTCCAGCCCGTCCAAGAACTCCGAATTGATGACACGTCCTGGCCCGTCATAGGCCCGTTCGCGAACAGTATAGTGCCCTGCGTCCTCGCCCGGCGGCAGCACCACCGGGCGCACCGGCAGCCCATAGGTGCGGGCGAATTCCAGGTCGCGCTGGTCGTGCGCCGGGCAGCCGAAGATCGCGCCGGTGCCGTATTCCATCAGCACGAAATTGGCGATCCAGACCGGATAGGTCGCCTCCGGCCGGAACGGGTGCCGCACGCGCAGGCCGGTGTCGTAGCCGCGCTTGGCGGCCGCTTCGATCGTCGCTTCGCTGGTGCCCATGCGGCGGCACTCCGCAAGAAAGGCGGCGGCCTCCGGGTCGCGCGAGGCGACGCGGGCGGCGAGGGGATGTTCCGGCGCGACCGCCAGGAACGACATGCCGAACAACGTGTCCGGCCGAGTCGTATACACCTCGATCTCGGCATGGTCGTCGAGCCGCGTCTCCAGCGCGAAGCGCAGCCTGGCCCCCTCGCTGCGGCCGATCCATTTTGCCTGCATCACCCGCACCCGTTCCGGCCAGCGATCGAGATGATCGAGCGCCGCGAGCAGCTCGGGCGCATAGCGCGTGATCCGCAGGAACCACTGCGCCAGCGATCGTTTCTCGACCAGCGCGCCGGAGCGCCAGCCGCGGCCGTCGATCACCTGCTCATTGGCGAGCACGGTCTGATCCACCGGATCCCAGTTCACCCAGCTCTCACGCCGCTCGACCAACCCGGCCCGGAGCAGGTCGAGAAACAGCTTCTGCTGCTGACCGTAATAGGCTGGCTCGCAGGTCGCGAACTCACGCCGCCAGTCGAGCGACAGGCCCATGCGCTGCAGCTCGGCACGCATCGCCGCGATGTTGTCGGCGGTCCATTTCGCCGGATGGATGCCCCTCTCGCGCGCCGCATTCTCCGCCGGCAGCCCGAATGCGTCCCAGCCCATCGGGTGCAGAACGCAAAATCCGCGCGCCCGCTTATAGCGCGCCACGACGTCGCCGAGCGTGTAGTTGCGTACATGGCCCATGTGGATCTTCCCGCTCGGGTACGGGAACATCTCGAGTACGTAGTATTTCGGCCGCGCATCGGACGGCGTGTCGCCCACTGCGAAACAGTCCCGCTCCGCCCACGCGCGCTGCCAACGCGGCTCGGCGCTCCGAAAGTCATAGGCTGGCGGGTCGTTGCGGGTGGGCTGGTCGGCGGCGGGTGACATCGGTGCGGCTGTTCTCGGCTGCGCTGCGGCCCTGTATCGGTCAGAACCGAGCCGCCCGCAACGGCCAGTCCCGCGCCGCGACTAGTTGGACGCGGATTGCGCGCGCAATTCGCGCGCTTTGGCGAGAACCTTGTTCTCGATATCCGTGGCGGTCCCCGCGGCGACCGGCGCGTCGACCCAGGTGCCGCCCTGCTGCACCTGACGGAAGATGGAAATCTTGATGCCGTCGGCCCGCAACTGCCGGCCGAGGATATACGCATTGGCCTTGAACCGCTCGCCGTTCGCCGCCGGAGGCGTGTACCAGTCAGTGATGATGACCCCTCCGAACGGGTCGGCCGACGCAAGCGGCATGAACGACAGCGTGTCCAACGCTCCTCGCCACAGATAGGCATTCACGCCGATGCCCTGCGTGTCGCTGGCCGACGCGCGGCTGCCGCTTCCGATGTTGAACAGCGACCCGTTGCCGCTGACCATCTTGCTTTCCGAGGTTTCCCACGGCGCCTTGGTCGTCAGATCGCGCACGGAGCCCTCCGGCGGCGGTCCGCCGCCACATCCGGCTACTGCGACGGAAGCGACGGCTAGCAGGATGCAGGTGCCGACGCCCCTCACCCCGCGTTCCGTGGTTCCCGCCGGGTCGAACCAGCTCCTGCGCCTCATGTATCCTCGGTACCGCAAATTATCCTGCCTTTTACGTCACGGCGCCGGTAAGGCCAAGTCTCGGCCGGCGCAAAAGAAAACGGGCGGGGGTCGCCCCCGCCCGTTCCGGTAAGCCGTATCGTGGGATCCCGTTACCAGGTGAAGAACGTGCCCAGGCCGATGCCGCCCGGATATTGCCGGACCTTGCCGTTGCCGACGGCCGGGTCGTCGAACCGAGCGGTGTAAGCGTCGAAATACGCAACCACGCCGGGTCCAACCGTGTAGGCTGCGCCGAGGCCGGGGCCGGAGATCGCACCGATCTTGCCTGGCGTCCCGCCGAAGTCGGCCAGATCGTAGTCCGCGTAGTAGTACACCGCGCCAACCTTGAACGGTCCGGTCTGGTAGCCAATGCCGACAGTCGCCGCATTGCTCCCCTTCGCGCCGGTCGGCAGCGGACCGTCGGGGTTGCCGTTATCGACCAGGTTGACGTTGAACCTGCCGGTCTGGCCCTGCGCTTCGAACTCGAAGCCGGCATAGGTGACCTGGAAGCCGACGTTGCCGAAGCTGACGTTCTGGGCGATCGTGGCGCCACCGGCGCTTTCGGCGCCCGCGAACACGTACGCGCCGGACGCCTTGAAGCCCAGTGCGCCGAACGTCCCGGCGTATTTCAGCAGCATTTCGACCCGGTTCCGGCTAAACAGCCCTGTGCCGCCGGGAGGCTGATTCAGCGTCAGGTCGCCGGCCCAGTTCTGCGCCACCGCCGTCGGCTGGAACGAGATCGCGCCGGTAAAGCCGCTGAAGGTCGGGGTCGTGTACACGACCTTCTGCTGGGTGACATAGTTGTCGTAGGCGTCACCCATCACCCAGGGGATGTACGGATTGGTCGAATACCACCCGAAGAAGATACCCTCGCCGAAGTCATCCGCCTGACCAACCGCGTTGGCAGTCAGCGCGCCGGATGCCATGCCGAACTGGATCTTGCCGAAGACCGGGCTGGACACGTACGTCCAGGCCTGATGGTAGAACGGCAGCGGCGAGTTGGCATTACCGCCATTGCCGCCCCCCTGCACGGTACTGGTTTCCCGGATTTCCGCCTGCGCGCCGAAGTGCACACCGCTCGGCGAGGCATAGTCAAAGCCCGGGTACAGGAAGAAATACGACATGAACTGCGGCTGCGGCGCCAGCTTCCAACCCGGCGTCCCGGACGGCTGCGTCGTGAACCACAGGGCAGAGAACGTGCGCCCGCCAAGGTTGACCTGCACCGAGCCCGGCGCCGCACCGTTCAGCGAAGGACCGTTGTAGCCCGCCAGATCGGTCTCGGTCGTCACCGGGAACACCGCCGCCGGCTGGTCCTCGGCGCGGGCCGGCGTCGCCGACACCATGGCCGTCACCGCCCCCAGGGCGACTCCGGCCAGAAGAAGATTCCGCATTCACTCCTCCTCGTTGTCATCGCGCCGGTAACACCGGCGTTGTCGGAGGCTGGCGCCGCGCTCCCGACCTCGCGCCCCTGGGGCACGTGATCACGGATGCGTGACATAGCGTCCTATGTGATTAATGAAGCGCTGTTCGTGAACTGGCAATGCACACCCGATCGGAAGGGTGGCATTCTCGGAACACTGTCGCGTACATGCCACATGCCCCGTCGCGCTGCGCTGCGCGCGGGGTGGTCGAAGCCGCCATCCGCGGGGGCGTCGCGCCCCCGGCCGTCCTGGAGTGGTCCGCCGACGGGACGCCGCTGCCGCGGCGCCCCGCTCAGCCGGAAGACGTCACCAGGTGAAGAACGTGCCTATGCCGATGCCGCCCGGATATTGCCGGACCTTGCCGTTGCCGACCTCCGGGTTGTCGAAGCGGGCGTAGTAGCTGTCGAAATACGCGACCACGCCGGGTCCAACCGTGTAGGCTGCGCCGAAGCCGGGGCCGGAGATCGCGCCGATCCGACCCGGCGTCCCGCCGAAGTCGGCCAGATCGTAGTCCGCGTAGTAGTACACGGCGCCGAGCTTGACCGGCCCGGTAGAGTAGCCGAAGCCAAGCGTGGCGGCCGTGCTCCCCTTTGCGCCCAGCGGCAGGGGACCGTCGGGGTTGCCATTGTCGGCCAGGTTGACGTTGAACTTGCCGGTCTGGCCCTGTGCTTCGAATTCGAAGCCGGCGTAGGTAACCTGGAAGCCGACGTTGCCGAAGCTCACATCCTGCGCCACCGCAGTGCCGCCCGCCCGGTCGGCACCGGCGAACACGTAGCCGCCGGCCGCCTTCAGACCCAGCGCGCCAAACGTGTTGGCGTATTTGAGCACCATTTCCACGCGGTTCCGGCTCAACAGCCCGCAGGCGGAACCTGCCAGGCAGTCCGGGTTGATGCCGAGCGTAGTATTGCCCGCCCAAGTCTGTGCCACCGCGTTCGGCTGGAACGACACCGCCGCGGTGAAACCGCTGAAGGTCGGGCTCGTGTACACGACCTTTTGCTGGGTCACGTAGTTGTCGTAGGCGTCGCCCATGACCCAGGGGATGTACGGATTGGTCGAATACCAGCCGAAGAACAGGCCTTCGCCGAAGTCATCCGCCTGGCCGACGGCATTGGCTGTCAACGCGCCCGACGCCATACCGAACTGCACCTTGCCGTACACCGGGCTCGACACATACGTCCAGGCCTGATGGAAGAACGGCAGCGGCGAGTTGATGTTGCCGCCGGTGCCGCCACCCTGCACGGCACTGGTTTCGCGGATTTCCGCCTGGGCGCCGAAATGGACTCCACTTGGCGAGGAGTAATCGAAGCCCGGATATAGGAAGAAGTACGACATGAACTGCGGCTGCGGCGCCTGCCTCCATCCGGGCGTACCGGACGGCTGCGTCGTGAACCACAGGGCCGAGAACGTGCGCCCACCGAGATTGACCTGCACCGAGCCCGGCGCCGCGCCGTTCAGCGACGGGCCGTTGTAGCCGGCCAGGTCGGTTTCGGTCGTCACCGGGAACACCGCAGCGGGCTGATCGTCCGCGCGGGCCGGTGTCGCCGACACCATGGCCGTCACCGCCCCCAGGGCGACTCCGGCCAAAAGAAGCTTCCGCATCCCTTGCTCCTTGTCATTGTATGCAATCGGGCGCCCCCGATGCATGTATCCGTTGCTATCGACTCTAAACATCGTGATATAAACCGTAGTTTAGACTCTTAATTCCGCTCCATACTGATGACCCTTGTCTGTCCCGAAAATCACTGAACCGCAATAAGCCGACCGTCACGAACCTGTGATTTGTTGCGCGATTGTCGCTCGCAGTGGTACCGGTACCACGTTTACTCTACGTTCTTGTTGTGTCTATTGCCGTTACATGTTCTTGGCATTACTAACATCTCATTTATTGTTCACTACATGAGATGTTTCCCGTATTTTCGAGGTCGTTCGCCACCCGCGCGACGCCCGCGCGTTTTTTTTCTTGGCTCCGTCTCGTGCGTGCTTACAGAAGCGCAGAAATCGCGCCCGCGCCCCGGCACAGGGCGCGCGGCAAGCGCCAAACCGTCGTCCCGTCGACGCCGCCGAGCGCGGCCGCCCCGCCGCCGCGCCGTGCCGCAAGTCCCCAGGCAGCGGGCCCGAGCGCCCGAGCGCCCGAATGGCTCGCGGTGGCGAAGACCGGCGAGAGGAAGACCAGCGCGGCACCGGCACGACGGGCGCGGATCAGGTCCGCCGGCCCGTGCGCCGAGGACGTGAGCGCACGCAGATGCCGCGCGGCACCGGACGGGCGACGGCCCGCCCGCAGGTGCAGCCCGGCATGCAGCGCCGCGGCCAGCCGCCAGTCGCCCGTCACCGACAACGCGATCCGCCGGGACCGGCACAGCGCGGCGATCCGTCGCCCCAGCTCGGCGCGGTCGGTCCGATCATCATCGCGCAGCACGACGCCGGCCACCCCCGGCGGCAGGCAGCGCACGACCGCCACCGGGTCGGACACCCGCGCCGTATCGGTGAACAGCCACAGCACCGCCATGTGCTGGCCCTGGCGGCGCCGCCGTGCCTTGACCGCGCGCGCCCAGCCGACCAGCCTCGAATCCATGCCCGAGCCGCCCCCACCGGACGCCGCCGCCATCGCCGCGAACCTCGTCGCCGTGCGCGCGCGCATCGCTGCCGCCGCGCGCCGCGCCGGCCGCGCGCCCGAGGATGTCGCCCTGGTCGCGGTTTGCAAGACGCACCCCGCAGAGGCCGTCCGACACGCGCTCGCCGCCGACCAACGTCGCTTCGGTGAGAACCGCGTTCAGGAGGCAGCGGCCAAGTTCCCCGCCCTGCGTGTCGAATACCCCGACCTTCGACTGCACCTGATCGGCGGGTTGCAGACCAACAAGGCGCGCGACGCGGTGCGCATCGCCGACGTGATCGAGACGCTCGACCGACCGCGACTCGCCGACGCGATCGCCGACGCCGTGCAACGCGAAGGCCGCATGCCGACGCTGCTGATCGAGGTCAACACGGGCGACGAGCCGCAGAAATCCGGCGTGGCCCGCGGCGAGGCCGACGCCTTCATTGCCGCCTGCCGGGCGCGCTTCGGCGACTCGCTCGCCGGGCTGATGTGCATCCCCCCGCTCGGGGCCGACCCGGCGCCGCACTTCGCCTGGCTTGCCGCCTGCGCCGCCCGCCACGGGCTTTCGGTTCTTTCGATGGGCATGTCGGCCGATTTCGAGACGGCGATCGCGCACGGGGCGACGCATGTGCGCGTCGGCACCGCCATCTTCGGCGCGCGCCCGCAGCCGGCGCGCTGACCGCACCGCCATCGTGCTTGCAGCGCAGCATGGGCCGGCGTATGCGTCCGCCGCCGTGAGCACGGACCCTGCCATCCCGCCCGATCGCCGCCGCCGGCCCGCGCGAGGTGCGGCTTGACGCTCGCCGTCGCGGTGGAGCGCGGCAGGCCGACCCCGCTGCGCCTCGGCGTGATGCTTGGCGTGCTCGGTGTCGTGTACGGGGACATCGGCACCAGCCCGCTCTACGCATTCAAGACCAGCCTCGACCATTTCAGCGAGACTGGCATCACCTATTGGGAAGTGTACGGCATCCTGTCATTGACGTTCTGGTCGCTGATCCTCGTGGTCACGATCAAATACGTCATGCTGGTGATGCGCGCCGACAACCACGGCGAGGGCGGCATTCTGGCGCTGATGGCCCTGGCGCAGCGCGTCGCCCCCAGTCCACGCCTGCGTCATGTGCTGGTGCTGGCGGGCATCGGCGGCGCCTGCCTGTTCTTCGGCGACGGGCTGATCACGCCGGCGATCTCCGTGCTCTCGGCCATTGAAGGGCTGGAGATCGCGGCCCCCCAGCTCAAGGAGTTCGTGCTGCCGATCGCGGTCGCGGTGATCGTCCTGTTGTTCGCCGTGCAGTATCGCGGCACGCACACCGTCGGGCGCCTGTTCGGCCCGGTCATGGTCCTGTGGTTCGCCGCGATCGGCCTGCTCGGCGCGATCGAGATCGCGTATAACCCGCGCGTTCTCCTGGCAATCTCTCCGGGATACGCAATCGGGCTGGTGATGCACTATCGCTGGCTCGCCTTCGTGGCGCTCGGCTCCGTCGTGCTGTGCGTGACCGGGGCGGAAGCTCTGTATGCCGACATGGGACATTTCGGCGCGGTGCCGATCCGGCGCACCTGGACCGCCTTCGTCCTGCCGTGCCTGGTGCTTAACTATTTCGGGCAGGGTGCGCTCGTGCTGGCTAATCCCAAGGCACTGGCCAATCCCTTTTTCCTGCTCGGCCCGGACTGGCTGCGCCTGCCGATGGTGATCCTGGCCACCATGGCCACAGTGATTGCGAGCCAGGCGGTGATCTCCGGCGCCTATTCGATCGCGCGGCAATGCATGCAGCTTGGCTTCCTGCCGCGCATGACCGTGCGCCACACCAGCGCGACCGAGGAGGGCCAGATCTACGTCCCGCAGATCAATGGCGGGCTGCTCATCGGCGTGCTCGTGCTCGTGCTCGCCTTCAAGACCTCCGACAACCTCGCCGCCGCCTATGGCATCGCCGTCACGGGCACGTTCATATGCACCGGCGTCCTGGCGGCCGAGGTGTTCCGCCGCCAGTTCCACTGGTCGCCCTGGGCGAGCTATGGCGCGTTCGGCCTGCTGCTGCTGATGGACGCGGTGTTCTTCGCTGCCAATCTGCTGAAGGTGCCGGAGGGTGGTTACGTACCGCTCGTGCTCGGCTTTGCGCTGCTCGGGCTGATGACCTCATGGAAACGGGGGCGCGACCTGCTGCTGGCGCGCTGGCGCATGGACAGCCTGCCGCTCGCCTCCTTCCTTGCCCGCCTGCCGCAGTCGCGCACGGTGCGCGTGCCCGGCATGGCCGTGTTCCTGACCGGCAACCCCGACTACGTTCCCGCCGCGCTGCTGCACAACCTCAAGCACAACAAGGTGCTGCACGAGAAGGTCCTGTTCGTCACCGTCACCAACGTGGACGTGCCCGAGGTGCCGGTGGAGGAGCGCAGCACGGTCGAGGACCTCGCCCCCGGCATCCACCGCGTCACCATTCGCTATGGCTTCATGGAAAGCCCCAACCTGCCGCGCGACCTCGCCGCGCTGCGCACACAGGGCGTGGATTACGACCCGATGCAGACCAGCTACTTCCTCGGGCGCGAGACGCTGGTGCCGGCAATGGCGCCAAAAATGCCGTTCTGGCGGCTGTGGTTGTTCCTGGTGATGGCGCGCAACGCCGTCTCGGCGACCGAGTTCTTCCGCATCCCCAGCGACCGCGTGGTCGAGCTGGGGGTGCGGGTGGCGATCTGAGGGGCGCCGGTTGCGGATCAGATCCGGCGCGCGCCGGTGATCGCGTGATACAGCCACAGAACCACAATCGCGCCGACGATCGCCACAATCAGGCTGTAGAGGTTCAGCCCGGTCACCCCCGCGGCGCCGAAGGCGCTGAAGATGAAGCCGCCGACGACAGCCCCGATGATGCCGAGCACGATGTCGAGCAAAAAGCCCTCGCCGGCCTTATTGACGATGCGGCTGGCGATGAAGCCAGCGATCAGCCCCAGGATGATCCAAGCGATGATCGACATTGCTCCGCCTCCCCTGTTCGCCGGCTGCGCCGAACACACGGCGCCGGCATCCGCGGCCTAACGCCGCCACACCCGCGCCGTTGCATGGCCGCCGGATCGCAGTCCCGATTCGCTGGCACGCGAACGCGGCCCTGATCGGGCGGGCGGCATCATCGGCGCAGCCGTCGCCGCCGAACCTCTCACCCTCCCGCGAGGGTGCGCGCGGTCACTGCATATTCATGCCCGGCATGGCATCGCCACCGGGCGGCGTCTCGGCGCCCGGTGCGGCGACCTTGACGGTCACGGTCACCGGCTTCGCGTGCGCGAACCGCAGGGTCAGCGGGAAGCTGTCGCCCTTGACGAGCGGCTGGCCGAGATGCGTCAGCATGATGTGCAACCCGCCTGGCCGAAACGTCACCGTCTGGCCGGGGGGCAGATCGACCGCGTCGAGCATCCGCATCCGCGAAATCCCGTGGTCATCGAAACTCTCGTGCAGCATCGCCATGCCGGCGCGCGGGGTGGTGGCACCGATCAGCCGGTCGGCGCCGCCCTCGGCGTGCAACGTGACATAGACCGCTGCGGTGCGCCCCATGCCGGCGGTCGCGCGCGCCCAGGCATGGTCTGCCGTGACCCCGGCGGTCTGCGCGAGCGCCGCTGCCGGCAGAGCCAGCAGCGGGACGGTCAAGAAAACGGCGCGTCGCGTCGGCATCGTCACCCCGCATTCAAGTGTCTGGCGATGTCGGCAGCCATCTGCGCCGCCGTTTCATTGGCGGCGATCGGGGCGATGAAATGCCCATCGGGCGCCATCAGGTAGAGAATTGAGCTGTGGTCCATCGTGTAGTCGCCCGGACCTTCGCCGGTGCGCCGCTTGGCGTAATAGACGCGGTATTCGCGGGCCACCGCGGCGATCTGATCGTCGGTGCCGGTCAGTCCGAGGATGCGCGAGCTGAATGCGGCGGTGTAGGCGCCAATTACCTTGGGCGTGTCGCGCGCGGGATCGACAGTAATGAACACCGGCTGCAGACGATCCGCCTGCTTGCCCAGCTTGTCCAGTGCGCCCGCCACCGCCGTCAGCGTGGTCGGGCAGACATCGGGACAGAACGTATAGCCGAAATAGACCAGCAGATAGCGCCCGCGCAGGGTTCGGTCGGTGACGGTCTGTCCCGCACCGTCGGTCAGCGTGAACGGCCCGCCGATGCCACCCAACTGCGGCACTGCATTGTGCGACAGCAGCAACCAGCCACCCGCCCCGATCCCGAGCACCAGCATAAACGCGGCCACCGGCAGCAGCGCGGCGCGAACCCGCGAATTCATCGGCAACACCATCGCGGGACTGGTGGAGCCAAGGGGAGTCGAACCCCTGACCTCCTGAATGCCATTCAGGCGCTCTCCCAACTGAGCTATGGCCCCGCCGTCCGGCGCGCGGCGGGCATATAGGCCGCCGCCGGCCCCGCGATCAAGGGGGCGTCAGGCGGCCAGCCGCAGCTCCGGATGCAGGCGGAACGGCGCCTCGGTCTTCTCGCGCAACTCGTCCACGCTGACACCCGGCGCGGTATCCACCAGCACCAGGCCCTCGGGGATCACGTCGAACACGCCCAGGTCGGTGACGACGAGGTTGACCACGCGCGTGCCGGTCAGCGGCAGCGTGCAGTGGCGCAGCAGCTTGGGCTTGCCGCCGGCGGTGTGCTCCATCAGCACCACCACGCGCCCCACCCCGGCAACCAGGTCCATCGCGCCACCCATCCCCTTGACCATCTTGCCGGGGATCATCCAGTTGGCGAGGTCGCCGTGCTCGGACACCTGCAGTGCGCCAAGGATCGACAGGTCGATGTGCCCGCCGCGCACCATGCCGAAGCTGGCGGCGCTATCGAAGAAACTGGTGGTCGGCAGTTCGGTGACGGTCTGCTTGCCGGCGTTGATGAGGTCGGGATCCTCCTCCCCCTCGAACGGGAAGGGACCCATGCCCATCATGCCGTTCTCGCTGTGCAACTGGATCGCCACGCCCGCCGGGATGTGGTTGGCGACCAGTGTGGGGATGCCGATGCCGAGATTGACGTAGAACCCATCCTTGAGTTCGCGCGCTGCCCGCGCCGCCATCTCGTCCCTGCTCCAGGCCATCGTTCGCTCCTCCTTCGGCTCAGGCGCGCTTGCGCACGGTGCGCTGCTCGATGCGCTTGTGGACGTTGACCAGCGCGGTGACGCGTTTGACGAACACGCCGGGCGTGTGGATGTGGTCGGGATCGATCTCCCCCGGCTCGACCAGCATCTCCACTTCGGCGACCGTCACCTTCGCCGCGGTTGCCATGATCGGGTTAAAGTTTCGCGCCGTCTTGCGATACACCAGGTTGCCCTCGGTATCGCCCTTCCAGGCATGGACGATCGCGAGGTCGGCGAACAGGCTGCGCTCCATCAAATAGGTCACGCCGTCGAACACGCGCTGGTCCTTGCCCTCGGCGATCAGCGTGCCGACACCGGTGCGGGTGTAGAAGGCGGGGATGCCGGCGCCGCCGCAGCGGATGCGCTCCGCCAGCGTGCCCTGTGGGTTGAACTCGATCTCCAGCTCGCCCGCCAGGTACTGCTTGGCGAAAGTCTGGTTCTCCCCGACATAGGAGCTGATCATTTTCCTGATCTGCCGCGTTTGCAGCAGCAGGCCGAGGCCCGCATCGTCGATGCCGGCGTTGTTGGAGATCACTGTCAGCTCGCGCACGCCGGAATCGCGGATCGCCTCGATCAGCGCGGTCGGAATGCCGCAGAGGCCAAACCCCCCCGACATGATCGTCATGCCGTCGCGCAGTACCCCCTCCAGCGCCGCCACCGCATCGGGATAGACCTTATCCACCGCCACCGTTCTGCCCTCTCGCCGGCCTCGTCGCGCGGGAAGCTGCCACCGCGGGCGGGGGGATGCAATGTTGGGCAGGCCGACGAGACCCTGCAACCAAGCAGAGGAGTGCCCGCAACCGTGACCTGTCCAAGCCTCCGCTGGCCGGTGCTCGTGATGGCACTGTGCATCTGCTGCCCCGGCGCCGCCCCACCGCCGGCCGGCGGGACGATATCGCTGCCCGACGTGGTGGCCCCGCTGCTCGGGGCGGTGGTCAACATCTCGGTGCTCAAGCGTCCCGATACCACCGCCGGACCGACTGGAAGCAGCACGCAGAAGGGCCGGGCGACGCACAGCCTAGGATCGGGCTTCATCGTCGATCCGGACGGTTACATCCTCACCAACCGCCACGTCGTGGCCGACTTCTACACCGTCACGGTCACAACGAATGACGACCGGCAATTCGCGGCGACGGTACTGGCCACCAATCGCTTCCCCGACCTCGCGCTGCTCAAGATCGACGCGGGCGCGCCGCTGCCCGCCGTGCATTTCGGCGACAGCAATGCGCTGCGGCTGGGCGAGACAGTGATCGCTATCGGCAATCCGCTCGGCCTCAGCGGCTCGATCAGCGTGGGCGTGGTCAGCGCGCTGAACCGCAACATCCACTCCACGGTCATCGACGACTTCGTGCAGACCGACGCGGCGATCAACCACGGCAATTCCGGCGGCCCGCTGTTCAACTTGCGCGGCGAGGTCGTGGGCGTGAACTGGGCGCTGGTCTCCGACACCACGGGCTCGATCGGCCTGGGCCTCGCCATTCCCGCCAACGATGCGGTCTTCGTGCTCGACAGTATGCGCCGGTTCGGCCGGCTCAATGCCGGTTTCCCCGGCATGGCCGTGCAGGCACTCAGCCCCGCACTGGCCGGCGCATTCGGCGTCGGCGGGACCGAGGGCGGCGTCGTCACCGAGATCTGGCCGGGCGGCCCGGCCGAACGGGCGGGGATCCGCATCGGCGACGTAGTGCTGCGGATCGGCAGCGAGCATACGCCGGACGCTCGCGCGATGCTCCGGCAACTGGCCCGCTTCCCACCAGGATCGGTGGCGCCGGTGGAGCTTTGGCGCGCCGGGCGCACGCTCACCGTCGCGATGACGCTCGACCCGTTCCCGCCGAAGTTCGACCCGGCCGGCCCTCCGGCGACGGCCGATCGCGGGCCGCGCGTGACCTCGCCGCCGCTCGGGCTGCATCTGGCGGCGATGTCCGACGAGGCTCGCGCGGCCTACCGCCACGCCACCGGCCAGAGCGGCGTCGTGATCGAGGATGTCGCCGCCAACAGCGCCGGCGCCGATGCCGGCCTGGCGAGCGGCGACGTGATCGAGCGCGTGCAGGATTCCCCGGTCGGTTCGCCTGACGATGTGTCCCGCCTGCTCGCACAGGCCCGTGCGGAGGGGCGCATGTCGGTGCCGATGCTGGTGCGCAGCAAGAGCCGCCTGCAATGGCTGGCGATCCCGCTGGGCGAGCTTTAGCTCCGCCGCCGCCCGGCCCGCATCACTGCGTCGCCTTCGCCACCGCCGACGCCACGGGCCGCGGCAGTAGCACGTACTCGCGCCCCTCGGCGCGCATCTTGCCCGCGCGCGCCTCGGCATCCGGACCCCAGCCGAAGAAAATGTCGGCGCGCGCCGGCCCCTTGATCGCCCCACCCAGATCCTGCGCCAGCATCAGCCGTTGCCACGGTGCCCCGGTCAGCGGGTCGGTGGTGGCGATGAATACCGGGGAGCCGAGCGGGATGAATGCCCGGTCCACCGCGATCGAGCGGCCCGGCATCAGCGGCACGCCCAGGGCGCCGGGCGGCCCTTGGTCGGGGCGCAGCGTCGTCACCTCGCGGAAGAACACGTAGGACGGGTTCTGCTCCATCACCGCAGCGGCCTGGTCGCGATGGCTCTCCAGCCACGCGCGGATCGAGGCCATCGAAACCTGGTCGAGCGTCATCTGCCCTTGATCGACGAGCACGCGGCCGATCGGCACATAGGGCCGGCCGTTCTGTCCGGCATAGGTGACGCGCACCACGCGACCGTCCGGCAGATCGACGCGGCCCGAACCCTGCACCTGCAGGAAGAACACGTCCACCGGATCGGCCAGCCACAGCAGCTCCAGCCGCCGGCGGGCCAGTACGCCGGCATCGATCTGCGCGCGGTCGTAATAGGGCACCAGCCGCCCGTCCTGCACCCGGCCGCCGACCGACCGGCCCTTGAGGTCGCCCGCGAACTCGCCGAGATCCACCTGCACGAGGTCGGGCGGACGGCCGAGCAGCGGGTAGCGGAACGCCCCACCGGGCGACCGGCTGCCGCGCACCTGCGGGTCGAAATAGCCGGTGAACAGCGCCTTTCCCCGCGTCTCCGCCGGGGAGGTCGTGTCGGCGACCGCGTACGGTTGGAAATAGCTCTCGAAGAACGACCGCGCCGCCGCGTCCTCGCCCGGCGGCACCTGTGCGCCGGCCACGCACGCCGCCTGCCACTGCGAGGGCTTGCCGCCCAGCGTCGCCGCCTGTCCCTCGCCGCCCAGCGACTGCCCGGAGGCGGCGTCCGGCAATTGGCGGCAGCCGGCCAGGAAGCCCGGGAGCGCCTCGGCGGGATGGTCCTGTGCCCAGCCGGGCAGGTCGGCGAAGGAGACCGCGGTCAGCGACGACTCCGGCTTGGCGCCGGTCGTCGGCGCCTGACCGGGCGGGACGCAACCGGCGAGCGCGGACAGCACGGTGGCGACGGCGGCAAGGCGGGCCGCCGGCCCGGTCGATCGGCGCATCCGGCTAGGCGCTGCGCGCGGCGACCAGCCGCCAGGTAGGGTCAGACGACCCAAGGTCGCGCTCGAACGTCCACAGATCGACGATCTCCGTCACCGCGTCGGTACCGCTGACCACCGCCCCGTCTGGGCCGGTGGTGAGGTTGACCTGGTCGGAGACGAAGCGCACCGCGATGTCGGCGGTGTTGCCGCGCAGGTCGGCCGCCTCGATGGTGGCCGCCTGGATCGCGCGCACCTCGGTGCGCTGCGTCTCGCCATTGGTTTCGCGCGCCGTGATCGCCGCGTCGAAAGCGCGGAACGTATCGGGTGAAAGCAGCGGGCGCAGCACCTCCCGCTGGCCGGCGGCAAAGGCGCCGACGATCATGCGGAACGCCGACTCGGCACCGTCGAGAAAGCGGGAAGGGGAGAAGTTGCGGTCGATCCGCTGCATCCGCGCCAGCGCCTGGCCGACGGGCCCGGCCGGGTCGGGCAGCGGGCGGGCTGAGACCGGCCGCTCGGCCACGCCCTCGATCACCGGGGCTTCGGCCACGCGCGCGGCCGGCCGGGCCGGCGGCTCGCTGCGCTCGAACCCCTGCCGCCGACCCAGGATGCTGCGCAGGCGCAACACCAGGAACGCGGCGATCATGCCGAACAGGACCAGATCCACCGGAAAGCCGCCGGCACCCATGACACCCTCCATGCCGCCTGCCGGACCAGCGTCCGGCCGCGGCCCGTCGGACATAAGCGCACGAAGGCCCGCGCACAACACGCGCCCGCCGGTTGCCGGCCGCCCGACAGGGGCTTAATTCCCCCGCCATGATTCTGCTGCGGCACGGCCAGAGCGAGTTCAACGTCGTCTTCACCGCCACCCGTCGCGACCCCGGCATCATCGACCCGAGCCTGACCGCGCTCGGTCACGCCCAGGCGGCGCAGGCGGCCGAGGCGCTGGAAGGGGCGGGACTGCGGCGCATCATCGTCTCGCCCTACACGCGCGCGTTGCAGACCGCCGCGCCGATTGCGCGCCGCCTCGGCATCCCTGTGCACGTCAACCCGATCGTGCGCGAGCGGTACGCGTTTGCCTGCGACATCGGCACGCCTGCGACCGAACTGGCGCGCGCGTGGCCTGACCATGATTTCGCCGGGCTCGACGAGGTGTGGTGGCCGGCGGCGGAGGAACCGGCGGACTCGGTCCTCGGCCGGGCAGCCCGCTTCCGCGCCGAGATGGCGGCTCTGACCGATTGGGCCGACACGCTCGTTGTCAGCCACTGGGGTTTCATTCTCTCGCTCACCGGGACGAGCGTGGTGAACGGTGCCTGGCTGCGCTGCGACCCGGCCGCGCCGCCGCCGGAACGGGTGGTCTGGCACCCCTGAATCGCTTCCGCCGCTCGCATCGCTGTGCTACCGGCGCGCCGGAGTTGCAAACGCGGAGAGCGAGATGTCCCAGTCGGCCCCGATGCCCGAGGGCGCGCAGCAGCAGGTGCCGCCGCTGACGGTCAACCTGCAATATGTCAAGGACCTGTCCTTCGAGGTGCCCGGCGCGCCGATGATCTACACCACGCTGCGATCCGCGCCGCGCGTCGATATCAATCTCGACGTGCAGGTGCGCCGGTTGCAGGAAGGGCAGAACGCCTTCGAAGTGACGCTGGCGATCCGCGCCGAGGCGCGGGAGGCGCAGGGCGGTGGCAACGGCAGCGCCCAGCCGGCCGAGGGCGGGGTGCGCGTGTTCATGGCCGAACTCGCCTACGCCGGCATCTTCACGCTGACCGGTGTCCCGGAGAACGCGGTCGAGCCCGTGCTGCTGGTGGAGTGCCCGCGCCTGCTGTTCCCCTTTGCCCGCGGAATCCTCGCCGACGTGACACGTGACGGTGGCTTCCCCCCGGTGATGCTGCAGCCGATCGACTTCGTGGCGCTGTGGCAGAGCCGCCGCGCCCAGGCCGCCGCCCAGGCCGGCGCCAGCGTCGGCGGCGCGATCGCCTGAGCATCGCGACTCATCCGGCCGTCCAGAGCGGATCCTTCAGCCGCACGAGGAAAGCCGCATGGGCCGCGAGTTCCGCGTCGGTCGGCACGATCCGACGCGGCGTGCGCGGCGCCGCCTCATAGGCGACCGTCGGCAGCCCTGGTCCGGCGGCGCGCGCCAGCGACAGGCCGCGCTGCCGCCCGCCGGTGAGCTCGACATAAACCTGCGCGAGCAGCCGGCAGTCGAGCAGCGCGTTGTGCGTGGTCCGCTCCGACAGGTCGATCGTGAAGCGGCGGCACAGCGCGTCCAGGCTGTTCGGCAGACCCGGAAACCGCGCCTTTGCCAGCGCCAGCGTATCGACCATGCGCGCCCGATCCAGGGCCGGACGGCCGAGCAGCGCGAACTCGGCATCGAGGAAGCCGAAATCGAACGGCGCGTTGTGCGCCACCAGCGGTCCGTCGCCGAAGAACGCCAGCAGCGCGTCAGCGATCCCGGCGAAGCGCGGCTTGCCGGCCAGCCGATCGAGCGTGATGCCATGCACACGCACGGCGTCTTCGGGGATGTCGCGGTCGGGATGGATCAGCGCGTGGAAATGTCGCCCCGTCGGCAGGTCGTTGACCAGTTCCAGCGCCGCCACCTCGATGACGCGATCGCCGTGCAGCGGATCGAGGCCGGTCGTCTCGGTGTCGAACAGGACTGAACGGGTCATGGCGTCCCGATCCTGGCGATGTAACGCCTGAGCGTGCGCAACGCGTGGCGGCGCGACAGGCCGGTGCGCACCACCAGGTCGGCGCGCCGGCGCTTCTGCGCGTCCGGCATCTGGCGGGCCAGCACGGCGGCAAGCTGCTCGGCGCTCATCCGCCGGCGCAGCCGCACGCGATGGCGCTGGACGTCGGGCGGCGCGCTAACCACCACGACCTGATCAACCCGCGCGCGCCCACCGGACTCGAACAGCAGCGGAATGTCCAGTACTGCCGCGCGCGCGCGGGCACGGCGGGCACGGGCGAGGAAGGCCCGCTCGGCCCGGCGTACCATCGGATGCAGGATGGCCTCCAGGCGCGCCAGCGCCGTCGGCTCGCCGAGCACCGCCGCGCGCAGTGCGGCGCGGTCCAGCCAGAGGCGGCCGTCGCGTTCGACCACGGTGCCGGGAAACGCGCGGCCGATCGCCGGCAGCGCCGCGCCGCCGGGCGCCTGCAGGTGATGCACGCAGGCGTCGGCATCGAAGACGGGGATACGCGCGCGGCGGAACACGCCGGCAGCCGTCGATTTCCCCATGCCGATCCCGCCAGTGAGGCCGATGACCTTCATGGCGCCAGCAAGCACGGCGGACGAAGCCATAGCAAGCGCCGGCGTCAATGCCCGCGCAGAATCTGGCTCAGGAACAGCTTCAGACGATCCGTCTGCGGATTGCCGAACATCTCGGCCGGCGTGCCGCTTTCGACGATCTCGCCGCGATCCATGAACACGACGCGGTCCGCCACCTGCCGCGCGAAGCCCATCTCGTGCGTCACGCACACCATGGTCATGCCGGTCTCAGCAAGCCCAACCATCGTGTCCAGCACTTCCTTGATCATCTCGGGATCCAGCGCGGAGGTCGGCTCGTCGAACAGCATGATCTTCGGGCGCATGCACAGCGCGCGCGCGATCGCCACGCGCTGCTGCTGGCCGCCGGAAAGCTGGCCTGGATACTTGTTCGCCTGTTCGGGGATGCGCACGCGGATCAGGTAGTCCATCGCCAGCGCCTCGGCCTCCGCCTTCGGCATCTTGCGCACCCAGATCGGCGCCAGTGTGCAGTTCTCCAGGATCGTCAGATGCGGAAACAAGTTGAAATTCTGGAACACCATGCCGACCTCGCGGCGGATCGTGTCCAGGCTGCGCAGGTCGTCGGTCAGTTCAGTGCCATCGACGACGATGCGGCCTTCCTGATGCGCCTCCAGCCGGTTGATGCAGCGGATCATGGTCGATTTGCCGGAGCCCGACGGACCGCACACCACCACCCGCTCGCTGCGCCCGACCGAGAGATTGACATCGCGCAGGACATGAATCGAGCCGTACCACTTGTTGACGTGCTCGAGCAGGATCGCGGGCGGTTCGTCGGAACTCGGCGGCACGGTGGCGCTCATCGCGGCGGCCTCCCTCAGCGGTTGCGCGCGCGGCCGAACGTGCGCTCCAGGTTGCGGCTGTATTTCGACATGGAAAAGCAGAACGCGAAGTAGATCACCGCGAGCAGGATATAGATCTCAGAGGAGAGTCCCTGCCACGCCGGCTCGGCGATGGCGACCGTGCCCGACTTCATCAGATCGAAGATGCCGATGATGAGAACGAGGCTGGTGTCCTTGAAGAAGCCGATGAACGTATTCACCAGCGGCGGGATCACCAGGCGCAGCGCCTGCGGCAGGATGATGAGCCGTGTCTTCTGCCAGTACGACAGGCCGAGCGCATCGGCCGCCTCACTCTGCCCCTTCGGCAGCGCCTGTAATCCGCCGCGCACCACCTCGGCCAGATAGGCGGCGGCAAACAGGATGAAGGCGACCTGCGCCCGCAGCAGCTTGTCGATATCCACACCCTGAGGCAGGAACAGCGGGAACATGACGCTCGCCATGAACAGCAGCGTGATCAGAGGCACGCCACGGATCAGTTCGACATAGATCACGCACAGCAGCCGCACCGCTGGCAGCGAGGTCGCGCGACGGCCGAGGGCCACCGCGACGGCCAGGGGAAACGCCAGCGCGAGGCCGAAGGTGGCGAGGATCAGCGTGATCGGCAGTCCGCCCCACTGGTTCTGCGGCACATACGACAGCCCGAGCACGCCGCCCCACATCAGCACGCCGATCGCCACCAGCGTCGCGATCCACAGCAGCGCCAGCTCACGCCGCCAGAAGCGACGAACGCCGGAAACGATGAAGAGCGCGATGAACAGCGCCACCACCAGCGCCGGCCGCCACTGTTCGGCATACGGGTAGAAGCCGAAAAGAATGAAGCGGTATTTCTCGCCGACCACGGCCCAGCACGCGCCGATGCCCTGCGCCTGGCGGCAGATCGTGGTGTCCGGCCCGTGCGCGCCCGCCGGCACCTGCCAGATCGCGCGGATCACCGCCCAGTCGATGAACGACCAGCCGGCGCGCAGAATCAGGTACAGCAGCACGAGCGTCGCCGCACTTGACGCCCAGGAGCCGAAAAGGTTGGCGCGCAGCCACGCCGCCGGTCCGATTCGTGCGGCCGAAGGACGCTGGCGCGCCGGGGTCGCGCCGGCCGTGGCGGCGGTGGTGCTGCTGCCCATCCCTCAGCGCTCCACCAGCGCGATATGCGCGTTGTACCAGTTCATGAACGCACTGATCGACAGGCTGAACACGAGATAGACGACCATGACGAGCGCAATGGACTCGATCGACTGGCCGGTCTGGTTCAGCATGGTACCGGTGATCGAAACGATATCCTGATAGCCAATCGCGATGGCAAGCGAGCTGTTCTTGATCAGGTTGAGATACTGGCTGGTCATCGGCGGCACGATCACGCGCAGCGCCTGCGGCAGCACGACATGGCGCAGCACGAAGCCGCGATGCAGACCGAGCGCCGCCGCCGCCTCCCACTGGCCGTGCGGCACCGCCTGGATGCCGGAGCGGACGATCTCGGCGATGTAGCTTGCCGTATAGACCACCAGCCCGAGCGTCAGCGCTGCGTATTCCGGGGTGATCGTTCCGCCGCCGCGGAAGTTGAAGCCACGCAGCGCCGGGACGTCGAGCGCGAACGGCGCGCCGAGCGCCGCCCACACCGCGACCGGAAACACCGCGATCAGCAACAGTCCGATGGGCCAGACCGCTGGCCGCGTGCCGCTCATCGCCTGTCGCCGTGCCGCGCGGGCACGCCACAGCAGCGTCAGCACGACGCCGACGACCGCGGCAAGCAGCACCCAGATGTGGCTGGGCTGCCACTCCAGCAGCGGAATCTTGATGCCCCGGTTCGAGAGGAACACGCCCGGCAGCGGATGGAACGCCTGGCGCGGTCCGGGCAGTGCGTTGAGCAGCGTGTACCAGAACAGCAGCTGCAGCAGCACCGGCACGTCGCGCAGCGTCTCGACGTAGATCGCGGTCAGGCGAGCGATCAGCCAGTTCCCCGACAGCCGGCCGATGCCGATCAACGTGCCCCAGATCGTCGCCAGCACCACGCCGACGACGGCCACCTTGAGCGTGTTGAGCACGCCGATCAGCATGGCCCGCCCGTAGGTATCGACCGAGGGCGTCCAGGACAGCAACGTCTCGCCGATCGGGATCGAGGCCGGCTGGGCAAGGAAGCCGAAGCCGGTCGCGATGTGCCGGGCGCTGAGGTTGCGGCTGGTGTTGGCCGCCAGATAGCAGACGATCGCGGCCAGCACGCCGAGGATCACCACCTGCCAGACGATGGTGCGCAGCTTCGGGTCGGACCAGGAGAGCCGCATCCGCCGGCGCGGCGCGCGGCGCGCGCCGGCCAGTCGCGGATCGCCGGCCGCCGCCGACATCAGCGCATCGGCGGCGCGTACATCAGACCGCCCTTGTTCCACAGTGCGTTGATGCCGCGCGGCACGCCCATCGGCGCGATGTCGCGGTCCCACATCTCCGCGAAGTTGCCGACCTGCTTGATGACCGTCGCCGCCCATTTCGGATCGATACCGAGCTGCTTGCCGAGATCACCATCCACGCCGAGCAGGCGGCGGATGTCGGGGTTGGTCGAGGTCATCATCTGATCGACGTTCTTGCTGTCCACGCCAAGCTCCTCGGCGGTCATCATGGCGAACATGGTCCACCGCACCAGGTCGAACCACTTGTCGTCGCCCTTGCGCACCGAGGGGCCGAGCGGCTCCTTACTGATGATCTCGGGCAGCAGCGTCAGGTCCTTGGCCTTGTCGCCCTGGATGAAGCGGAACGCCGCCAGCGCGGAACTGTCGGTGGAGTATGCGTCACAGCGGCCGGAGAGGAAGGCATTGCGGATTTCCTGCAGGTCCTGGATCTCGATCGGCGTGAATTTCAGATTGTTGGCGCGGAAATAATCGGCGATCGCCAGCTCGGTGCTGGTACCCGGCTGCACGCAGATGGTCGCGCCATCGAGTTCTTTGGCGGACTTCACACCGGCCGAGGTCTTCACCAGGAATCCGGTGCCGTCATAGAAATTGATGCCGGCGAATTCCAGGCCGAGACTGGCCTCGCGGCCGAGCGTCCAGGTGGTCTCGGCGGCCAGAACGTCGATCTCGCCCGACTGCAGGGCGGTGAAGCGGTTCTGCGTGGTCACCGGCACGAACTTCACCTTGCCGGCATCGCCGAGCGCCGCGGCGGCGATGGCGCGGCAGACATCGGCGTCGATGCCGCGCATCACGCCCTGGCTGTCGGGCAGCGAGAACCCCGCCACGTCGCCCGAGACACCGCATTGCAGCGCGCCGCGCTGGCGTGTGGCGTCCAGCGTCGCCGAGCCGCTCCCCTGCGCGTGCGCGGCGACGGTCCAGGCGCCGGTGGCGAGCAGGACGCTCAACACGATGGCGGGACAGCGGTTGGGCATGGGTAACCTCCCGGATGCGATTGCGTGACGCAAGCGGCGCGCCAACGGCACATTGCCGGGACATTGTCGCCTTGAAAAGCGGCCTCGCCCGGCGGGCGCGGCGATTAAGCGCTGAACGTGCGTTTAATGCCCCGGCCCTGGCGCGGGCCGCGCTGTCGGCTAGACTGCGCACCTCTCGCGGAGGCCCCGATGCGCCCGACCAGTCCCGCCTTCAGGCAGAATGCCGCGCGCGCGATGGCCGATGCCGGGCTGCAGAAGGCGCTCGCCCGCACCCGCCCGCAATTCCCCGCCAAGCGCGCCGCCGCCGTCGCCGCGCTGCCGGAGTTCGAGGAACTGCGCGAGACGGGCAAGCGGATCAAGAACCACACGCTCGCGAACCTCGATTTCTATCTGGAGACCTTCGCCGACAACGTCGCACGCGCCGGCGGGCAGGTGCACTGGTGCATCGATGCCGCGGCGGCGCGCGAGGCCGTGCTGGCGATCTGCCAGCGCGTCGGGGCGCGCACGGCGACCAAGGGCAAGTCCATGGCGAGCGAGGAGATCGCGCTGAACGAGCATCTCGCCGCCAACGGCGTCACGCCGGTGGAAACCGATCTCGGCGAATACATCCTGCAACTGCGCGGCGAGCCGCCGAGCCACATCATCGCCCCGGCCTTCCACCTCAACCGCGAGGACTGGGAGGCGCAATTCCGCAAGAGCCATTCGGAATTGCCCGCCGACCGGGTTTTCCACGAGCGGCGCGACATCCTGACCGAGGCGCGGTCGCGGCTGCGGCAGAAATTCCTCGCCGCCGACGTGGGCATCACCGGCGCCAATTTCCTGATCGCCGAAACCGGCAGCAGCGTCATCGTCACCAACGAGGGCAACGGCGACCTGACGCAGACGCTGCCGCGCGTGCACATCGTGCTTGCCAGCATCGAGAAGGTTGTACCGACGATCGAGGATACGATCAGCCTGCTGCGCCTGCTGGCGCGCTCGGCGACGGGGCAGGAGTTTTCTGTCTATACGACGTTCTCGACCGGCCCGCGCCGCGCCGACGACCCCGACGGGCCGGAGGAATTCCATGTCGTGCTCTACGACAACGGCCGCTCGGCGATGGTGGGCACAGAGTTCCAGGACATGCTGCGCTGCATCCGCTGCGCCGCCTGCCTCAATCACTGCCCGGTCTATGGCACGGTTGGCGGGCACAGCTATGGCTGGGTCTATCCCGGGCCGATGGGCAGCGTGCTGACGCCCGCGCTGATCGGCGTCGATCAGGCCGGGCACTTGCCCAACGCCAGCACGTTCTGCAGCAAGTGCGAGAGCGTCTGCCCGATGAAGATCCCGCTGCCCAACATGATGCGCCACTGGCGCGAACGTGCGTTCGAGCGCCATCTGATGCCCGCCGCGGCACGCCAGGGCCTGGCGTTCTGGGCCTGGTTCGCCCGCCGGCCGCAGGCGTACCGGATCGCGACGCGCGTGGCGATGGCGACGCTCGGCCTGCTCGGCCGCAAGGCGGGAAAATTCCGCCGCCTGCCGCTGGCGGGCGGCTGGACCGCGGGTCGGGACCTGCCCGCGCCGGAGGGCGACACGTTCTTCGCCCGCTACGCCCGCGCGCAGCGCCAGGGCCGCCTGTGAGCCGGGAGGCGATCCTGGGCGCGATCCGCCGCGGGCTGCGGCGCGGGCCGCTGCCAGAGGATGAAGCGATGGCGCTGCGGGCGCGGCTGGCCGCGCATCCGCGCCACCTGATCCCGGCGCGCTCGCGCCTGCCCCGGCCGCGCCAGGTCGAACTGTTCCTCGCCAATCTGGAGCGCGAATACGGCACATCCATACGCGTGCCGACGGCGGAAGCGGTGCCGGCGGCGGTCGCCGACTACCTGGCCGCGCAGAACCTGCCGCCCGCCTTCGTGATGGCTCCGCACCCCGACCTGCGGGGTCTGCCCTGGAGCGAGCGACCGTTGCTGACGTGGCGCGAGGGCCGCGCGGAAGCCACCGACGCGGTCAGCCTCCAGCACGGCTTCGCCGGCATCGCCGAAACCGGAACGCTGGTGTTACCCGGCGGCCCGCAGCGGCCGACCACGCTCAATCTGCTGTGCGAGACCGAGATCGTGGTGCTCCACGCGAGCTGCGTCGTCGGCGCCTATGAGGAGGCGTGGGACCTGCTGCGCACCGAGCAGATGCGCGACGGGCTGCCGCCACGCAACATCATGCTCGTCACCGGCCCGTCGCGCTCGGCGGATATCGAGTCGACGCTGGAACTCGGCGCGCACGGGCCGCGGCGGCTGCATGTCGTGCTGGTGGACGACGACCCGCAGGCGCTCGGCTGAACCGGGCCGTCGCCGCAAGGCGCGGCTCAGTCCGGCGGCACGATCACCAGCTCATCGGTCCGGGGAATGCCGCGCAGCGCGCCAAGCACCATGTTGCGCGCGAGCACGCGGGCGTGAATTGTCTCCAGCGCCGGACGCGGCGCGGCTGACCACAGGGTTGCGCGCAGGTGCAGCGCGAGGAAGCAATGGCGCGCGTCCGCCGGGGCCTCAAGGCTGTCGAGACCCTCGAACTCGCCGCGCGGATCGAACAGCCCCTCCACCACCAGCTCCGCCCGCGCGAGCGGCACGCCGGCATGCGCCGCGAGCATCGGGTAGTCGGAGCCGGCACAGGTTGCGGCGGCAACAAATACCTGCTCCCAGGGGTACACCACGTCAGGCGGATTGCCGCGCAGCCCTTCCGGCCGTTCGAGGACGGGCGGGGCGTAGGGGTCGGCGGCACTGGCGTCGTAGCGATAGCGGGCGCGATAGGTGTCGCGCAGGGCATCGCCGTGCTGCTTGAGCAGCCGCACGATCGCATCGACCGTGCCCGCGGGTTCGCCGAAGATCACTGGCATTGCGGGTTGCTCCTGGATGGGGCGGGGCACGCGGCGCGGCGCGTCGGCGCGCCCTGCATGGACGTGTCTCCTGTTTGCGGCTATCTTCCTTACGCCGTACGCTTACGCTGTAAGGTGCCCGGTCAGGGTAGGCTTACAGCGTAAGTTGTCAAGGGTCTTCTGCTGGCGTCCGCAGGGAGAGCAAATCGGTGCCGCCCAAACCCCGCCACAGGGCCCTGCCACTGTCGCGCGAGAGGATCGAAACCACGGCGCTCGACCTGATCGAGCGCGCCGGCCTGGCCGCTTTCAGCACGCGCAAGCTGGCCGCCGAGCTTGGCTGCGAGGCGATGAGCATCTACCACCACTTTCCCAGCCGGGGGCACCTGATGGATGCGCTGCTCGACCGCGTCATCGGCACCATCGCACTGCCGTCCGGGTCGCTGCCCTGGCTCGACAGGTTGCGGCTGGCATCCCTCGCGTTCCGCGAGACGGCGCTGCGTCATCCGGAGTTCTTCCGCTTCATGGGCCTGCACCGGCTGAACACCCCGGCCGGGCTCGGACTCTTGGAGTGGATGCTGCGCGCGTTCCGGGACGGCGGGTTCGACACCGAGATGACGGCACGCCTGTTTCGCGCGCTGAGCTACTATGTGGTCGGCGCCGCGCTTGATGAGACTTCCGGTTACGCGAGGGGACCGTCGGCGGTGGTGCCGGTCCCCGAGGATACCGTGCGCCGCGATCATTCCTTGGTCGCCGCGGTCAACCCGTTCTTCAAGGCGGAGCACCACGCGGCGACCTTCGTGCTCGGCCTGGACATGCTGCTGGAGGGGATCGCCCGCCGCGCGCCGCAACTGCAGCACACGGGACGTCACGGTACCGGGCAATGACGGCGCGACGGAAATCCCTGACCGAGCGCGACCGCGCCGACTGGGCCGCGTTCGCCCACACCGTCGCCGCACTGCCCGGCCACCCGGTTCCCGAACCGCCGGAAGCCCTGACACCGCCGCCGGCCGCCCAGGCCGTCGCGGCGCCTCCGCCCAGGCCGCCGCGCGCCCGCCCGCCGCCGCTTGGCATCGGCAGCGCCCCCGCGGGACTGGACAGCGCCACGTGGGAGCGGCTCCGTTCCGGCCGGCTGGTGCCCACGCGCAGGCTCGACCTCCACGGCCGCACGGTGCAGCGCGCCTTCCATGCGCTGGAGGGATTCCTTGCCGCCGCCCATCGCGACCGGGTGCGCTGCGTCGAGGTCATCACCGGGCGCGGCTCGGGCGAGACGGGAGGGGCGATCCGGCGTGAGTTGCCGATGTGGCTCAACCTGCCGGCACTGCGCCCGCTAGTGTTGGCGGCCGTCTATCCGCACCCGGCGAACCAGGGCGCGGTGCTGCTGCTGCTGCGCCGGCCGCGATGACGCCGTTCGGGGCACGGCTGCGGGCGCTGCGGGCCGCCGAGGGCATGACACTGCGCGCATTGGCGGCACGGCTGCAGGTCTCGGCCGCCTATCTCTCCGCGCTGGAGCACGGCAAACGCGGCGCCCCCACCGCTGGGCTGGTGCATCAGGTCTGTGAGGCGTTCGGGCTGATCTGGGACGAGGCAGAGGCTTTGGCCCGACTGGCGCGGCTGTCGCATCCGCGCGTCATGGTCGATACGTCGGGGCTGACGCCGGAGCAGACCGCGCTGGCCAATCGCATCGCCCAGGACATCCGCCGCCTGCCGCCGGAGGCCGTCGCGTCGCTGCTGGCGGTGCTGGACGCGGCGGTGCTGCAGCCACGATCCAGGCGGGCCGCGACACGCCGGCGATGAGTCTGCGCGAAACGACCGCGCCGGTCCTGCGACACGGCCGGGCAATGTTGTACCACGCCGACTGTTTCGACTGGCTGGCGCGACAGCCGCCGGACTCGGTTCACGCCGTCGTCACTGATCCGCCCTACGGGCTCCTGGAATACAGTGCCGAGCAGCAGGGTAAACTGCAGGCCGGACGTGGCGGCGTGTGGCGCATCCCGCCTGCCTTCGACGGCCACCGGCGCGCGCCGCTGCCGCGCTTCACCGTCCTCGACGCCGCCGACCGCACTGCGTTGCACCTGTTCTTCCATCGTCTCGGCATCCTGCTCGTGCGCGTGGTGCGGCCGGGCGGCAATGTCCTGGTCGCGAGCAACCCGCTGCTCGCGCACATCGTCGCCGCGGCGATGGCGGAGGCAGGACTGGAAGTACGCGGCACACTCGTGCGACTGGTGACGACCCTGCGCGGCGGCGACCGGCCGAAGAACGCGCATCGCGAGTTTTCAGACGTGAGCGTGATGCCACGCGGCATGTTTGAGCCATGGGTGATCCTGCGCCGTCCGCCCGATGGGCGCGCGCAGGACACGCTGCGGCGCTGGCAAACCGGCGGCTTCCGACGTCCCTCCGACCACCAGCCGTTCGGCGACGTGATCCGCTCGCACCCGACGCCCAGGGTTGAGCGTGTGCTGGCGCCGCATCCATCGCTGAAGCCGCAGGCCTTCCTGCGTCAGGTCGTGCGCGCGGTGCTGCCGCTGGGCGAGGGCGTAATCCTCGATCCTTTTGCCGGCGCCGGCTCCACGCTCGCCGCGGCCAACGCGGTCGGCCACTGCTCCGTCGGCATCGAGACCAACCAGCGTTATATCCACATGGCGATGCGAGCGGTACCGGCGCTGTCGGCCCTGGCAGTGAAACCCGCTGAGTAACGCTACAGCAGCACACCGTGCTGGCGCAGAAACCCGAGCAACGGCAACAGCGGCAAGCCAAGAATGGCGGCGTACTCGCCTTCCACGGCGTCGAACAGATGCACGCCGAGGCCCTCCAGCCGGTACGCGCCGACGGTCGTCGTCACCGCCTCACCCTCGGCTTCGAGATACGCGTCGAGAAACGCGTCTCCGAAATCGCGCATGGTCAGCCGCGGGCGTGCCACATGATGCCAAATGCGCTGGCCGCCGCGCAGGCAGAGCACGGCGGTAACAAGCTCATGTGTGCGGCCGCGCAGTGCACAGAGATGCGCGCGCGCCTCAGCTTGGTCGGAGGGCTTGTCGAACCACTGCTCGCCGCAGACGAGCATTTGATCACAGCCGATCACCAGCGCGTCCGACTCGCCGCGGGCGATCCGACGTGCCTTCATTTCCGCCAGCAGGAGCGCAACCCCGGCGGCCGAGGCACCCGACGCACGCGCGGCCTGCTTCGCCGTTGCTTCATCGACCGCTGCGGCGTGCGCGGAAAACCGCAGCCCGGCATGCTCGAGCAGCGCGCGGCGGCTGGCCGAGGCGCTGGCCAGCACGAGATGCGGCGACTCCGCCTGCAATCTCACTGCGCCGCCGACTCCGCCTTGCGTCGGCGGGCGTGCCAGGCTTCCATCAGTTGCAGCACCGTCGCGGCAGTTTCCTCGATCGACCGGCGGGTCACGTCGATGACCGGCCAGCCGTGACGCGCGCACAGCCGCCGCGCCCATAGCAGTTCCGCCTTCACCGCTTCCAGATCGACGTATTCCGTGCTGTCGTGGCGCATGGTGCCCCCTGCACCGCCGATCAGACGGAGGCGATGGCGACGGATTTCGATGAGCGCCTCGGGATCGATCGTCAGGCCGATCACGGGGCAGAGCGCGCCGTCCAGCACCGTCGGTTCCGGCAGGTTGGGCACGAGCGGAATGTTCGCCGCCTTGATGCCGCGATTGGCGAGATAGAAGCTGGTCGGCGTCTTGGATGAACGCGACACGCCGACCAGCACAACGTCGGCCTCAGCGATACCGGCCTGCTGTTGTCCGTCATCATGGGCAAGCACGAAATGCATGGCATCGATGCGGCGGAAATAGTCGGCGTCCAGCACATATTGCCGGCCCGGCCGCGACATCGACGCCTCACCGAACTGTTCCTGCAACATCGCCAGTACCGGGTCGAGCACATGCACAACCGGCAGTCCAAGCCGGTGGCAGGCGGTTTCCAGCTCCACCCGCAGGCCCTTCTCGACCAGCGTGGAGAGCACGGGGCCGGGCTCCGCCTCGATACCTTCCAGGACCCGGTGCATCTGAAAGCGGGTGCGAATCAGGCTCCAGCGGTGCTGCACGAGCTGCGCGTGCTCGAACTGTGCCACGGTGGCACGCACGATCGAGTTCAACGTCTCGCCGGTGGCGTCGGAGACCAGGTGCAGGTTGATGCGGCTGGGCATGGCCGACGGAGGATAACGGGGATAGCGGGGACCGCCAGCCCCGTCCGCGTGGGCGAGCCGGGTGAACGGGGAACGATGCCGCCGATCCGGAAATGGTGCATCGGCTGAACCCGCTCGGCGTGATGGTGGGGACAGCAGATGCGACTCGCCGGAAATGCCTTGCAGGCGCCCGCCGGCACCTGGGGACAAAGCGCGGGACAACGGGACGGTCAGCGGGGTACCCGGATATCCACAGGCCCATCCTTCTCTTCAGCCGGTTTCTTTTTCTTTCTTTCTGGTAGAGAGCGCCGCGGATCGGGCAGGACGGGGCATGAGCAAGCGGTTGTTGCGGGCGCTGGCGGGCGAGGCGGTGTGGCCGCCGCCGCTGTGGTTGATGCGTCAGGCCGGACGATACCTGCCCGAATACCGCGCGGTGCGGGCGAGGGCGGCGGATTTCGTGGCGCTGTGCACGACGCCCGATCTGGCCGTGGAGGTGACGCTGCAACCGCTGCGCCGCTTCGACCTCGATGCCGCGATCCTGTTCAGCGACATCCTCATCCTGCCCTGGGCGCTCGGACAGGGTCTGCGGTTCGCCGAGGGCGAGGGGCCGGTGCTGCCGCCGCTGCGCGACATGGCAGCGCTGCGGGCGCTGGACCTCCATCGGCTCGAACCCGCGCTCGCGCCGGTGCTGGAGACGGTGGCGCGCGTGCGCGCGGAGGTCGGTGATGCGACCCTGATCGGGTTCGCCGGGGCACCGTTCACAGTCGCCTGCTACATGATCGAGGGACGCGGGGAGAAGGAATTTCCGGCCGCCCGTACGCTCGCCTGGACCGACCCGGACCTGTTCGGGCGACTGATGACGCTGTTGACGGAGGCGACGATCCGGTCGCTGTCGTTGCAGATCGCGGCCGGGGCCGAGGCGGTCATGCTGTTCGACAGTTGGGCCGGGCTGCTGCCGCCCAGCCAGTTCCGCGCGCATGTGATCGCACCGGCCGCGCGCATCGTGGCTGCCCTGCGCCGGCGCCATCCCGCGGTGCCAGTGATCGGCTTTCCCCGCATGGCCGGGCTGATGCTGGGCGAATACGCCGCGGCGACGCGGGTGCAGGGCCTGGGCATCGACACCGCCGGCAGCCTGGAGGCGGCGAGCGCGCTGGTGCCCTCGGAGATGGCCCTGCAGGGCAATCTTGATCCGCTGGCGCTGGCGGCGGGCGGGGCGGCACTGGCCGAGGAGACGGCGGCGATCCTGGAGGCCATGCAGGGGCGGCCGTTCGTGTTCAATCTCGGTCACGGCATCGTGCCGTCCACGCCGCCAGCGCATGTCGCCGAACTGGTGCGGTTGGTGCGGGCCGCTTGACGTTGGCGGCGCTTGCGCCACCTTGGCCGCCATGAAGCGTCGTCGTCTCGCCATCGTGCTGTTCAACCTCGGCGGGCCGGACCGGCTGGAGTCGGTGCGTCCGTTCCTGGTCAACCTGTTCACTGACCCGGCGATCCTGCGCGTGCCACCCTTTGTTCGCCCGTTCCTGGCACGCCGCATCGCCCGCGCGCGGCTGGCGCCGGCGACCGAGAACTACAAGTTGCTCGGAGGTTTCTCGCCCCTGCTGGGGCTGACCGAGCAGCAGGCGCGGGCGATCGAGGCGGCGCTGCCGGCATTGGATGCACGCTGCTTCATCGCCATGCGCTACTGGCACCCGTTCAGCCTGGAGGCCGCGCAGGCGGTCGCGGCGTGGGACCCCGACGAGGTCGTGCTGCTGCCGCTCTACCCGCAGTTCTCGACGACGACGACCGGCAGCAGCTTGGAGGCGTGGCGGCAGGCTTCCGTGCAGGTGGGACTGGTCAAGCCGGTCACGACGGTCTGTTGCTATCCTGACGATGCGGATTATATCGCCGCGACCGCGGCGATCCTGCGCACGCATCTCGACACGACGCGCGCGGCATTACCCGACGGACAGAAGCTGCGGGTGCTCTTCTCGGCTCACGGGCTGCCGGAGGTGATCGTCAGGCACGGCGATCCTTACCAGGAACAGATCGAGCGCACCGTCGCCGCCGTGGTGCGGACACTGGCACAGCCGGGGCTGGACCACGTGATCTGCTATCAGTCGCGCGCCACGCCGCAGAAATGGATCGGGCCATCCACCGATGCCGAGGTCGAGCGCGCGGCGAAGGACCGTGTTGCCGTGCTGGTGGTGCCGATCGCATTTGTTTCGGAGCATACCGAGACGCTCGTGGAACTGGATGTCGAGTATCGCCATTTGGCCGAGCGGCTGGGCGTGCCGGGCTATTTCCGTGTGCCGACGCAGAACGCCGATGCAGGCTTTATCGGCGCGCTTGCCGGGCTGGTACGGCGCGCGCTGGCCGAGGGTCCGGGAATGCGCTGTCTGGCCGCGAGCGGGATTTGTCCGGCAGCGCAGCGCGACTGTCCGCACCGGCGGGCAGGCCTGGGACTGGCGGCGGCATGAGTCCACAGGCACTGATGGCCGGGCGCGTCACGCCGCTGCGGCTGGTCATCTTCGATTGCGACGGCGTGCTGGTGGACAGCGAGCCAGTGTCCAACCGCATCATCGCCGAGGATCTGACCGAGCGCGGTTGGGAGATGGCGACCGCGGACGCGACGCGGCTTTTCGTCGGCACATCGCTGCCTGATATGCAGCCGATCATCGAGGCGCGGATCGGCCGGAAGCTGCCGGCGGACTGGCACGCAGCACTGCAGGAGCGGATCGTCGCTGCCCTGGCCGACGAGGCCGTGGCGATTCCCGGCGCGGTCGAGGCGCTGCGCGCGGTCGAGGCGTTGGGTCTCGCCTGGCGCATTGCCTCCAATTCGTCCCACGCCGAGATGCTGGCGAAGTTTCGCCGCCTCGGTGTGGAGGCTCTGGTTGCCGGCCGGATGTTCAGTTTCACCGATGTCAAGCAGGGCAAGCCGGCGCCCGATCTGTTTCTCGCCGCCGCCGCCTCGGCCGGGGCGGCGCCCGCCGAATGCGTGGTGATCGAGGATTCGGTGACCGGCGTGCAGGCCGCCGTCGCCGCCGGAATGGACTGTCTCGGCTTCGCGCCGCACGGCGACGGGGCGCCGCTGCGCGCGGCAGGCGCG
>JAKADX010000029.1 GCA_021818505.1 Pseudomonadota bacterium
TGGCCGGGGGCCTTGCGATCGATCAGCCCGTCGGGGCCGGCCGCGTTGAACTTCACCACCCAGTCGCGGACCACCTGCAGCGTCACGCCCCCGATCCGCGCCGCCTCGGTTCGTGTCGCCCCCTCGTAGACCGCGGCAAGCGCCAGGAGACGACGTGCCTGCGCCGCGTGCCTGCTACGCCGCGCCGCCGCCCGCAGCGCAGCCGCATCAAAATCAGGCCGAAGGGCAAGCGGCATGGCCAACCTCCACAGTTCGCCCGCCAGAGAATCAGAACCTCCCCGCGTCGGGGAAGCCACCCGAGTCACGCTCTCTGAGCTTTGGTATTACGCCGGAAATGCCCACCATTCCCGGTTCCATGCGGAAGCACGGACCGGCGAAATGTCAAAAGTAGGTTCCATTCTCTGACGAATCCGCAACCACCAGCCCCCAGAACGCGGAAACGAGGCATTGATCCCGATGGCGAAACGCGCAGCTTCGCGGTCACCGGGCCGGGTAGAGCGGCTCGAACCGCCGCATTTGCGCTCAGGAAAGCATGAATGGCAGCGGTATGGCGACATCTCGACCACGCCATGAATCACACACCCGGGCGCCACTCCAACCAGTTAATGGATCCTGAGCCTAACCCGGCAAGCTGACAATGCCCTGTGTCGAGGGATCTCGAGGTGGCCTTCAAGCCCCCGTCAAATTCCTTTCTTCGTCTGGAACTTCCGCGGCCGGCAGTGGCGGTCGGCCGAGAATCATATCGGCCGCCTTTTCTGCGATTGCAAGAGTTGACGCATACGTATTCGCCGAAGGCATGCTGGGCATAATCGAGGCATCCACGACGCGCAGGCCCTGTACACCGTGAACGCGCAACTGGTTATCCACGACACTGCTGGGATCACTCTCCGGCCCCATGCGTGCGGTGCCGATAAGATGCCAGACAGTACTGCCGTATTTTCCGGCGAAGGCGAGCAATTCGTCATCGCTTTGCACGTTCGGGCCTGGCAGTGTCTCGCGCTCTACATATGGGGCGAGTGCCTCCGTCTGCAGAAGACGACGGGCCATCCGGATGCCGCCTACAATCGCGCGCTTGTCTGTCGGATGACTGAGATAGTTCGGCTGGATTTCCGGATCGACAAATGGATCAGTCGATCGGGCGCGGACGTAGCCTGTGCTCTCCGGTCGGTGCTGCCATAATCCGCAGCTCATGCCGGGATAGTCATCGAGCAGGCCAACGAAGCCTTCCTTGTAGCTCGCCGGCGTGAAAACCATCTGCAAATCCGCGCCGTCGATCGATGGATCCGATTTCCAGAAGCAATGCACATGCGATGGGCTGAGCGCGAGAATGCTGGGCCGTCCAATAGCCCAGCGCGCCACCTGCGCGAGGAGGGCTGTACCGCGCGACAGTTCATTCATCGTTCGCGTGTTGCGCGCGCGTGCGACCACGCGTACCGAGTAGTGGTCGCGGAAATTCTCGCCCACGGCCGGAATGTCACGCAGCACGGAGACCCCTATATCGTGCAGCAGCGCGGACGGTCCTACGCCCGAAACCTGCAGCAGGCGCGGCGTGTTGAGCGTGCCCGCGCTGATGATGACCTCCCGCCGCGCGCGCACGGTGTGAGTCTCGCGGGTCTGCTCATCCACGTAGCGCACGCCGACAGCGCGCACCCCCTCAAAGATGATGGCTGCGACACGGGAATTCGTGCGGATGTCGAGTCGCCCGGTGACCTTCGCCGGCAGCAGCATGGCGCGGGCCGCGGTGCGCCGCCATCCCTTGTAGATCGTCCTCTGGAAGTAACCAACACCGACCTGCGTGCGGCCGTTGTAGTCGGGATTGCGCGGGATGCCGAGGCTTTCCGCGCCGGCAATAAAGGCTTCCGATACGGGATGGCGCCAATCCATATCGGTGATCGGAATGGTGCCGTCCCGGCCGCGATAGAGATTGTCGCCCTCACCGATCCGACGTTCCGAACGCTTGAAGTAAGGCAATAGATCCGCATAGCCCCAGCCGCGGTTGCCGCGTTGCGCCCAGGAGTTGAAGTCGGCGCGCTGGCCACGGTTGTAGATCAGGCCATTGATTGAGGCCGACCCCCCGATCGTCCGGCCGACCGGGATGGGGACCGCGCGGTTGTTAGTGAAGGGTGAAGGTTCTGCCTTGAACTGCCACGTATAGGACGGGTTCCACATGATCTTGATGAACCCCGCCGGGATGTGGATGTGTAGATGATTATCAGAAGGACCGGATTCCAGCACGCAGACGGTCGTGCCGGCCTGTTCCGTCAGGCGGGCGGCCACGACGGAACCTGCGGCACCGGCGCCGACCACCACATAGTCGAAAATGTCCCCCTCGGTGCGTGCCAGGTCCGCCATCGTCCGTTCCTCTTCCTAGCGCAATCCGGTTCAGAGGACGCAGCTTTTCTGGCCCTCGCCAAGGGCAATCTCGATGATCTGCAATCCATCGGCTGTCAGGCACGATGGAAACATGTCCTTCAACCGTGCCTCATGCACCGCGATGATGCGCTTCGTGTCGCCGCCGACCTTACCCACCATCTCGTGTGTTGCAAGCAAGAGATTGGTCTGGCTGCCCTGGGCAAATCCGACCGGCAGATAGCAGGGATCCTGCGGATCGTAGCCGACGAGATTTTCGACCTGATAAACGAGATCACCCGCGAGCACCCAATTGTCGGCGGAGTTCCGCTGACCGTCGTTGCGCACGAGGACGTACTGGCTGCCGGCGGTATGGCTGTCATAGGCCGGGAAGACGTCGATGCCCGGCAGGACATCCTCGCGCACGCCGTCGATAGAGACGAGGCGGCCTTGACGGGCGAGATCGACGACACGCATGATGTCCTGCGGATCGATCGCCGCCATCAGCCAGCGTAGCCTGCGGTCCAGCGCCATTGCCCACACCCATTTGGATAATTCCTTCTCCTGGATGTAGAAGGTCGCGTTGGGAAACAGTTCGATGCCGCCCATGTGGTCGAAATGCGCGTGGGTGATGAAGATGTGCCGGACCTCCTCCGGCGTCACGCCACATTGCTTCAGCACGTCGCGCGGGGAATGCCAGTTCTCGATGGCGAAGCGCTCCGTCAGGATCTTGCCGTAGGCGACGTTGTCGTAGCCGATATCGACCATCGCGACCTGGCCGCGTCCCTTGATGAGGACATACGCGTAGGGCAGCTTGAGCGTACCTTCGTTATGGGCGCCATATATCACGCTGCTCTTCGGGAAATGCGTCGTGTAGGCGAATTCCAGTACCCAGATCGAATAGTCGCTCATGTCGTGTCCTCCTATGTGTGTCGTTCAGGCGCACGACCGGCGCGACGCAGCCGGCGCGTTGCCTGCATGCAGCGCGCAGCAACCCTGATCGAAGGCGACGATCTCGAAGCCGGGCAGTGCGCCTGTGGTCCATTGCAGTTCTTGCCATCCGCGTCGCAGCAGCTTCAGCGTCGCGTCCACGTCGGGCATGCCGCCCGCCGCCGGTTTGCCGACGGTTGTGGTCATGGCGCGGGCGATCCACGTCGCCGCGGCGTGCATGTGGCGATGATGATGTCGCATGCGTGGTGGCACCGAGGCGGCGCGGATGCTGTCCGTCGCCTGATCGAGCGCGTGGCGGGCGAGCGCCAGCATCGGATGATCCGGCGTTGCCTGCCGGCTGCCGGCGGCGGCCAGCACCAGCACCCCGGCAAGCTGCGCCGCCGCCTGCCGCAGGTCCTCGAAAGGTTGGCGCATGGTGAGCGCATAGGCGGCTGTCGCGTCGTCGAGTTCGGCCTCCAGGATCGCCGCGACGCCGCGTTCCGGCGGCGGGGCGTCGGCGCGCAGCAGCGATCGCGGGGTGGATGCGCCAGGCCCGGCGGAAGACGCGGTCATTTCGGTTCTTCCTCCCAGCATCGCGACACGGCCCTCACAGGCCGAGATAGGCGCGGCGGACGTGATCGTTGGCGGAAATCTCGCGCGACGACCCGGACAGCACGATGCGTCCCTGCTCCAAGACATAGGCACGGTCGGCCAATTCCAGCGCGGCCCGTGCGTTCTGCTCCACCATCAGCACCGTGGTTCCGTGATCGACCAGCGTGCGGATCGTCTGGAACACCTCGTGCACGATCTTCGGCGCGAGGCCTGAAGACGGTTCGTCGAACAGGCAGATCTTCGGCGTGGTCAGCATTGCCTGCGCCATGCTCAGCATCTGCCGTTCGCCGCCGCTCAGCCGGCCGGCACGCTGCTGGCGCTTGGCGGCAAGATTGGGAAACAGGGGAAGAATCTGTTCCTCCCGGCCGCCGTCGCTCAGCGCCAGATTGTCGGTAACGGACATGTTCTCGAACACCGGATGGTTCTGCGGCGCCAGGGCGACGCCCGCGCGCACCACCTGATGCGCCGGTAGGCCGGTGATGTCGCGGTCCTCCAGCAGGATACGGCCGGAGGAGGGGCGATAGAGCCCGGCGATCACGCCAAGCAGTGTCGATTTCCCCGCACCGTTCGCGCCCAGGATGGAGACGAGTTCGCCGCGCTGCACGCTGAGCGAGATGTCGGCGAGCTTGCTGCCGCCGGCGAAGCGGCTGGAGACGTGCTCGATGCGAAGGATGGGATGATCGCTCATGAGCCGAGATAGGCCTGAATCACGGCATCGTCGCGGGCGACGGTCTCCGGGTCGCCTTCGGCGATCACGTGTCCGTAGTCCAGCACCGTCAGGCGCGAGCAGAGTTGCATGACGACGCCGAGTTTGTGCTCGATCAGCAGCAACGTGCAGCCGAGCCGGCGGTGGATGTCCTGGACGCGATCCTTGAGCAGATGTGTCTCGCTGTCGTCGAGGCCGGCGAGCGGCTCGTCGAGCAGCAGGATGCGCGGCCGTCCGGCTATCGCCATGGCGACCGTCAGCCGTCGTCGCTCGAAATGCGACAGCAGGCTGCCCGGTACGTCGAGCAGCGGCCGCAGCGCGGTCATCTCCGCCACCCAGTCGAGATAATCCGCTGCTGGCCGGCTGCCGACGAGTTCCGCGCCGAGGCGGATGCTTTCCGCGACGGTGCGCGTGGTCAGCACGCGCGGATGCTGGAAGGTCCGCGCCACGCCGCGCTGCGCCATACGCGCGGGTGAGGGCCGGATGGCGTGACCGTCGAGCAGCACACGCCCCGCGGTCAGGGGCGCATTGCCGGTGATGACGTTGAACAGCGTGGTCTTGCCGGCGCCGTTGGGGCCGATGATGCCGCGCAACTCGCCGCGCCGGACCTGGAAGCTCACGCCCTGCAACACCCGCGTGTCGCCGAAGGCGCAGGCGACATCCTCGAAGGCGAGGGCGACATCCGACGCGCGCGCGGCCTGCGCCGGCGCGGCCGGCACCGGTGCGAAGGCGGGGCGTTCCGCTGCGGCGCCAGGGGAGGGCGCCCAGCGTGCCGGCGAGAGCCGCAGCATGCCGGAATCGAGCAGCGGCAGCAGGCCACGGCGGAAGAAGAACACATAGGCGAGCAGGAACACGCCGTACAGCACCATCGACCACTGCGCGCTGACGCGCAGCAGTTCCGGCACGGCGGTCAGGATGGCCGCGCCGATCACCGGCCCCAGCAGCATCTGCACGCCGCCCGCCATCACCATGACCACGATGAACACAGAGACGGAGGGGGCGATGTCTGTCGGCGATATGCCCTGGATGAAATGCGTCCCCAGACTGCCGGCGATGCCGCCCACGAAGCTGGAGATGGCAAAGGCGGCGAGCCGGTAAGGTATCGCCGGCACGCCCATTGCCCCGGCCAGCACCTCGTCCTCGCCGAGCACGGTCAGGCCGCGCCCGAACCGCGTGCCGGACGAACACAGCCATGCGATCCCCATCGCTCCGATCAGCACCAAGACGGCGAAGTAGTAGTAAACGATCGGATCGTCGAAATCGAACGGACCGATCGCCGGCGGCACTGGCAGGCCGAACATGCCGCTCAGCCCGCCGGTCACGGAGCGCCAAGCGGACAGGATGATGATCGCGATCTGGCTGAACGTGAACGTGGCGATGGCGAAGTAGAAGCCTTGCAGCTTCAGGCTGGTCAAGCCGAGCAGGATGCCGAAGGACGCCGCGACGATGCCCGCCACCAGCAGTGCCGGCCAGTAGTTCACGTCGTACTGCATCACCAGGATGCCGGAGACGTAGCCGCCGATGCCGCCGAAGGTCGCCTGCGCGAGCGAGAGCCGTCCGGCCCGCACCACGATGGCAAGCCCGGTCGCCTGGATGGCGTTGATGGCGAGCGTCACGAGCACGTTCAGGTCGTATTGCGAGGTCAGCACCCGGGGAGCGGCCAGCGCCGCGGCGGCCATCAGCACCCAGCCGCCGCCGCGTAGCACGGAAACCGCCCCCGACCGCGGTGCCACCCGCGCCCCGCCTGCGACGGCGCCGCCGGGGAGCAACGCCGCCGGCCGCGACAGCGCCGGGTTCGCGTCCGCCCTCTGCGTCATGCCAGCCGCCCTCTGGTGCCGAACAGGCCCTGCGGCCGGAACACCAGCGTCAGCACCAGCACCAGCAGGGGGAAGACCGGGGCGATGGTGCTGACGGTGTAGCCATATGCAAGCGTGGTCACGATGCCGAGGATCATGCCGGCGACCGCGCAGCCGACGATGTTGCCGAGACCGCCGAGGATCACCACGGCGAAGCCGATATAGAGCGCGCTTTCATCGACGGTGGGCGAGAGGCTGAACACCGGGATCAGGAACACGCAGGCGACCGCCGACAATCCGGTGCCCAGCCCGAACACCAGCCAGTAGACCACCCGCGCATTGATGCCGAGCAGCGAGGCACGCCGCGCATTGTCCGCGACCGCCCGCATCACGCGGCCCCATCGCGTGCGCGAAACCAGCACGTAGATGGCGCCGACGATCGCGAAACTGGCGATCCCGGCCCACAACCGCGCCGTCGGGAAAATGAAGGAGCCGATCTCGACCGAACCGGGGCCGCCGGTGGCGATAAAGCGCGACTGCGAGCCCCAGGCAAGGATTGCGCCGCCGCGCAGCACCAGAGCGAGGCCGAGGCCGAAGATCAGCGTCGCGTCCTCGTTCCCGCGCAGTGGCTCGAAACCGGCAACCTCGATGAGGATGCCGGCCCCGAACATAACGACAAAAGCCGCCAGCACCGCCACCGGATAGGGCGCGTGCAGCAGGACGGAGCTCCAGTACGCGACGTAGCCGCCGAGCATGTAGAGTGCGCCGTAGGCGAAGTTCGCTGTCTTCATTATGCCGAAGACTAAGCTGAGGCCGATCGACATCAGCGCGAACATGCCGCCCAGCAGAACCCCGTTGATGACCTGTTGCACGAAGAGATGCATGGTGGCCCAGTGCTACAGCGAAACAGACACGATCTTCTCTCCGGCCGCCTTGCGCATCGCCAGTAGTTCGTCGAGGGTCGGATACCAGTTCACCTTGCTGCTGTGCGGGTTGGCCGTGTAGCCTTCCCAGTTCTCCGGCATCCATCCCGGCAGACCGCGATACATCTCGCCCTCCACGGGGACGAGCGCGGTCTCTTTCATGAAGTCTGCCTTCGCGTTGAAGCGTCCCAGCCACATCGGGATCTTCAGGAACACGCCCTTGTCCTTCGTCGTCACCGCGCCCTGCGGCCGAATCATCAGCTCGTTCGCCCGTTCGGTGGCAACCGCCGGGATTGCTCGGATCACCTCGCGCGGATCAGGCGAATTCGCCTTCTCCATGGCCCACAGCACGATCTTGGTCGAATCATAGCCGTGCCAGAACCAGTTGTTCAGCCACAGATTCGTATCCTTGTGCAGCCGGGCTGCGAGTTTGGTATGCGCTTCGTCCCACGTGACATAGGGCCTCGCGCCCGGATAGACGGTGCCGTCGATGCTCGGCGCGCCGCCGGCTTCCTGGAACATCTCCGGGCCCCAGGCGCCCTGCGCCATCAGCGGGATGCCCGACAGGCCGCCGTTGCGCGCCTGCAACGCCACGGCCGAACCTGGGCCGTCGCCCATGATGATATAGAACAGATCGACCTTGGCGTTGACCATCTTGGAGATCTCGGCCGAGTAATCGGTCTGCGACGGTTCCAGGAAGCTGCGTTCCAGCATCTTGCCGCCGAGCTGCTCGAAGGTGCGGCGGAACGACATGTAGAAATCGTTGCCCCAGGTGTTCGCCAGCTCGATGCTGCCCACGCGCCGCGCCTTCAGCACGTGGAAGGCGTAATGGGCCATGTATGGCCCGGTCGCCTGCGCCAGCGCATATTCGTAGAAGCGCAGTGTGTTGTTGGTCAGGCAGAGGTCCTTGCCGGTGATGCCCTCGATCAGCATCGCGTTGTTGCGGACATTGATCCCCTGGACCGCTGCCGGCGCCTCCACCGAAACATAGCCCCCGGTGTAGTGGACGTTATCCGCCGCCATCTTCTTGAACGCGGCGAGACCGCCGGCCGCCGAGTACATCTCGTCGCCGATTGGGTTGACGACCTGATAGCTCTGGCCGCCCACCTTCACGCCGCCGACGGCATTGATCTCCTCGATCGCGTACTGAATCGCGTGGATCCAGGGCTGGCTGACGACGGTGAAGCCGCCGGACAGCGGCAGGATGGTGCCGAAGGCAATCTTGCCGTTCTGCAGGAATTTCTCGGTGTTCACCGCCGCATGGGCGACGCGGCCGCCGAGCGCGGTGGACAGCAGCAACGCGCCAGCGGTCTTCGCGGACCCGCGAAACACGTCGCGGCGGGTCGCTTCACGAAACAAGATGCTCATCGGACTCTTCCTCCTGTGTGACGGGTGCCGGCACGCCATCGCCCGGCACATGTCTTGTGTTGTGACCGTCTCGTCTCCTCGGGATGCGGCGTGTGCACCTCGCGGCGCTGCGACCCCGAACGGCTCAGTGCGCCGCTTGGCCGGCTGCCTCTCCCCTTTGCCCACAAGCGCGTTCGTCGCCCGGCGCGGTGGGCGCGCCGCAGCGTCGGCGCGCGGCCAGCGCATCGCGCACGCGCCCGCCGGGCTGCGCGCCGGCGATCGTCGCCAGCTCGCGCGCGACATCCAGCAGCGCATCGACATCCACGCCGGTGCGCAAACCCATGCGCTCGAACATCCAAACCACATCCTCCGTCGCAACATTGCCGGTCGCCCCGGGCGCGAACGGGCAGCCACCCAGCCCGCCCGCGGCCGCGTCGATCACGTGGATGCCGGCGTTGAACGCCGCATAGACATTGCTCGCCCCCAGCCCGTAGGTGTCATGGCCGTGAAAGGCCCAGCGCGCCTCCGGAAGGCTGGTCATTACTAGCGCTGCCAGCCGATCGACCTGATCCGGGGTCGCCCGTCCGGTGGTGTCGCACAGTCCCACCTCGACGCCGGGCCGCAGCGCCAGCAGCCGGTGCAGCAGGGTCAGTACTGCCTCTTCCGGCACGAGACCGGTGAACGGGCAGTCGAAACTGGTGGAGAGATTGAGCCGCAGGTCGATCTCCGGCGGGACGCGTTCCACCATGCGGGCGTAGTCCTCGACCGATTCGTCGATCGAGCGTTGCACATTGCTGCGGTTATGCGCCTCTGAGGCGGAGAGGACATAAGCGAGCAAGCGGGCTCCGGCGGCGAGAGCGAGGTCGGCCTGCCGCGCGGTCGGCACCAGCACCTGCGCCCGCAGGCCGGGAATGTCCCGCGCCGCCGCCAGCATCTCGGCGGCGTCCCGCATCTGCGGCACCGCTGTGTGGCTGACAAAGGCAGTGACCTCCATCCGCCGCAGGCCGGTAGCCGCCAGACGGCGCAGCAGGGCAATCTTCCGTTCGGTCGGAATCCACGGACCGATCGGCTGAAACCCGTCCCGCAGCACGACCTCGACGAGTTCCACGTCCGGGGCGTTGGCCCCGTCCCGTTCGCTTAGCATACGCCCTCCCGCACCAGATCCGCGATCTGGTCGTCGTCGAGACCGAGGAGTTCGCGAAACACCTCTCGGGTGTGCGCACCCACTGGCGGCCCTGGCCACCGGACCGTGCCCGGAAATTCGGGCACGTGCGGCACGATACCGGGATGCAGGACTTGGCCGAGTGTCGGGTCATCGACCTCGCGCACCATGCCGCGGGCACGGAACTGCGGATCCGCCGCACAATCGGCGATCGTGTAGACGCGCGTCGAGGGGATATCTGTATTGGCGAGCGCCTCCTCCAGCGCCGACGCTGTCTGGCGTGCCGTCCAGCGGCCGATAATCGTATCGAGTTCCGCCGCGTGTGCGACACGCGCCCGGTTTCCGGCGAAGCGCGGGTCCGACGGCAGGTTGGCCTCGCCGATCAGGGCAGCCAGACGCGCGAACAGGGCGTCCGAATTGGCCGCAATCAGCAGCCAGACTCCGTCGGCGGTGCGGTAGGCATTGGTCGGCGCCGCGGTGGCGATCCGCCCCCCGCTCGGCTGCCGGATCTTCCCGAGCAGGCCGTATTCTGGCAACACGCCTTCCATCAGGCTGAAGACGGACTCGGTAAGCGCGACATCGAGCGAACAGCCGCCGGTTCCTGCCGGCTGCCACTGACGGTGCCACAGCGCGGCCATCAGGCCGAAGGCGCTGTAGAGGCCGGCCACCGAATCCCCGATGCTGAGACCGACCCGCACCGGTGGCAGGTCGCTGTTGCCGGGTTCGTGGTTGCTGAGGTAACGCAGCCCGCCGACTGCTTCGCCGATCACACCGAACGCGGCGCGGTCGCGGTATGGCCCATCCTGCCCGTAGCCGGAGATATGCGCGACAATGAGGTCAGGCCGGGCGCGTCGCAGCGCCGCTGCGTCCAGCCCGAAGCGCGCGAGGTGGCCGGGACGGAAGTTCTCCACCAGTGCATCACATTGCCGCACAAGGCCCAGGACAATCTCCCGGCTCCGCGGCGACCTCAGGTCGAGGGTGACACTGCGCTTGTTGCGGCCATGCACGCTCCACCAGACCGAATTTCCATCGACCTGCTCTCCCCATTGCCGCACCGGATCACCGGTTCGTGGGGGCTCGATCTTTATGACATCGGCACCGAGATCGGCCAGTAATCGCGTGCAGAATGGTGCGGCGACGAAATGACCGATCTCCAGGACGCGCAATCCTGAAAGAAGACCGGAAGTTTCCGACGGAACAGGCATGCTGCCCGGCACCTCGGCTTCAGCCATGGTTTGACCGAGGCATGAGGTCAAGCATCCGCACGACATGTAGCGTCGTCATGACTGGACATTCTCTCCCTTCCGGCGACTAAAGCACGGAGCAAAGCGCCGAAAAAAATTCTAGAGCGGGCGGCAGCCGTTGCCCATTCGCAATTCGGCAACCGAGGTTTCGGACCTACAGATCTTCGCGTCCGATTAGGTGCTGGACCAGCAGACGCGCGGCGGCCGGCAATGCCTCCCGGTCACGCATGCAGATGGCCAGTGCCCGCGTCGTCCAGGGATCGACGAGTTGACGCACGCGGATGCGCATGGCGCGCGTGTAAGGCACGGCGCCATCCTCCGGCAGGATGCTGACGCCGAGCCCCGCCTCCACCATGCGGCGCACGCTGTCGAAGCTGGCGACGTTGACGCGCTCCTGCAAAGTCAGGCCGAGCGCCGCCGCCTCCCGCCGGTACACGTTCTGCAGTGCCATTGAGGAGGACAGGGCAATGAACGGCTCGACCGCCAGATCGGCGAAGCGGATCGGGCCGGATTCGGAGGCGAGCGCATGGTCGACCGGCAACACGGCGACGAGGTGGTCCTCTCGCCAGCGCAGCACCTGCACGTCCGCGTCGTGTACCGTTCCGGAAATTAGTCCGAGATCGGCGCTGCCGACCTGCACGGCGCGCAGGATTTCCACGGTCATGCGCTCCTCGACCGACACTTCGATGTCCGGATGCCTGCGCAGGAACTGGGCCAGCGCCTCCGGCAGTATCCCGGCGACCGAAGACGGGTTCGCCTGCAGCCGAACATAGCCGCGCCGCCCCGCCGCGAACGCCTCCAAGTCAACGGTTGCGTGCTGCAGCAGGTCGAACAGCGTGCCGAGATGACGCATGAGCACGCGGCCGGCTGCCGTTGGCTCCACGCCGCGGTCGTGGCGGCGTAGCAGCGATGTGCCGACGCGCGCCTCCATCTCTGCAATGCGGCGGCTGACAGAAGACAGCGCTAGGTGTTCGCGTTCCGCCGCCCGAACGAGGCTTTGTTCCTCGACGGCCGCCTTGAACACGCGCAAGGTCACCAGATCGAGGCCCATGCTCTCCCAATGACGGATTCCCCGGGAGTTCGCGGTTTTCATGGTCTTCCTTCAGGGCTTCAGCAATGAGAGATTACTCACTAGGAGCCTGTCCTGGTAATCGCTAGCCGAAGCGGGGTAAGGTGCGATTCACTGTGTTGCATGAGCAAGACCTTTCGCGCGTGGGACGTTGACCAGAGCTGGCTTCTGCCGTCGTCGGTGCATGAGTTTGTGCCGGCCGGACATGTGGCGCACTTCGTTCGCGATACGGTGCGCGAGGCGTTGGATTTGTTGGCGATCCTGACAACCTACAGGGAGGAGCGCGGCTACCCGCCGTATCACCCCGCCATGATGGTGGCGCTGCTGCTGTATGGCTACAGCCGCGGCGTCTATTCGAGCCGGCAATTGGCCCGCGCCTGCGAAGAGCGGGTGGATTTCATGGCGGTGACGGGGCTGAACAAGCCCGATTTCCGCACCATCAGCGCGTTCCGCCGGCGGCATCTGGCGGCGCTGTCGGCGCTGTTTCTGCAGGTGTTGCGGCTGTGCCGGCAGGCGGGTCTGGTGCGGCTGGGCCATGTCGCGATCGACGGCACCAAGCTGCGCGCCAACGCCTCGCGCCACAAGGCGATGAGCTATGGCCGGATGCAGCCGGCCGAGACGAAGCTTGCCGCCGCGATCGCCTCCAACCGCAATCTGCCCGGCGTGCTCACCAGCACGCATACTGTCTGTGCCATCCAGCCAGATTCGCATGCCGGCCCGTCGTTGTGAATCAGCGGAATGCGTCATAGCACTAGCAGTCTGTCGGATTCGGCTTGTCCGAGCTTTGGTGATGGTGTGTTTAGGCGCTGTCAGGGGGCCTGCTGGCGCGTGATGCGCCTGCAGTTGTAGGCGAGAGCGATCAGGGTCCACTCGGTGGCGACGTTTTGCAGGTCGCGGAGGCGGAGGAAGCCGAGGACGCTCTTGATGATGCCGAACACCGATTCAACGGTCTGCTTGCGCTTTTTGTAGAGGGCTTTGGCATCGTCGGGCTCCAGCCTGGCTTTCATGGCGATGCGCCAGGGTTCGGTGATCCGTCGGGCCGCTTTCGGTTTCGGGGGTGGGCGGAAGTCATAGGGGCGATACGGCTGGGTTCGTCCGATCGCGAGCAGCGGCTCGATCCCCCGCTTCTGCAGCTCCGCCACCGCCGGGCCGCTGGCAAAGCCGGTGTCGGCCAGCACGATGTGCGGCAGGCCGACCGTCTTCTCCATCGCCAGGATGGTCCCGGCGAAGCCTGGGGCGTCGGCGGGGCTGGCGGTGATCCCGGTCGCGAGGATCAGTTGCGCGCCGACGGCGCATACCACCGCCTGGGCGTTGTAGGCCTGCCGGTATTCATGGGCGTCCGAACGGCGCATCAGCGCGCTGTCCGGGTCGGTCAGGTTGCTTTGCCGCGCGGGCGGGGGATCATCGTCGGGCGGCACCGGCGGGCGGCCGCGCCGGCCGCGTTTGGCGTCATAGGCGGCTTTCTTCGCCTCCTAGGCCGGGCGAGCCGCGTCCGCCTCGGTGCGGGCCTGCGCTTCCAGCCGGGCACAGGCGGCATCGAGTCTGGCCTTCAGCGTCTCGCGCCGGGCGATCTCGGCCGGCAGCGCCTGCGGGTCGTCAGCCTCGGCATTGGCCGCCTCGGCCCGCGCGGTCAGCACCGTGATGTGGGCGGCAAGCTTCGCGCGCAATTCCTCAGCCCGATCATAACGCACCGAGCGGATCTTCGAGGCGTTGGCGTCGATCTTGGTACCGTCGATCGACACCGTGCCGACGCGCAGCAGCCCGCTCTCGCGCGCCGGCAGCAGAACCTGCAGGAATGCCGCCTCGAACGCCGTCTTGTTGGTGCGCCGGAAGACCGCGATCGTGTCGTGGTCAGGATGCAGGTTGGCCGCTACGAAGCGCACGCCGATATCGCGATAGCTCGCCCGTTCGATCCTGCGCGAGGAGAAGAGGCCGTCGGCATAGCTGTAGATCAGCAGCGCCAACATCATGCGCGGATGATACTGCGGCTTGCCACCCAGGCGCGCCTTCACCAGGAACCGGGAGAGCTCCACACGATCCACCGCCGCGATGACGAAATGCGCAAGATCGTCGTCCGGAAGCGAGCGCTTCAGATCGGGCGGAAACAGGTAGTATTGGTCGCGATTGAACGGGATGAAATTGGCCATAACCCGATTCTGCACCAGCCAGACCTGGAGGAGAACCCGACAGGCTACTAGCACCTCATCGGGTTCATGCGCAACTCTGACGCGGTGCTTGGGCTGGTGTTGCAGCTTGCTGGTCGGGCCGGCGACTGCGGTCAGGACGACCTCACGGTTGCCAGGGGACACGTCGTCGCCGCGTTGGCTGCTCTGGACCGGGCTGTGGGCTATGGAGAAGGGCGGATCAAGCCGTGGCACAAGATCGTTTCGCTTGATGGGCGATCATGGGTCCAAGGCGGTCGCTACGATGGCAAGATCGAGAGCGCCGCAGGCGCGGCCGAGTTCGACAGTGCTGTCCAGGACGTGCCGGCGAGCCGTGCCACGAAGCGCACCGGCAACGCGGTTCTGGAAGAGAGCCAAGTTATCGCCTGTTCGGAATCGGGACGGGAACATGATGCCATCGACGTTGCTCGGCTGGCGGAAAAAGGCGGCGCCCCAAGAGCGGGCGAGATGGTGATCCGCGGCGCCCGCCACGTCCGTCGGTACGCGGGAGCGGGTAAGGGCGGCGCCACGGAGGTCCACGACACGAAGCGGCCGGACGATTTCGATCTCCGCCCAGTCCCACAGAGCCAGTTCTGCCTCCGCGACCAGGAACGGACCGGGCGGGCCGGCGTTCGCACGGTCGCGCAGAACCGCTTCCTGGAAACAGAGCGTGAAGGTTTGTCCGAGGTATATCGGCAACCAACGCGGCGGGCGCCGGCGGTCGAGCATGGGGTCGGAGAAGCGCGAGGGCCCGGGACCGACACCGAGTGCATCCACGTGCGCCGCCTTCACGAGGCGCACCCATGGCCCGCCGGCTGGCAGGGTTGCGATGACGGGGCGGAGGTCGGCCGGGCTGCGAGGCGGACGGGCTCTTGCCCGTCGGTTCGTCACGACCCCGCCGGGCTAAACGTGCCAACGCCTCGGGCGAGCGTCAATGCCTCTGCGATCCGGCGCGGATCGGCGATGGCCTCCAGGCCTGTCCGCATGCCAAGCTCGGGGTGCCGTTGGCTAAGGAAGCGAAAAACCGCCCAGGGTTCACCCAGCGCCGCATGCAGATCCTTCAGTGCGCTCAGCGGCAGGCCATCCGAACCCAGTTGCCAGGCGGGAAAGCGCACGCCGCGCTTGGCCCCTTCAACACCGAGCAACTCGCCACGGCGGCGCTTCTGGTGCACGGCTTCGCGTGACAGGCCGAGGCGCTCGGCGATCGTGTCGGAAGAGAGCATGTCAGGCCCCGACACGAGCTCGGCGGCCGCCGCGGCGCCGCGGGCGTAGGCAAGCCGCAGCGCGGCCTGCGCTTCGTCCGGCGAAATCTCGTTGGCCCGCAAGTCACTCGGCGGCTTGGCGGGCTCGGGACGCAACTGCTTGACAATGCGGAAGCGGCTCGCCCCCTTCCGTGCCGCTGGCTCAATATCCAGCGTCAGCGTGCGGCCGGTGCGCTCCACGGCCCCCGCGCTGCTGGCGACGGCGGCGAGCACACGCCGTGCCTCTTCGGCGGAGAGGCCGGGCGGCACGTCCACCCGAGCAGCCCCACGCGCCGGCGCGCGGGAGACAGCGGCAGCAGTTGGTTTCCGAGGACGATAGGAGCGAGCGACGTTCGGCATAGTCGTAATGTCAGCTTGGATAGTTGGTTCGTCAAGTTCGTCAAGTCGGTGATCGCTGGTTCGGTTCGGCTGCCAGCGTCCCAGCAGGCATCCAGGTCAGCCCATTGATTTTGCATGGGAACGCGGCGAACCGCCGCCCAGAGAATGTTCGCGCCCGGCTTCTTTCCCTCCGCCAGGGCGTGCCCGGAACGCTCTGCTTTCATTATCTTTAGGCCAGGCGCGGGTGAGCCCCCGTGAATCATCCCGGCCGTCATCGGCTCGCCGGGAGGGGCGCGGCGGCCATGGCGGCGCGCACGCGGGCGGCGAGGGTGGGTTCGGACAGCGCGTTGCGCGGCTTCAGCAAATGCTGCACTTCCATGAGCAGCCGATGCACGTCCGCGTCCTCCACCGCGAGCCGGCGCAGTGCGGCCCCGTATTGCAGCATCTCTGCGAACTGCGGGGGTCGTTCGCCGGTCGTCTCCGGGTGCACCAGGTCCGGTACCGCCGCGTTCCACCAGGGTGTATCGGTCAGCGGCTGTGCCTCGGCGAAGAACGCGGGTGCCAGCTCGGCCAGCGGGTCGGCGGATTCCGTACTGAGGCGGTTCAGCAAACGTCGCAGCAGCACGCCTTCCTGCGCCCGGACGCTCATCCCTTGGCCGTAGGCCGGGTTGAACACCGAGAGCGCATCGCCGGTCGTGAGCAGGCCGCGCGGATAGAACGCGAGTCGGTCGAAATAGCGCCGCACGCTGGTGGGCAGCGCGTGGCGTTCGATCGGGGCGACCAACTCCAGGTTCCTGATCGCCTCGAAAATCGTCGGAGTGGGGAGGGAGGCCGCGTACTCGCGAAATCCGCCAAGCTCCGCAGGCGGCATGTCGCCATGGACGCCGGCGAGCACGACCATCCAGCGGTTGCCCTCGACCGGGACCAACACGCCTCCGCGCCGGCTGGCCCGCGGGTCCGCCACGGTCAGAACGGCCTTCCAACTGGTGGGCGGATCGGCGGGAATGGCGAACTGGGCCGTCGCATAGCGCATATCAATCCCGATCGTCGTTTCATCCGGCACCGCCCGGCCCAGCGATCGCAGCACAGCGAGCGTCAATGCGCCGCGCCCGGATGCATCGACGACGAGGTCGGCCGAAACGGACCGGCTTGCGCCGTCAGCCGCAAGCCGCACGCCCGTCACGCCCGCGCCGGTCGGATCGGCGATCAGTTCCATTACCCGGCTGCGCGGCCGGATTTCGACGTTCGGGCGCCGGCCGAGCGCGCGCCGCACGGCCAGTTCCAGCACGGGACGGCTCATCGACAGACCCTCCCAGCCGAGGTCACGCTGGGGGAGTGGCTGCAGGCCCGGGAACTCGTAGAGGGTGTCACGCCCCGCCTGCATCGGCACCGCTCCGGCGGTAATGACGTCTTGCCCGATGCCAGGGAACAGCGCGTCGAGCGCATTCAGGCCGGCGGCGAGCAGCGCGTGCAGATGCCGCCCTTGCGGCACGCCGGAGCGGGGCTGCGGCAGGTCGGGCAGATCGTCGCGATCGAAAACGGTAACGGTCTCGAAGAAATCCGCCAGCGCGGCCGCCGCGGCAAGGCCGCCGATGCCAGATCCGACCACGATGGCCCGTTCTCCGACCAGACGGTTCGGCATTGCCGTGCCTCCTAAGGTTGCGTGTCCCACAGGGCACGAACGAATTCCGGCTGCCAGCCAGTACGATATCCACGGCGCGGGACGCCCGGCAACGAGAGCCCGGCCAGCGAAGGAGCGGCGAAGCACACAGACTGTCGCATGCCGACCGCCAGTCCCACAATTGCCGCATAAGGGATATTATGGAAAGTTACATCCGGCCGACCGGCGCTACCCGCGCGGATGTGTCTCCCGCCACACCGCCAGCAAACGGCCCGCATCGACAGACGTATATCGCTGCGTTGTGGACAAATTGGCGTGGCCGAGCAGATCCTGGATCGCTCGTAGGTCGGCGCCCGCCGCCAGCAGATGCGTGGCGAAGGAATGGCGCAGCGCGTGCGGCGTCGCGTGCTCCGGCAAGCCGCTGAGTCTGCGGTATTCGCGCAATGTGCGCTGGGCAACGGCGGCGTCGAGGCGGCCGCCGCGCACGCCGACGAACAGCGGCGCCTCGGGCACCGGCCGCGGATGATGGCGCAACCAGGCCGCGATGGCCGCGCGCACCGTCGGCAGCACCGGCACCAACCGTTGCTTCGCGCCCTTGCCGGTGATGCACAGCGGGTTGTCGCCGGCCTCGCGCGGCGCGTCGGCGACGTTCAGGGCCAGGGCCTCTGCGATGCGCAGGCCGCAACCGTAGAGCAGCGTGAACAGCGCCACGTCGCGCGCCTGGACCGCCGCCACGTTGGACATGGCGCTGATGTCCTCGGCGACGCTGCGGGCCGCCGGGGCGTCCAGCGCCCGCGGCAGCGGCCGGCGGACACGCGGCGCGGCCAGCAGGCGCACCTGCGGGTTGCTTACGCCATGCCGTCGCGCGAGGAAGCGAAAGAAACTGCGCGCTGCCGCCAGATGCCGTGCCCGCGTCGCGTTGCCTTTGCCCGCTGCCGCCTCGGCAGCCAGCCAACCGCGAAAGTCCGCCGCACGCAAGCCGGCCAGCGCGGCCAGCGTGGGCTCCTCGCCGAGATGACCCGTGAGGAACCCGAAGAATGCCGCCAAGTCAGCGCCATACGCCTCGATCGTCAGACGCGATGCGCGCCGTTCGGCGGCAAGCCATTGCAGGAAGTCCTGGCGTGCTGCCTCAGCCAGCATCTCAACGGCCCAAGGCCGCCGCCACCGCCCGGCCCAGGAACGTCAGCGCGCCCGTACCTTGGCCTGGGTCCAGCGCATGGCGGTCGCGCGCCACCAGCGCCAGCAGCGCCGGCGGCCCCTCGCCCGGCACCCGCACCAGCGCGTCGTGCTGGGCGAGTTCCGCGGCCTCCGCGTGCAACATCCGCGCCTCGTCGGGCAGGTCGCGGAACAGCACCGCGCGGCCGTCCAGCAGCCGTGCGACCGTGCCCTGCGGCAAGGGGCGCGTGCCGGGCAGCACCGCCTCGGTGCACAGTGAGGCCGCGTCCACGCCCAGCAACGCGGGGAATTCGGTCGTCACGCAGTCGGCGGGATGCTCGGCGCGGATCAGCGCCAGCACCGCCTCCTGCACCCGCGCCGAGAGTCCGGCGGCGGCACGGCCGGCGGCGAGAACGCCGTCGGCCCGCTCCGCCATCGCGGCGGCATGGGCGCGCTCGGCCCGCAGCATTGCCGCCATGTGGTCGGCCAGCCGCTCGCCATGTACCCGCTCCGGCGGCGCCAGCCAGCGATACAGATCAGGACGCTCCACGAGGAAGCGCGGATGCGCGCGCAGCCAGGCGGCGACCTCTGCCGCGTCCGGCGCCGCGCCGCCGCGCTCGGGGGCCGGATCGGTCACCGCGTGGCGGCCCCGGCTTTGGTATCCTCGATATGCTGGCCGGTCTTTGCCCAGTCGGCGAGGAACGACGCCAAACCCTTGTCGGTCAGCGGATGGTTGAACAGGCTGCGCAGCACCGCCGGAGGCAGGGTCGCGACATGCGCGCCGAGCCTCGCGGCGGTGGTCACGTGCAGCGGGTTGCGCACGCTCGCCACCAGAACTTCGGTGCGGAAGTTGTCGTAATTGCTGTAGATCTGCACGATGTCGGCGATCAGTTCCATGCCGTCGTGGTCGATGTCGTCCAGCCGGCCGACGAAGGGGCTGATGAAGGTGGCACCCGCCTTTGCCGCCAGGATCGCCTGGGCGGCGGAGAAGCACAGCGTCACGTTGACCATGGCGCCGTCCGAGGTTAGGGCCTTGCAGGCCCGCAGTCCGTCGGGGGTGAGCGGCACCTTGATGGTGACGTTGCGGGCGATGCGGCGCAGCACGGCGGCTTCGCGCATGATGTGGTCGTATTCGGTGGCGGCCACCTCCGCGCTGACCGGCCCCGGCACGACGTCGCAGATTTCCGCGATGACATCGAGCATGTTGCGGCCCGATTTGGCGACCAGCGTCGGATTCGTGGTCACGCCGTCGAGCAGCCCGGTGGCGGCGAGCGAGCGGATTTCCTGGGTATCGGCGGTATCGACGAAGAACTTCATGGGAGTGCGTCCCTCCGTGATGCCTCAGACCATATAGGATGGCGCCGGCGGACAGAAGGCGGGCGCGGACCGACGCGGTGGCGGTGCGGCGCGTGCCGGTGCTGCTGCCCTACCCGTTCCCCGGACCGTTCGACTACGCGGTGCCGCCAGGCATGGTGCCCGAGCCGGGCGATCTGGTGCTCGCGCCGCTGAACCGGCGGGAGTCGGTCGGCGTGGTATGGGACGGCGCGCCCGACGCCGCCCTGCCGGAGTCGCGGCTGAAGCCGTTGACCGCAATCCTGGACGCGCCGCGGATGCGCGCCGACCTGCGCCGGCTGGTGGACTGGATCGCCGCCTATACGCTCGCCGCCCCCGGCGAGGTGCTGGCGATGGCGCTGCGGTTGAACGCTCTGCGCCCGGAGTCGGCGCCGATCGGCTGGCAGATCGCCGACACGATCCCGTCCGAGCATCGCCTGACGGAGGCGCGGCGGCGGGTGCTGGCCGCCCTCGCCGAGGGGCCACGCGGCGGGGCCGAGCTGGCGCGCGCGGCGGGCGTCTCCTCCGGCGTGATCCGCGGCATGGCCGATGCTGGCCTGATCGTGGCGATCACGCTGCCCCCGCGCGCCCCCTTCGCCCGCCCGGACCCCGACCATCCCGGTCCGGTGCTTTCCGTCGAGCAGCAGGGCGCCGCCGGCGCACTGCGCCAGGCCGTGGCCGCGCGGGCGTTCTCGGTCACGCTGCTCGACGGCGTCACAGGCTCAGGCAAGACCGAGGTGTATCTGGAGGCAGTCGCCGCCTGCCTCCGCGCAGGCCGGCAGGCGCTGGTGCTGCTGCCGGAGATCGCGCTCTCCTCGCAATGGTTGGAGCGGTTCGAGCGCCGGTTCGCCGTCGCCCCCGCCGTCTGGCATTCCGATCTGTCGTCGCGTACGCGCCGGATCACCTGGCGAGCGGTGGCGGCGGGGACGGCGCCGGTCGTGGTCGGCGCCCGCTCGGCGCTGTTCCTGCCCTTCCCCGACCTCGGCCTGGTGGTGATCGACGAGGAGCACGAGACCGCGTTCAAGCAGGAGGAGGGCGTGGTCTATCACGCCCGCGACATGGCGGTGGTGCGCGCGCGGCTGTGCGGCGCGCCGGCGGTGCTGGTCTCGGCGACGCCGAGCCTGGAGACGATGGCCAACGTGGAGGCCGGCCGCTACCGCCGGCTGCACCTGCCCTCCCGCCACGCCGGCGCGGCGCTGCCGACGGTGCGGCTGATCGACCTGCGCGACGCGCCGCCCGAGCGCGGGCGGTTCCTCTCCCCGCCGCTGATCGCGGCGATCCAGGCCGCGTTCGCGCGCGGCGAGCAGGCGATGCTGTTCCTCAACCGCCGCGGCTACGCGCCGCTGACGCTGTGCCGCCACTGCGGGCATCGCATGCAGTGCCCGAACTGCACCGCCTGGCTGGTCGAGCACCGCGTGCGCAAACAGTTGCAGTGCCACCATTGCGGCCATGCCGAACCGATCCCGCCCGCCTGCCCGGTCTGCGGCGCCGAAGCGAGCCTGACGCCGGTCGGCCCAGGCGTGGAGCGCATCACCGAGGAAGCCGCCGCGACTTTCCCCGCCGCGCGCCGGCTGGTGATGGCGAGCGACACGATCCCCGGCCCGCACGCGGCGGCGGAGGCGGCGCACGCGATCGCGGCACGCGAGATCGACCTGATCATCGGCACACAGATCGTTGCCAAGGGCTGGCATTTCCCCCACTTGACAGTGGTCGGCGTGGTCGATGCCGATCTGGGGCTGGCGGGTGGGGATCTGCGCGCCGCGGAACGCACGGTGCAACTGCTGCACCAAGTTGCCGGCCGCGCCGGCCGCGCCGAGGCGCCGGGCGAGGTGCTGCTGCAGACCTTCGACCCGGCCCACCCCGTGATGCAGGCATTGCTGGCCGGCGACCTCGCCCGTTTCCTGGCACAGGAAGCGGCGCAGCGCCGGCCCGGCCACTGGCCGCCCTACGGCCGGCTCGCCGCCCTGATCGTCAGCGCCGAGTCGGCCGAGGCGGCCGACGGCACGGCCCGCGACCTCGCCCGCGCCGCGCCGCGTGGCGAGGGCATCGCCGTCCTCGGACCCGCCCCGGCGCCGCTGGCGATTCTGCGCGGGCGGCACCGCCGGCGGCTGCTGCTCAAGACCCGGCGCGACATCGCGGTGCAACCCTTGTTGCGATCGTGGCTCGAAAAGGTTCAACCGCGCGGTGCAACCCGCATCGACGTGGACGTGGACCCGATGAGTTTCCTCTGACTTGACCGAGCCTCGACTTGACCTAAGTCCATTAAACTTAGTCCACAGGAGCCAGCGATGCGCACGGTCAATATCCACGAGGCCAAGACCCATCTGTCCCGCCTCATAGAGCAGGCAGTGAAGGGTGAGCCGTTCATCATCGCCAAGGCGGGCAAGCCGATGGTCAAGGTAGAGGCGCTCGAATCGCCCGACGTGAAGGCGAAGCGCCGGATCGGCTTTCTCAAGGGCGTTGTAACGGTTCCCGACGACTTCGATGAGATTGGTCGCGAGGAAATCGAGCGGATGTTCTATGGCGAAGAACGGTGAAACTTCTGCTCGACACTCATTTGCTGCTATGGATCGTGAGCGATTCGCCGCGCCTGCCTGCGGCGGCGCGTGAGGCCGTCGAGGACTCCCGGGCCGAGGTGCTGTTCAGCGTCGCGAGCATTTGGGAAGTCGCGATCAAGATCAGACTGCGGCAGGCGGATATGCGATGGGAAGCTACGGTCCTGCGGCGTGGCCTGTTGGAGAATGGCTTCGGCGAAGTGCCGATCACCGGGGAGCACACGCTCGGGATCGCGACGCTGCCGTCGATCCACAAGGACCCGTTCGATCGCATCCTGCTCGCCCAGGCGATGGCCGATGGCATCCTGCTTCTGACCTCCGACCCCCTGCTCGCCCGCTATCCGGCCCCGGTACGCCTCGTCTGAACCCGTGTTGCGCGCCAAATAAGCCCATGCTAGACGCCGCGCCGCCGCGCGATCCCCCGCGCGGCGCATCGTCCGGTCGCGTCCGCGGGCGCTGCGTAACCAGCATGGAACCCTGCACGTGGCCTCTGGCGGCACGACAGTCTCATCCGGTGGCGGGCTGACCCAACGCTATGCCGCCGCCCTCTACGCGCTGGCCGAAGACCAGCACGCGCTCGACACCGTCGTGGATCAGATGGAGACGCTCGGGCGGACGATCGACGCCAGCGCCGACCTGCGCCGGTTGCTCGACAGCCCGCTGATCGATGTGCAGGCTGCGCAGCGTGCCGTGCGCGCCGTGCTGGCCAGCGAAGGCTTCGGCAAACTGGTGCAGGACTTCGCCAGCGTCGTCGTCACGAACCGGCGCCAGCGCCAGCTGCGCGCGATGGTGAGCGCGTTTGCCCAACTGGTCGCCGAGAAGCGCGGCATCCAGGTCGCCCACGTCGTCAGCGCCCACAGGCTGTCCGATTTGCAGGAGCAGCAGTTGCGTGCCCGGTTGATCGAAGCCGGGTACGGCAGCGTCAACATCGAAACGCAGGTCGACCCCAACCTGCTCGGCGGGCTGGTCGTACGGATCGGCGCGCGCCTCTATGATTCAAGTCTGAAATCCCGGCTGCAGCGCCTGCAGTACGCCATGAAGGGAGCCGCCTGAGATGGACATCCGTCCCGCCGAGATCTCGGAAATCCTCAAGAAGCAGATCGCTTCCTTCGACACCGAGGCGAATGTCGCCGAGACCGGGCAGGTGCTTTCCGTCGGCGACGGCATCGCGCGCGTGTTCGGGCTGCAGAACGTCATGGCCGGCGAACTGGTCGAGTTCCCCGCCGCCGGCCTGAAGGGCATGGCGCTGAACCTGGAAACCGACAATGTCGGTATCGTGGTGTTCGGCGACGACCGCGCCATTCGCGAGGGTGACACGGTCAGCCGCACCGGCCGCATTGTCGATGTGCCGGTCGGCAAGAACCTGCTCGGCCGCGTCGTCGATGGCCTCGGCCAGCCGATCGACGGCAAGGGCCCGATCGAGGGCGAGCGGCGGCTGGTCGAAGTCAAGGCGCCCGGAATCATCCCGCGGAAGTCGGTGCATGAGCCGGTGCAGACCGGCATCAAGGCGATCGACGCGCTGATCCCGATCGGCCGTGGTCAGCGCGAGCTCATCATCGGCGACCGCCAGACCGGCAAAACTGCCGTCATCATCGACACAATCCTCAACCAGAAGGCGATCAACGCCAGCGGGGACGAATCGCGGAAGCTCTACTGCATCTATGTCGCGGTCGGGCAGAAGCGCTCCACGGTGGCGCAGATCGTGCGCACGCTGGAGGAATACGGCGCGATGGAATATTCCATCGTGGTCGCCGCCACGGCGTCTGACCCCGCGCCGATGCAGTTCCTTGCCCCGTACACCGGCTGCACGATGGGTGAGTATTTCCGTGACAACGGAATGCACGCCGTCATCTTCTACGACGACCTGTCCAAGCAGGCGGTGTCGTACCGCCAGATGTCGCTGCTGCTGCGCCGCCCGCCGGGACGCGAGGCGTATCCCGGTGACGTGTTCTACCTGCACTCGCGCCTGCTGGAGCGCGCGGCGAAGATGAATGATGCGCACGGTGCGGGCAGCCTGACCGCGCTGCCGGTGATCGAGACGCAGGCGGGCGACGTGTCGGCCTATATCCCCACCAACGTGATCTCCATCACCGACGGCCAGATCTTCCTGGAAACCGAGCTGTTCTTCCGCGGTATCCGCCCGGCGGTGAATGTCGGCCTGTCGGTCTCGCGCGTGGGATCGGCCGCGCAGATCAAGGCGATGAAGCAGGTCGCCGGCCGCATCAAGCTGGAACTGGCGCAATACCGCGAGATGGCGGCGTTCTCCCAGTTCGCCTCCGACCTCGATGCGTCCACGCAGAAGCTGCTGGCGCGCGGCGCGCGGCTGACCGAACTGCTCAAGCAGCCGCAGTTCAGCCCGGTGCCGGTTGAGGAACAGGTGGTTGCGATCTTCGCGGGCGTGCGCGGCTATCTCGACGCGGTCGAGGTCGGGCGCATCGGTGCATTCGAGCGGCAATTGCTGACCGAGGTGCGCACGCGCGAGCCCGGCATCCTTGAGGCGATCCGCACGGACCGAGAGCTGAAGCCGGAGACCGAGAAGAAGCTGGTCGCGTTCCTCGACAGTTTTGCCAAGACATTTGCGTGACGCGTGGACGTGACGGCAATGATGTCGCAACGGCCGAGGCGCTGACATGCCCAGTCTGAAGGCCCTGCGCGGACGGATCGCAAGCGTCAAATCGACGCAGAAGATCACCAGCGCGATGAAGATGGTCGCCGCCTCCAAGCTGCGCCGCGCGCAGACGCAGGTCGAGGCGGCGCGGCCCTATGCGCAGCGCATGGAGCGGATGCTGGCCTCGCTCGCGGTAAACATCGCGGGCCAGCCGAACGCGCCGAAGCTGCTCGCCGGCACCGGGCGCGACCAGGTACATCTGCTGGTGCCCGTCACCGGCGATCGCGGCCTGGCGGGCGCGTTCAATTCCGCGGTTGGGCGGATGACGCGCACACTCGCGCGCAGGCTCGAAGCTGAGGGCAAGACCGTGAAGATTCTCGCGGTCGGCCGCAAGGGGCGCGACATGCTGCGCCGTGATCTCGCCAGCCGCATCATCGGCGACATCAGCTTCGCCGGCCGCAAGAGCATCGGCTTTGCCGACGCGCAGGAGATCGCAAACCGCATCACGACGATGCTGGACGGCGGTGAATTCGATGTGTGCACGCTGGTGTTCAACCGCTTCGTCTCGGTGATCTCGCAGGTACCTATGGAAATGCGGCTGATCTCGCCGGCCCTGCCCGCCCAGGCGCCGGAGCAGGACGTCGAGCCGTCGAAGCGGGCGATGTACGAGTTCGAGCCGGACGAGGAAACCATTCTCGCGCGGTTGCTGCCGCAGAACCTCGCGATCCAGGTCTATCGCGCGCTGCTGGAGAACGCAGCCGGGTTCTACGGTGCGCAGATGTCGGCGATGGACAATGCCACGCGCAACGCCGGCGACATGATCAAGCGGCTGACGCTGAACTATAATCGTGCGCGTCAGGCCAACATCACGCGCGAACTGATCGAGATCATCTCCGGCGCCGAGGCCCTTTAGGGTCCGCGCGACGAGCAGCACAGGGGTTTGCAATGGCGAGCAACAATGTCGGGCGTGTGACTCAGGTCCTGGGCGCCGTCGTGGACGTGCAGTTCGAGGGTGATCTGCCATTCATCCAGAGCGCACTCCACACCATGATCGGCGACCGGCTGCTGGTGCTGGAGGTGGCGCAGGAACTCGGCGAACGCACCGTGCGCTGCATCGCCATGGACAGCACTGACGGCCTCGTGCGCGGACAGGAAGTCACCGACACGGGCGGGCCGATCACCATGCCGGTCGGGCCGCAGACGCTCGGCCGCATCATGAACGTGATCGGCGACCCGGTGGACGAGCGCGGGCCGGTCACGACCGAGAAGCGCTATCCGATTCATCGCGAGGCGCCGTCCTTCGAGGATCAGGCGGCGGCGGCGGAGATTCTAGTCACCGGCATCAAGGTGGTCGATCTGCTGGCCCCGTATCTGCGCGGCGGCAAGGTCGGACTGTTCGGCGGCGCGGGTGTCGGCAAAACCGTGCTGATCCAGGAACTGATCAACAACATCGCCAAGGCGCATGGCGGCGTCTCCGTATTCGCCGGCGTGGGAGAGCGCACGCGCGAGGGCAACGACCTCTATCACGAGATGATCGATGCCGGCGTCATCAAGCTCGGCGACAACACCACCGAAGGCTCGAAGGTGGCACTGGTCTATGGACAGATGAACGAGCCGCCGGGCGCGCGCGCGCGCGTGGCGCTGTCCGGTCTGACGGTGGCCGAGTATTTCCGCGACGAGGAAGGCCAGGACGTGCTGTTCTTCGTTGATAACATCTTCCGCTTCACCCAGGCGGGCGCGGAAGTGTCGGCGCTGCTCGGCCGCATCCCATCGGCGGTGGGCTATCAGCCGACGCTTGCCACCGACATGGGCGCGTTGCAGGAGCGCATCACCTCGACCAAGAAGGGCTCGATCACCTCCGTGCAGGCGATCTATGTGCCGGCCGACGACCTGACCGACCCGGCGCCGGCCACGTCGTTCGCGCATCTGGACGCGACCACGGTGCTGTCGCGCCAGATTGCCGAGCTTGGCATCTATCCGGCAGTCGATCCGCTCGATTCGACTTCGCGCTCGCTCGACCCGCGCATTGTCGGCGAGGAGCATTATCAGGTCGCGCGCGAGGTGCAGCGCGTGCTGCAGACCTACAAGTCGCTGCAGGACATCATCGCGATCCTGGGCATGGACGAGCTCTCGGAGGAGGACAAGCTGATCGTGGCGCGCGCGCGCAAGATCCAGCGCTTCCTGTCGCAGCCCTTCCATGTCGCCGAGGTGTTCACCGGCTTCCCCGGCGTGTTCGTTCCGGTCGCCGACACGATTCGCAGCTTCAAGGCGATCGTGGCCGGCGAATACGACCACTTGCCGGAAGCCGCCTTCTACATGGTCGGCACGATCGAGGAGGCGGTGAAGAAGGCCGAGAGCATGAAGGCCACGGCCTGATGCCACTCGACCTGGAGATCGTCTCCCCCGAGCGGCTGCTGCTGTCGCGGCCGGTGGACATGGTGGTGATCCCCGCCGAGGAAGGCGACCTCGGCGCGCTGCCCAACCACGCGCCGATGATCGTGCTGCTGCGCGGCGGTCTGGTGCGGCTGTTCGAGGGCGGACAGATCATCGACCGGCTGTTCGTCTCCGGCGGCTTCGCGGAGATCACGCCGACCCGCGTGACCGTGCTGGCCGATGAGGCGATGGCGCCCACCGCCGTCTCGCGTGAGGAAGGCGAGCGGCGGTTGAAGGCGGCGCAGGAGGAATACGACCGTCTCGACAAGGCGGACGTCCCGGCGCTGGATGCGGCGATGGCGCGCATGCAGTCGGCCCGCGCGATGATCGAGGCGGCTGGCAGCGCCGCCTGACGCCGACGGCGGCTTGATTTCGCGGCAACGTGACCGCACTCTAGCGGTGGTGCGCTAGACTCCGGGCCGTTCCCGATGCCGGGACGGCACGAGGCGGAACAGGGCACGGGCTGACGGCATGAAGCACTGGCGGATCGAAGAGATCGACTGGGCGCGATTCGATCGCGTCCGGGTCGATCCGGACATTATTCCCCTGGTCAAGGCCGCTGCGATGGTCGAGCGCAACGGCACGGATTACGCGGCCTATCTCAACGGCGTGTTCCAGGACGACCCGGCCTTCCGCGCAGCCGCCGACAACTGGGCGGTGGAGGAGGTGCAGCACGGTGACGCGCTCGGTCGCTGGGCGATGCTGGCCGATCCGGGATGGGACTATGCGGCGGCCTTCGCCCGCTACCGTGCCGGATTCAAGATCGACGTGACTGCCGACGCCTCGATCCGCGGCTCACGAACCGGAGAGCTGATCGCCCGGTGCATGGTCGAAACGGGTACCTCCAGCTATTACTCGGCTCTCGGGGAAGCAACCGAGGAGCCAGTGCTGAAGTCGATCTGCAAACAGATCGCGGCGGACGAGTTCCGGCATTTCAAGCTGTTCTACGACCACATGCGCCGATATCTGGCGCGGGAGAACTTGTCCTTCGTGCAGCGGCTGCGTATCGCCGCGGGGCGCATCACCGAGAGCGAGGACGACGAACTCGCCTTCGCCTTCCACTGCGGCAACGAGTCGCCCGCGCAAGCCTATGACCACGCCCGTTGCCTCGCCGCCTATATGGGCGGGGCAATGGCGTTCTATCGGTTCCGTCATGTCGAGCGCGGCATGGGCATGATCTTCAAGGCGGTCGGCCTGCCGCCGCGGGGCCGGCTGTCGGACGTTTCGGCGCGGCTGGCCTGGCAATTGATCCAGCGCCGGCAGCGCCGCTTCGCCCAACGTAGCGCCGCTCTCCTCGCCACGGCGGCCTGACGCGCGCTATCGCGGCGCGGCGGCGGCGACGCTGCGTTCGTAGTCGAGGAAGGCGCGCATCATGGCGCGATAGGTCGCCTCCGCGACCGCGGGCGGCAGTCCGTCGGCCGCGGCCAGTCGCATCGCCCGCTGCACCACCGCCTCCGCCCGCGCCGGTGCCTCGACACTGGCCGGGTCCTTCTTGAAGCGCGCCGCCTCGTGGACGTACTGGCCGCGCTCGGCCAGGAGCCGCACGATCTGGCGGTCGATCCGGTCGATATTGGCGCGCACCTCGCCCAACGTACGGCAGCACTTGCCGCCATCGACCGAGGGCGACCCCCAATAGGCCTGCTGGTCGGCCCCCGGCTCCGCCGCCGCGGCGGGAAGCGCGAGGGCGAGTGCGAACGCGACTCCGGCGGATGCACGCATGTCCCCCTCGCCTACCCGTTCAACTCATGCGCCATCACGCCCATCCCGGCCGTCAGCCCGCCATCGACGACCAGATTGGCGCCGTTGACGAACGCCGCCTCGTCGGAGGCGAGAAAGCAGATGGCGGCGGCAATGTCCTCCGGCCTGCCAACGCGACCGACCGGATACCAGCGCGCGAGCTTCTCGAAGATCGCCGGGTCACGCTGCTGACGCGCCGTCCAGGACGGGTTGGCGGTGCGGACCGAGCCGGGGCTCACCATATTCGTCCGCACTCCGCGAGGCCCGGCCTCCACCGCCAGCGAGCGCGTGAGGCTCAGCAGGCCGGCCTTGGCGGCGCTGTAAGCGGGGTTGCCGAAATACATCAGCGCATTGACCGAGCCGATATTGACGATGGCGCCGCGCCCCTGCGTCGTCATCGGCGCCAGCACCTTGCGCGCGAACAGAAAGGCACCCCGCAGCGTCACGGCGAACTCGCGGTCCCAGTCGGCGGGCGCGCAGTCGGCGAGGGTCGATCGCGTCGTCAGCGCCGCGTTGTTCACCAACACATCGACCGCGCCGAACCGCGCCACGGCGAGCGCCACCGCGGCGCCGACGGCCTCCTCGTCGGTCACCGAGCCAACGCTTGCCATCGCCTGCCCTCCGGCCCCGACAATGGCCGCGACGCAACGTTCGGCCCTCGCCGCGTCGATGTCGTTGACCACAACCGCCGCGCCCTCGGCGGCCAGGCGCTGGGCGGTGGCGCCGCCGATGCCCTCCCCGCCCCCGGTCACGATCGCCACCCGTCCGCGGAATCGCATCGTCGCTTGCCCCCATGCAGTGCCCCGCGGGATAACGCGGGCGGCACTGGCATGGAAAGAGGCCGGCGATGATCGATCCTGGGAAACTGGCGGCGTGGCGCGAGCGATTCTCCAACGATCGGCCGCACCAGACGGAGGACGCGAACTTCCGCAAGGCGGCGGCACTCGGCTTCAAGGACGCCGGACGCCGGGCCCTGCCCTATTCCGGCATCCCGACGCTGCTGACCGCGCCGTATCGCCCCGATGCGCCCGATCTGTCGGATTTCGGCGGGTTGCAGGCAGCGCTGATCGGCGTGCCGATGGACCTCGCCGTGACCAATCGCGCCGGCGCGCGACTCGGGCCGCGGGCGATCCGCAATGTCGAGCGCATCGGGCCGTTCCACCATGCGCTCAAGCTCGCGCCGATGGCCGAGCTGCGCACCGCCGATGTGGGCGACGTACCATTCCGCAGCCGCTTCAGCCTCGAACAGAGTCTGGATGACATCGAGGCGTTCATGACCCGCGTTATCGCGGCCGGCGTGCGGCCTCTGTCGGCAGGCGGCGACCATTCGATTAGCTACCCGATCCTGCGTGCGGTCGGACGCGGGCGGCCGGTGGGACTGGTGCATATCGACGCACATTGCGACACCAGTGGCGTCTATGACGGCAGCCGCTTCCACCACGGCGGCCCGTTCCGCCAGGCGGTGCTGGACGGCGTGCTCGACCCCGAGCGCACCATCCAGATCGGCATCCGCGGCGGCGGCGAATATCTGTGGGAGTTCTCTTTCGAGACCGGCATGACGGTGATCCACGCCGACGAGGTGGACGCAATGGGCATCGAACGCGTCGTCGCGCGGGCGCGGCAGGTCGTCGGCGAGGCGCCCTTCTACGTCTCCTTCGACGTGGACGGCATCGACCCCGCCTTCACCCCGGGCACCGGCACGCCCGAGGTCGGCGGACTGACGCCGCGGGAGGCGCAGCGCATCCTGCGGGGACTTGCCGGGCTGAACGTGGTCGGCGGCGACGTGGTGGAAGTGGCGCCGCAATACGACGCCACGACCGTCACGGCGCAGATCGGCGCGCAGATGATGTTCGAGATCCTGGCGCTGCTGGCGCTGGCCCCGCGCTAGGCCGGCTGCGCCGCGGACTGCATCTCCTGCCGTTCCGCCTCCCGTGCAACGCGTTGCGCCGCTGCGCGACGCCCTTCCTCGTGCCGGCGCAGCACCTCATAGGCGACGGCGCCGAGCACGCTGACCGCCACGATCGCCACGGCCAGCGCCGACAGCGCCGGCGTCGTGCCCTGGCGTACCCGCCCCGCCAGCACCGTTGTCAGCGTCTTGTCGGCAAGAATGGAGAAGGTCGTGGTGTTGTAGTTCTCGAAACTCGACAGGAACGCCAGCGCCGCCGCCGAAAGAACTGCCGGGCGCAGAAACGGCAGCAGGATGTGGGCGAACACCTGCGTCCGGCTCGCACCCAGGTCCAACGCCGCCTCCGCCAGCGCGGGGTCGAAGCGCTGCAGGCGTGCGGTGAAGATCAACATGCAATAGGCGGCAATGAAGCTCGACTGGCCGAGCACGGTCAGCAGGATGCCGTCGTAGAGAAAGCGCGTGTGGGTCATCCCGGTCAGGTCGCGCCAGAAGATCACGGTTGCAATGCCGATGATGATGCCCGGCGTGAGCACCGGGGACACCGTGACGAGGTAGTAAAGCGCGCGCGCGCGCGCATGGACCTGGTGCATCAGCAACGCGCCGGCGAGCCCCAGCGGCACCGACAGCACGACCACCATCGCGCCGATGCGCAGCGAATTCCCCAGCCCCAGCATGAGATCGTCGTCACGCGGGAGATCGGCGAACCAGTGCAGCGTGAAGCCGGCAAAGGGCAGCACCTGCGGATAGGCAGAGATGTTGAACGCCGTGACCGCCATCACCAGCAACGGGCCGAACAGGAACAGGAAGAACGCTGCCAGATAGAGCGCAAGCAGCGCGCGGGGCAGTGCGACGGCGTTCACCGCGTCATCTCCCCCAGCGACAGCCGCGACAGCCGCAGCACCATGAGCACGAAGGCCACGCAGGTGAGCAGCAGGATGAAGGCGTAGGCCGCGCCCTGCGGCCAGTTGAACGCCTGATAGAAACGATCATAGACGACCGGTGTGAACCACAGGCTGCGCGGCCCGCTCAGAATTAACGGCGTGGCCAGCGCACCGGCGCTCAGCATGAACACCAGCGTGCAGCCCGAGGCGATGCCCGGCTTCGCGAACGGCACCACGATATCGCGATGGATGCGCCACCACGGCGCCCCGAGGTCGCGCGCCGCCTCGATCTGTTCGTGCGGCAGGCTCTCGATCGCGCTGTATAGCGGGAAAATCATCAGCAGCAGATAGGCATAGCTCAGGCCGACATACAGCCCGATATTCAGGCCAAGGAAGTCCACCGGCTGCGCGATGGCGCCCAGCCCGAGCAGCGCGGTGTTCAGCAGGCCGGAGCCGGCGAACAGGATGCGCAAGGCGAAGGCGCGCAGCACTTCGTTGACCCAATAGGGCGCGATCAGCGCCAGCAGCAGCAGCCGCACCCGCCCTGGTCGGGCCGTCTGTGCCATATGGAAGGCCAGCGGGTAGCACAACAGGAAATCGAATCCGGTGACCAGGATGCTGACCGTAATGGTCAGGAAGAACGCGCGCAGATGGAGCACGTTCCAATGGCTGGCATCATCCGGGCTTCCGAACAGGAAATAGCGGTAGTTCGCGAGGGTGTACATGTCCCGCGGCCCGCCCATCTGCACCGGCGGCAGCTTGGGGCGGAACGACAGTTCCAACATGCTGACCTGCGGCAACAGGATCAGCAGCAGCATCCAGATGCCGACCGCGACGATCAGATAGGTGCCGACCGCCGCGCCGTTGCGTCGGAAGAAGCCTGGCTGCACCGTCCCGCGCAGGCGCCGCTCGACAGCAGCGATCAGCCAGAATGCCACGATCACCGCAATCGGAAGCAGCAGAACGACGGGATGCAGAAGGGCGCTATTCACGTTGCATCTCGTGCAGCGAACTACGGCGGCAACGCGACCGCGTCGCGCGCGGCGAAGCCGAGCCGCACGCGCGCACCCGGCGCGGGCACCGCCTGCCGCGCTGCCGCCCCGATCTGCGCCAGCAGTTTCGTCCCGCCGGCGGCGCGGAAGGTGACATGCGTGATGCTGCCTTCATAGGTGAAGTCGGCCGCCTCCGCATCGCACTCATTGTCCGCCGACAGCCCCGGTTGGACGAATTCCGGCCGCACGAACAGCAGCGCCGCATCGCCCGCCTGCAACTGCCGCGGATTGCGCCCGCGCAGGCGGCCGACGGGCGTTTCGACCAACGCCTCGCCGTCCGCCGTCTGCACGACATCGCCGCGCAACGCGTTGCTCTCGCCCACGAACCCCGCGACGAACGCGGTCTGCGGTGCCTCGTAGATGCTGCGTCCGTCGCCTACCTGCTCGATGCGGCCGGCACGCATCACCGCGATGCGATCTGACATCGTCAGTGCCTCGCCCTGGTCGTGCGTGATGTAGATGAAGGTGAGGCCCACACGGCGCTGGATGGCGCGCAACTCATTGCGCATGTGCTGGCGCAATTTCAGGTCGAGCGCCGAGAGCGGTTCGTCGAGCAGCAGCACCTGCGGCTCTACCGCCAGCGCGCGCGCGATCGCAACGCGCTGGCGCTGGCCGCCCGAAAGGGCTTCGACCCGCTTGTCGCCCTCCCCCTCCAGCGCGATCAGCGCGAGCAGCCGCGCGACCCGCTCCGCCCTCGTCCGCCGCGGCACGCCGCGCACGCGCAGGCCGTAGCCGATATTCTCCGCCACCGTCATCATCGGAAACAGTGCGAGCGACTGGAAGATCAGCGCGGTCGGCCGCTGGTTCGGTCCGATCCCGGCCATGTCGCGCCCGCCGATGCGCACAGCGCCCGTGCTGAGCGGTACGAAGCCCGAGATGGCACGCAGGATCGTCGTCTTGCCGCATCCCGATGGACCGAGGAACGAGAAGAACTCGCCCGCCTCGATGTCGATGCCGACATCCGCGACGGCGGTGAAGTCGCCGAATCGCACGCTCACGCGATCGAGTTCGACGGCGGCCGTCATGCCGCCTGGAATTTTTCCGCGTACGTCCCGCGCAGATCGGCATACCAGCTCGGCTCCGCCGGCCTCGGCCAGAGCTTTTGCAGCGCGTCGCCCGGATAGGCCGCCTGGAAAATCGCTTTCGCCTGCGCCGACAGCAGCGCATCCGCGCCCTTGACGATCGGGTTGTATCCCGACCCCTCGGCGGCCTTCGCCGATGCCTCTGGCGAATGCACGTATTGCAGCCATTCATAGGCCTGCGCGACATTCTTCGCCGCACTCGGCATCGCCCAGCCATCGATCCAGGAGATCGCCCCCTCCTGCGGTGCCATGTAGCGTACCGGCTTGCCCTGTTTCCACAGGCTGATCGCCGGCCCGTCCCAGGTTTCGCCGATCACCACGCCGTTCTCCATCAACCCGGACTTGGTGTTGTCGGCGGAGTCCCAGAATTGCCGGATCCACGGCTTGTGCGCGACCGCGAAGGCGAGGATGCGGTCCCACACCTTGCGAAACTTCTCCTCGCTCTCGAAGGTGTCGAGCATCCGGTTCGACGGCACTTGCCCTGACGCATCCAGCCACAGCCCGATGCCCGTCATCATCGAGTGCGGGCGGCCCTGCACCTTGCCCTTGTACTCGTCGCGCCAGAGCGTGCCGTAACTCAATGTCTTGTAATCCAGCGTGGTCTTGTCGCTGCGCCAGGAGATTGCCTCGCTGCCCCAGATATGCGGCGTCTGGTACAGCTTGCCGTCCCAGGTCCAGTACTTCTCCGACGGCGCGACCATTGCTGGAAACAGGTTGTCCAGCGCCAGTTTGTTCGGGTCGAGCGGCTGCAGCAGACCCAGGTCCCTGAACTGCGGCGCGCGGTCATGCGTCGGCTGGCACAGGTCGAATCCGACGCCGGCGGTCGCCTGAAGCTTGTTGATCTGTTCCTCGTTCTGCGAGAACGGCGTGGTGAACACCTTGATGCCGGTCTGCTTCTCGAAGTCCGGGACCACCGGATCGGGGATTTCGTCCGACCAGTTCAGCAGATGCAGTTCGCCCGAGGACGAAAATGCGTCGCGCACCACGAACGGGCCGAGCGCCGCCGCTGTCCCCAGCGCCGCCGAGCGTGCCAGCAGCGTACGACGGGTGAACGCACGGGCCGCGTGCAGCGTGGCGAGCGTCGATCGGCGCGGATCGGTCATCGTGCTCATGGCGCGGTCCCGGACTGTCCGCTGAGAGCATAGCAGGACTCGTGCCGCTGCAAAGCACCCAGCCCGGCGACAATTTGCCGCGGCGCGGCCGTCAAACCACGCAGGTTACATGCAGTTCAGCTAGTCACGGTGGCGCGGATGTCGCCGCTGCGGTTCAGTACGGTCGCCGACACAGCGGTGTCGTGGCCCTGCACCAGCACATCGATACGCCCATCGCCCACAGCCAGTCCGGTCAGCATGATGCGGTCGGTGAATCCCGGCATCACCGGCCGGTCGAAGCAGACGGTCCGGCTTTCGGGGTCGAAGCTGATGCCAAGGCAGGCCTGCAGCAGGCCCAGCGGCGCCGCCGCTGACCAGGCCTGCGGAACGCATGCGACCGGGTAGAAGGTCGGTCCCTGCCCGCGTCGCCGTGGAAAACCGCAGAACAGTTCGGGCAGCCGGCGCAGGTCGATATAGGTCGCTGCCTCGAACAGCCCATCGAGAATCCGCGCCGCTTCCCGCCGCAGGCGATAGCGGCCCAACCCCATGCCGATCAGCGCGTTGTCATGTGGCCAGACGGAGCCATTGTGGTACGACATCGGGTTGTAGCGCGACTCCCCGGTCGCGATCGTGCGCACACCCCAGCCTGAGAAGAACTGGCTGCCGAGCAACTGCGCGCCGACCAGCGCCGCTCGTTCCGCCGATGCCGTGCCGGCCAGCAGCAGATGGCCGGCATTGGAACTGCGCACGCGGCACTGTCGTTTGGCGCCATCGAGCGCCAGCGCATAGCTGCCGATCTCATCGCACCAGAACGCCTGCTCGATGCGCTGCCGCAGCGCCTCCGCCTGCGAGCGCAGCGACTCCGCCCGTGCCAGATCCCCCAGCCGCGCGGCGATCTCCGCAGCGGCGCGGCGCGCGCGATAGACGTAGCCCTGCACTTCGACCAGCGCGATCGGTCCCTCGGCCATGCTGCCGTCGGCGTGGAAGATCGAGTCGTGGCTGTCCTTCCAGCCCTGGTTGGCAAGCCCCGTCTGCGTCATTCGGTGGTATTCGACGAAACCGTCGCCGTCGCGGTCGCCGCAGGTATCGATCCAGTGCAGCGCCGCCTCGATATGCGGCCACAGCGCCTGCAACGTCCCCATATCCCCGGTACGGCGCAGATACGCGCCGGCCAACACGACGAACAACGGCGTCGCATCGACGCTGCCGTAATAGCGGCGGAACGGCACCTCCTTCAGCTCCGCCATCTCACCGTGGCGCACTTCGTGCAGAATCTTTCCCGGCTCGGCGTCGGCGGCGGGATCGAACGCGGTCGCCTGGTTCGCGGCGAGGTAGCGCAGCACGCCGCGTGCCACCGCCGGGTCCATCCACAGCATCATCAGCGCCGTGATCAGCGCGTCGCGGCCGAAGGCGGTGCTGTACCAGGGAATGCCGGCGTAGGGATAGGCGCCGAGATCGGTGTCGGTCATCAGCATGTAGAGGTCGGAGACCGAACGGCGCACAGCCTCGTTGAAGATCTCGTTACCAGTCTCGATCGCCGTGGCGCGCCCGGCGGCGCGGCGCAGCGCGCGGCGCGAGTCGCGCATCGCGATGAAGAACGACTCCGTCGCTGACTTCAGCCTTTCCCCCGACGGTCTGCACCGCGCTTCGATGTAGTACTGCGCGCGCGCGCCGGGTTCCAGGTGCAGCGTGAACGTGGCACTGCCCGGTTCGACCCGGTCTGGCCTCGGCTCCAAGCGCAGCAGGGTTTCGCGCCGCGCGCCGTCCAGTCCGGTATAGGCCAGCGTGACGCCCTCGGCGTCGCGGTGTGGCGGATGGATGGTACCGCGGCGCGGGCGACGCTGTCCGCGCACCTCGAACAGGTCGGCGAAGTCCGCCGAGAAGCGCAACTCCAGCGTCAGCGTCTGCGGGGTGTCGGCATAGCTGCGAATCGCCAGCCGCTGGTGGCACGCCGCGTCGAACACGAAGCAGGAGCGGCGGATGTGGATGAGATCGTGCTCCAGCAGAAGCACCTCGCCCGCGTGCAGATCGGGATTGGTCAGGTCGCAGGTGAGGGTGGCGTTGTCCTCGCGCATGTCGGAGGACAGCAACAACGGACGCTTGCCGTTGATGAACAGATCGAGCCGTGAGAGATGCCGCGTGTCGCGATAGTACAGCCCGCCCGGATTGCCCTCGCCGGCCAGCACGTCGCCGGTGTGATCGAACACGCCGAATGTGTCACCGTGCTTGAGCGTCCGCGGTCGCTGCACCTGCAGACTGGTGGTGGCGGCGACGAAGAACGCGTCCACGCCGGCGCTGGGTTCGTTGTCCATGACGGCCCTTCCGGCCCGGTTGATGCAGTGGAAAGCGCGCGCGGGGCGATCGGTTGCCCCGGCCCGCTCACCGGGTCAGGCTATCATAGCAGGTTGTCGATCAATGAGCCGCCGTCCTCCGGCACCTCCGGCTTGTCGGGCAGTGCGCCCTCCCACCCCCCGCCGAGCGCCTTGTAGATCTGCACCAGATCGGTCGAGACACTCGTCGTGCTGTCCGTCAGTTGCTGCTCGGCAGCGAGCAGGTTCTGCTCGGCGGTCAGCACGGAGAGGAAATCGGCGACGCCCTGCGCATAGCGGTCCTGCGCCAGCGTGACCGCGCGCCGGTTCTGCATCACCGCGCGTTGCAGGCGGTTGCGGCGCTGCTGTTCGGCGGTATAGGCGGTCAGCGCGTTGTCCACTTCGTGCAGGGCGCCCAGCACGGTGCGCTGGTAGGTGATCGCGGCTTCCTGCTGCTGCTGCTTGCGCAGTTCCAGCATACGGCGCAGCCGCCCGCCCTCGAAGATCGGCAGGCTGATCGAGGGACCGATCGAATATGTCCCGGCATCGTACCATGACCCGAGATAATGCATCGCCACCGCCTGCATGGCGACGCTGCCTGACAGTGTCACACGCGGATAGAAATCGCCGACGGCCACACCAATATCCGCCGTCGCGGTGTGCAGCTGCGCCTCCGCCTGCCGGATGTCGGGGCGCCGACGCGCCAGTTCCGACGGCAGCCCGACCGGCACCGTCGGCGGCACCGGCGGAATCGGGTGCGGCACCGACAATTCCGTCCGCATCGCGCGTGGCGGCTGGCCGAGCAGGAAGGCGATGGCGTTGAGGATCTGCGCCTCCTGCGCCTGCAGATTGGGCAGTTGGCTGGCGACGGTATCGACCTGCGCGGCTGCGTTGGCCACGTCGAGGTCGGTGGTGACCCCGCCGGCGGCACGCTGGCGCGTCAGGTCCAGGCTCTGCTGGGCGGTGCGCAGGTTGCTTTGGGTGATCTCGATGCTGCGCTGGATGCCGCGCAACTGCACATAGTCGCGCGCCATCTCGGCAAGCGCACTCAGCAGGGTCGCGCGCTGGGCCTCCGCCGAGGCCTGCAGCGATGCCTGCGCACCCTCGATATTGCGCCGCACGCGGCCCCACAGGTCGAGTTCCCACGACGCATCGAAACCATACTGATAGAGGCTGAAGGGCTGGAAGATCGCACCGTTGTTAGGCACCGCCCCTTGCGTCGCGCCGAGCCCATTGGTTGCCGTTCCCGGCGTGCCGGCCTGCGGCGTGTTCGGCAGTCCGCCGGCGCCGGCGCCGCTGGTCTGCGACGACGCCGTGGGCGCGCCGCCGCCGGGGATCAGCGACAGCGCGCCCTCGCGCGCGATCTTCTGATAGGTGTAGCTGGCATTGCCGTTGATGTTCGGGAACAGATCGGCGCGCGCGACGCCGAATGACGAGCGACTCTGGGCCAGTCGGATGCTCGCCGTCCGCACATCCAGGTTGGCATCGGCGACGCGTTTCTCCAGCGAAGTCAGCTCCGGGTCGTGGAACACCGTCCACCACTGCGGATCGACCGGCTTCTCCACCGGTTGGCTGATGGCCTCCTTGGGCGGCGTGGCCTGGTGGCCCCCGAACCAGGTCGTCGGGTTCCAGTTCGGCTTGGGCGCGACATAGTCCGGGCCCACCATCGTGCAGCCGGCCAGCCCGGCGAGCAGCGTGAGCGGGGCGGCGTGGCGGAACAGCGAGCGGCGGGACACCAGGGACCTCCGAAATGAACGCAGGAACGGTAGCCCCTGCCCGCCGCACTGCACAACCGGCCAGCTTCACGTCGCGCGGCGTCCGGCGCATAACGGCACGGCAGGAACGACGGAGGCGGACATGACGGCGACCGAACGGGTGCTGGCGCGGATCGAGCGGGATTTTGGTGCCCATCAGGCGCGTTGGCTCGACTGGCTGCGCATCCCCAGCGTCAGCGCCCAGCCGGCCCATGCCGCCGATTGCCGCGCCGCCGCCGAGTTCACCCGCCGCGACCTCGCCGAGATCGGCTTCGACGCGAGGATCCATGACACCACCGGCCAGCCGCTGGTACTGGCGCACCACCCCGGTCCCGCCTCGGCCGCCGGCCTGCCGCGGCTGCTGTTCTACGGCCATTACGATGTGCAGCCGCCGGAGCCGCTGGAGCTGTGGACCAGCCCTCCGTTCCAGCCGGCGGTGGTCGATGGCCCGAACGGCAAGCGCGTGGTCGCGCGTGGCGCGGTGGACGACAAAGGCCAGGCATCGATGTGGCTCGGGGCGCTGCGCGCCTGGGTGGAGGAAACCGGCGGCCTGCCGGTGCCGGTGACGGTGCTGATCGAAGGCGAGGAGGAAGTCGGTAGTCCGAGCCTCGACGCCTTCCTGGCGGCCAACCGCCCGGCACTGGCAGCCGATGTCGCGGTGATCAGCGACACCGCGACCTGGAACATCGACACCCCGGCCGTGACCACGCGGCTGCGCGGTCTCGTTTATCTGGAGGTGCGGTTGCGCGCCGCGGAGCGCGACCTGCATTCCGGTCTGTTCGGGGGCGCCGCCCGCAACGCCGTCAATGCGCTGGTCCGGGCACTGTCCGCGCTGCATGACGCGACCGGGCGCGTCACCCTGCCCGGTTTCTACGATGGCATCGCCGAGCCCTCGGCCGAGCAGCGCGCGGAATGGGCCGCGCTGAATTACGACGAGGCGGATTTCCTCGCCCGCATCGGCCTGAAGCATCCGGCGGGCGAAGCGGGGCGCGGCGGGCTGGAACGGCGCTGGGCGCGTCCGACCTGCGACATCAACGGCATCTGGGGCGGGTACGCCGGGCCGGGCGCGAAGACAGTGATCGCCGCGGAGGCCGGTGCGAAGGTGAGCTTCCGCCTCGTCCCCGGTCAGGACCCCGACCGGATCGTCGCCGCGTTCAAGGGCTTCATGGCCGAGCACGTGCCCGACGACGTCAGGCTCGCCTTCGACGTATTCAGCTCCAGCCGCGCCATCGAGGTGCCTCGTGACAGCCGCTTCGTGCAGGCGGCGCGCCAGGTGCTGGCCGATGAATACGGCCGCCCGGCCGTGCTGATCGGCTCCGGCGGCTCGATCCCGGTGGTCGAGAGCCTCAAGCGCCTGCTCGGGCTGGACAGCCTGCTGCTCGGCTTCGGGCTGGACGACGACCAGACGCACAGCCCGAACGAGAAATTCGAGGTCCGCTGCTTCCATCACGGCCTACGCACCCACGCGCGGCTGCTCGGATATCTCGGCGGGGTGTGACGCCGCGGCTGCGCCTGAAGGGGCTGCGCAGCGCCATCGCCGGACCGTTCGATCTCGATGTCGCCGCCGGCGAGTGCGTTGCCGTCGTCGGCCCGTCAGGCTCCGGCAAGAGCCTGTTGCTGCGGCTGATCGCCGATCTCGACCCCGGCGAGGGCGAAGCGTTCCTCGACGGCCGCCCCCGCGCCGGCTTCCCCGCCCCCGCCTGGCGCCGCCGCGTCGCCTATGCCGCCGCCGAGCCGGGCTGGTGGGCCGAGGGCGTGGCCGCCCATTTTTCCGACCTCGCCGCTGCCAAGGCGTTGGTGGGCGAACTTGGCATTGCCTCGAACCTGCTGGATGGGACGGTGCGGCGTCTGTCCACCGGCGAGCGGCAGCGCCTCGCTTTGGTGCGCACCCTGCTGGCGGAACCTGACGTGCTGTTGCTGGACGAGCCGACCGCGGCGCTGGATTCCGACTCGGTTACGCGCACCGAGCGGCTGTTGCGCCAGTGGCTCGCATCTGGTGTCGCGATCGTGCTGGTGACGCACGATACGGCGCTGGCCTCGCGGCTCGGCGACAGGAAATTCGCCATGCGCGACCGGCGACTTGCGCCGGCATGAAACCCTCCATCCCGCTCTCCGCCAGCGACCTCGCCATCGCCGCGGCGCTGGTGGTGCTGGACGGGGCGCTGTCGGTGGCGCTGGGCCTGGGACTGCACCGGCAGCTTGCCGTCGCGGCGGGACGCATGGTGCTGCAATTGCTGCTCATCGGCCTGGTGCTGCGCGCAGTGTTCGCGCTCGCTTCGCCGCCGGTGACGCTGCTGGTGGTGCTGGTGATGGTTGCGGTGGCGGCGCGCGAAGTTGCCGCGCGACCCGAGCAACGGCTGACAAATTACGGAAATTACACAATCGGCGCCTCGGCGGTGGCGGCGGCGACGCTGCTCACCAGCATCCTCGCGCTGACCACGGCGCTGCGGCCCTCGCCCTGGTACGACCCGCGCTACGCCATCCCGCTCGCCGGCATCGTGCTGGGCAACGTGCTCAACGCCGCCTCGCTCGCGCTCGATGCGCTACTCGGCGCGGTGGTCCGTGAGCGGGCGGCGATCGAGGCGCAACTGGCACTGGGGGCGGCCATCGGCACGTCCATGCGGGGGCTGGTGCGCAGCGCGGTGCGCCGGGGCCTGCTGCCGATCATCAACCAGATGTCGGCGGCCGGCGTGGTGACGCTGCCCGGCATCATGACCGGCCAGATCCTGGCCGGCCTCGATCCGATGGAGGCGGTGAAATATCAGATCCTGCTGATGTTCCTGCTCGCCGGCGGGTCCGGCCTCGGCGCCGTCGCGGCGGTGCTGCTGGCGGCGCGGCGGCTGACCGACGCACGGCACCGGCTGCGGCTGGACCGGCTGGTCAGCGGTCGGGGATAGCGCGACCCTCGTAGAAGAACGTGTGCGTGCGCGGGCCGGGGATGCGGGACGTTTCCAGTGCGGCGATACGGAACCCGGCGGCCGCGATCATCGCGTCGATCGGGCGGTTGAGGTGGCAGCCGCCGGCCAGCCGCGTCCACAGCGGATCGAGCCGGTCCTGCCAGCGCGCCACCCCCGGCTCCGGTGCGCGGCCGTGTTCGACGAACAGCAGCGCGCCGCTGGGACGCAGCACGCGCCGCACCTCCGCCAGCGCGCGCGCCGCGTCGGGGATGGTGCAAAGCGTCCAGGTGGTCACCACGGTATCGACGCTGCGATCGTCCAGCGGCAGCGCCTCGGCCGACGCCGACAGCACCGCCACCGGCAGTGCGGACAGGCCCGCCCGCGCCTGCGCCCGCTCGCGCAGCGACTCGGAGGGTTCCAGCGCCAACACGCTGCGCACCCCGCTGCCATAAAACGGCAGGTTGAGGCCGGAGCCGGCGCCGAGTTCCAGCACCACGCCCTCCGCCGCGCCGGCCACGCGGCGGCGGAACGGCCGCAGCCGGCCGCTCTGCATCGCCAGATGCGTCAGGCACGGCACCACATGGCGCTGATACAGGCCCATGTGCCAAGGATACGGCATGGGCCGGGGAGGCACGAGATGCGCGACGAAGCAACGGCCGGTCTGTCCGGCACGCTGCGCACATGGCTGCGGGTCGAGGGGTTTGCGGTGTTCGCGGCGGCACTCGTGCTCTACGTGCAGGCCGGTGGAGTGTGGTGGCTGTTCCTGCTGTTGTTCCTCGCTCCGGACCTGAGCATGCTCACTTATCTGCGCGGCCCGGTCGTGGGCGCGCTCGGCTACAACCTCGTCCACACCTACATGCTGCCCGTGGCGCTCGCCGCCCTTGCCTTCGTCGGCCTGCCGTGGGCGGTGCCGGTCGCGCTGATCTGGGCGGCGCATATCGGCCTCGACCGCGCCCTCGGCTATGGGCTGAAGCACCGCGCCGGCTTCGGCTTCACCCATCTCGGCCGCATCGGGCGCGCGGCGCAGGCGGCTGGGTAGCCCCGCATGGCCGGCGATCTCGTCCTGGCACTCGACCAGGGCACCACTTCGACGCGGACCATTGCCTTCCGCGCTCCCACGCTGGCGCGGGTGGCCGAGGCGCGGCGGCCGCTGACGCAGCATTACCCGGCCGACGGTTGGGTGGAGCACGACCCGGCCGACCTTATTGCCGACAGTCTCGCCGTGCTGCGCGAGGCGCTGGCGACGACCGGCGCGGCCGCGCGCGACGTGGCCGGCATCGGCATCACCAACCAGCGCGAAACCACGCTGCTGTGGGAGCGCGCCACCGGCCGCCCGCTTCATCGTGCCATCGTCTGGCAGGACCGCCGCACCGCTGCTGCCTGCGACGCCCTGCGCACCCACGAGCCGCTGGTGGCCGCCCGCACCGGGCTGCTGATCGACCCGTATTTCTGCGCGACGAAACTTGCCTGGCTGCTCGACACGATCGACGGCGCGCGGGAAGCGGCGGCACGCGGCGCGCTCGCCTTCGGCACTGTGGATAGCTGGCTGCTCTGGCAGCTTACCGACGGCCGCGTCCACGCCACTGATGCGACCAACGCCAGCCGCACCCTGCTCTACGACATCCATCGCGGCGCCTGGGACGACGAACTGCTGGACCTGTTCCGCATTCCCCGCGCCGTACTGCCGGAGGTCCGCGACAGTGCGGGTCGGTTCGGCACCACCCACGCGCTCGGCGGAGAGGTGCCGATCCTCGGCGTGGCCGGCGACCAGCAGGCGGCGATGGCCGGGCAGGCGTGCTTCGCGCCGGGGATGGTCAAATCGACCTACGGCACCGGCGCCTTTCTGTTGCGTCATACCGGGACGACGCCGGTCGCGTCCCGGCACCGGCTGCTGTCCACTGTTGCCCTGCAACTCGCGGGCAGGCGGACCTACGCGCTGGAGGGCGCGATCTTCGTTGCCGGCGCGGCCATACAATGGCTACGCGACGGGCTGCGGCTGATCGCCGATGCCGCCGAGTCCGGCCCCCTCGCCGCCCGCGCCGATCCGGGGCAGCCGGTGTATCTGGTGCCGGCCTTCACCGGCCTCGGAGCGCCGCACTGGGACGCGGCGGCGCGCGGCGCCATCTTCGGCCTCACGCGCGCCACCGGCCCGGCGGAACTGGCGCGCGCGGCGCTGGAGAGCATCGCGTTTCAGACCCGCGACCTGTTGGAGGCCTTCCGCGCCGACGCGCCCGACGGCGCGGCGACGGTGCTGCGCGTCGATGGCGGGCTGACGGCGAGCGACTGGGCGATGCAGTGCCTCGCCGACCAGTTGGGCGTCCCGGTGGACCGCCCGACTGTGACCGAAACGACCGCGCTCGGCGCCGCTTGGTTGGCCGGGTTCGCCGCCGGGGTGTGCCCCGATGCCGAGACGTTCGCGAGGGGCTGGGCGCTGGAGCGCCGTTTCGTTCCCGTGATGGCCGAGGCCGAACGTGAGCGTCGCTATCGCGGCTGGCGGGATGCCGTGCGCCGGACGCGCTCGGCATAGATGACAAGGAGTTTCACGATGGAGCCGATCCCCGACGCCACACTCTCCGCCCTGCGCCGCGTCAGCACTGCGACGCTGACCACCGCGCTGTTCAAGCGCGGGCTGCGCAACACCTTCATGCGCGGGGTGCGGCCGCTCGCGCGCTATCCGCAAAATCTCGTCGGCCCCGCCTTCACGCTCCGCAACATCCCCGCCCGCGAGGACCTCGACCGCGTCGAGGGCTTCGCCAATCCCGCGCACCCGCAGCGCAAGGCGATCGAGACAGTGCCGCCGGGGCATGTGCTGGTGGTCGATTGCCGCGGCGAGGCGAACGTCGCCTCGGGCGGGGAAATCCTGATGACGCGGCTGTCGGTGCGGGGAGTCGCGGGCATGGTCAGCGACGGCGGGATCCGCGACAGCGGCCCGATCGCGGCGCTGGCGATGCCGGTGTTCTGCGCCGGCCCGGCGGCGCCGCTCAACCTGGTCGCCCACCACGCCACCGAGACCCAGGTGCCGATCGGCTGCGGCGGCGTGGCCGTCTATCCGGGAGACCTGATCGTCGGCGACGCCGACGGCGTGGTGGTGCTGCCGGCGCAGCTCGCCGCCGAGGTTGCCGCCGAGGCCGACGCTCAGGAGCGTATGGAAGCCTGGATTCTGCGTCGCGTGCAGGACGGCGCCCGCCTGCCCGGCACCTATCCGCCGGACGAGGCCACCCGCGCCGCCTATGCGGCATGGCAGAAGCAGCAGGGCTGACGACGCGGAACCCTTGCCCTTACAGTTGTCCACAAGTGTTGAGAGCTATGCCGGAGTGGCAATGGCGTTCCAACAGGACGCCGCAACCCTCGACGCGCCGCGACGCGGGACGCCCTGACCTGACCGGGGAAGCCCGGCGGGGGACTCGACAACGGCGCCGCCGGCCACCACAAACCGCCGGCCGAGGCACGGAGAACCCCCCAACATGGATCACGCACCGCTCGCCGGGCTGCAGGTCGCGCGCCCGCTCGCCGATTTCCTCGCCGATGAAGCCCTGCCCGGTACCGGCCTCGCGCCCGCGCAGTTCTGGCAGGGCTACGCGCGGCTGCTCGCCGCGTTCGCCCCGCGCAACCGCGCGCTGCTCGACCAGCGCGATTCGCTGCAAAGCCGGATCGATGCCTGGCATGTCGCCAACCGCGGCAAAGCATTCGACGATGCCGCGTACCGCGCCTTCCTGACCGATATCGGCTACCTGCTGCCCCCGCCCCCGCCGTTCCAGGTGACGACCGAAAATGTCGATCCTGAAATCGCGACCATCGCCGGCCCGCAGCTTGTCGTCCCGGTCAACAACGCCCGCTACGCGCTGAACGCCGGCAACGCGCGCTGGGGCAGTGTGTACGACGCGCTCTACGGCACGAATGCCATCCCCGAGGATGGCGGGGCCGCGCGCGGGCGCGGCTACAACCCGGTGCGCGGCGCGCGCGTGGTGGCTGAGGCGCGACGCTTCCTCGACCGCATCGCCCCGCTCGAGGGCGCGAGCCACGCCGAGGTGACCGGCTATGCCGTGGCGGACGGCCGGCTGGTCGCCGCGCGCGGCGCAGGCGATGCAGTCGGACTTGCGCAGCCGGCTCGTTTCGCCGGCTACCAGGGCGAGGCGGCATCACCCTCCGTCGTGCTGCTGGTGCATCACGGGCTGCATGTCGAATTGCACATCGACCGCGCGCATCCGATCGGCCGCACCGATCCCGCCGGGCTGGCCGACGTGGTAATTGAATCCGCCGTCACCACCATCATGGATTGCGAGGACAGCGTTGCCGCCGTCGATGCGCCGGATAAGGTGGAGGTGTATCGCAACTGGCTTGGCCTGATGCAGAATACGCTCAGCGCGACATTCGAGAAAGACGGCCGCACCGTCGCGCGTCGGCTCAATCCGGATCGCGAATACACGGCGCCGGACGGTGGCCGGCTGACGCTGCCCGGCCGCAGCCTGATGCTGGTGCGCAATGTCGGCCACCACATGTTCACCGACGCGGTGCGTGATGCGCAGGGGAACGAGACGCCGGAAACGATCCTGGACGCCGCTGTGACATCGCTGATCGCGATGCACGACCTCACGGCGAAGCGCAACAGCCGCGCCGGCTCCGTCTATGTCGTCAAGCCGAAGATGCACGGCCCCGACGAGGTCGCCTTCGCCGCCGACCTGTTCGCCGCCGTCGAGGATCTGCTGCATCTCCCGCGCAACACGCTGAAGATGGGCATCATGGATGAAGAGCGGCGCACCAGCCTCAATCTCGCCGCCTGCATCCACGCCGCGCGCGAGCGGGTCGTGTTTATCAATACCGGATTCCTCGACCGCACCGGCGATGAGATCCACACCTCGATCGAGGCGGGTCCGATGGTGCGCAAAAACGAGATGAAGAACACACGCTGGATCGCTGCTTACGAGGACAACAACGTCGATGTCGGCCTCGCCTGCGGTTTGCGTGGGCGGGCGCAGATCGGCAAGGGCATGTGGGCCGCGCCCGACGCGATGGCGGAGATGCTGGCGCAGAAGATCGGCCATCCGCGTGCCGGCGCCAACACCGCGTGGGTCCCCTCCCCCACCGCCGCGACGCTGCACGCGCTGCACTATCATGATGTGGACGTGGCGGCGCGGCAGCTGGAGATCGCCCGCCGCGCGCCCGCCAAGCGCGCCGACATGCTGACCCTGCCGCTGGCCGCCGGGGTCAACTGGTCGGATGACGAAGTGCAGCAGGAACTCGACAACAACGCGCAGGGCATCCTCGGCTACGTGGTGCGCTGGATCGACCAGGGCGTGGGCTGCTCGAAGGTGCCCGACATCCACGACGTGGCGCTGATGGAGGATCGCGCGACACTGCGCATCTCCTCCCAGCACATCGCCAACTGGCTGCTGCACGGCGTCGTGAGTGAGCAACGGGTGATGGACACCCTGCGCCGCATGGCGACGGTGGTGGATCGGCAGAATGCCGGCGATCCGCTCTATCGGCCGATGGCGCCCGCCTATGACGGTCCGGCGTTCCGGGCGGCCTGCGATCTGGTCTTCAAAGGGCGCGCCCAGCCCAACGGCTATACCGAGTTCATCCTGCACACCCGCCGCCGCGAGGCCAAGCTGGCCGGCTGACCGCCGCCGATGCTAGGCTCTCACGCCAGCCGAGAGGAGGAAACGCATGAGCAGGGTGGCACTCGTGACGGGCGGCACGCGCGGGATCGGCGCGGAGATCAGCCGTGAGCTGAAGACGGCCGGTCGCACCGTGATCGCGAGCTACGCCGGCAACGACGCCGCGGCGCAGGCCTTCCATGAGGAGACCGGCATCCGCGTGATGAAGTTCGACGTGGCCGACTTCAAGCAATGCGAGACGGCGGTGCAGCAGATCACCGCCGAGTTCGGGCCGATCACCGTGCTCGTCAACAACGCCGGCATCACCCGTGACGCCACCCTGGCCAAGATGACGCGCGAGATGTGGGACGCGGTGGTCGATACCAATCTCGGCGGTTGCTTCAACCTCTGCAAGCTCACCTTCGACGGGATGCGCACGGAGAAGTTCGGCCGCATCGTCAATATCGGCAGCATCAACGGGCAGGCCGGACAGTACGGCCAGGTCAACTACGCGGCCGCCAAGTCAGGCATCCACGGCTTCACGAAGGCGTTGGCGCAGGAGGGCGCGCGCTTCGGCATCACCGTCAACGCCATCGCGCCCGGCTATGTCGATACCGACATGGTGCGCGCGGTGCCGGCGGACGTGCTGCAGAAGATCATCGCCCGCATCCCGATGGGCCGCCTCGGCCATGCCGACGACATCGCGCGCGGCGTCGTGTTCTTGACCGCCGACGAAGCCGACTTCATCACCGGCTCGACGCTGTCGATCAACGGCGGGCAGCACATGTACTGAGACTGAGCGGCGGCGCTGTTCATTACGCCTTGAACGCCGCCACGCTCGCCGGAGCCGGCGCGATCGCGCTGTGGGCGTTCCTCGGCCTGCTGGCGCGCGCCGCTGGCGCGCTGCCGCCGTTGCAACTGACCGCGATGAGTTTTGCGGTCGCCGCGGTGTTCGGCATAGCGGTACTGGCGGCGCGCCGGCGGCTCCACGAGTTGCGGCAGGCGCCGCTGGCCTGGGCGCATGGCGTGGGTGGGCTGTTCGGGTTCCATGCGCTCTATTTCACTGCGCTGGCGCTGGCCCCGGCGGCCCAGGCGAACCTGATCAACTATACTTGGCCGTTGCTGATCGTCCTGCTGGCGGCCTGGCTGCTCGGCCTCAAGCTCAGGCCGCGGCATCTCGCCGGTGTGGCGCTGGCGGCGGCAGGCTGCGTGCTGCTGCTGGGCGGCACCGGGCGGCCGACTGTCACCGCCCTGCCCGGCTATCTGGCGGCGGCGGCGAGCGCGGTGACCTGGGCGCTGTATTCGGTGCTCGCTCGTCGGTTTGCCAAAGTGCCGACCGGGGCGGTCGCGGGGTTCTGCGCCGGGACCGCGGGGCTGGCCGCACTCGCGCATCTCGGCTTCGAGCGGACGACCATTCCGAACATTACCACGCTGGCAGCAGCACTGACAATGGGGTTAGGGCCGGTGGGGGGTGCGTTTTTCCTGTGGGACATCGGCATGAAGCGCGGCGACCCGCGCCTGCTTGGCACGCTGGCCTACGCGACTCCCGTCGCCTCCACGCTGCTGCTGTGCGCCGGCGGGTTCGCGCCGTTCAGCGCCGCCCTGCTGGCGAGTGCGGTGCTGGTGGCGGCCGGGGGGCTGGTGGCGGCGCGCGCCTAGCCCTTCGGCACCGTCCGCGCCATGCAGGGATGTTCCGAGAACGCCGCGAACCACGCCGCCAGTTTCGGTGCCGCCGGGCGCCAGGGCTCGTGGGGGAAGCGGAAGTCGAGATAACCCAGCGCGCAGCCGATCGCGATCGTGCCGATGTCGAGCGTCTGGTGCGGCACGTCCGCCTCCAGCGCCGCGATGGTGCGGTCGATTGCCGCCTTGCGCCGCGCCATCAGCGCCGTGCGCGCCGCCTCGACCGGCCGCTGGCCCTCCCCGCGCCGCATCACCGCCGCGTCCATGATGCCGTCGGCCATCGCCTGGCGCCTGAGCGCGATCCAGCGGGCGGCGGCGGTATGGGGGAACAGCGGGATGCCGCCTTCGCGGCTGTCGAGGTATTCGCAGATCACCGGGCTGTCGAACAGCGCCATGCCGTCCTCGGTCACCAGGCACGGGATCAGCGACAGCGGATTGGCCGCGATCAGGTCGGGCGGCGAGTCCTGAGGGTTGGTCGGGATCAGCGTGATGCGCTCATCGAGATCGCGGGCGATGGCGCAGGCCATCACCTTGCGCACGAACGGGCTGGCCGCGGAATAGAACAGTTTCAACGTAACGCTCCCTCTCAGAACCGGTCCTTGCGCGCCCGCAGATTGGCCAGCGTCGCCACGTCCGGGGCGCGCAGGAACGGGTTGCAGGCGCGTTCATCGGCCAGCCGGCTCGGCACCGTCGCCTGCCCGGCGGCGCGGCGGGCGCGCACGCCCTCGGCATAGGCGGCCAGTGCGGCGTTGTCGGGGTCGGCGTGGCGGGCGAAGCGAGCGTTGCTCTCGGTATATTCATGCCCGCAGCACACCTGCGTATCATCCGGCAGCGTGTCAAACTTGCGCAGCGAGGAAAACATCTCGGCCGCCGTGCCCTCGAACAGCCGCCCGCAGCCGAGGCTGAACAGCGTATCGCCGCACAGCAGTACCGCAGGATCGGCGAACACATAGGCGATGTGGCCGCGCGTGTGGCCCGGGGTTTCCAGCACCAGCGCCTCCGACCCGCCCAGCGCCACGCGATCCCCCTCCGCGACCGCCCGGTCGAGCCGCGGCAGCCGGTGCGCGTCGGCCGCCGCCCCGACCACGCGGGCGCCGTAGCGGTCACGGATCGTGTCGGTGCCGGCGACATGGTCGGCGTGGTGGTGGGTGAGCAGGATCAGATCGAGCCGCCCCCCCGCGGCGTCGATCGCCGCCGCGACCGGCCCCGCCTCCGCCGGATCGACGATGGCAACCGCGCCGGTCGCCGCGTCGCGCAGCAGCCAGGCGTAGTTGTCGGACAGAATCGGTATGGCCTGCACGGCGAGCATGGGACCCCTGTAGCACCCGGCGCGACGGCCGGGAACGCCCCCCGCAAGGGCCGGCGGATGTGCTATATGGGCGGCATGGCGAGCGATGCCCATGCGGCGGCGGAGTTCTACGCGACCCGGCGCGGCGCGGTGGCGGCGCGGCTGTTGCGCGCGCGACTGGCGTTGCTGTGGCCCGGCCTGCGCGGGGAGAGCGTGCTCGGCCTCGGCTACGCCGCCCCCTATCTGCGGCTGTGGCGGGAGGACGCGGCGCGGGTCATCGCGCTGACCCCCGCGCAGATGGGCGCCACCCGCTGGCCCGCCGGCAGCGCCAGCCTGTCCTGCACCGCCGAGGAGGACGCCCTGCCCTTCCCCGACCTGTCCTTCGACCGCGTGCTGCTGGTGCACGGGCTGGAGGCGGCGGAGAACGCGCGCCGCCTGCTGCGCGAGGTGTGGCGCGTGCTGAAGGACGACGGACGGCTGCTGGTGGTCGCCCCCAACCGCCGCGGCCTGTGGGCGCATATCGAGAGCACGCCGTTCGGCCAGGGTCAGCCCTACTCCCCCGGCCAGCTCGGCCGACTGCTGGCGGCCTCCTTGTTCCGTATCGAGCGGCGCGACACCGCGCTCTATCTGCCGCCGACCAGCCTGCGGCTGGTGCTGCGCAGCGCGCGCCTGTGGGAGCGCGCCGGGCGACGGCTGGTGCCACGGCTCGCCGGCGTCACCATCACCGAGGCCGTGAAGGACGTCTATGCCGCCGTGCCGGTCCAGGCGGTGCCGCACCGGCGGCTGGTGCTGGCGGACGCGGGCTGAGGCGCGGCGTTCGTTCCTCTATAGGAACATTCTCGGCAAGCGGGGGCGCCGGGCGCTCACGCCGCAACCGGCGGCGGACCGCGCGCCGCGCGGAGGGCGGGCGGTGGCGTCGGCGGCTTGCGGTGCGGCGGGTCTGGCGGGGCCTCGGCAGGGGAAAGCCGGCCGGGCGCGGCGGGAGGGGGCGGCGCCGCCGGCGGGGGCGCGGGCGGTGGCAGCGGGCGCACCCCCAGCATCCGGCACAGCGGGCGCAGCAGCCGGCGCATCTGGGGTGCGGCGTCGAGCAGCGCCGCCATCTCCGGCTCGGCCAGCAGGTGGCGCAGTTGCGAGGCGTAGCCGGTGACCTGAGCCCCGACTTCCCTCCAGTCAGAAATAGAGTCGCGGGTTGCCGTCACGCCCATCGTGACGGTGTTTCTCGGTTCGGTCGAGCGGCGTTTCTCCGTTCCGGCCGTCTTCGCCGACGC
>JAKADX010000030.1 GCA_021818505.1 Pseudomonadota bacterium
GGGCGGCTCGTTGCGCGGCGGCGGCCTGGGCGGCTCGGGCGCGGGAGGCGCGGCCGGCAGGGGCGTCGCCGCGGCGACCGCCGAGGGCGGCTCGGGATCGGCCGGGGGCGACGGCAGGCGGACCCCGAGCATCCGGCACAGCGGGCGCAGCAGGCGGCGCATCTGCGGCGCCGCGTCCACCAGGGCGGCAAAATCGGGATCGGCCAGCAGGTACTGCAACTGCGACCCGTAGCCACTCGCCTGCGGCACCAGCCGCACCAGCCAGGCAGGGCCGTGCGGCAGATCGCGCCGCGCCGGCCGCCGCGATACCGGGCGCGGGCGGCGGCGGGAGAGCACGCGCCGGTGCCGCCCGGCCTCGATGCGGGCCGCCAGGGCCGCGACGGCGGCGGCGAGGCGGCGCAGGTGCCGCCAGATCAGGATGACCAGCGGCCCGGCGAGCCGGCGCCGCCCGCCCGCCTCGGCCACTGCGCGGCACAGCCCGTCAATGGTGCTGGCGAAACGCGCGACCGGGGTGGCTGGGAGGGCGGCGGACATGAACGTAACAGGAACACACCTGCCCCGCCCTGGGCAAGCGGAATTTTCCGGCGGCACGTCACGCGGGGCGGGAGAGGTAAGAGGCGGTCGGCCGTTCGTCCGCCTGGCGCAAGCGGGCGCGCACGCTTCGCCCGCCGACGCCAGACAATTCACGCCTCGGCGTCCGCCTCGCCGCCGCGGTACAAGCATTTGCGTGAGCGGCGCTATCGCGATGGGGGCGGATGCGGTGTTGAGCTGCGCCGTGGTGTGACGCGAGGGCGTGCCTGATACGCTGGCGCCCAGCGGGAAAGCTGTGGCTCAGAAGGATGACGGGTATCGTGGAAGTCAGCATCGCCGCAGACGAGGGCCTGTCCGAGGCCGAGGCGCAATCGCGTCTCGTCCAATTCGGTTACAACGAACTCCGGCAAGAACGGTCCGGTCCGCTTCGAAACATCCTGAAACGCCTCTGGGGCCCCATCCCGTGGATGCTCGAAGCCGCGCTGATACTCGAGGTATTCCTGGGCAAAGTCGCGGAGCCGGCCGTGATTGCGGCCTGGCTGGCCTTCAGCGCCATCCTTGGCGCCGCGCAGGAACGTCGCGCGCAAACCGCGCTCGACCTCCTTCGCAGTCGTTTGCAGGTCAACGCGCGGGTGCGCCGCGCCGGCGGTTGGCGGCTCCTGCCCGCGCGAGAACTCGTCCCGGGTGATCGGATTCGTGTCAGAATGGGCGATGTCGTACCGGCCGATTGCACCATTCTCGATGGAACGGTGGAGGTCGATCAGTCCGCGCTCACGGGCGAGTCGGTCATCGTACAGCGAGCGGGTGGCGAGACGATTTATTCCGCGTCAACGGTCCGGCGCGGCGAAGCCGTAGGAACGGTAACGGCGACAGGGTCTCGCAGCTATTACGGGCGAGCCGCCGAGTTGGTGCGGACCGCCCGTTCGGTCGGTCATCTCGAGCGGCTTCTGTTCAACGTGGTACGCTATCTGATCGCCGTCGATGCCGTGCTTGCGGCGGTGTTGGTCGCCGCCGTCATGTGGAGCGGGGCTGACCTGTTTGCGCTCATTCCATTCTTCCTGGTGCTGGTGACGGTGACAGTGCCGGTGACGATGCCCGCAGCGTTTACCGCGGCAAACGCGGTCGAGGCGCGGACGCTGGCGAAACAGGGCGTTCTCGTCACCGGACTGTCAGCCGTGCAGGAAGCGGCGACGATGGACGTCCTCTGCGTGGACAAGACCGGCACGCTGACGCAGAATCGAGAAACGATCGCAGCCCTGCTTCCCTTCTCGGGGGAGTCCGAGGACCAGGTCCTCGCCTGGGCGGCCGCCGCTTGCGACGAGTCGAACCAGAGCCCTCTCGATCTCGCAATCCTTCAGGCGCTGGCGCATCGATCGGTACGTCCGCTCGACCGACGAAAATTCGTCCCCTTTGATCCCGCGGCCAAGCGTTCCGAAGCATTCGTCGTTCAGGATGGACGGAACTGGCGCGTGGTGCTGGGTTCTCCAGTCGTCGTGCGGGAACTCGCCGCGCCAGAGCCGGCGCTCATGGAGCGCGTCGAGGCGTTGGCCGCGTCGGGCGCGCGCGTCCTTGCGGTCGCGGCCGGCCCTGAGGAGCAGCTCAGGGTTCGGGGACTGATAGCACTCGCCGATGAACCCCGGGACGACGCCGCGACGCTTGTGAAGGCCTTGCAGGCACTCGGTATCCGGGTCCTGATGGTGACCGGGGACTCGCTCGCGACCGCGCGCGCTGTCAGCCGCAAAGTCGGCCTCGGCGATCGCTTCGGCGATGCTGCCGCCTCGCTGAAGGATCCGCTTCAGTACGACGGGTTCGCCAACTTTTATCCGGAGGACAAGTTTCGGCTCGTCCAGGCTCTGCAACGCTTCGGCGAAATCGGCATGACCGGCGATGGTGTCAACGATGCGCCGGCGCTCAAACAGGCGGAAGTCGGTATTGCCGTGAACACCGCCACGGACGTTGCCAAAGCGTCCGCGCAAGTGGTCATGACCCGCCCGGGGCTGCAGGACATCGTCGCGGTGGTTTCGGGCGGGCGCCGGGTCTATCGCCGGATGCTGACATGGACGATCGCCAAGATCTCAAGGACCGTCGAACTCGCGGCGTTGCTGACCGTCGGTTACATCGCGACGGGCATCTTCGTGGTGCCGCTGTTCCTGATCGTCGTGATCGTCGTCCTGAATGATGTGGTGACGATCACACTGGCGACCGACCGGGCCTGGATCTCTCCCATACCCGAGCGATGGAACGTCAGAGAAATCGCCAAGATCGGCGGTGTTCTGGCCGTCGGCTGGCTGGCCCTGGCGTTTGCCATCCTTTGGGCGGCGCTGAACGTCTTGAAGCTTTCCGCCCCCGAGATTCAAACGCTGATGTTCGCCTACTTGATGTACTCCGCCCAGGCAACGATTTACCTGACGCGGGTACGGGGCCGATTCTGGTCGTTCGCGCCCAGCCAATGGGTGGCCGCAGCGACGATCGGCAATGTCATCGTTACGTCCATCCTCGCTCTCCGGGGCGTACTGATGGCTCCCGTTCATTTCGTCCTTCTGGCCTGGCTGCTCGGAACCGTCCTGGTTGCGGCTGTTCTGCTCGACCAGGTCAAGATCTGGCTTACGCAAAGCACAGGATCGTCGGCAGAGGCGAGTCATGTCCCAGACCGACCCTGAGACAACGTGGCCCGCGTCGGGCGCGAGCGTCGGACCGCCGCTTTGTTGCCGCCGGCCGCCAACAGGGCGGCCGCTGCTCGCCCCCGCTCAGGGGTAGCGGCAGGCCGGGCAGCTTTGGAACCGTGCACGGGTCGGCCGACGCCCGTCCTCGCCGGAGAGCCAACACAGACGTCGGGTCCCGCCCTCGCCCTGGCCGAGCCTGCCGCGCTATCTCCCCTCGCCATCCCGCACCCCACCGGACCCCTTGCCCCCATCCCCTCCCCGCCCCTCCTGGCACCTGCTCGCCCTCACCCTCGGCCCGGCGCTGGTGGTGATGCTGGCCGATACCGAGGCGGGGAGCGTGATTGCCGCCGCACAGGGCGGGGCGCGATTCGGGTATCGGCTGGTGCTGCCGCAGTTCCTGCTGGTCCCGGCGCTGTTCATGGCGCAGGAACTGGCGGGGCGGCTGGGGCTGGTGACGCGGCGCGGACTGGCGGAGCTGGTGCTGCGGCGGGCGGGGCGAGCGGCGGCAGGGCTGCTGCTGGCGGTGCTGGCGGCAAGCTGCCTCGGCACGCTGGTGACCGAACTCTCCGGCATCGCGGGCGTGGGCGAGGTGTTCGGCATCGCACCCTGGGAGACCAGCGCGGTCGCCGCCCTGGGGCTGATCATGGTGGTCTGGACGGGCAGCTACCGCTCCGTCGAGCAGATCGCGATCGCGGTCGGGTTGTGCGAACTCGCCTTCCTCGCCCTGGCCTGGTTCGCGCGGCCCGATCCGCGCGCGATGGCGGCGGAGATGCTGGCGCTGCCGCTCGGCGATCACGGCTATCTCTGGCTGCTGGCCGCCAATCTCGGCACCTGCGTGATCCCGTGGGCGCTGGTCTATCAGCAGTCGGCGAGCATCGACAAAGGGCTGACGCGGCACAGTCTGTTCGCCATGCGGGCCGAGACGCTGGGTGGGGCGGTGCTGTGCCAGACCATCACCGCCGCCGTGGTGGTGGCCGCGGCGGCGGCGTTCGCGCATGGCGGCGCCGGCGGGCACGCGCTCCAGCGGATCGGCGACATCGCCGGCGCGTTTGCCGCCGCGATCGGGCCGGCGGGCGGGCTCGCGGTATTTGCCGTCGGTGTGACCGGCGGCGCGCTGGTCGCCGCCATCGTGGTCTGCCTGACCGTGGCCTGGGCGTTCGGCGAGGTGCTGGGCGTACGCCACTCCCTGAGCGTGCAGCCCGAGCGGGCGCCGTGGTTCTATGGCGCCTTCACGTTGCTGCTGGCGGCGGGCGCGGCGCTCGTCGGCTCCGGCGTCAACCTGGTGCGGCTGTCGGTGGGCGCGGGCGCGCTGAACGCGGTGCTGCTGCCGGCGGTGCTGTGGTTCCTCTGGCGCGCCGCGCGGCAAGACCTGCCGGAACGGCTGCGGCTGCGCGGCGCCTATGCCGGCGCGGTCGCCGCGGTGCTGGTGGCGACATCGGGCCTGGGCGTGTATGCCGTGGTGGCGGCGCTGCTGTGACGCGCGCCGCGAGGGAGAGGCGCCATGAAGATCACCGCCATCACCGCCTGGCAGGTCGATCTGCCGCTGCGCGAGGGTCGCTATGCCTGGTCGAACGACAACGCGGTCGCGGTGTTCGACGCGACGGTCGTCGCGGTCGAGACCGATGCGGGGATCACGGGATATGCCGAATGCACGCCGCTCGGCTCGGCCTATCTGCCGGCCTATGCGCGCGGCGTGCGGGCGGGGCTGGCGGAGCTGGGGCCGAAGCTGATCGGCTGCGACCCGACCGACCTGACGGCGCTGAACCGGCGGATGGACGCGGCGCTGCGCGGGCACCCGTATGTCAAGGCGCCGGTCGATATCGCGTGCTGGGACATCCTGGGCAAGGTCGCGGGCGTGCCAGTGTTCAAGCTGCTCGGCGGGGCCGCGCAGGACGACGTCGCGCTGTATCGCGCAATTTCGCAGGACACGCCGCAGCGCATGGCCGACAGCGTGGCGCGCTATCGAGCGGAAGGATACCGCACGTTCCAGCTCAAGGTCGGCGGGGCGGCGGATGACGACATCGCGCGCATCGCGGCGTGCCGCGCCGAACTTGCGGGGGGCGAGGTGCTGGACGCCGACGCCAATACCGGCTGGACGCTGCACGAGGCGGCGCGCGTGGTCGCGGCCGTCGCGTCGCTGGACGTGTATATCGAGCAGCCCTGCCCGAGCTATCGCGAGTGCCTGTCGATCCGCAGGCGCACCGCGCGGCCGTTCGTGCTGGATGAGGTCATCACGGGTGCCGACATCCTGATGCAGGCGATCGCCGAGGATGCGATGGACGTCGTGAACCTCAAGATCTCCAAGGTCGGCGGACTGACCAAGGCGCGGCTGCTGCGCGACCTGTGCGTGGAGGCGGGGATCGCCATGATCGTCGAGGACACCTGGGGCGGGGACATCGTCACCGCGACGATCGCGCATCTGGCGCAATCGACGCCGGCGGAGTTCTGCTTCGCGGCGACGGATTTCAACAGCTATGGCACGAAGCGAATCGCCGAGGGTGCGCCGCAGCGCGCCGAGGGGCGGATGACGGCTCCGCCGGGCGCGGGCCTCGGCATCGCGCCGATTGAGGCGGAGCTTGGCTCGCCGGTGCTGCGCATCGGCGCGGACGGCGTGCGGAGTTGAAGGCCCGATGTCGCTGCCGTATCGCACCGCCCTCGTCACCGGCGCCTCCAGCGGCATCGGCCGCGCCATTGCCGAGGCGCTGGCGGGCGCGGGACTGGACGTGCTGGCAGTGGGGCGCGACGCGGCGGCGCTGGCGTCGTTGCAGACGGCGTGCGGGGCGGTGCCGGTCCAGGCCGATGTGCGCGACCGCGCGGCGATGGCGCGGATCGTGGACGCGCACACGATCGACGTGCTGGTCAACAACGCAGGGTTGCTGCTGACTCGCGGGAAGTTCCAGGACGGCACGGCGGCGGCGATCGAGGACATGGTGGCGGTGAACCTGACCGCGCCGCTGCAGCTCGCGCGGCTGGCGCTGCCGGGAATGATCGCGCGCGGGCGGGGGCATCTGGTGTTCATCGGGTCCTCCGCCGGCCGCACGCCGCATCCCGATCTGGCCGTGTATGGCGCGACCAAGGCGGCGATCGGCCATTTCTGCGACAGCCTGCGCGGCGATCTGCTCGGCACCGGCGTGCGCGTGACGGAGATCGCGCCGGGCCGCGTGCGCAGCAAGCTGTATCGCGACACGATCGGGCTGAAGGCCGTGGATGCGGTGCTGTACGACGGTGTCGCGCCCGTCGAGCCCGAGGACGTGGCGGCGCTGCTGCTCACCGCGCTCGCGATGCCGGCGCATGTCGATGTCTCGCGCATGGAAGTGTACCCGACCACGCAGGCGATCGCCGGCACGCGCCTGCATCGCACGGAGACCGCATCATGACCCGCAGGCTGCGCGTGGGCATCGTCGGGCTGGGGCGCGTGTTCGACCTTAACGTGCGCGGCTATCTCGGCCATGAGGAGGCGGAGATCGTGGCGCTGTGCGATGCCGATCCGGCGTTGCTGGCGCGCCGCGCCGCCGAGCACCCGCAGGCGCGCGCGACCGCCGATTTCGGCGACATGCTGCGCTTGGACCTCGATCTGGTGGAGATCCTGACACCGCATCCGCTGCACGAGGCGATGACCACGGCAGCATTGGCGGCCGGCGCGCATGTCAGCGTGCAGAAGCCGATGGCGATGGGGCTGGACGAGTGCGACCGCATGATCGCCGCCGCGCGCGCCGCCGGGCGGCACCTGAAACTGTTCGAAAATTTCGTGTTCTATCCGCCGCTGGTGCGCGCGCGGGAGTTGCTGCAGGCCGGCGCGATCGGCCGGCCACTGCATTTCCGCATGAAGGTGGTGATGGGCGACCGCGCGCAGGCCTGGCCGGTGCCGCCATCCGCGAGCGCGTGGCGGCACGCCCTGGCCGCCGAAGGTCGCGGCGGCCCCTGCGTGTTCGACCACGGCCATCACATGATGGCGGTCGCATTGTGGCTGTTCGGCGACGTGCGCGACGGCTATGCCTGCATCGAGACGACGACGGCGCCGGCCGGCACCTATGACGCGCCGGCGACGCTGGCGTGGCGGCATCGCGACCCGCCGGTGCATGGCATGTGGGACGTGAGTCTCGCCTTGCAGATGCGGCTGCGCACCGACTACTACGCCGATCACGAACGCTTCGAGATCCAGGGCGAGTCCGGCATCATCCAGGTCAACCGCTGCTCCGACCGGATGCTGGATGAGCCGGTGCTGACGCTGTACCGCGACGGCGAGGTGCGCGCCTTCCACGATCTCGATGCCGACTGGGGCAACAGTTTCGCGCGCTCGACACGGCATTTCCTCGACGTGCTCGCCGGGCGCGAGGCGCAGGCGGTGCTGACCGGCGAGGAAGGGCGGCGGGTGATCGCGCTCTATGACCTGTTCGCGCGGTCGAGTCAGGAAGGGCGGCGGCTGGCGGCCGGCTGACGGCTCAACGATCGCGCTCGAAGCGCGCGCTCGATTCCAGCAACTCGCGCGTGTGCGCGTGTGTGACCGTGCCGGCGGCGAGTGCATCGACCGTCGTCTGCTCGACCAGCGCGCCGTGCTGCATCACGCCCACGCGCTCGCAGAGATGCGCGATCACCGCGAGGTCGTGGCTGACCATCAGCATCGTCAGCCCGTGCTCGCGCCGCAGCCGCATCAGCAGGTTGAGGATTTCCGCCTGCACCGAGACGTCGAGCGCGCTGGTCGGCTCATCGAGCAGCAGGATGCGCGGTGCGACGATCAGCGCGCGCGCGATCGCCACGCGCTGCCGCTGCCCGCCGGAAAGCTGGTGGGGAAAGCGGAAGCGGTGCTCGGGGCCGAGGCCCACCTCACGCAGACTTTCGGCGATGCGGCGCTCGCCCTCGCGCAGGCCGTGGATGCGCAAGGGCGCGGCCAGCGCCTGATCAACCGTCTGGCTCGGGTGCAGTGAGCCGTACGGGTCCTGGAACACCATCTGCAACAGCCGGCGCTGCGCGCGCGTGCGTCGCCTGGGCATCGCCTCGCCGGCCAGTTCCACGATCCCCTCGGCGTGCGGCAGCAGCCCCGCGACCGCGCGCAGCACGGTGGATTTGCCGCTGCCGGATTCGCCCACCAGCCCGAACACCTCGCCGGCAGCGATCGTGAAGGAGATGTCGCGCGCGGCGGCGATGCCGTGCGCGCCGCTGCCATAGCGGACGGTCACGCGATCGAGGCGGATCACGCCCCCTCCGCCCAGGCCGGATCGCGCTGCAACTGCGGCAGCACGTCGCGCCGGTGGTCGAGTTCGGGCAAGGAGGCGAGCAGGCCACGCGTGTAAGGATGCCGCGCCTGCCGCAACGCGCCCGCGCCGCACGTCTCCACGACGCGGCCGGAGTACATCACCAGCACGCGGTCGCAGAAGGAGGCGACCAGCGGCAGGTTGTGGCTGATCAGGATCAGCCCCATGCCGCGCCCGCGCACGAGTTCGTCGAGGATCGCCAGCACCTGCGTCTGCACTGTCGCGTCCAGCGCCGAGGTCGGTTCGTCGGCGATCAGCACTTCGGGATCGGCGATCAGCATCATCGCGATCATCACCCGCTGTCCCATGCCGCCGGAGACCTGGTGCGGATAGAGGCCGAACACGCGCTCGGGGTCGCGGATGCGCACGGCGTGCAGCATCTCCAGCGCCGCGCGCCGCGCGGCGCGCGCGCTGCCGCGGACATGCGCGCGGTGGGTTTCGGCAATCTGGTGCCCGACGCTCATCACCGGGTTGAGCGCGAATTTCGGGTCCTGCAGCACCATCGCGATGCGCCGCCCGCGCAGTCGGCGAAAGCCGCTTTCACCGAGGTTGCGCAGATCGATCGCCCCCAGCCGCAATTCGTCCGCGGCAACACGGCCGGGACGCGGCACCAGCCCCATGATGGCGCGGCCGAGCGTTGACTTGCCGGAGCCGGATTCGCCGACGATGCCCAGCCGCTCGCGCGCCAGCGTGAAGCTGACATTGCGCACGGCGTGGATGTCGCCCTGCGCGGCCGGGTAGGTCACGCGCAGGTTGCGCACCGTGAGCAGCGGCGGGGCGGTCATGCGCCGCGCGCGTCGGCCACGTCGCGCAAGCCGTCACCGAACAGGTTGAAGCCGACCGAGGTGATGAAGATGGCAATGCCGGGGATGGTCGCCACCCACCACTGATCCAGCAGCACCTGCCGCCCCGAGGCGACCATCGCCCCCCATTCCGGCGCCGGCGGCTGCGCGCCGAGGCCGAGGAAGCCGAGACCCGCGGCGGTGATGATGATGCCAGCCATGTCGAGCGTCAGCCGGATCACCACCGAAGGCAGACACAGCGGCAGGATCTGGCGGAACAGGATGGAGGCCCGCGACGCGCCTTGCAGCACCGCCGCCTGCACGAACTCGGCATCGCGCCGCGTCATCGTCTCGGCACGCGCAAGCCGTGCATAGGGCGGCCAGGTGGTCAGCGCGATCGCGACGACCGCGTTGACGATGCCGGGGCCGAGGGCCGCGGCAAAGGCCAGCGCCAGCACCAGGCGCGGGAAGGCGAGAAAGATGTCGGTCAGCCGCATCAGCACGGCATCGACCGCGCCGCCGAAATAGCCGGCGGGCAGGCCGATGCCGAGCCCCACCGGCACCACGATCAGCCCGACCAGGGCGACGATGGTCAGCGTGATGCGCGCGCCGAACACGGTGCGCGCAAAGATGTCGCGCCCAAGCTCGTCGGTGCCGAACGGATGCGCCCAGGATGCGGGTTGCAGCCGATCCGTGAGCGATTGCAGCGTCGCTGCCTGCGGGTCCGCGATCAGCGGCGCGGCGATCGCGATCAGCACCAGTGCGAGCACGATCAGCAGCCCGGCCATTGCCAGCCCGTTGCCGCCGAACGCAAGCGCCGCGCGATACCATCGGCCGATGCGCGCCTGCCGGCGGCTGGCGGGCACCGGGTCGAGCAGCCAGGCGCGAAGCCCCGCGCCGCTCATGCGCGCGACCGCGCGCGCGGATCGACCAGCGGATACAGCAGGTCGGAGACAAGATTGAGCAGGATATAGACGAACCCCACCAACATCGTGCCGCCGAGTACCGCGTTGAGGTCGGCGTTGAACAGCGAGTTTTTCATGTAGAGGCCCAGGCCCGGCCAGGAGAACACCGTCTCGGTCAGCACGGCACCTTCCAGCAGGCTGCCGAAGGTCAGCGCGATCACGGTGATGAGCTGCACCCAGGCATTGCCGAGCGCATGGACCCAGACCACCCGCGCCGGCCGCAGGCCCTTGGCCAGGGCCGCGAGGATGTATTCCTGGCGCAACTGGCCGAGCATGAAGCTGCGCGTCATGCGCGCGATGTAGGCGAGCGAGAGATAGCCGAGGATGGAAGCCGGCAGCACCAGATGCTGCACGGCATTGATGAACACGTCGCGGTTGCCGTCGAGCAACGCATCGACAGTGAGCAGGCCGGTGACGGTCGGCACCAGATCCTCGTAGCCGACATCGATGCGCCCCGGCCCGGCGACCCAGCCGAGCTTGGCGTAGAACAACAGCAACCCGACCAACCCGAGCCAGAACACCGGCATGGAATAGCCGAACAGCGAGACGAGACGGATCAGGTGATCCGGCCACCGCCCGCGCTGGGTGGCCGACACCACGCCGAGCGGCACGCCGAGCGCGACCCCGATGAACAACGCCAGCAGCGCCAGCTCCAGCGTCGCCGGGAACACGTTGAGCATGTCCTGCAGCACCGGCTGGGAGGTGATGACGGACGTGCCGAAATCGCCGTGCAGCACGCGGGTCAGATAGCGCCAGTACTGCACCGGCAGCGGCAGGTCGAGGCCGATTTCGGCCCGCACCCGCGCGTAGGTCTCGACCGACGCCTTCGGCCCGACGATCGCCAGTACCGGATCGATGGGAATGACGCGGCCAATGAAGAAGGTGACCATGGTGAGGCCGAGGAAGGTCAGCACCACGGAGAACAGCGTGCGCAGCACGCGGCGGACGGCGGACATCGTCAGTCCGGCAAGACCCTCACCCCGGCCCTCTCCCGCGAGCGGGAGAGGCAGAAGTGCCGCCCTGTTGCTTTCCCTCTCCCGCTTGCGGGAGAGGGTGGCGAGCGGAGCGAGCCGGGTGAGGGCGACACGCGCGCGATCTGCGGCCGCGTCAATGCTTCGCGGTCAGGCGGTAGAATGTCATGTCCTCGGTCAAACCGGCCTTGAAGCCGGTGACGTTGACGCGGGCGGCGACCGGCTGCGCGGTCTGGAACATCAGGATGAACGGGCCCTCATCCGTCACCTTGCGCTGCAGATCGGCATAGAGTGCGACACGCTTCTGCGTGTCCAGCTCCCGCGCGGCCGCCGCCGTCTCCTTGCTGATCTCGGGGATGTACCAGGAATTGCGCCAGGCGAGTGGCTTGGTGGCCGGCTTGTCGGAGTTGTCGGTGTTGCGGGCGAAGGAGTCGGCGTTGGTGTGCGGGTCGAAGTAGTCGGGTCCCCAGGACACCAGCACGAGCTGGTGTTTGCGCGCGCGGTAGGTGCCCAGCACCGCCTTCAGCTCCGCCGGAACGATGCTGATCTTGATGCCACCTTCGCCCATCGTCTGTTGCAGCGACTGCGCGATCTCGGTGAACGGCGAGAAATTCGGCGCATCCAGCTTCATCTCGAAGCCGTTGGGATAGCCGGCTTCGGCCAGCAGCGCCTTGGCCTTCGCCACATCGAGCTTGAACGGGCGATAGTCGATCGCACCGAGGAAGCCTTGGGGCACGAAGGTCTGGTACACGAAGAACCGCCCCTTGAGGAAGCTGCCCACCATGCCGTCGTAGTCCACAAGATATTTCAGCGCCTGCCGCACCTTCGGGTTCTTCAGCCGCTCGTCGGCGACGTTCATGCCGACATACCAGTTGTCCGAACCCGGGAACGATTCGACCTTGATATCCTTCTTGCCGGCGAGCGTGGCAAGCTGGTCGGGCGAGAGGTCGCGGGCGATATCGACGTCGCCCTTCTCCAGCAGCAGCAGTTGCGAGGCGGTCTCCGGCACGTGGCGGACGATGACGCGCTTGTTGGCCGGCGCCCCGAGGCGGAATTTCGGGTTCGCCTCCAGGATGACGCTCTCGTTGGGCTTCCACGCCACCAGCCGATAGGCGCCGGAAGCGGCGGAGTGCGACTTCAGCCACGCATTGCCGAGGTCGCCGTTGGCCTCATGCGCCAGCGCCACCTTCTTCTCGACCACCGAGGCGACGATCGACGTCATCAGGTTCAGCACCAGCGACGGCGCGAGGTCGGCGGTGATGGTGAACTGCATGGTGTCCGGTGCGGTCACCTTCACCATCTGTTTCACGTTGTCCTTGGTCCAGCCGAGCTGCGTCAGCAGGAAGGCGGGCGTCTTGTCCATCAGGACGACGCGTTGCAGGGAGAAGGCAACGTCGTCGGCGGTCAGCGGATCGCCGTCCTGGAACACCTGGTGGGGCCGCAGCTTGAAGGTGAACACCTTGCCATCCGGGCTGATCGTCCAGCTCTCGGCCACGCCGCCGACCAGCTTGGAGGTGTCCTCGGCTTCGTAGCGCAGCAGCCGGTCGTAGATGTTGGTCGCGATCTCCTCGCCGGAAAGCTCGTAGTCCTCGCCGGGATCGAGACTGATGATATCGTCGATCTGCTTGGCGATGACGATCGTGTCGGGTGGCGTCGCGGCGCGCACGGCCGGCGCCGCGGCAAGCATCGAGGCGGCAAAGGCCGCCAGCAGCATCCTGCGGGTCATCGACTCCCTCCGGTTCTCCCTGTCGGACAATTACGCCGCAGCGGCGGCGCGCTGGCAAGGCCCCATCGGCGGCCTTTCGTCAGGTCGCGACCCCCAGCTTGTGGCGCCACGCCACTTCGATCGCCTCGGCCAGCACCCGCCGGCCCATCTCCAGCGAGTGCTTTTCCCGCACCAGCGCCTGCCCTGCCTGCGACATCGCCTGCCACAGCGCCGGGTCGCGGTAGGCGCGCAGGCAGGCGGCGGCGAGGCCGGCGGGGTCGTCGGCGACCAGCACCTCCCGCCCCTCGACCATATCCATCCCCTCGGCGCCGCAGGCGGTCGACACCACCGGCAGGCCGTAGGCCATCGCGGTCGAAATCTTGCCTTTGGTGCCGGCGCCGAAACGCAAGGGACAGACGAACACCCGCGCGGCGTCGAACACGTCGCGCAGATCCTCGATCATGCCGGTGACGACGACATGCGCGCCGGCCAGCGCCTGCACTTCCGGCCCCGGATTGGCGCCGGCGATGATGAAGCGCGCGTCCGGCTCCTCGGCATGGATCAGCGGCAGCACCTGCTCGGCGAAGAACCGCGCCGCATCGACGTTCGGCGGATGGCGGTAGCCGCCGAGGAAGACGAAGTCGCGGCGGGCGTCGAAGCCGACGTCGGTGCCATGGAATTCGAACATGAACGGCCAGACAACGACCGGCGCATCTGGCGCGGCCGCCGCCAGCAGATCGCGCTCATAGGTCGAGTGTGTGATCGTGCAATCGACACGCCGGATCAGGTCCAGCTCCTTCGCCTTCATCCGCGCCGCGGCCTCGTGCGCCGCCGTGGTGCCGGCGATCGCGGCCTCACGTTCCAGACGCAGGAAGTGCAGGTCCATGGTGTGGAACAGCACCGGCGCCTGCGGGGCGAAGCGGCGCAGCGTCTCCAGCACCTGTTCCAGTACCGGAACGCGATAGACCAGGACCGCATCGAACAGCGCGCCATAACGGCGGATATAGAAGGAGAAATCAGTCTCGTACGGCGAGTATCCGCACTCCACGCCCATCGCCTGCAAGGCCGGCGTGTGCTCCGGCAGGAACAGGAAATTGTCCTGCGGCACAAAGTGCGGCTTGTAGCCGATATCGCGGAACAGCCGCAGCGTCTGCGTCGTGGTCACCGAGCCGGCGTCCTGCTTCGGCGTGGGCGTGGTCGCATCGACGATCAGCGCACGGCGGCGCACGTCGCGCTCGCGCTCGAAATACGGCGCCTCGCCGTTGGCGCGGTGCGCGGCCAGCGTCTCGCGCCAGCGCAGGAACAGTTTTCCCGCATTGACGCGCTGGTACGCCTTCACGCCGCTGGCGATGTCGGTGCCGGAGGTGCGGCCCTCGTAGTGGATGACGCGCGAGGTGGGCTGATACCACACCGCCCGCCCATGCGCCCGGATGCGCAGGCAGAGATCGGAATCCTCGCAGTAGGCGGGGGCGAAGGCGGCGTCGAATCCGCCAAGTTCGCACCACAGATCGCGGGGAACCGCCACCGAGGCGGCGGAGACGTAGTCGGCCTCGCGCGCGTGGCAGTACTGCGGCCGGTTGGGATCGTCATTGCGGCCGTAGTTCCAGGCCGAGCCGTCGCGCCAGACGATCGCGCCGGCCTCCTGCAAGGCGCCGTCGGGATAGAGCAGTTTCGATCCGACCAGGCCCGCGCGCGGCAGATCGGCAAGTCCGTCGAGCAGCGCATCCAGCCAGCCCGGCAGGACACGCGTGTCGTTGTTGAGCAGCACGACGACGCGCCCGTGCGCCGCCGCGACCGCGTCGTTGCAACTGCGCAGGAAGCCGAGATTCGCCGCGTTGGTGCGCACGACGATGCCGTCGATCACGGGAAGCGTCGCGCCGGTCGCGTCGGGCGAGGCATCGTCGATCACGATCACCTCGGCGCTGTGCCGCGTTGCGTGGCCACGCAGGCTGTGCAGGCAGTTGAGCGTATAGGCAAGCTGGCCGTGGACCGGGATCACGATCGACGCGTCCGGCGCCACGGCGGGATCGTCGGTGGCACACAGACGGCACGGCAGTGCATTGATCTCCGCCACCGCGCCGGCTAGGTCGGGCGCGTCGGAGAGCAGCGCATGGCGGCGCAGGAACGCATCGCCCTCGCGCCCCGCCGCGATCACCGCGTCGTCCGGCCGGTGCTCGTACCAGGTCAGATCGGCAGGATCACGCTCCGGCGCCTGTGCCGCCGGCCAGGCATGGGCGGTCCGTGGCACGTCGAATGCCGCGCTCGCGCTGCCCCCTGCTGCCGCCTGGCGCTGCACCTGCTCTCGTAGCCGCGTGGTTTCCGCCGCGAGGTCGATGGCGTGCTCGTCGAGAGCGACCAACCGCTCGACCAGCGAGACGGTGCGGCGGCGCAGTTCGCTCAGGCCCGGCTCCAGCGGCGGCAGGTCCGCGAGCGGTGAGAGCAGCACAGTACGCGCGACCCGCGTGGGCTGCGGCACGAGGCTCGCGGCCTCGAACACGCCGGTGGCGAGCGGCGGCACCGGCGCGTCGGACGCCAGCAGCAGCGTCACCGCCGGCTCCGCCGCCGCGCTGCCATCCGCCAGCGCCACGATGCGCGCCTGAGCGAAGGCGTCCTCCACGATCACGCTGCCGGCGAGCAGGCGCTGGCGGAAGGCGGCGGCGTGACGGAACGCGGCGTCCAGAGTGGCCTGCGCGGGCGCCGCCGCCTCTGAGACCGCGACCGCCAGCACGCCGCCGGGCGCCAGCCGCCGGCGCAGCGTCGGCAGCGCCGCCGCCAGTTCGCCGCCGCGCAACGGCGCGAGCCACAGCAGCACCTCCGCAACCCCTGCTGTCTCGGCGTCCAGCAACCGCCGGGCCACCGCGGCGAGCAGCATATGTCCCTCGGCGATGCCCGGTCCCGCCTCGGCCACCGTGCGGTCACGGCACAGCGGCAGCACGAAGCGGTAGCGGTGCAGGGCCGCGTGCGGCTCGGCCTCGATCAGCGTCGGCGGGGCGTCGTTCATCGCGCGCGTCGGGCGAGTTCGTGGTCGAGCACGGCGCGCACCGTCTCCTCAAGCGCGATCGCCGGCCGCCAGTTGGTGCGCCGGCGCAGCTTGTGGTTGCTGCCGAGAATGACGCTCTCATCGGACGGCCGCAGCAGCGCCGGGTCCTGCGCGATCGTCAGGGCCATGCCGCCGAGCCGCTCGAACAGCGGGATCAGTTCGCCGATCCGCACCGCCGTGTCACCGCACAGATTGTAGGCCTCGCCCGGCTCGCCACGCTCGGCGAGCAGCAGCAAGGCGGCGATCGTGTCGCGCACGTCCATGATCGGCCGGCGCGCGTCCAGATTGCCGACGCGCAGCGTGCCGCCCTCGGCGCGGATGCGCGCGACGCGGGCGGCGAAGTCGGAGACGACGTCGTCGCGCTTGCCCGGCCCGGTGGTGTTGAAGATGCGCGCGCGGATGCAGCGGATGCGCCGGTTGCGCCAGTACTGGAAGGCCAGCAGGTCCTGCGCCACCTTGCTGACGCCGTAGGGATGCAGCGGCAGCAGCGGCGCCTCCTCGTCCAGCGGCACGCGCTCGGGCGTCATGCTCGCGCCGTATTCGGCCGAGGAACACGCCACCACGACCATCGGGTCGTAGCGTGCGTCCATTGTCTCGCGGACGTGCAGCACCGCCTCGAAGATGTTGACGGTGCCTTGCACGTTGGTGTCAAGCGTCAGGCGCGGCTCGGTCCAGGACAGCGTCGGCAGGCTCTGGGCGGCGAGGTGATGGATCACCGCCGGGCGATGGCGCGCGATGCAGTCGCGCACCGCCGGCCCGTCGCGCACGTCCAGCGGCACCATGACATGCGCGGGCGGCGTCGGCAGTTCCGAGGGCGGGCCGAACGCAGTGCCGACCACCGCGCCCGGCGGCGAGTCGCGCAGATGCGCCAGCAGGTGCGACCCGATCATCCCTGTCGCCCCGGTCACCAGCACCTGCGCCATCGTTCCGTCCTGTTCCGTCCGCCGCGTTCATAGCCGATGCGCCATCGGCGCGACACCATGCGTCAATTCCGCGTCTTTTCAACATGAAACACAAACAACCCGGAGACGGAAAAAAGTCGTTGCGTGTTTTGTTTGCCATGTATTGCGATTATGTTAGGAATTGGCGGCCGCTGGTCGCATTCGTTGCGCCAATCAGTTGCCAAATGTTGCGGGAAAGGGAACGGGTCGTGCTTGATTTCAGCCGCGTTCAGGATCGTGCCGCATCCGGCGGCCGGCGCGGCGGTGCCCTGGACTGCGAACCGGGCGTGGTACGGCTGTTCGGCGTCGCGGACCTCGGCGCGCGCGGGCAAATGTCCGGCTGGGGTGAGCCGGAGGATGGCCATGTCTGGAACGACGGGCCGCAGGCGACGCTGCTGATCGCGGTGCCGGCCCCGCCCTCGCGGCTGTTGCTGCTGCTCGGCGGCGAGCCGTATGTCTCCCGGCTGCGCCCGGCACAGGAGGTCACGCTGTTCGGCAACGGTTTGCGCATCGGCTTCTGGCGGCTCACCCAGCGCGCCGGCGCCACGCTGTCGGCGCCGCTGGAGCCGGAGTGGTGGCTGCGCCGCGGTGGGCGGGCGGTGATGCGGCTCGATCTGCACCTGCCCAACAGCGCCCGGCCGATCGACATCGCCGACGGGCCGGACGGACGCGAACTCGGCTTCTGCTTCCGCACCATCTGCCTGCGCCCGCTCGCCGACGAGGCGGACATGACGGCATGAGACATGACGCCATGAGACGGGCGTGACGCTGCGCCCGGCGACCCTGCTCGGCGACCTGCGGGAGCGCGCGGACGGCGGCTTCGATGGCTGGTGCTGGGCGCCGGATCGGCCCGGCGAGCGGCTGGTGGTCGATCTGCTGGTCAACGACACCGTGGCGGTTTCCATGGTGGCGGGGCTGTTCCGCCCCGACCTGCTGCCGCTCGGCTGCGGCGATGGCCATCACGGTTTTTCCCTCCGCCTGCCGCCGGACCACGTGCCGGCGGGAGAGGAATGCCTGATCAGCGCGCGCGAGCGCCGCAGCCGGCAGGTATTCGGGCGGGTGCTGCGCGCCGGACCCGGTCTGGCGCCGCCCGGCGCGGCACGGCTGGCGGAGGCAGCGGCCGCAGTGGAGGCGCTGTGGCGGGACCTGGCGCCGCTGCGCACCGCCGCCGGCCCGGCCGGACGGCTGCGGGCTGCGTTCGGACGCCTCGCCGGCGAACTGGCTGCCCTGGAGCGGCCCGCTGCGAGCTGCGTGCCGGGGGTGGCGAACCCGGCCCTGACGCTGGTGCTGCCGGCCCCGGCTGCGGCGGGCCATCGCGCCGCCCTCGCCCCGGCGCTTGCCGAAATCGGGGCCGACATCGTGCCGGCCGACCCGGCGGCGACGCCGCAGGCCGCTCTCGCCGCCGCCGGGTCGCGCGGCGGCTGCGTGGTCCTGCTCGACCCGGCCCGTGCACCCTCGGCGGCGTCGCTGATGGCACTCGCCCGCGCGGTTGCTCAGGCACCCGATGCCGTGCTGGTGGCCGCGCCGGTCGCGGAGGCCGCCGCCGCGCTGGTGCGCCCGATGGTGAACGCGACACTGGGCCTGCCCGCCCCGCTCGGGGTGCTGATCGGCGGGCCGGGCGCGGTATGGGGCCGGCTCGGCGTCGGCGAGAGCATCACGTGCGGCGGCGACGTGGTTTTCGCGTGCGCCGATCTGGCGTTGCGCACGCGGCTGCTCGGCCGGCCGTGGCGGGTAGTGACGGAGCCGGCAGCGCCAATCCCGCCCGCGGATGGGCTGCCGCCGTCGCCGCATGCGATCGCGCGCCTGCATGAACGCTGGGGCTTTGGCGCTTGACCGCGGCGGGGCGGGATCAGTACGAACGCCGGGCATCACATTGGTTTACATGGCCGGCTTCGATCTTCACGTGCGGTTTCCCTCGGCGAGCCTCGCCTCGCAGGCGGAGTTCGTCGCCTTCCGCCGCGCGGACCAGGATCGGCTAGACGCTCGCTACAGCCACGAGACGGAGTTGCTCGCCGCCGGCACGGCGCTGAACCGGCCGGGCACCTGCGCGCTGTGCCTGCGCGGCACCAGTTTCGCCGTCGATCCCGCCGGGTGGGAGCGGCTGGCCGACCGTCAGGTGGTGCCGCGCTGGGACGAGGCGCTGGTCTGCGACTGCGCCGACCGGCTCGGCAAGCGCGCCCGCGCAGTGGTCCATTTCGCGCAGGCGGCGGCCTCGCTGCGGCCCTGGACGCGGCTGCTGCTGTTCGGCCCGCCCGATCCGAGTCACAGCCGCCTCGCGGCGCTGGCCGGCGAGACCACCACCCGCGCGTCCCTGCGCCGCGACGGTGCGGACTTTCTGCTCGACGTGCCGGATGGACATTGCCATCTCGCGGTGGCGGTCGAGTGCCTGCACCGCGTGCCGCCGCTGGACGCCGCCCTCGCGGCGTTGCGCCGCACGCTGACGCCAGGCGGATCGCTGGTCTTCACCGTGCCGTTCCGCCACGACGCCGCGCGCACCCACTCGCGCGCCGACCTTGCGCGGGCGGACGGCGCGCTGCCCGCCCTGGTGCGCGACGGCGTGCACGAGATCGGCTGGGATGTGCTCGACCGGCTGCGCGCCGCCGGGTTCGCGACCGCCGCGGCGCATTGCTACTGGTCTGCGGAACTCGGCTATCTCGGCGCGTTCAGCATGATCTTCCATGCCGCGCTCTGATATCGCCATCCGCGCCGGGGAGACGGTGCGGGCACGCGCGCCCTTGCGGCTGGGGCTGGCGGGCGGCGGGACCGATCTCAGCCCGTATTGCGACGCGTTCGGCGGCGCGGTGCTGAACTGCACCATCGACCGTTACGCCTACTGCTTCATCGAACCTTCGCCCGACGGCAACCTGCACTTCATCGCCCATGACCTCGACATCACCGAGGCGCTGCCGCGCGACGAGGCGGCGCTGGCGCGCGCGCGGCTGGCCATGCACGCCGGCGTCTATCGGCGCATGACGCGCGACTACGCGGCGGGGGCGCTGCCGGCGCTCAGGATCAGCACCTATGTCGATGCGCCGCCCGGCTCCGGCCTCGGCTCGTCCTCGGCGCTGATGGTGGCGATGGTGGAGGCGTTCCGCAGTCTGCTCGGCCTGCCGCTCGGCCTCTATGACGTGGCGCATCTGGCCTATGAAATCGAGCGCAACGACCTGGGGCTGGCAGGGGGCAAGCAGGACCAGTACGCCTCCGCCTTCGGTGGCGCCAACTTCATCGAGTTCCTTGCCGCCGACCGCGTCATCGTCAATCCGCTGCGGGTGCCGCGCGGGGTGATGAACGAGCTGGAAACCTCGCTGGTCACCTGTTTCACCGGCCTGTCGCGCCAGTCCGACCACATCATCGCCGAACAGCAGCGCCATATGACGCGCGCCGACGCCGAGCCGATGGAGAGCCTGCATCAGCTCAAGCGCGACGCGGTGGAGATGAAGCAGGCGCTGCTGCGCGGCGAGATCGCGCAGGTGGCCGAGATTCTCAACCGCTCCTGGCGCGCCAAGAAGCGCACCGCGAGCGCGGTCAGCAACCCGCACATGGAGGCGCTGTACGAGGCGGCGCTGGCGCAAGGTGCGCTCGCGGGCAAGGTGTCGGGCGCGGGCGGCGGCGGATTCTTCATGTTCATCGTGCCGCCGCAGCGGCGGGTGAAGCTGATCCGAGCCCTCAACGACATGGCGGCGACGGCGAGTGCCGTGCATTTCACCGCCGAAGGCGCGGAGTCCTGGGTCACCGGCGCGACGCGCTGACCGCTTACGGTCCGCCCTCCACCAGCGCCAGCGCCGCGTCCGGCCCGAGCAGGATCTCGGCCAGGCGCAGGCGCGCGTTGGGCGCGAGCAGCGTCCCGGCGGTGAGCCGCCCGGCGGTGCCGGACAGCACGCGGTCATAGACCTCGGCCTCGCCCAGCCGCCGCCCGACCGCATCCAGCAGGCGCAGCGCGCGCGCCGTATCCTCCATCGCCGCGAGGTCGGCCGCCTCGGCGGCCATCTCCGCCGCGACGGCGAGCGACTCCGCCGCCGCTGCCATCCGGTCCCGGCACATGGCCGACAGATCCTGCCGCGCCGCGCGCACCATCTGCATCCGCGACGGCCGCTCCGCCGCCCCCGCCGCCGCTTCGAGTTCCTCCAGCAGCCGCGCCGAGCGACGCACCTGGTCCGCCGCCTCCGGCAGCGCCGCATCAGATGCGACCGCGCCGCGCAGGTCGCCGAGCAGGAACGCCATGACCCGGTCACTCGCCTGCCCGGCACCGCCGGCCTCGCCGATGCCGTCGGCCAGTTGTAGCAGCCGCTGCGCGCGCGGCAGCCGGCGCAGCAACAGCGCCAGCATCATCGTCAGCGCCGCCCCGCCGCGCGCCCCGGCCTGGCGCAGCAGCCGCTCCGCTTCCGCCAGCGCGGTCTGACCGGCAAGCGTCGGCAGCTTGTGCAGCGGCACGCCCTCGCCGAGCAGCACGCCAAGCGGGACGACGAGCGCTCGATGGGCCGCAGGCGGAAGGCCGGTCGCGCTCGTCCAGTCGGCCGGCGGCAGGCGGCCGGGCAGCAGCTTCGCCGCCTCCGCCCAGAGCGGCGCGCCGCACTCGGCGACCACGGCTTCGTCCTCCATGCTGCGGCCGGCGCAGCGCGCGCGCAGGGGATCGGCCGCTTCGCCCAACGCCGCGCACAGATCGCCACCAAGCGCCGCGAGCGCCGAGCGCGGGATGCCCGGGCTGCCGATCTGCCAGGAAGCGCTCGGCACGATCAGCGGCTCGACCGGCGCGAACAGCAGTCGCGTGAGCGTCAGCGGCCGGGGCGGACGCAGCCGCGCGAGCCGCGGGCGCAGCGGAGCGATCAGCGCATCGGCGTCGCCGCGCGCCGGCAGCGCGTCCACCACCGCGACCACCCGGCGCAGGCGCGCGTCGGCGGCGGAGAGCAGATGCTCCTGCAGCCCGGCGTCGGTCGCATCGGTCACGGCGCCGCGCCGGCAAGCGTCAGCGCACCGGCGAGCAGCCGCTCGTTGCGTGCGATCATGTCCTGCGGCGTGACGCCGCTGCGCCAGTCGCCGCCGCGCAGCACGCCGCGCAGCGTGTCCGCCATGTCATGCCGCGGCGGCACTCCAGCACCCGCCCCGACCTCGCGCGGCAGCGGCGGCACCAGCGCCGCCATCTCCGGCAACGTCGCCGCCGGGCGGCCGAGCCGCTCGTCCGGGCAGGTCCACAGCCGGCACAGCCACGCCCAGCCATCCAGCAGCCATTCAACCCGCGCCAGGTCGTCCGCCAGCGCCTCGGGAGCCGCGATCCAGCGCCGCAGCAGTGCCGCCGGCTCGGCCGCCAGCGTGCGCGCCGCAAGCAGCGCGCCCCGCGCCGCGGCGGCCGCGCGCCGGGCGGCCGCCGCCACCAGTTCGGCCTCGGTCGCGAGACCGCCGGTGCGGGGTGGGTCGGCGAGTGCCTCGGCGAGAGCGGTCATGGCGGCCAGGGTGCGCGGCACGCGCGCCGTCTCGGCATCCGGACCCAGGCCGAGCGGGCCGAACAGACCGGCCAGCGGCTCCGGCCCACCGTTGGGCAGACCGGCGCGCGCGCGGTGCAGGTCGGCCGCATCCTGTTGCCGTGCGGTCGCGGCGGCCTGCGCCGCCTCCGTCCCCGCCAACCCGGACGCGGCTTCGGCGCATACCGCCGCGCGCACCGTGGCCGGAGTCAGCGCAGGCAGGGCCGCAAGCCGCGCGCCGAGCCGTCGATCGAACAGGGTGGGGCTGCACAGCGTGCCGACACGCTCCCACGGCAGGATGCCGACGCTTCCGGGTCCCACCACCTCGGGCAGCACCAGTTCCGGCCCGATCCGTCCGATCAGGCGCAGCCGCGCGCCGGCGAGGTGGGGCGTGGTGAACGGCACCGCCACGCCGCGCTCGCGGAACGTCATCGGCTGCCAGCCCTGCGCCCGGCCGGCCACCACCTGCGCGGCAGACTGCGACATGCGCCCCTCGCATCGACGGCACGCAGCCTGCGCGCGGCGCGTGAAGGAATGGTTGCCGGTTCAGCGCCCGCGCCACACCGGCTTGCGCTTCTCCAGGAACGCACGGGTGGCGTTACGGAAATCCTCGGTCTCGGCGAAGTCGTTGGCCGCCGCTTCCTCCTCGGCGGTCAGCGGCAGCGGCCCGCGCAGCCGCCGGATCGCCGCCTTGTGGAAACGTGCCGAGAGCGGGCTGCCCTCGGCGATGCGCCCCGCCAGCGCCAGCGCCTCCGCTTCCACCGCGGCGTCGGCGACGAGCCGGGAGAGCAGCCCTTTTTCGTAAGCCTCGCGACCGGTGAAGATGCGGCCCTCGATGAACACCTCGGCGGCAACGCCCGTGCCGGCGAGTTCGATCACCGGGTCAAGCTCGGCGTAAGGATACCAGATGCCGAGGTTGCGCGCGGTGATGCCGAACCGCATCCCCTCCCCGCCGACGCGGAAGTCGCACATGGTGGCGATGCCGGCGCCGCCGCCCAGGCACCAGCCCTGGATCATCGCCACCACCGGATGAATGCACAGCCGGATCGCCTGCATCGAATCATGCAGCGCGGCGGCGTAGCGATCCTCCTGCGCGCGCGAGCCGCGTTCGGCGGCGAAGGCGGAGATGTCGGCGCCGGCGCTGAATGCCTCCGTCCCCGCGCCGCGCAGCACCACGCAGCGCAGCGTCGCGTCGGCCGAGAGCGCCTGCATGGTCGCCGCAAGCCCGTGCCACATGGCCAGATCGAAGGCATTGCGCCGCGCCGGGCGGTCGAAGGTGACGACAGCGATCTCGCCGTCGCGGGCAACCGGCAGGTTGGGATGCAGGGGGAAGGTCATGCGGCCGGCTCCGGCGCTGGGGTGATGACGAGGTCGTCCATCGCGGCGCGGCCGGTGACGTGGCGCCAGTGGTGCCAGAGCAGCCGTGCGGCCAGCGCCCGGTGCGGCCGCCAAGCCTCCGCCAGGGCGCGCAGTGCCGCTGGGCCGGGCCGGGCCTCCAATCGTTTCAGATGCGCCGCCGCAGCGGCCAGGGCGAGATCGGCCGCGGGGAAGACGTCGGCACGGCCAAGTGCGAACAGCAGATACACCTCCGCCGTCCAGCGGCCGAGGCCGCGCACGGACGCGATGACGGCGACGGCGTCCTCGTCGTCCAGCGCCGCCAGCGCCTCGGTCGCCAGCCGCCCCTCGGCAAAGGCCGCGGCGAGCGCGCGGGCATGGGCGATCTTGGGTCGCGACAGGCCGGCCGCGCGCAGCGCCTCATCTGACAGGGCGAGCAATCCCTCGGGCGAGGCGGCGCCCGGCAGGGCGGCGACCCGGCGCCAGATCGCGGCGGCGGCCTGGTTGCTGATCTGCTGGCCAACGATCGCCTGCAACAGCCCGCAGAATCCGGCCGGCCGCAGCCGCCAGGGCAACGGCCCGGCGGCCGGCTCGATGCCGGCGAGGTCGGGATCGCGCGCGCAGAGTTGGGCCAGCGCGGCGCGCGCCTCCGGCGGAGGGTGCGGAAAGGTCACGCGCGCGTTGTGCGCGCGGGCGGCGCCGAGCGCAACGCTCGCGCCACGCGCGACCTTGCGGCGACCGTTGGCCGCGCCCACCTCCGACCTCACGGCGCCAACTCGGTCCCAGGAGGGCAATCGGGATGATCCGCCTTATCGCCGCGCTCATGATCCTCGCGGGCAGCGTGCTCACCGTCGCCGCGTGCAACGGCAATTCCACCGCCACGCAGCCGACCGGCGGGAGCAACCAGTCCCAGCAGCGCTACTGAGGCATCGCCGGTCGGCTTTCCTGGCCGGCGAGGTTCCGCCTATGCTTCCGTCGAACCCGCCGCGCCAGGAGTGAAGCCATGCGGATGCCAGCCTGCGCGACCGCGCGCGGAGCCGCTGATCGTGACTGACGCCGATCGCCGTCCACTCACCGGCCTGCTGGTCGTCGCGCTGGAGCAGGCGGTGGCGGCGCCGCTGTGCTCGGCCCGCCTCGCCGATGCCGGCGCGCGCGTCATCAAGATCGAGCGGGCGGAGGGCGACTTCGCGCGCGGCTACGACGCTGCGGTGAACGGGCTGTCGAGCTATTTCGTCTGGCTCAATCGCGGCAAGGAAAGCCTCGTCGCCGACATCAAGGAGCCGGACGACGCGGCGCTGCTGCACCGCATCCTCTCGCGCGCCGACGTGTTCATCCAGAACCTCGCCCCCGGTGCCGCCGCGCGCGCGGGCTTCGGGTCCGAGGAATTGCGGCGCCGCTATCCCCGGCTCATCACCGTGGACATCACCGGCTATGGCAGCGGCCACAGCTATGCCGACATGAAGGCCTATGACCTGCTGGTACAGGCGGAGAGCGGGCTGGCCTCGATCACCGGCCACCCCGCCGGGCCGGGGCGCGTCGGCGTCTCGGTCTGCGACATCGCCTGCGGCATGGCGGCGCACGCGGCGGTGCTGGAGGCGCTGATCGCGCGCGGCGTCACCGGCCAGGGCGCGCGGCTTGCGGTCAGCCTGTTCGACGCGCTTGCCGACTGGATGAACGTGCCGCTGCTGTATTACGAGGGCACCGGCCGCGCGCCGCAGCGGCTGGGGCTCGCGCATCCCTCGATCTGCCCATATGGCGCCTTCGCGCTGGCCGACGGCGCGCTGGTGCTGATCTCGATTCAGAACGAGCGCGAATGGGCGAATTTCTGCCGCGTCGTGCTGGAGGCACCCGACCTGCCGCAGCGCGCCGGATTTGAGAGCAACAACGCCCGCGTCGCCAACCGCCCGGAGGTCGATGCGCTGGTGGCGCGCGCTTTCGCCGCCATGACGCGCGCGCAGGCGGCCGGGCGGCTGCGGGAGGCCAACACCGCCTATGGCTTCGTCAACGACGTGGCGGCGCTGGCGCACCATCCGGCGCTGCGGCGCATCGGGGTGGCGACGCCGAACGGCACTGCCTCGCTGATCGCCCCGCCGGCGCTCCGGAACGGCGAAGCCCCGCCGCTCGGTGCGGTGCCGGGGGTCGGCGCCGACGGCACGCGCATCCGTGCGGAGTTCGGCGCCTGACAACGATGCCGCACTGGATCGTCCTGCCGCGCCCGGCCTAGACTGTCCCGCATGGAGCCTTCGCCGATGCCCGCGACCGGCGCCGCCCCCGCCGCACCGCCGCACATCATGGTGGTGGACGACGACCGCGAGATCCGGGACCTGCTCGCGCGCTTCCTGGAGCGGCAGAATTTCCGCGTGACCGCGGTGCGCGACGCGCGTGAGGCGCGGCGGGCCTGGCCGCTTGGCCATTACCAGCTCGTCGTGCTCGACCTGATGCTGCCCGGCGAGAGCGGGCTGGACTTCGCACGCTGGCTGCGCGGCCAGTCGAGCGTGCCGATCGTCATGCTGACGGCGATGAGCGAGGACACCGACCGTATCATCGGCCTCGAACTCGGCGCCGACGATTACGTGGGCAAGCCGTTCAATCCGCGCGAACTGCTGGCGCGCATCCGCGCCGTGCTGCGTCGCGCCGGGGAGACGCAGAACCACGTCGAGGCCGTGCCGAAGGCGCTGGTGTTCGCCGGCTGGCGGCTGGAGCCGCCGCGCCGGCGCCTGCTCAACCCGGACGGCGTCGAAGTCTCGCTGACCGGCGGCGAGTACGACCTGCTGTTCGCGCTCGCCGAACGGCCGAACCGGGTGCTGACGCGCGACATGCTGCTCGACCTGCTGCGCGGCCGGCAGGCCGGGCCGTTCGACCGCGCCATCGACGTGGCGGTCAGCCGCCTGCGCCGCAAGCTGGAGGATGACGGCCACCACGCCCAGCTCATCAAGACGGTGCGCGGCGGCGGCTATGTGCTGGCCGCCGAGGTGACGCGCGAATGACGGCGTGACGCTCCGGCTTCTGCCGCGCAGCCTCGCCGGACGCACGGCGCTGGTGCTTTTGCTGGCGCTCGCTGTCGTGCAGGGCGGCGGGCTTGCCATTCACGGCCTGGACCGGGTGGACGCGCTGCGCTTCGCGCAGATCCGCGACGTGGCGGTGCGCGCCATGAGCATCTACCGCACCGTCGTTCTCGCCGAGCCGGCCAATCGCCTCGCCGTGCTGCGGGCCATCGACGCGCGCGAGGGCACCTCCGTGCAGCTTGCCAACTCGCCGCCGGTCTCCGCCCTCGCCCCCGCCTATCCCGAATTGCAGCGGGCGCTGCGCGTGAACATGCTGCTGGTGCCGATGCGCCCGGCGGAACGCCCGCATGAGCTGGTCGTGCTTGGGGGTCCGGCGGCCCGGCGCGTGCAGATCGGGCTGCGGCTGCCGGACGGGCAGTGGCTCAACCTGACCCTGCCGATGCAGCCGGCGCGCTGGTTGCTGTCCGGCACCTTCCTCGCCGCCTTCGTGCTGATGACGGCCGCTGCGGCGGGGCTGACCCTGTGGGCGGTGCGGCGGTTGACCGCGCCGGTCGCGACCCTGGCCGCGGCGGCGGAGCGGCTCGGCCGCGACGTGAACGCTCCGCCCCTGCCCGAGGACGGACCGGAAGAGGTCGCCAAGGCGGCGGCGGCGTTCAACACCATGGCCGGGCGCATCCGCCGCTTCCTCGCCGACCGCAACTTCATGCTCGCGGCGATCGGCCACGATCTGCGCACGCCGATCACCCGGCTGAAGCTGCGCGCCGAGTTCATCGAGGACGAGGAACTGCGCCGCAAGACGCTGGGCGATCTCGACGAGCTGGAGGCGATGGTGGCGGCAACGCTGGCGTTCGGCCGCGACACGCAATCCGAGGAGCCGCGGGTGCCGCTGGACCTCGCCGAACTACTGCGCACGCTGCTCGACGAAGCCGCCGACGCCTGGCCCGACGCAGCCGACAAGCTCGCCTACCACGGGCCAGACCACCTGACGGTCGGCGCACGGCCGCTGGCGCTGAAGCGGGCGCTCACCAACCTGATTGGCAACGCGGTGAAATACGGCGGTGCCGCGCGCGTCACGCTGGCGGGTCCGCAGCATGGCATGGCGAGCGTGCGCATCGAGGACGACGGCCCCGGCATCCCGCCCGACGACGCCGAACGCGTGTTCCAGCCATTCATGCGGCTGGAGGCGAGCCGCAACCGGGAGACCGGCGGGGTCGGGCTGGGCCTGACCATCGCACGCAACATCCTGCGTGGGCATGGCGGGGACGTCGCCATCGGCAACGCCGCGGGCGGCGGGGCGCGCGTGACCGCGACGTTGCCGGTGTAGGGGAAGCGGCGCGCCGTCGATTTGCTATTGGCACATGATATCATTGTGAAAGAAAAATTGTTCTGGACACAGCATTGTTCTAGCGATATGGTAACATTTCCTACCTTGCAGGGATCGAAATCCGCATGTCTTCGCGCCGGTTTCGGTCGGCCGCTCCGACCTCTCCCCGCCGGAACGGTTCGCCAGTGCCGCCCAGCGTCGCCGCCCTTAACCGGTTGCTAGCCGGTTCGCCGCGAACCTGACGCCACGTCGCGAGAAGCCGGTATGCTGACACTCTACGCCTGCGTGACCCGCCAGCACGACCTCCGCCTGGTCGCGTTGGCTGCCGGCATCTGTCTGCTGGCCAGCGTCACCGCCGTGGGGCTGATGCGGCGCTCCCTCGCCGCTGGCGGGCGCGCGCGGCTGGGCTGGCTGATCGCCGCCGCCGCGGCCTTTGGCGGCGGCGTCTGGGCGACGCATTTCATCGCCATGCTGGCCTGGCTGCCGGCCGCCGGTCTCGGCTACTCGCTGCAGTTCACCGCGATGTCGCTGCTGCGGTCGATCGTGGGCAGCCTGATCGCCTTCGCGCTGGCGCTGCGCGGCCGGCCGGGCGGCTGGAGCGTCGTCGCCGGCGGGCTGGCCCTGGGTGGCGGCATCGGGGCGATGCACTTCACCGGAATGCTGGCGCTGCGCCCGGCGCATCTCGTCGGTTTCGCCCCCGCCTCGATCGTCGCGGCGCTCGCCGCCGGTGCCGCCGCCGGCATCGCCGCGCTGTGGATCCTGCGGCTGGGCCGGCCCGTCGCGGCCGCGATGCTGGCCGCGCTCGCCGTCTGCCTGCTGCACTTCATCGCCATCGCCGGCACCACGGTCGCCCTGTCCGCCGCCCCTGCCCCGCCGGTGCCGCTGCTGTCCGCCGGGCCGCTGGCGGTCGCGATCGCGGCGCTGACCGTGCTGGTGCTGGGGCTGGCGCTGCTCGGCGCGCTGGTGGACCGCTATCTCGCCCATCGTACGCTGGCCGAGGCCCGACGGATGCGCCGCTTCGCCGACGCCACGTTCGAGGGTCTGCTGTTCGTGCGCGACGGCATCGTGGTGGATGCCAACGCGTCGCTCTGCACCATGCTCGCCCGCGAGCGGGAGGCGTTGCTGGGCCGCCCGGCCGCGACGCTGCTGGCGCTGGCGGGCGGCTGCGACGTACTGGCCCACGGCGGCCAGACCGAAGCCGAGCTGATCGGCGCCGACGGCAAGCGCCGGCCGGTCGAGGTGTTGAGCCGCGCGATCGAAACCGGGCCGCGGCCGGAGACGGTGGTGGCGGTCCGCGACCTGTCGGACCGCAAGCGCGCCGAGCAGCGCATTCATCATCTGGCCCACCACGACAGCCTCACCGGCCTGCCCAACCGCACGCTGTTCCGCGACCGGCTGGCGCAGGCGCTGGCGGTGGGCGAGCAGACCGGCCGTGGGCTGGCGCTGCTCTGCCTCGATCTGGACGGGTTCAAGGCGGTCAACGACCTGCACGGCCATCCGGTCGGCGATGCCGTGCTGATCGAGGTGGGCAACCGGCTGATGACCTGCCTGCGCGACTCCGACACCGTGGCGCGGCTGGGCGGGGACGAGTTCGCGATCGTGCAGTCCTCCGCCGACCAGCCGCGCGCCGCCGCGGGGCTGGCCGACCGGCTGGTGCGCCTGCTGGCCGAGCCGTTCGAGGTCGGCGGGCAGCGCGTCGCGATCGGCACCAGTGTCGGCATCGCGCTGTTCCCCTCCGATGCGCGGGAGCCGGACGTGCTGCTGCGCAACGCCGATCTGGCGCTGTACCGCGCCAAGCACGACGGGCGCGGGGTGTATCGCTTCTTCGAGCAGGCGATGGACCTGCGGCTGCAGCAGCGGCGGGCGCTGGAACAGGACCTGCGCGCGGCGATGCAGCGCGGCGAGCTGCGCCTGCACTACCAGCCGCTGCTGGACAGCGCGACGCTGGATGTCGAGGGATTCGAGGCGCTGTTGCGCTGGCAGCACCCGACGCGCGGCTTCATCTCGCCGGCCGAGTTCGTGCCGGTGGCCGAGGAATGCGGTCTGATCGTGCCGCTTGGCCACTGGGTGCTGCAAACCGCCTGCGCGGAGGCCGCATCGTGGAAGCTGCCGTGGCGGATCGCGGTCAACCTGTCGCCCGCGCAGTTCAAGCAACGCGACCTCGCCCGCTCGGTGCGTGATGTGCTGGACCGCACCGGGCTGGCGCCGTGGCGGCTGGAGCTGGAAATCACCGAGGGTATCCTGATCGACGACGCCGAGCGCGCGCTGACGATGCTGCGCGAACTCAAGGCGCTCGGCGTGCGTATCGCGCTCGACGATTTCGGCACTGGCTATTCCTCGCTCAGCTATCTGCGCCGCTTCCCGTTCGACAAGCTGAAGATCGACGCCTCCTTCGTGCAGGGCCTCGGCGATTGCGGTGAGGCGGACGCGATCGTGCGCGCGATCGTCGCCCTTGGCCGCAGCCTGAGCCTGCACATCACGGCCGAGGGCGTGGAGACCGAGGATCAGTTGGCGCGGCTGCGCGAACACGAATGCGATCAGGTGCAGGGGTACCTGCTCGGCCGTCCGGCACCGCCCGACCAGTTGCCGGCACTGCGCGCACGGGCGCTCGCCGAGGCAGCGGACTAGCGGAGCCGCGTCGCAAGCCCGGCCAGCGCCAGCGCCGCGAACCCGGCGCCCGCCCAGAACGTCGCCGCCGGGGACGCGTCGTCCCATAGCAGGCCGGCGAGGACGCTGCCGATCAGCAGGGCCGCGCCCGACACCAGGCTCAGCAACCCGAAGGCGGTGCCACGCAGCTGCGGCGGCGCGGCATCGGCGACCAGCGCCGAGAGCAGCCCCTGCGTCAGCCCCATGTGCAGCCCCCACAGCGCCACCCCCGCCGTAGTCGCCGCCGGCCCGCGCGAGAGCGCCAACACGACGTCCGCCGCCATCAGCGCCATAAGCCCCGGCGCCAGCAGCCGCCGCCGCTCGATCCGGTCCGAGAGCGCGCCGGCCGGATAGGCGCTGAGCGCATAGGCCAGGCTCATCACCGCCGGCACCAGCGGCACGAGCGTCGGCGAGAAGCCGGTGCCGGCGGCGCGCAGCACCAGAAACGCCTCACTGAACCGCGCCAGCGACAGCACGAAGGCGATCGCCGCGACACCCCAGAACGCGCCGCCGAGCTGCGTGAGATCAGCCCGGCGGATCGGCGCGCCCCCGGGCGCGGGGGCTGCCGCGTGCTCCGGCACGGTGAACGCCAGCACGGCGACTGCGGCCAGCGCGGGCACCACGGCAACCCAGAAGGCCGCCCGGATGTGCCCGTGCAGCGCCGCCATCGCCACCACCGCGAGCAGGGGCCCGAGCGTCGCGCCCACGGTGTCGAGCGACTGGCGCACGCCGAATGCGGCGCCGCGCACCGCTGAGGGTGTCAGATCGGCGATCAGCGCGTCGCGCGGGGCGCCGCGGATGCCCTTGCCGATCCGGTCGGCAAAACGGGCGAACAGCACGATGCCGAGGCCGCCAGCCACCGCGAACAGCGGCTTGGTCAGCGCCGACAGCCCGTAGCCGGCCAGCGCCAGCGCCTTGCGCCGGCCCAGCCGGTCGCTGAGCACGCCGGAAAACAGCTTCGTCACCAGCGCCGCCGCCTCGGCCACGCCCTCCACGACGCCGACCATTGCGGCGCTGGCGCCGAGGGTCGTGACCATGAACAGCGGCAGCAGGCTGTGGATCAGTTCAGAGGACGCGTCCATGCACAGGCTGACAACACCCAGCGCCCACACCGCGCGCGGGACCGCCCGCCAGCCGGTCACGGCCACGGTCAGCTTGTGGCCATCATGTCGCCGACCAGCCGCTCCCATTCCGCATCAAGCGCATCGGTCGCCGGTGCGCGGCCGGCGCGCCGATACCAGTAGCCGGCGTTGTCGAGGTCGCCTTCTTTGCGGTGCAGATAGGCATGGACCGCGGCACCGTCGGCGTCGTCCTGCGCCTGCGCGCAGTCATGCGCGCGGTTCCAATCGCCCTTGCCGTCCCACCACAGGGCCTGCAATGCCGGTGGCAGGCCCGGCGGCGGCTCGGGGCCGCCGAGTGAGGCGCGGAATGCGGCGAGATCCATGAGCGCGGCTCCGCAGACTGACTACGCAGTGCGAAACGTGAATCTTGGCCACAGATGCGCGCCTGTTGGCAAGTCACCGCCGAGGAGATTGTTGACAAGGAAACTGCCGTCCATTAGTTTCCTTGGAAACCCTGAGGCTCACCGTGCCCGACCCCGCCATCGCGCCGCTGGAGGCGCATCTCGGCTACTGGCTGCGCTACGTCTCCAACCACGTTTCGTATGCGTTCAGCCGCAAGCTCGCCGCCCGCGGCGTCACTGTGGCCGAATGGGTGGTGCTGTGCGAGCTGTACCAGCGCGACGACACCGTCCCGAGCGAGCTGGCCGCTCGACTCGGCATGACTCGCGGCGCGATCTCCAAGCTTGCCGACCGGCTGGCCGCCAAGGCACTGGCGAGGCAAACCCAGAGCGGCGCCGACCGCCGCTTTCAGGCTCTCGCCCTGACGCCGCAGGGTCGCGCGCTGGTGCCGGAACTCGCCGCCCTGGCCGATCGCAACGACGCCGAGTTCTTCGGCCATCTGCGGCCGGCAGAGCGCAAGGCGATCGAGGCGGCGCTGCGCGGCATCGTCCGCCGCCACGCGCTGCGCACCGTGCCAGCCGACTGACCTGCCCACCGACACCAGATCAAAAGGAGCGGACCAATGGATACGCGAACCACCGAGACCGTCGTCGAATGCACGCGGGCCTCCGACGAGGGCCGGGCCAGCTTCCCCGAGGTCGTCGCCAAGCTGATGGCGGCCGGGGTGGAGGGCTACCACGCCGATCTCCGCCGCGCCGAGACGACCTATTACCTGCCCGACGGCGAGTCGGCGGCGGTGCCGGGCGCGCCGCTCGCAGCCATGCCGGCCCGCGACTTCTCGCCGCACGGTATCGTCGGTGCGCTGCGCGCCATCCAGGCCGGCCGGTTCAGTTACCGGGATTTCTGCGAGCGGATCGCGGCGGCGGGCTGCGTCGGCTACATCGTCTCGTTGGCGGGGCGGCGCGCGGTGTATTTCGGCCGCACCGGCGAGACCTATGTCGAGATGTTCCCGCCCGCGACCTAGCACGCGGGCGGGCCGCACCCGGCTACCGGGTCGGGCAGCGCACCAGCGGATTGGGGAAATCGGCGCAGCCGGGGAAGACGATCTCGTTGGCGCTCTTGCGCAGAACGTGCAGCACGTCCGGTCCGGCGCAGCCGAAGCCGGCGGCCGAGGCCTTCGGCGCGCCGGTCAGCGGATCGGTGGCGCTCGATGGCGGGACCGGCGCGAAGGTGAAGTCGGTGTGATCGCCGTAGGTGCGCGCCGTCGCCACCACCCGTTGCTGATACGTCGGATCGGTGAGAGTGGCGCGCAGCACCACGTCGCGCATGAACACCACCGTCGGCTGGGCAAGGCAGCTTGCCGCGGTCTGGTGCAGCGGCGCCGGGAACAGGCCGCCGGTCCACGCACCGAACAGCCACGCATGGGGCGGTTCGGCGGCACGGCCAGGAATGGCCGCCACGAGCATCGACAGGCCGGTCAGGCAGGCGACGAGGCGGGACATGGCGACTCTCCGGTCGGTGGCGACGCAACGATAACGCACCCGCCGCCGCCGCCCAGCCTATCTGCCGCCGGCCCGATGGCGCCAGCTTGAAGGCGAGACAGTTGCACGGTTGCCGCGCGCGTGGCATCCGCAGGCGATGCTGCAGCGACTCTATGCCCGCGTGCTCGCCCTCGCCGCCGCCCCCAACGCGCCGTGGTGGCTGGCGGCGGTGGCGTTCGCGGAGAGCAGTTTCTTTCCGATCCCGCCGGACGTGCTGCTGATCCCGATGGCGCTCGCCCGTCCGCACCGCGCCTGGCGGCTGGCGACCATCTGCACCATCGCCAGCGTGATCGGCGGCGCCGCGGGTTACCTGATCGGCTATGCGCTGTTCGACCAGCTCGCCCGGCCGTTGCTGCACGCCTACCACTACGACGCGGCGTTTGCGCGCTTCCAGGACACCTACGCGCGCTGGGGGTTGTGGGTGATCCTGGTGAAGGGGCTGACGCCGATCCCCTACAAGATCGTCACCATCGCTTCCGGCGCGGCGCATTTCGACTTTGCCGTGTTCATGGCGGCGAGCGTGGTGACACGCGGCGTGCGCTTCTTTCTGGTGGCCGCGCTGATCCGCCGCTTCGGCCCGCCGGTGCGCGATTTCATCGAGCGGCGGCTGACGCTCGTCACCTCGGCGGTCGCGGTCGGCATCGTCGGCGGATTTGTCGTCCTGCGGCTGCTTTAGGCGCCCGCCAGCGCACGCGCGAACACCGCCGGATCGACGTTGCCACCGCTCAATACGGCGCCCACGACCTTGCCCCGCGCGTCAAACCGCCCCGCCAGCAGTGCCGCCAGCGCGACCGCGCCGCCCGGCTCGACCACCACCTTGAGATGGCGGAACGCGAACGCGATGGCGGCCAGCACCTCCGCCTCGCTGACCGCGACCCCGCCGGCGAGCCGGCGGCGGTTGATCGCGAACGTCAGTTCGCCCGGCATCGGCGCCAGCAGCGCGTCGCACAGCATCGACCCGCCGGACGCGTTGCGCAGCCGCTCCCCGGCGGCGAGCGAGCGGGCGGTGTCGTCCCAACCCTCCGGCTCCGCGCAATACACGCGGGTCGCGGGCGAGACGTCCGCCAGTGCCAGCGCGCAGCCGGCGACCAGTCCGCCCCCGCCGGTACAGACCAGCAGCGCGTCCAGGGTCAGCCCGGCGGCGCGTGCGTCCTCGGCCAATTCCAGCGCGGCGGTTCCCTGGCCGGCGATCACGCGCGGATGGTCATAGGGGGGGATCACGGTCTGGCCGGTCGCCTCGGCATGAGCGCGGCTCAATGCCTCGCGATCGTCGCGCGCACGGTCATAGAGGCGCACCGTGGCACCCCAGGTCTCGGTGGCGACGCGTTTGATGGCCGGGGCATCAGCCGGCATGAACACAGTCGCCGGCGCGCCTACCGCGGCGGCGGCACAGGCCACCGCCTGGCCATGATTGCCCGACGAGTGCGTCACCACGCCGCGCCGCTGCGCCGCCTCGTCAAGCTGGCGGATCGCGTTGGTGGCGCCGCGCAGCTTGAAGCTGCCGGTGCGCTGCAACGGCTCGGGCTTCAGCAGGATGGTGCCGCCAGTGGCCGCGTCCAGCGCCGGGCTGCGCAGCATCGGCGTGCGGACCACATGCGGCGCGATGCGGGCGCGCGCGGCGGCCACGTCGTCGGGTGTCGGCGAATCCATCGTCGGTTCCTTCACGTCAGCGCGGCCGTGGCAGCAGGGCGGCCGGCTCCGGCCCGGCGCGGCCGACCACCAGATAGAGCCGGTAGCGCGCCGCCACCATCCCGTCGCGTCTGCGGTCGAGTTCGGTCATCGGCAGCAGCGTTGCCCAGTCGGCCGGGTCGGGCATCTCGTCCGCCTGCGCGAGCAGCAGACCGGCGTGCCCGGCGATCGCGGGGCAGGCATCCGGCAGGTCGAAAAGTGCCCAACGCCGATTCACTCCGACCACCGCTTTTGCCCCAGGCAGGCGCCAGGCCATCTCTGCGGCCACTCCGTAGTTCGGGGCGGCCACGAACGCCGCGCCGACGCGCGCGGCCTGGCCGGCCACCGCCTGAGCCAGCGCGTCCCACCCACCGACGCGCAGCAGCGTGGGGTCGAGCGGTGCGGGCAGCGGCAGCGGCGCCAGCGCCCCCTGGGCATAAACCGCGGCGGTAAGCGTGCCGCCCAGGGCCGTCGCGGCGAGCCAGGCGCGGCCCCAGGGCAGCGCCGCGGCGGCGATCGCGGCGGCCGGGTAGGTTACCGCCGGCCAGTTCGCCTGCACCCGGTCGCCCAGCGCGTGCTGTGCGAACACCGCGGCCGGCAGCACCGTCAGTCCCGCGAGCAACGCGAAGCGCGGCCGCCCCCGCCCGGCTCGGCGCACCGCGACGATGATGCCGGCGCCGAACATCACCGCCAGCAGCGGTGTCGCCAGGCCGAGCTGGCCCGTGACCAGTTCCAGCGAGTAACGCAGCGCCTGCGCCGGCTGCCAATCGGCCGCGCGCGCGCCCTGGCGGGCGAAACTGGCCCAGCCATGCGCCGCGTTCCATGCCAGCACCGGGGCGAACAGGCCCAGCGCCAGCGCCGCGCCGAGCCATGGCTGCCTCCGCCACAGCCACGGGTGCAATCCACGATCGGCCGCCACCCACAGCAGGATCGCGGGCAGCAGCAGCCCGGCGGTGAACTTGCTGTCCAGCGCCAGCCCCACCGCCGCGCCCGCGACCAGCCACCACGCGCCCCGTCGCGTCGCCTGCAGCCGGCCCAGCGCCCACAGCGTCGCGATCCAGAAGAACAGCAGCGGCGTGTCCGGCGTCATAGTGACCGCGCCGGCGCCGAACAGCAGCGTCGCGTTGAGCATCGCCGCTGCGCGCACCCCGCGCGCACGATCGCCGAGCAGGTCGGCACCCGCCTGCGCCAGCATCATGCTGCCCAGCGCCGCTGCCGCCGGCGCCAGCAGCCGCACGCCGAGCGTGCCCTCGCCGGCCAGCGCGGTGCCGGCACGTACCCACAGCGCCACCATCGGGGGGTGGTCGAGAAACCCCGCCGCCGGGGCGCGCGACCACAGCCAGTAATACGCCTCGTCCGGCGCCAGCGGCGTCGCCGCGGCCACCAGCAGGCGAAGCGCCGTCAGGGCCGCCAAGGCCGGCAGAAGCAAGGCGGGCAGGATCAGAGCGGCACGCCCGCCAGCATCCGGCTGGTCCGGATCGTGTTCAGCGTCTGCACCCGCGCCACCGTCGGCGCCCCGGTCAGCCGCTGCGTCAACTGGTTCTCATGGGCGGTATCGCGCGCCACCAGCTTGAGCAGGAAGTCGCCGCCGCCGCGGATCATGTGGCACTCGCGCACTTCGGGCCAGCCGGCGACAAGCTGCTCGAAGGCGGCCAGCACGCTCTCCTTCTGGCTGTCCAGGCCGACCACGGCGAAAAACGTGATCTCCCACCCCAGCAGTTGCGGGTCGGTGTCGGCGTGGTAGCCGCGGATGATCCCCGCCTCCTCCAGCCGCCGCACACGGCGCAGGCAGGGGGGCGCGGAGATGCCGGCGCGGCGGGCCAGCTCGACGTTGGTCATTCGCCCGTCGGCCTGCAGCTCGGCCAGGATGCGGCGGTCGATGGCGTCGAGCGGGGGCTGGTCGGCGGGCAGCGGCTTCATGCGATCGGCTCTCCGGCGGGCGCGGCGCGAAATATCATTGCACGACTCCGCCCCGGCAAGGCCACTTTATGCATGCTTCCTTGTTCTGGCGCGGCCGCGCCCGATATGCTGCCCCGCCACAGTCGCAGACGAGCCATGCCGCAGACCATCCGCACCCGCATCCTGATCATCGGCGCCGGCCCGGCCGGCTACACCGCCGCGATCTATGCCGCGCGCGCCGGGCTGGCGCCGCTGCTGGTCGCCGGACTGCAGCCGGGCGGGCAGTTGATGATCACCACGGACGTCGAGAATTTCCCCGGGTTTGCCGATGCCGTCCAGGGACCGTGGCTGATGGAGCAGATGGCGGCCCAGGCCGAGCATGTCGGCACGCGCATCGTCAGCGACCTGATCACCGGCGTCGATTTCGGCACCACCCCGTTCGTTGCCACCGGCGACACCGGTGACCGCTACCTCGCCGATTCGGTCGTGATTGCCACCGGCGCGCAGGCGCGCTGGCTCGGCCTGCCGAGCGAGCAGCATCTGCAGGGCTTCGGCGTCTCCGCCTGCGCCACCTGCGACGGGTTCTTCTATCGCGGCAAGCGCGTGGCCGTGATCGGCGGTGGCAATACCGCGGTGGAGGAGGCGTTGTACCTCGCCGGGCTGGCGGAGAGCGTCACGCTGGTCCACCGCCGCGATACGTTGCGGGCGGAAAAGATCCTGCAAGCGCGTCTGTTCGCCAATCCGAAGATCCGCGTCATCTGGGACAGCGTCGTGACCGAGATCACCGGCACCGGCAAGCCGCCGGTCGTCGATGGCGTGGTGCTGCGCAACGTGCAGACCGGCACGGAAAGCCGGCTGGCGCTGGACGGCGTGTTCGTCGCCATTGGGCACACGCCCAACACGGCGCCGTTCCGCGGTCAGGTGGCGATGGACGCCGAGGGCTACATTCTGACCGAGCCAGGCACCACCCGTACCTCCGTCCCCGGCGTGTTCGCCGCCGGCGACGTGCAGGACAAAGTGTGGCGACAGGCGGTGACGGCAGCCGGAACGGGTTGCATGGCGGCGCTGGAAGCCGAAAAGTGGCTCGCCGCGCACGGCGCCGATTCGGCGGCGCTGGCGGCGGACTGACAGAGCTGGGGACGCACATGGCACCGCCGAGCGCGTTGGTGACGACCGTGGCCGGGCGGGGCGGAAGGAATGCGGTGACGATGGACTGGGACAAGCTGCGCGTCTTCCACGCGGTTGCCGAGGCGGGCAGCTTCACGCACGCGGGCGACACGCTCAACCTGAGCCAGTCGGCGGTCTCGCGGCAGATCTCGGCGCTGGAGGAGGCGCTGCAGGTGCCGCTGTTCCACCGCCATGCGCGCGGGCTGATCCTGACCGAGCAGGGCGAGAGCCTCAACCGCACCGTGCGCGAGGTCTTCGCCAAGCTGGCGATGACCGAGGCGCTGCTGACCGAGAGCAAGGAAAAGCCCGCCGGGCGGCTCAAGGTCACCACCACGGTCGGCTTCGGCGCCACCTGGCTGGCGCCGCGGGTGCATCAGTTCCTCGAGCAGTATCCCGACGTCACGATGTCGCTGATCCTGGACGACGCCGATCTCGATTTGGCGATGCGGGAGGCCGACGTGGCGATCCGCATGCACCCGCCCAAGCAGCCCGATCTTGTGCAGCGCCACCTGCTGTCGATGGAATGGCACCTGTGCGCGAGTGCCGACTATCTGCGCAAGCGCGGCACGCCGGCAAAGCCAGAAGATCTCGACAACCACAGCATCATCCTGTTCGGCAACTACCGCCCGCCGGTCGCCGACATCAACTGGTTGGCCGAACTCGGCCGCCGGCCGGGCAACCCGCGCCGCGCGCTGCTGGAAGTGAACAGCCTGCAGGCGATGGTGATGGCGGCGCGCTCCGGCGTCGGCATCGCCGCCCTGCCCGACTACATGGCCGCCGAGGAGGAGGCGCACGGCATGATGCGCGTGCTGCCCGACGTGAAAGCTCCGAAGGTGGACGTGTATTTCGTCTATCCGGAGGAATTGCGCACCTCCAAGCGCGTCGCGGTGTTCCGCGACTTCCTGTTGGCGCGGCTCGCCCATCGGGCGTGAGTGGCACAAACCTGAGACGACGTACTCGAAACGACCTGTAAGCCATTGAGCCATGCGCGACCGGCATGGCCGGACCGGACGACCCCGGCTGGCGGCGCAGACCTCTTTGTGTGTAAAATTTCGTGTCTTATTGCGACGCCCTTGTGATTTGCCGGCGACGCAGACGTGATACCTTCCTGTTTCACTTTCCCCGTCGGATCACTGATCCGGCGGGGATTCTTTGCGCGGCCTGCGCCGCGATTGCCCGCCGGCGGGGACCATGAGAAACAACGACCGCAAGAGTGTCCGTGGAGTTAGGAATGGAAGGCGGCGGGGCTGATCTGCCGGTCGACGTCGGCACGTCGCCGGGAGTGGACCGGCCGGATCGTCGCGGCGGGCTGGAACGGCGCTATGCCGCGGCCGTGGCGGAACTCCTCGAACTTCGGCGCGAACTTGCGACGGTCTATGGCTCGCGGTCCTGGCGCCTGACCGCGCCGCTGCGGCTGCTGCGCACGCGGCCTCGGCGCCCGGAGTCCCCAGTCCCGGCGGCGCAGGCACCGACCAACACGGCAACGATCGGCACGGATGTCGGTCACGTCTCGGTGATTGCTCCGATCGCAAGCGCGCATGCCACGGCTTTGCATGGAACGCCGGCGGGACTTGGCTTCGACCTGATAACCCCTCCCGACGGCACCGCGCCGACCGCCGCCGCCGCCTGTAATGCCGCCGCAGCCCAGGCCGTGGGCGAATGGCTTGTGATCTGGGACGGAACCAGCGCGCCGCGCCCGGGCTGGCTGCGCGCGCTGGCGGACAGTTTCACTGCCTTTCCCAACCCGGGCATGGCCGGAGCGGTGTTGCTCGACCGTGCCGGGCGCATCTTCGCCGCCGGCGCGACACTGGCGACCGACGGGGCGCTGCTGCCGCTGGGTGCCGGTGCGGCACCGGGCGAGCCTGAGCACGCCTTCGCCGCCACGGTCGATGCCGTACTCGCCGGCGCGGTGATGGTGCCGACGGCGCTCTGGCGGCGGTTCGGCGGGCTGGATCCGCAGATCGCCTCGCTCGACCACGCGCTCGCGGAGTTGGCGCTGCGAATGCAGCACGCGGGCTTCACGGTGGTGCGCCAGCCGGCAGCGCAACTGGTCCGGCGCGCCTCGATGCCGGAGGATGCCTGGTCGGCGGCCCTCGGACGCTGGCACGTGCGCCGCCGCCGCATCGCGCTGCGCGGGGGGATGGCGGTGCTCGGCGGCGGGCGGACGGCGGCGGCGCCGCGCGTGCTGTTCGTCGAACATTTCGTGCCCACGCCCGACCGCGACTCCGGCTCGGCCGACCTGCACGCGATGCTGCGCGTGTTCGTGACACTCGGATGGGAACCGACCCTGCTGCCGGCGAGCGACCTCGACCGGGCCGACCGCTATGTCGCGGACCTGCGCCGCCGCGGCGTGCGGGTCGCAACCGGCGGCAAGTGGCGCGATGTGACCGGCTTTCTTGCGTCCGAAACCCGCAGCTTCGATCTCATCGTGGTGTCGCGCGCCAGCATGGCGAGCGGTACGCTGTTCGCGCGGTTGCGTCGGCATTCGCCATTCGCGCCGCTGGTGTTCAATACCGTCGATCTGCATTTCCTGCGCTACGAGCGGGCCGCGCTGCTGGAGTGTTCAGCGGCGACGCTCGACGAATCCTTCCGCCTCCAGCAGCTCGAACTCGGCGCCATCGGCAGTGCGGACCGCACCATCCTGCTGTCGGACGCCGAGCAGACGCTGATCGAGGAGTTGCTGCCGCACGCGCGTACCTGCGTCATCCCGATCATGCGCGACATTCCCGGCCGCGCGGCACCGTTCGGGCCGCGCCGCGGTGTCGTGTTCATCGGCGGGTTCCGACACCTGCCCAATGTCGATGCCGTGGTCAGCTTCGTGCGCGAGGTGTGGCCGAAACTCTCGGGCCGGATCGACGGCAAGCTTACCATCGTCGGCGCCGATGCGCCGGCGGAGGTGCGCGCGCTCGCCGGGCCGGACGTGGATCTGCGCGGCCCGGTCGATGACCTCGACGCCGTCCTTGCCGGCTGCCGAGTCACGATTGCGCCCTTGCGCTTTGGCGCGGGTGCCAAAGGCAAGGTCGTCTCCAGCCTCGCCGCCGGCGTGCCCTGCGTGGTCAGCCCGATCGCGGCGGAGGGAATGGGGCTCACCGACGGTCTCAACGTGCGCGTCGCCGCCGATCCCGACGCATTCGCCGCCGCGGTGCTGGAACTGCACGACGAGCCGGAGCTGTGGCAGCGGCTTTCCGATGCAGGACTTGCGGTCGCGCGACGGCGCTTTTCGATCGATGCCGGGCGACGACTGGTGGCCGGACTGCTCCGCGACCTCGACCTGCCGGTGCCGGCGGACGTGGCGCCGCCGTGACCCTGCTGCGGCGCCTGCGCGGCGCACCGGCGGCACGGCATCTTACGCCACGAACGGGCGATGCCCTCGTCAGTGTCGTCATGCCGCTGTATCAGCACGCGCGCTACGTTGCCGCCGCGCTTCAGAGCGTGCTGGCGCAGGGGGCGCCGCCGCATGAAATCCTGGTGATCGACGACGGAAGCAACGACGACGGCGCGCGCATCGCGGAGCGCACGCTGCGCGACGTGGCACCCGTGCGCGTGCTGCGTCAGGCGAACCAGGGCGCGGCGGAGACGATCAACGCTGCGGTGCGCCTCGCGTCCTGCGACTGGATCGCGGTGCTGAACTCCGACGATCTGTTCCTGCCCGACAAGCTTGCACACTGCCAGCGCATCATCGTGGATCGGCCCGACACGCAGATGATCGCCGGCCGCGTCGCGCTGATCGGTGCCCGAGGAGAGCCGCTGACCAGCGGCATCGCCACCGACTGGCTGCACCGCGCCCACGACTTCGCCGCGCGTACGGCGCATTCGCCGCTTGCGTTGCTGAACGAGAACTTCGTGGCTAGCACCTCGAACATGGTGTTCACGCGCGCGCTTTGGCAGAGTCTCGGTGGTTTTGCCCCGCTGCGCTACTGCCACGATCTGGACTTCCTGGTGCGTGGCCTCGGCGCGGCACCGGTGGCGATCGTCGATGCCATGCACGTGCAGTACCGGGTGCATGAGCGCAACACCATCGGAGAGGACGTGCGCGGCGTGCGCGTCGAACTCGCCGCCGTGATCGCCGAGGCGATGCACGCGCTCGGGCCACATCTGCTGCCGCTGGGGGACGACGACGGATTCGCCGCCTTCGCCGCGTTCCTGAGCAACAAGGCGCTGTCCGATCTGGTGCTGTACTTCACCGTGCTGCGCGGTCGCTTTGACGACGCGCACGCTTTCTATCGCCACATCGTCGCAGAGCCGCAGCGCAGCCGCTTCCTGGCAGCATGTTGAGACACCTGTTCCGCCGCCGCAAAGCGACGCTGCGCGTGCTGGTCGAAGTCGGCAGCTTCGACAAGGGCGGGTTGGAGAAGGTCGTGCTCGACAGCACGCTGGCGCTGCACCACGCCGGCGTCCCCACGCTGATCGTGAGCGTCGGTCCGCTCGGCATTCTGGCCTCGGCCGCGCGCGCGGCGGGATTGCAGGTGGCCGGTCTGCCGTCGCGCGGGGCTGCGCGCGCCTATGCTCGGCTGCTGCGCGATTTCGCGCCGACGCTGGCGGTGTCGCATTTTTCCACGTTCGGCTATAACCTTTTGGCGCGGCGCGGCGTCCCGGTCGTGTCGTTCATCCACAACGTCTACGCCTTCATGGACGCCGCCCAGCGTGCGCGCTTCGCCGCCGATGATCGCACGGTCGCGCACTACGTCGCCGTCTCGGCCAAGGCGGCGCAGTACGCGACCGCACGACTGGGCATCGATCCCGCGCGCATCACGGTGGTCCCGAACGGGCTCGATCTGGAGCAGACGGCGCGCCGCGCCGCGGCCGCACGCCCGGTCGATCGCGCCGCGCTTGGCATCGCGGACGGCGACTGCGTGTTCCTCAATGTCGCGTCCTACAACCTGCACAAAGGCCATTACGTGATGGCGGCGGCGTTGCGCCTGCTGCTGTCACACCGTCAGGACATCCGCATCGTCTGCATCGGCAACGTGGTGCATCCGCCGCATCTCGACGGGCTGCGTGCCTATCTGCGCGCGCATGGGCTGGCTGCGCACATGCTGCTGCCCGGCTATGCCGAGGATGTGGCGGGCTGGTTCGCAATGGCCGATGCGTTCCTGCTGCCCTCCTTCATCGAAGGCTGGAGTATCGCCATGAACGAGGCGATGGGCTTCGCGCGTCCGATGATCCTGACCGACACCGGCGGCGCCGCCGAGGTGATCGAGGACGAGGACACTGGCATCCTGATCCCCAACGAATACGGCGAAGTGACGGCGCTGGACTCAACGCTGCTCGACCGGCTTGCCTATGCCACGCGCGACTTCCGCATCGCCGCGGATCTGGCGCGCGCGATGGAGCGCATCGCGGGCGACCGCCCCGGCTGGGCCGCGGCCGGGCTGCGGGGTCGGGCGAAGTTGCAGGCGCGCTATGGCATGTCGGCGATCTCGGCACGGCACCGCGCGGTGTTAGACGCCGTCGCGGCGGTGGCGCGATGAGCGCGTGGCGCAGCCGCTATCTGCCGGCACTGGCGTTCTGGCTGGGCAATCATCTGTTCATGAACTGGACGCCGTATCGGGTGCGCCACTGGTTCCTTCGCCGCTTCTGCCATGTCGCGATCGGGCGCGACAGCAGCATCGCCATGGGCTGCTTCGTCACCGGCACCAACATCCGCGTCGGTGACAACAGCGTCATCAATCGCTTCACCTATCTCGACGGGCGCTGTCCGCTGACCATCGGCAACAACGTCAACATCTCGCATTACACGCTGATCCAGACGCTGACGCACGACCCGCAGGCGCCGGATTTCGGGACGTTGGTGCGACCCGTAGCGATCGGCGACCATGTCTGGATCGGCGCACGCGCGCTGATCTGTCCCGGCGTCACGATCGGCGAGGGTGCGGTGGTCGGCGCCGGCGCGGTGGTAACGCGCGACGTGGCGCCCTACGCGATCGTCGCCGGCAATCCCGCCCGCGTCATCGGCGAACGGACGCGCGACCTGCGCTACCGCACGCGCTATTTTCCGCTGTTCGACACCGACATTCAGTAGCGCGCGCTCTCCCCCTCCGCGTGCGCGCGTCGCGCGGGCGCGGCGCGCAACGGCGGCCGCGGCCGGCTCGGCGCGTAGCGTTCGACCAGATAAAGCGGGCGGCGCTTGGTCTCGTTGAAGACCCGACCGAGATATTCGCCCATAACGCCCAGCGTCATCAATTGCGCGCCGCCGAGGAACAGCAGCACCGCCATCAGGCTCGGATATCCGGGCACCGGATTGCCGAACAGCAGCGTGCGGAGAATGATCTGTCCGCCATAGACCAATGCGACCAGTGCGGTTGCCAGCCCCAGATAGGTCGCAACCTTCAGCGGCATCACGGTGAAGCTGGTGATGCCCTCCAGCGCGAAGTTCCACAGCTTCCAGTAGTTGAAGCTGGTGCGCCCGGCATAGCGCGGCGCGCGATCATATGGCACCGCGACTGATGGAAAGCCGACCCAGGCGAACAGACCTTTCATGAAGCGGTGGTGTTCGCGCAATTGCAGCAGTGCGTCCACCGCGCGGCGGCTCATCAGCCGGAAATCGCCGGTGTTGCGCGGCAGGCGAACGCGGCCGACGCGCTGCATCGTGCGGTAGAACGCATCCGCCGTCACGCGCTTGAGCCACGATTCCCCGGCACGCACGCGCCGCTGCGCGTACGCCATGTCCCAACCCTGCCGCCACGCCTTGACGAGTTCCGGGATCACCTCCGGGGGGTCTTGCAGGTCTGCGTCAATGATGACCACCGCGGCGCCACGGGAGTGGTCGAGGCCCGCGGTCATCGCGATCTCCTTGCCGAAATTGCGGCTCAGATTGACCAGCGCGCAGGCCGGGTCGTCGCTGTGCAACCCCTCCAGCACCGACAGCGAATCGTCGCGGCTGCCGTCGTTGACATACACCACCTCCCACGGCTCGCCGAGCGCGCCCATGACACGCGACAGCCGGCCATGGAACTCCAGCAGGCCCTCGCCCTCATTATAGACCGGCACCACGACCGAGAACGTGGGAGCGGCCGGCGTCTGTCGCCCGTCCACGCCGTCCTGCATCAGTCCGTCTCCTAACCGTCAACCCATAATGATCAATCACAGGAACGAAACGCTTGCATTGTTCCGTGATTTCCTATGTCGTGCTTAATCAGTGTCCCACATTCGTCGCCTGCCCGACGCAGTTCTTTACCGGAAGTTCCAGGAGTTTACAGGTTCGTGATCGCGTATTCGTTGTCGTTCCGGCCCACTCGTCTTATTTCGGCCCTGCTATTGCTTCTGATTGCGACGTTTGTTTTGGCCGAAACGGCCCGGCTGCGTGGCGCCGAATACGACGAAGGTTACACAATCTTCCTCGCGAGCGGCGTGCCGCGGCCGGCCTGGCCGACAACGCCGTTCCGCGCCGGCGATGTCCGGGCGGCCTTCGGTGGGCACAGCGATGCGCTGCGCATCGCCCGCGACCTGCGGGCCACCGACGTGCATCCGCCGCTGTATTTCTGGGCCGCCGCCGCGTGGCGGGAGTTGACGGGTCCGGACCTGTTCCGGCTGCGCCTGCTCTCCGTGCTGGCCGCACTGGCGTCGCTGGCCGTGGTGGGCGGTATCGCGGTCCGCGCCGGGGTCCCACCGTTGCCGGCGATGCTGCTGACCCTCGGCAGCTACGGGTTCAGCTACACCGGCGCGGTGGCGCGCGGCTTCGCGCTGGCCGACCTGCTCAGCCTGGCCGGCGTATGGCTGCTGCTGGGGGCCGAGCGGCGCCGACGCCCCGTCCCGGCGTTCGCCGCCGGGCTGCTGCTGGGACTGGCGAGCTTCACCAACTATCTCGCCGCCTTTGTCGGCGCTGCCGCCCTCCTCTGGCTGCTGATGCGACGCTGGCGTCAGCCGTCACTGTGGCTGGCCGCCGGCCTCGGGTTCGCCGTGGTGATGCCGGCTGATCTTTATTTTTTTCTCGCCCAGCGCGACAGCCGTGCCGGCCAGTTCCCGCCATTCCATCTCCTGCCAAGTCTTGCGCGGCTGGCGCAATACGCCGCCGGCAACGTGTTCGGCGGACTGCCGCTTTACGTTGCGGGAGCGGCACGGGTCGCGCTTGGCGCTGCGCTGGCGCTGCTGCTGGTTGGACTGGTGGCGCTGATCACCTGGCGCTGGCGCCGTCTGGGACAGCGGGGCGCGCGCGCGCTGCTGGCCGCCGCGGCGCTGGCGCCGCCGGCCGGGCTACTGTTGCTTGGCGCCGTCTTCGACACCACACCGATCGAGTTGCGCTACCTCGCCTTCGCCGTGCCGTTCTTCGCGCTGCTGCTGGCCGGCGCGCTCGCTACGCTGCCGCGGGCACAGGGTGCCGCGCTGCTGGTACTGGTGCTCGCGGTGCAGGCGGGCTCGCTCGTCGGCCTCGCGCGGCTGCCGCAGACCATGCAGCCGCAGGCCGCGGCGACGCGGGCAGCCGCGGCGCTGGCGGGCGCTGACGGGCTGGTGCTGGTGCCGCGCGGCAATGACGGCGTGGGCGTGGTCGGCGCGGTGATCCAGTCCGCACCGGACAGTCTGCGCCTGCGCGTGGTGCCGCGCGACGAGTCGCCGGAGGCGATCCGCGCCGCTTCCGGCCGGGCGCCGGTGGTGGTGCTGGCGCTGCTCGGCCTCGACGCCGACAGCCGCGCGACACTTCCGCACATGACGGCAGCGTTTCGCGACCAGCCGTGCTGGCATGAAACCGCGCGCCGCGCCGACACGGTCGCCTTCACCCGCGATCATGCCTGCGCGGCGCGCGCCGCGCGATGAACCCTCAGTCCGGCAACCCCACCATCACCGCATCATCCTCGACGCGCACCGGATAGACGGCGAGGTCCTCCTCCACCGGGGCGCCGGTTGCCTTGCCGGTGCAGACATCGAAGCGTCCGGCATGAAGCGGGCATTCGATCTCGGTGCCGTCGAACCAGCCGTCAGTCAGCATGGCGAAGGCATGGGTGCAGACATTCGACGTGGCGTGCCAGCCGCCATCGGCGAGGTGGAAGATGGCGATCTGCTTGCCGCCTGCCTCGGCCGCCTGCATCTCGCCCGGCGGGATGTCGGCGGCGCTGGCGACACGCACCCAGTTTGCTGCTTCACTCATGCATGGACCTCCTGCTGCGGCCGATCATGCCGGAGTCGGGGCGGATTGGGGAGAGCGCGCGGATGGCGGCGGAGATCACGCTGATCCTGGGCGCCGGGCAGGCCGGCGCGCATGCCGCGGTGGCGATGCGCACGGCCGGGCTTGGCGGACGCGTCGTCCTGCTGGGCGCGGAGCCGCACCCCCCCTATGACCGTCCGCCGCTGTCCAAGGCGGCGCTGACCGAGGACCCGGAGCCGTCGCCCGGCTGGTTCTTCCCGCCCGAGCGTTACGCGGCGCTGAACATCGAACTGCTGCCTGGTACCGCGGCCGAGGGCATCGACCTGGCGGCGGCGCGCGTCGCGCTCGCCGGCGGCCGCGCCTTCCCCTACGACCGGCTGCTGATCGCGACCGGCGGGCGGGCACGCCCGCTGACCGTGCCGGGAGCCGAACGGGCACTGACGCTGCGCACGCTGGACGATGCGCGGGCGCTGCGGGCACGGCTCGCGCCGGGGGCGCGCGTCGTCTGCATCGGCGCCGGCGTGATCGGGCTGGAGGTGGCAGCCTCGGCCCACGCGCGCGGCTGCCGCGTGACGGTGCTGGAGGCAATGCCTGCGGCACTGGGCCGCTCCATGACGTGGGCGATGGCCGAGTGGTTGGTCGGGCTGCACCGCCGCGCTGGAGTGACCGTGCATTTCGACACCTCCGTCACAGCGATCGAGCCGAATGCGGTGGTCTGCGCCGACGGGTCGCACGTGCCGGCGGACGTCGTGCTCGCCGGCATCGGCATGACGCGCAACATCGGACTGGCGTCAGCGGCGGGGCTTGCCGTGGACAATGGTATTGTCGTGGACGAATGCGGCCGGACAAGTGCCGCCGGCGTGTTCGCGGCCGGCGATGTAGCGGCATTCTGGCATCCGCGGCTGGGACGGCGGCTGCGGCTGGAATCCTGGCGTCATGCACAGGACCACGGCATCGCCGTGGGGCGCGTGATGGCCGGCGGCACCGCGCCGTATGACGAGGTGCCGTGGTTCTGGACCGACCAGCACGGTCGCAACATCCAGGTCGCCGGCCTGCCCGGCGATGCCGCGACCACCGTGCTGCGCGGCGCGCTGACCGACGCGAGTTTCTGCGCCTTCCATCTCGATGCGCAGGGCCGCGTGGTGGCCGCCACCGGCGTCGATGCGCCGCGCGAGGTGCGCGCGGCGATGGCGCTGATCCGTGCCGGCGCCATGGTCGATCCGGCGCGTCTGGCCGACCCGGCAGTGAAGCCGCAGGCGCTGCTGCCGCGCTGAAGCCTACCCACCCGCAACACCCTGCGTGTTGACATAAAGCGCGTAGAGCGAGTGGCTCGCCGCCATGAACAGCCGATTGCGCCAGCGCCCGCCGAAGCAGACATTGGCGCAGCGCTCCGGCAGACGGATATGGCCGATTGGCGCGCCGTCGGGGTTGAAGACGCGTACGCCGTCTAGCTCGGCACTGCCCATGCCCCAGCCGCACCAGAGATTGCCGTCCACATCGACGCGGAATCCGTCCGGCGTGCCGCCCGGCCCGGCGTTGATCAGCACCCGCTCATTGCCCAGCCGCACGCCGTCAATCACGTCATAGGCGCGGATCTCGCGCGGCTCGGCGCGGGAGGCGACGATGTAGAGCGTGCGCTCATCGGGCGAGAACGCCAGTCCATTCGGGCCGGGGATGGTATCGGCAACGAGGCTCGGCGCGCCGGTCTGCGGGTCGAGCCGATAGACGCCGTGCGGCAGTTCCTGCGCGTCCTTGTGACCCTCGTAATAGCTCAGGAGGCCGAAGGGCGGGTCGGTGAACCAGATCGCGCCGTCGCGCGCCACGACCACGTCATTGGGCGAGTTGAGCCGCTTGCCCTGATAGCTGTCGCACAGGACGGTGATGGCACCGTCGTATTCGGTGCGCGTCACGCGCCGGCTGTCGTGCTCGCAGGTGACCAGCCGCCCCTGCCGGTCGCGCGTGTTGCCGTTCGCGTAGTTCGACGGCGCGCGGAACGTGCTCACCGCGCCGGAGGCTTCGTCCCAGCGCAGGATGCGGCTGTTGGGCAGGTCGCTCCAGAGCAGGTAGCGGCCATCGCCGAACCACACCGGCCCCTCCGCCCAGCGGCAGCCGTCGGCGAGCTTTTCCACCGAGGCGTGAAACAGCCGGTAACGCAGGAAGCCCGGGTCGAGCACCTGCACGTTCGGGTCGGGATAGGCGTCGTTCATCGTCCAGGTCATGCCGCGTCTCCTCGCCTCGCTTTGCCGCGCGATCGTGCCGCAGCCGTCGCACGCGCGAAAGCTGGCTCAGGGCCGGCGCCAGGGCGAACTGATCCCCTGTGGTGGCATCGTACCGGGTGGCATGGCGCCGGACTGGGGCGCCGAACCGGCCGGCGGCGTGATGTTGGGCGTGACATAGATCGGGCCAAGCGCGCCGGCGGATTGCGGCGGGCCGAGATCGGCTGGCACGTCCATCTCGCACGTCTGCATGATGTCGCAGGACCACCGCCAAGCCGGCCCCCGCCCGGTCAATGCGCCGCCGGTGTCATGGCCACACCGGCACACCTGCTGGCTCATGCAGATCTGCACGCCGTCGTGCTCGGGCCCGCAGGCGGGCGGCAGCACATCGGCCTGCGCGGCAGCGGACACCAGGCAGGCAACGAGGGGCAGGACACCGAATGACAAAGCGGGCATGACGGCAGACTGCTCCGCCGCCCTGAACGACTCGTGAAGCAGCGCCGCGAACCGGGTTGATCCCCCGCCCCCGCTGGAGTATGCCCACGCGCGCCAACGTGCCTGCCCAGGTAGCTCAGTTGGTAGAGCATGCGACTGAAAATCGCAGTGTCGGTGGTTCGATTCCGCCCCTGGGCACCATCCCTCTCTTCTCCATTGTTTCTTTTCACCGCCAAGGCTACGCTATGGCCCTCTTATGCCACTGATAAATCGGCATAATGTGGGGGTTTAGCGCGCGGTAGCGTAGCCGCGGATACCATAGCGTGCCCCCGGTATGCCCCTTCGTCTGCTGGTATCCATGTTGGTATCCGACCCCCCTGTTGGTATCGTGCCTCCTAGGAGGACAAGCCGATGCCTTTGACGGATGCAAAGTGCCGGTCAGCACAACCCGGACCCAGGCTCCAGAAACTGACCGATGGTGGCGGACTCCAGCTATGGCTGCAGCCGACCGGCGCCCGATTGTGGCGGTTCGCCTACCGGTTCGACGGTAAGCAAAAGCTCCTCGCGCTCGGGGTCTACCCCACGGTTCCGTTGGCGCGTGCCCGCCAAGCGCGAGAGGACGCGAAGCGCGTACTGGCGGATGGCCTCGATCCGGCGCTCGAAAAAAAGCGACAGGCTCAGGCTCGGGCGGACGCCCCGACGTTCCGCCACATCGCTGCTGAGTATGTCGCGAAGCTCCGGCGGGAGAAGCGGTCAGAGGCGACCATGGCAAAGGTTGAGTGGCTCCTTGGCTTCGCCAACGCGGAGTTTGGAGACGAACCAATCCGTCAGATCGCGGCGCCTGCTATCCTGAAAGTCCTGCAGTCTCTCGAAGCTCGCGAGAGATTCGAGTCGGCTCGTCGGCTTCGGTCAACGATCGGCAGCGTATTCAGATACGCGATCGCCACCGCCCGTGCCGAAATCGACCCGACCTACGCCCTTCGGGGCGCTTTGACGCAAGTCAAAGCAACGCCGCGTGCGGCGATCACGGACGCCAGGAAATTTGGCGCCCTGCTGCGCGCCATCGACGCATTCGATGGGCAGCCAAGCACGCGGATCGCACTGCAATTGCTCGCGCTCTTGTTTCCCCGACCCGGCGAATTGCGCTTGGCTGAATGGACCGAGTTCGACTTAGAACGAGCGGTGTGGTCGATCCCCGCGTCCCGAATGAAGATGCGGCGGCCACACCAGATGCCGCTATCTCGCCAAGCAGTGGAATTGCTCGGCGCGCTTCGTTCGATCTCGAGGGGCAATTTCCTGTTCGCTGGCGTCCGTTCGCCGTCGCGCCCGATCTCCGATGGCACCCTGAACGCCGCGCTCAGGCGGCTGGGATATGCCAAGGACGAGGCGACCGGCCACGGCTTTCGCGCGACGGCATCGAGCCTCCTGAATGAATCCGGCAAGTGGCATCCAGACGCCATCGAGCGCCAGCTTGCCCATATCGAAGGCAATAGCGTCCGCGCGGCCTATGCCCGTGGCGAGCATTGGGACGAACGCGTGTCGATGATGCAGTGGTGGGCTGACTACCTTGATGAGTTGAAGATCCCGGCCTCGCGCACGGTTGTTGCGGCGGTTGTTAAATAAGCACAAAGACTCTTGGGACGGTGCGAGGGTTCAACAGCTGTCAGTCGCGATAATCCGCACCATAACCCTTTATTATACCAAGCATAATTCTTCCGGAAAAGGTTTCAGCAAGATGTCAGCAAGCTATAGGGATCGGAATCTTGGTTCCTGCCAGGCGTCTCGCTTGGCAGAAAAGGGTACAGAGGCACGAATA
>JAKADX010000074.1 GCA_021818505.1 Pseudomonadota bacterium
GTGCCGCGCTGGCGGCGCGCGCCGCCGGCCGAGCCGGACGCGGCGCCGCCCGCGGCCGTGCCGGAAGCGACGCAGGCGCCGACCGCCGCATCCCCCGGCACGCCGCCACCCATCCGCCCCTCACCACCGCTGCCGCCGCCCCCGCATGCCTGCGGCCCGCCGGTTCCGGCCTGACCGGGCGGTGCCTCGCCGCGCCGATATTGTTCCTAGAAAGGAATGATCTCACTGCGCCGGCCCGGCTTCGCTTGCGTCCGATGGTGAATTCCGACAACACCTGCCGCGATGCCGTGCCGGGATCCGTCGATCGGAGCGAGAAGTCTGCACTCGATGCCGCCAGTGTCCGCCCTGCCGCGCTTCGCCCTCGGCGTGCTGCTCCCGCTCTGCCGCGACCGTTTCGCCGATCGTGTGCATGGCGGGTTCCATGAGCGGCTCGATCTGGCGCACCACCCGCTGCCGGCCGGGGGCAAGCGGCTGATGGTGCAGTGCCGGCAGCTTTATGTCCTCGCCCACGCCGCCGTGCTCGGCGATGCCAGCGGGCAGGATGCGGCGGCGCGCGGCTACGACTTCCTGCGCCGTGCCTATCCCGACCGCGCGCATGGCGGCTGGTGCTTCCGCGCCTCCGACGACGGGGCGCCGATCGACGCGACCAAGGACCTCTACGCCCACGCCTTCCTGCTGTTCGCACTCGCCTGGCTGCACCGCGCCTTCGCCGCCCCCGACGCGATCGCGCTGGCGGCCGAAACCTTCGGGACGTTGCAGGCCCGCATGGCCGCCCCCGGCGGCGGGTTCTGGGACCGCGCGGCGGCCGACTGGACGCCCGACCGCCTCCTGCGCCGGCAGAACCCGCACATGCACCTGCTGGAGGCGCTGCTGGCGCTGCACGCGGCGACCGGAGAGGCGCGGTGGCTGGACGAGGCGACGGCGCTGGTGCGGCTGTTCCTCGACCGCTTCCACGATGCGCCGACGGCCACACTCGGGGAGTTCTTCGCCGCCGACTGGGCGCCGCATCCCGAACAGGGCCACATCGTCGAGGCGGGGCACCACTACGAATGGGTCTGGCTGCTGCACCGTTACGCCGCCCAGGGCGGGACGCTCGACGTGGCGGCGGCGGCGGAGGGGCTGTACGCCACGGCGGGGCGGCACGGCCATGATCCCGAACATGGCGGCATCCACGACCAGATCGACCGCACCGGCCGCGTCATCGCCGCCACCCGCCGCATCTGGCCGGTGACGGAGGCGATCAAGGCGCATCTCGCCCGCCTGGAAGCCGGGCTGCCGGTGCCCGATGGCCAGCCGCAGGCCCTGATCGACCAGCTCTTCCGCGACTTCCTGCGCCCCGCGCGGGGCGACTGGGTGGAGACCTGCTCGCGGGAGGGGGCGCCGACCGCCACCGTGCTGCCCGGCAGCACGCCCTACCACGTCTTTCTCGCCGCGGCCGAAACGGCGCGGGTCGCGGGTGCTTAGACCAGGAAGATCGCCATCAGGATCAGCAGGATCACGACCGAGATCAGGCTGATCAGCGTGAAGGTGGTGAAGCTGCCCCAGAACCGCTGGCGGTCGGCGAGGAACGCGTCCTCGGTCAGTGGCGCGGGCATGGAGTGGGGCATCGTCTCGGCCATGGGCGCGTCCCGATCCTCGGCGGTTTCTGTGGTCACGGCGTGGTTCTATGCGACGCCGCCGGCCCCCGGCAAGGGGTTGCACAGCGTCGCGTCCGCCGCCGCCGGCACCCCCGCCCCACCGCCCGCAAGCAGGGCGAGGGCCAGCGGGTACAGCCGCAGCTCCTGCACCAGGACGCGCGCGGCGAGCGTCGCCTCGGTATCCCCGGGCAGCACCGGCACCGCCGCCTGGGCCACGATCGGCCCGGCATCCAGCGCCTCGGTGACGAGATGCACGGTACAGCCGTGCAGCTTGACCCCGGCGGCGAGTGCCGCGGCGTGGGTGTGCAGGCCGGGGAAGGCGGGCAGCAGGCTGGGATGAATGTTCAGCATCCGCCCGGCATAGGCGCCGACCAGCAAGGGGGTGAGGACCCGCATGTAACCGGCGAGGCAGACCAACTCGATCCCCGCCGCCCGCAAGGCCGCGATCACCGCCCGCTCATGCGCCGCCCGGTCGCGGCCGAAGCTGCGGTGGTCGATGGCGGCAGTGGGCACGCCGGCTGCCGCGGCACGGGCAAGGCCGGGAGCGTCCGGAACATTGGTGAGGACGAGCGCGATCTCCGCCGGATAGGCGGGGTCGGCCGCGGCGTCGATCAGGGCGGCGCAGTTGCTGCCGCGCCCGCTCAGCAGCACCGCCGTCCGCCGCCTCATGCCGGCCAGTCGTCCGGCAGGTCGATCCGGACGGCGGCCGGGCCGGCAGGGGCGGCCTCGATGCGGCCGATCGGAAACACCGTCTCCCCGGCCGAACGCAGCGCGGCGGTGGCGGCGGCGGCGTCGCGGACCACAAGGGCCATGCCGATGCCGCAGTTGAACACGCGCAGCATCTCGTCGGCCGCAACCCCGCCGGCGCGCGCCAGCCAGGCGAAGACCGGCGGCAGCGGCCAGCGCGCCGCGTCCAGCACCGCGATGCAGCCGTCGGGCAGCACCCGCGGCAGGTTCCCGGGCAGGCCGCCGCCGGTGATATGCGCCGCCGCGCGCAGCAGCCCGGCGCGGTGCAACGCCAGCAGGGGGCGGACATAAAGCCGTGTCGGCGCCAGCAGCGCCTCGCCAAGACGCCGCGTGGCATCGAACGGGGCCGGATCGTCCCAGCGCAGGCCGGACTCGGCCACGATCCGCCGGACCAGGGAGAACCCGTTGGAATGCACGCCGTCACTCGCCAGCCCCAGCACGGTATCGCCCGGCGCCACCCCCTGCGGCAGCAACGTGCCCCGCTCCGCGGCACCCACCGCAAAGCCGGCGAGGTCGTAGTCGCCCGCGCCGTACATGCCCGGCATCTCGGCAGTCTCACCGCCGACCAGGGCACAGCCGGCGCGGCGGCAGCCCTCGGCGATGCCGCCGATCACCGCCTCCGCCTGCGCCACGTCCAGCCGGCCGGTGGCGAAATAGTCCAGGAACAGCAGCGGCTCGGCGCCCTGCACCACCAGGTCGTTGACGCACATGGCAACGAGGTCGATGCCGACGGTGGCGTGCCGGCCGGTTTCGATCGCGAGCTTCAGCTTGGTGCCGACGCCGTCGGTGGTGGCGACCAGCACCGGGTCGGCGAAGCCGGCGGCACGCGGGTCGAACAGGGCGCCGAAGCCGCCGATGCCGCCCATCACGCCGGCACGCAGGGTCGCGCGCGCCAGCGGCCTGATCCGCTCGACCAGCGCGTCGCCCGCGGCGATATCGACGCCGGCTCCGCGATAGGTCATGCTGGGCATGGCGGCTCCCGGCCTATAATGCGGTCGTCGGCGGAATTGCGGCGGCCCCGATGCGACCGACACAACCATAGCGGGACCGCCGGCGCAACCGGAGCGGCTGATGCCTGACGACGCGAGAAGCCTGCGCAGCGGCGTCGAGACCACCATCGGCGCGCGCGTGGTCAATGTGCCCAACATCATCACGCTGGCACGGCTGTGCATCGTGCCGGTGTCGGTGTGGCTGGTGCTGCGCGGGCAGACCATGTGGGCGTTCTGGCTGTTCATCGCCGCCGGCGGATCGGACGCGATCGATGGCTGGCTGGCGCGCCGACGCGGCCCGACCACTGTCGGCGCCCTGCTTGACCCGGTCGCGGACAAGGCCCTGCTGGTGAGCATGTACGTGACACTCGCGGCGGTGCATGTGCTGCCCGACTGGCTCGCCATCCTGGTCGTGTTCCGCGACGTGGTGATTGTCGGCGGGGTGCTGGCGCTGTCGGTGCTCGGAATGCCGGTGGTGATCCGGCCGCTCATGGTCTCCAAACTCAACACGGTGCTGCAGATTGCACTGGTCGCCGTGGCACTGCTCCATGCCGGCCTCGGCGTCTCCACGCCGCTGCTGCCCGCGCTGGTGTGGTCGGTGACGGCGAGCACGCTCGCCTCGGGTGCGGCCTATGTCGCGCAGGCGGCGCGAACGCGATGAGCGAGTCGTCGCTCAAGGAAGCGGTACGCTTCGCCGCAGCGCCGTCCGCGTCCCCCGCCGCGCCGCCCCAGGCCGCTCCGTCCGGGCCGCGCGAGGCGACGCGGGCGCAACGGATCGCGCTGCTGGTGGGGCTGCTGGTGGTGGCCTGGCTGGCGCTGCAACTGTTCGCCTCCGTGCTGCTGCCGTTCGTGGCGGCGTCGGGGATCGCCTATTTCCTGGACCCGCCGACCAGCCAGCTGACCCGTGCCGGCGTGCCGCGCGGGGCGGCGGCGCTGCTGCTGATCTTCGCGCTGATCGCTGCTGGGCTGCTGTTCGCGCTGCTGCTCTACCCGCTGATCATCTCACAGATCGGGCTGCTGATCGGCCGCGTGCCGAGCTATGTCGAGGATCTGCGCCAGTTCGCGGCCCATGTAATCGTGCAGTTGCAGGAACGGCTGGGTCCGGAATATGTCGATGAGAAGCTGCGCGACCTGGTCAGCGGCCAGGCCGGTGCGATGCTGTCCTTCCTCAGCAGCGCGCTGAGTCGGCTGATCGGCGGCGGCTTCGCGCTGTTCAACGTCATCTCGCTGGCGGTGGTGACGCCGGTGGTGGCGTTCTACCTGCTGCGCGACTGGCCGCGGATCGTCGCGCGCGTCGATGGCTGGCTGCCGCGCCGCTATGCCGGCGTGCTTCGCGCCCAGGCGCGCGAGGTCGATCGCATCCTGTCCGCCTGGGTGCGCGGGCAGGCGGTGTGCTGCCTGGTGCTGGCGGTGTTCTATGCCGTCGGGCTGTCGATGGTCGGGCTCGATCTCGGGCTGATCGTGGGGCTGACGGCGGGCGTGCTGTCGTTCATCCCCTATGTCGGCACCATCACCGGCGCCGTCACCTCGATCGGGCTGGCCTTCGCGCAGTTCCCGACCTGGACCGGCGTTGCCGAGGTCGCCGTGGTGTTCATCGCCGGCAACCTGCTGGAAGGCTACGTGATCTACCCGCGCTTCCTCGGCGACCGGGTGGAGCTGCACGCGGTCTGGGTGATCTTCGCGCTGTTCGCCGGCGGGGCGGCGTTCGGCTTCCTGGGCGTGTTGCTGGCGGTGCCGGTAGCCGCGGTCATCGGCGTGCTGAGCCGGTTCTGGCTGCGCCGCTATCTGGTCAGCCCTCTCTACCTCGATCCGCCGCCGGCGGATCAATCGGGGACATAGGCCGGAGTGTCGGCGGCCGTGATGGCGGCGGTGCTGCTCGGCGCCGCCCTGCACGCGGCCTGGAACGTCGCGATCCGTGCCGGCGGCGACCGGCGGCGGGAAACCGCGCTGCTGGCGGGGGCCTCGGCGCTGATCGCTGGCGCGGCGCTGCTGCTGGTGCGGCTGCCGGCGCCGGCCGCATGGCCGCACGCGGCGCTCTCCATGGTGCTGCACACCTTCTATTTCGCGCTGGTCGCGGAGGCGTACACGCATGGCGGCGTGGCGCTGGCCTATCCCCTGATGCGCGGCACCGCGCCGATGCTGACGACGCTCGCCGCCTGGGCGCTGCTCGGCGAGCGGCTGTCGAGGGTCGGCTGGGCGGGCATCGGCGCCATCTGCGCCGGGGTCGCCCTGCTGGCGCGCCGTCGCGGCGGCGCGCAGGAGCGGGCGGCAGTGCTGTTCGCGCTCGCCAATGCCGTGGTGATCGCCGGCTACACGGTCAACGACGCGATCGGCGCGCGCGTCTCCGGCTCCCCGCTCGGCTATGCGCTGGCGGTGTTCGTGCTGAGCGCGACACCGACACTGCTATGGCTGCGCCGGTTCGGCGCGCTGCGCCCGCCGACACGGCGGGAGGCGCTGCGCGCGGCCGGCGGAGCGGCGTGCTCGATCGGTGCCTATGCGCTGGCGCTCTGGGCGATGACGCGGGCCGATGTGGCGCCGGTCGCAGCATTGCGCGAGACGGCGATGCTGTTCGGCCTGGTGCTGGCCCGCGCGGTGCTGGGCGAGCGGCCGGGGGCGCGCGGCTGGGCGGCGGCCGGCGCGATTGCCGCTGGCGCCGCGGCGCTGCGTCTGGCGTAATGGCGGTGAACCAGGAGGAAAGACGTCGCCCATGACGCAGACTCCGACCTTCAGCAAGCTCTACGCCTTCGGCGACAGCCTGTCGGATGCCGGCAATCTGTCGCTGCTGACCAAGACCCTCGGCACCACGGAACCGGTCTCCCCGCCGTACTACCGGGAACTCTACAGCACGGCGCTCGGCCCGGTCGCGGCCAACGTGTTCAGCAACGGCCCGACCTGGGTGCAGGACCTGTCGGTGGCGCTCGGCCTGGGCGTGCCGGCACCGAGCGCTGTTTTCGGGACCGATTTCGCGTTCGGCGGGGCCGAGACCGGATCGACGCCGCAGAACGGCGGCAACGCACAGCTCATGGCGATCTCACTGCCCGCGCAGCTTCAGGCCTTCAACACCGCCTTCCCGAGTCCCGCGGCCAACGCGCTCTACACGGTCTCGATCGGCGCCAACGACCTGCTGGACATCTTCGGCAGCACCGGGCTGAGCGCCGCGCAGCAGACCGCCGACGTGCAGGCCGCCGTCAGCAACGAGATCACCTTCATCAGCGGTCTTGCCAAAGACGGGGCAAAGAACGTGCTGGTGATGAACGTGCCCGACCTGGGCAAGACGCCGGAGGTGATGAGCGGCGCGGCCGGCGGCGTCACGCCGGCCACCGCCTCGCAACTCACCGCGCTGTACGACAGCGATCTCAGCACGCAGCTTGGGACACTCGCCAGCGCCGACTCGCTCGACGTGCACATCCTGGATGCGTACGCTCTGCTGGACAACGCGGTCGCCAATCCGGGCAGCTACGGGCTGACCAACGTGACCTCGCCGGTGTGGAGCGGCAACTACACCAGCGCGAGCAGCGGCACGCTGGCCGCGACCGGCACGGCGCAGAACCAGTATCTGTTCTGGGACCATTTGCATCCGACCGAGACCGGCCAGCAAGCGCTCGCCAACGCCGCGCTGGCAGTACTCAGCGCCCCGCCGTGCTACGCCGCCGGCACGCGCATCGCGACCGAGCGCGGCGAAGTCGGGGTCGAGGACTTGCGCGTTGGCGATCGCGTGCGCCTCGCCGACGGCGGCAGCGCGCCAGTGACGTGGCTCGGCCATCGCAGCGTCGATTGCAGGCGCCATCCGCGGCCCGAGGACGTGTGGCCGGTGCGCGTCGCAGCGCACGCGTTCGGGCTGGGACGCCCGCAGCGCGACGTGCTGCTGTCGCCGGATCATGCAGTGTTCGTCGATGGCGTGCTGATCCCGGTGCGCTACCTGCTCAATGATGCGACCGTGCGGCAAGAAGCGGTCGATGCCGTGACCTACTGGCATGTCGAACTGCCGGCCCACGGCGTGCTGCTCGCCGAGGGACTGCCGGCGGAAAGTTATCTGGATACCGGCAACCGCGCGGCGTTCATCGAGGGCGGAAGCGTGGTCACGGCGCATCCCGATTTCGCGCGCGCGGTCTGGCACGCCAAGGGGTGCGCGAAGCTGGTCTCGACTGGAGCGAAGCTCGCCGCCATCAAGTCGAAACTTCTGCGACACGCAGCGAAGATCGGCCATCGGCTTATTGCCGATCCTGATTTGCACCTACGCGCGGACGGCACGCGCATCGACCCGGTATGCGACGGTACGAGCTACAGATTCCTCCTGCCGCATGGCATCGGGGAGCTGCAGTTGGTGTCGCGGCGGGCCATCCCGGCGTATGTGGTGCCAGAGAGTGAGGACTGTCGGCCGCTCGGTGTAGCCTTGGCACAGTTTGTCGCTGATGGACGGGCGCTCGCTTTGGACGATGCAGCGTTCGGGACCGGCTGGTATGCCGCAGAGCCGCATTGGCGCTGGACGGACGGCAACGCGTCGCTGCAATGTTCTGGCGTCACTCAGATACGAATTCGGGTCGTGCCGATGCTCAGCTATTGGGACGATACGGGGCCGGTACGGCTACGGTCTCGGGCAGCGCTATAGACGCGGGCGCAGCGCGCCGCGCAGCATCGGCACGCCGGCCGCAGCGATCAGCACGCCGCCCCAGATCGCGAGCGTGAGGAACTCGCTGATGCCGAGCAGGTTGAACGCCGAGGAGATGAACTGCAGCACGATCAGCGCCAGCACCACGCCGCTGACTTTTCCGAATCCGCCCATCGGATCCACCCCGCCGAGCACGGCGGCGAGGATCGTGACGAGCAGGAAGCTCTGGCCGTAATCGGCGTTGGCGGAGTTGAAGCGCGCCATCATCACCAGCGCCGCCGCCGCCGAGAGCAGCGACGAGAGCAGATACACCTTGAGCAGCACGCGCCGCGTATCGACGCCGGAGAAGCGCGTCGCCTGCTCGTTGGAACCGATCATGGCCACCGCGATGCCAAAGGGCGAGCGCGTCAGCATGATCGCGACCGGCAGCGCGATCAGAGCGAATACGATCAGCGGCGCGGGAATGCCGAGCGGCGTGCCGTTGCCGATGTAGAGCAGCCAGGGCGGAAACCCCGACAGCACGTTGCCGTGCGTCATGCCGATGGCCGCCCCGCGCACCAGCGTCATGGTGCCCAGCGTGACCAGGATCGGCGAGACGCCGACATAGGCGATGACCAACCCGTTCAGCAGCCCGATCGCCAGCGCCACCGCGATGCCCGCCACCACCGCCAGCACCTGCCAGCCGAGAAACGCCAATCCCGCCGCCTCGGGATGGCGGGTCAGCACGAAGGCGATGGTCAGCGCGCACAGATCGGCGGTGGCGATGATCGACAGATCGAGACCGCCCGACAGCAGCGTGACCATCATCGCCAGGGATAGGATGCCGAGTTCCGGCATCTGGAACGCCATCGACTGCAAGGTCGGCGGCGCCAGCACCTTCGGCCCGATCACCGCCCAGAACAGCAGCACCAGCAGCGCCAGCAAGACCAGCAGCCGCAGATTGGTCGGGTCGAGCCGCAGCGCCGGTGCGGCACGTCGGGCCGGCTTGGTGTCCTGCAACGCCGCCCTCATGCCGTCGCCGCCGGTCGGGCGCGATGGCGTCCGCGCAATTCCAGCGCCGTGCTGCTGACCGCAACGAGGATGACAACGCCCGCGAAGAAATCCAGCCAGTAAGACGGGACACCGGCGATGATGAGACCGTTCTCCAACACCGCCAGCAGCGCCACGCCGAGGATCGCGCCAGGCACGCTGCCGACGCCGCCGAGCAGACTCGCCCCACCCAGCACGACGGCGGCCAGCACGTGCAGTTCCTTGCCGACCAGCGAGGTCGGCATCACTGACTGGTCAAGCTGTGCCTGTGCCAGCGCCGCGACGCCGGCGCAGGCCCCCATCAGGCCGTAGGCCAAAAGGTTCAGGCGAAAGACGTTGAAGCCGGCGCGCTCGGCCGCGTCGCGATTGCCGCCGAGCGCATAGATCTGCCGCCCGATGCTGGTGCGCGCCAGCAGCAGCCACACCGCGGCGAACGTCACCACCATCAGCAGGATCTGCAGGTTCACCGCGTAGGTCTGGTGGTGGGCGGACAGCAGCGGCCAGTTGATGCCGCCTCCGAACCAGTCCGGCAGCGTGTAGATGTAGTTGCCCTTGGTCAGGAACACGAGCACGCCGTAATAGATGTTCAGCGTCGCGATGGTGACGATGATGCTTGAGATGCGCAGCGTGCTGACCAGCAGCGCGTTGATCAGCCCGAGCGCCAGCCCAACCGCGATCGCGACCGCGAACATCCCGACCCAGCCAAGCGGCCAGGCAAGTGCGGCCGAGATCGCCACGTATTGCGCGACGGATGCGGTGGCGGTGAAGGAGATATCGATGCCGCCGGAGATCAGCACCACCAGCAACCCGGCGGCGAGGATGCCGGTGAAGGCGTAGCTGGTCATCAGGTCAAACAGGTTCTGCAAGGTGAAGAAATGCGGCGTGGTCAGCGCGAGGGCGACGATCATCACCACCACGACGACGAACAGCCGTCCCTCGTGGCTCGACGCGATCCTACGCATCCACCGCCTCTTCGATGTCGGCTTCGCGCGATTCGCCTGGCGCGAAGCTGCTGACCAGGCGTCCCTCGCGCATCACCAGTACCCGGTGGCAGTGGAAATACACCTCCGGCACCTCGTCGGAAATCATGATCACCGCCATGCCCTCGGCGGCCAGGCGCGCCACGATCTCATAGATGCCGTGCTTGCCGTTCACGTCGATGCCGGCCGTCGGCGTGTCGAGGATCAGCACTTCCGGCTCGGTTGCCAGCCATTTCGACAGCACCACGCGTTGCTGGTTGCCGCCCGAGAGCGTGCGCACCGCGTGCTCGGCACTCGGCACCTTGATCGCGAGGCTGCGGATCCATCGTTCGGCCGCATCCGCACGCACGCGCGGCGGAATCAGGCCCAGCGCGCGTTGCAGGCTGTTCAGCACCGTGACGATGATGTTGGTGGCGATCGGCTGCGCCACCACCAGCCCCTGCGTCAGCCGGTCCTCCGGCACATAGGCGATGCCGTGCGCGATCGCATCGCGGTTGCTGCCCAACCGCAAGGGCGTGCCGTGCAGCAGGATCTCGCCGCCGTCCGGCCGCGTCATGCCGAACAGCGACAGCGCCAATTCCGACCGCCCGGCGCCGAGCCGCCCGGTGATGCCGAGAATCTCGCCACGGTGCAGCGTGAAGCTCACGTCCGCGTATTCGCCCTCGCGCCGCAGATTGCGCACCTCCAGCACCGGCGGCGTGTCGGACGCCTCGGCCCGCGGCGGCTGGTAGTGAAACTCCTTGCCGGTCATCAGCACCGCGAGCCGCCGGTCGTCCATCTCGGCGGCGGCAAAGGTGCCGAGCATCCGGCCGTCGCGCAGCACGCTGACGCGCTCGGCGATCGCCATGATCTCCTTCAGCCGGTGGCTGACGAACACGATAGTCACGCCGTGGCGCCGGAGTTCCAACGTCAGCGCCAGCAGCGTCTCCACCTCGCGCCGCGTCAGCGAGGCGGTCGGCTCGTCCATGATCAGGAACCGCGCCTTCGCCGCCATGGCACGGCAGATCGCGACAAGCTGACGGCTCGCCACCGGCAACTCGCCGACCAGCGCATCGGGATCGAGCGTGATCTTCAAGATCGGAA
>JAKADX010000031.1 GCA_021818505.1 Pseudomonadota bacterium
TGCTGGGCGGCATCGCGGCGGTGTTCGACATGCCGAACACCTCGCCCGCGATCACCGACGCCGCAAGCCTCGCGTGGAAGCAGGACTACGCGGAGCAAAACGCGTGGTGCGACATGGGGCTTTATGTCGGCGCCACGAAGAGCAACATCGCGTCGCTCGCCGAACTGGAAAGCGCGCGCGGCGTCTGTGGAATAAAAGTGTTCGCGGGCAGCTCGACCGGCGATCTGCTGGTGGAGGATGACGAAAGTCTGGAGCGGGTGATGCGATCGGGGCGGCGGCGCATCGCCTATCACAGCGAGGACGAGTATCGCCTGCAGGCGCGGCGGGGGATGTTCGCTTCGGGCGGGCCGTATGCGCTGCACATGGAATGGCGCGACGTGGAATGCGCGTTCCTCGGCACGCGGCGGATTCTGGCGCTGGCACAAACGACGGGACGGCCGGCGCATATCCTGCACGTCTCGACGGCCGAGGAACTCGACTACGTGCGTGACTTTCGCGACGTCTGCACGGTCGAGGTGCTGCTGAACCATCTGACGCAGGTGGCGCCGGAGGCGTATGAGCGGCTCGGCGGCTTCGCGGTGATGAACCCGCCGATCCGCGACGCGCGGCATCGGGAGGCGGCGTGGGCCGCCGTGCGCGACGGCACGGTGGACACGATCGGCTCGGACCACGCGCCGCATTCGCGCGCGGCGAAGGAACGGCCATGGCCCCAGTGTGCGGCGGGGCTGACCGGCGTGCAGACGCTGGTGCCGGTGATGCTGGATCATGTGAGCGCGGGGCGGCTGACGCTCCCGCGGCTCGTCGATCTGCTGTGCGCGGGGCCGGCGCGGGTCTATGGCGTGGTCGGCAAGGGGCGGCTCGCCGCCGGCTATGATGCGGATTTCACGTTGGTCGATCTGCGCGCGCGGCGAACCATCGAGGAAAGCTGGATCGCCTCGCCCTGCGGCTGGACGCCGTTCGCGGGGATGCAGGTGACAGGCTGGCCGGTTGCGACCATCGTACGCGGGGCGGCGGTGATGCGCGAGGACCAAGTGATCGGGGCGCCGCGCGGGCGGCTGGTGCGGTTTCGCTGACAGGGGTGACGCGATGCGGATGCTGGTGGTCGGCGCGGGGGCGCTGGGCGGATATTTCGGGGCGCGGTTGGCGGAGGCCGGACGCGACGTCACGTTCCTCGTCCGGCCCGCGCGGGCGCGGCAACTGGCCGAACGCGGGCTGCGCGTCGTCAGTCCGCATGGCGATTTTTCGATCGTGCCACGTACCGTCGTCGCCGGCGAAATCGACGGGGCGTACGACCTCGTTCTTGTCGCGACGAAATCGTACGGACTCGCCGCCGCGATGGAGGATTTCGCGCCGGCGGTCGGGCCTCAGACCGCGATCCTGCCGACGCTGAACGGGATGCGGCATCTGGATGCGCTCGCCGCCCGGTTCGGGGCCGAGCATGTGCTGGGCGGCACCGTCGTCGTCATCGCAACACTTGGGGCCGAGGGCGAGGTGCGCCAGCTCATGCCGATGCAAGGCCTCACCTTCGGCGAGATCGCGGGCGGGAGCAGCGCGCGCGTGCGGGCGATCCTGGAGTTCATGCAGGATGCCAAAGTCGGTGCGCGCGCCAGCGACGACGTGATGCAGGACATGTGGGAGAAATGGGTGGTGCTGTCCACGCTGGCCGGCGCCACCTGTCTGATGCGCGGCACGATCGGCGACATTCTCGCGGCCGGCGGGCGCGAGACCATCCTCGCGCTGCTGGAGGAGTCGCGCGCGACGGCCGCTTCGTGCGGCCGGGCGCCGCGTCCGGCTTTTCTGGAGTCGGCGACGAAGAGCCTGGTCACCGACGGCTCGCCCGCCGCCGCCTCGATGCTGCGCGACATGGAGGCGGGCCGGCCGACCGAGGCGGATCACGTGCTGGGCGACCTGATCACGCGCGCGGACCAGCACGGCGTGGCGACGCCGCTGCTGCGCCTCGCGTATCTTCATCTGCGCACCTACGCCGCACGCCGCGCGCGGGAGGGTTCCTGACCGGCCCGCTCGCCCACCCGCGCTGGCTGGTGGTGGGCGGGATCGGGGTCGGGCAGATCATCGCCTGGGGGTCGAGCTACTATCTAATTGCGGTGCTGGCCGACCCGATCGCGCGCGCGACCGGCTGGAGCCTGCCCTGGGTGGTCGGCGGGGCGTCGCTGGGGTTTCTGGTTTCGGGGCTGGTGTCGCCGCGCGTGGGGCGGCTGATCGAGGCGCGGGGCGGGCGGCCGGCGCTGGCGGCGAGTGCGGCGCTGCTGGCGGCCGGGCTGGCGCTGATGGCCGCCGCGCCGTCGCTCTCGGTCTATTACGCCGCCTGGGCAATCGTTGGCGCGGGGATGGGCGCCGGGCTGTACGATCCGGCGTTCGCCACGCTCGGGCGGCTGTACGGCGCGCAGGCACGCGGGGCGATCACGCAGGTGACGCTGTTCGGCGGCTTCGCCAGCACCGTCTGCTGGCCGCTGACCGCGCTGATGCAGACGCATCTCGGCTGGCGCGGCGCCTGCCTGGGGCTGGCGGCGATCCTGCTGCTCGCGGTGCTGCCGCTCTATCTGCTGGTGCTGCCGGACGATCCGGCGCCGGCCGCGCCGCGCGACCACGCGCAGGCGGCCGAACCGCCGCCGCTGCCGCATCGGCGGCTGGCGCTCGCGCTGGTGGCGGCGAGCCTGACCATCGCCTCGGTGGTGATGACGATGGTGGCGGTGCATCTGCTGACGCTGCTGCGCGACCGCGGCATCGGGCTGGCGCAGGCGGTGGCACTCGGCGCGCTGATCGGACCGGCGCAGGTCGGCGCGCGGCTGATCGAGATGGTCGCGGGGCGCGCCGCACATCCGGTGTGGACGATGCTGGTCTCCACGGTGACGGTGGCGCTGGGGCTGGCGCTGCTGGTGGCGGACGCACATGCGGCGGCGGCGGCGATCGTGCTGTACGGCGCGGGCAGCGGCATCCGCTCGATCGTGCGCGGCACGGTGCCGCTGGCGCTGTTCGGGCAGCGCGGCTACGCGACGCTGATGGGACGGCTGGCGATGCCCTCGCTGGTGGCGCAGGCGGCGGTGCCGGCACTGGGCGGGCTGCTGATCGCGCGCGTGGGCGAGCACGCGACGCTGCTGCTGGTCGGCGCGGCGGTGCTCAATGTCGTGCCGGCGGCGCTGCTGCTGCCGTTGCGGCGAACGCCGCGTTGAGGTCCGAGACGGCGCCGCGCAGGTCGCCGTCGTGCAGCGCCTGCGCGACACGCTCGCTCGCCCAGGCCTGGAAGGGCATGTAGCCGGGGCCGCGCGGGCGCACATAGGACCGCTCCAGCGTCCGCCGCGTGGCGCTGAAGAAGCCGAAGCAGGCGGCGTCCAGCGCCGCGTCGTGCCACGCGAGCCTATGCGCCGGCTGGCCGCCGGCTTGCGCGTAGGCGCCGGTCTGCGCCTCGGCCGAGGCGAACCACGCCGCCGCCGCGACGGCTGCCTCCGGTTCGCGCGAGAACGCCGAGACAGCGATCCCGGTGCCGCCGAGCGTGCCGCCGCGCGCGTCCGGCAGCGGCAGGTCGGCGAACGCGATGCGCCGCTCGCGAAATCCCGCCCGCGCGTAGCTGACATAGCCGTAGATCAGCGGCACGCAGGCGATGGCGGAGTCAGGGCGCGCCATCCGCTCGAACACCGCGATCGGGTCGAGCGCGAAGCAGGCCGGATCGAGATGCGCGGCGAGCGCGCGCAGCCGCTCCAGCACCGCCGCGCCGGCGGCCGGGTCGATCAGCCGGCCGGGTTCGGCCCCGCACGGATGCCCGGCATTGGCGGCGAGCGTGTAGAAGGCCATCAGCGCGTGCGGCGCGCGCAGCGGCACCAGCACGCGCCCCGCGCGCGCCAGCGCCTCCACCTCGGCCCACGCGGTCGGCGCGGCGTCCAGCAGGTCGGGCCGCCATGCGGACACCTGTGTCGCCGCGTCGATCGGCAGCGCCCAGAGTTGGCCGTCCCATTGATAGCTCGCGAGCGACGGGCCGATCGCGTCCTGGCCGGTCGCATCGAGCGGACGCAGGCAGCCATCGCGCGCCACCAGCCCGACATGCGGATGATCGATCACGATCAGGTCGTAGCGGCGCGCGAGGTCCTCGACCGGATAGGACTCGAAGTCCTGCAACGAGCGGCGTTCCCAGGCGATCTCGACGCCGCTGCGCGCGCGCCAGATGTCGCTGCACGCGACCAGCGGATCGTAGCCGCGGGGATGGTCCCAGGTCATGCCGATGAGGCGGGTCATGATGCACGCTCCTGCGCCGGGCGCCCGCGCCGCGGGGAGTCGGCGCCGTCACCCCGCATGCAATTCGGCGAGGAAGCCGCCGAGGCCGGTGAGCCGGTGCGTCGCCAGCCGCGCCGCCGCCAGCACCGCGCGCGCGGCGGCAACCGAGTGAGCGAAATCGCGGTTGACCAGCACGTGGTCGAATTCCGGCGCGTGGCTCATCTCGTCGCGCGCCGCGTCCATGCGGCGGGCGATCTCCGCCTCGCCATCGGCGCCGCGGGAGCGCAGCCGCGCCTCCAGCTCCGCGAGGGAGGGCGGTAGCACGAACAGGCCGACGACGTCGCCGGGAAGCGCCGCGCGCAGCTTGCGGAAACCCTGCCAGTCGATATCGAACAGCACGTCCTGCCCGCGCGCCAGCGCGGCTTCGACCGGCGCGCGCGGCGTGCCGTAGCCGCGGCCGAACACCTGCGCCCATTCCAGCAGCTCGCCACGCGCCACCATTGCGGCGAACTCCTCCGCGCTGCGGAAATAGTAGTGCTCGCCTTCGACTTCGCCGGCGCGCGGGGCGCGCGTGGTGACGGAGACCGAGAGCAGCAGCGTCTGGTCCTCGGCCAGCAGCGCGCGCGTGATCGAGCTTTTGCCGGCGCCGGAGGGAGCGGCGATGACGAGGCAGACTCCGCGTCGGGCGATGGTCATTCGATGTTCTGCACCTGCTCGCGCAACTGTTCGATCGCGGATTTCAGCGCCAGCCCCGTCGCCGTCAGCGTGACCGAAGCGGATTTGCTGCACAGCGTGTTGGCTTCGCGGTTGAACTCCTGCACCAGGAAGTCGAGCCGCCGGCCGACCTGCGCGCCCTCCGCCAGCAGTGCGCGCGCGGCGGCGATGTGGCTCGCCAGCCGGTCGAGTTCCTCGCGCACGTCGGAGCGGGCGGCGAGCAGGGCCACTTCCTGCGCGATCCGCTCCTCCGGCAGCGACGGGGACTCGTCGAGCAGTCCGCGCAGGTTCTCCATCAATCGCGCGCGGTGGGCGGCGGGCTGATCGGCGGCCTCGGCGGCGGCGCGGGTGTGCAGCGCCGCGATCTCGGCCAGCAGCGCGTCCAGCACCGAGGCCAGCCGCGCGCCCTCGCCGCGCCGCGCAGCGACCAGATCGGTGAGCGCGCCCGCAAAGCCGGCGCGGATTTCGGCCGTCTGCGCGTCGGTGATCGCGGCCTCGTCGGTCGGTGCGGCGCGCAGGATGCCGGGCAGCGCCAGCAGCGCATCGGCACGCGGCGGCGGTGCACCGGGAATGCGGGCGGCGAGCGCGGTTGCCAGCGCCAGCACCTGCTCCAGCGCCGCCGGGTCGGGCGCGAGGCGTGGGGCGTCCTCCCGCCGGACGGCCAGGTTGGCGGTGACATTGCCGCGCTTGAGCGCGCGGCCGGCCTCCTCGCGCAGCGCGGGTTCCAGCGCGTCGAAGCCGGGCGGCAGGCGCAGGCGCAGATCGAGGCCGCGGCCGTTGACGCTGCGCAGCTCCCACGCCCAGGCCAGCCCGTCGCTGGTACCGGCGCTGCGGGCGAAGCCGGTCATGGAGGCAAGGGGCATGGTCATGCGAGACGGCATCCTGCTGGCGCGCGCCCTTCTAGCAGCGGTGCGGCGGCGCCGGAACCTGTCGCCGCTCAGAGGGGGCGTCGCTCCACGTTCGGCAGGAACACGGTCAGCAGGCCGATCGCCGGCAGGAAGGCGCAGATGCGGTACACCGTCTCGATGCTGGTCAGGTCGGCAAGCTCCCCAAGAGCCGCGGCGCCCAGGCCGCCCATGCCGAAGGCGAAGCCGAAGAACAGCCCGGAGATCGTGCCGACCCTTCCCGGCATGAGTTCCTGCGCATAGACCAGGATCGCCGGGAAGGCCGAGGACAGGATCAGCCCGATCGGCACCGCCAGGACCAGCGTGGCGGTCAGGCCGACATAGGGCAGCGCCAGCGTGAACGGCAGCACACCCAGGATCGACCCCCAGATCACGTAACGCCGGCCGATCCGGTCACCGAGCGGCCCGCCGAAGAACGTGCCGACCGCGGTCGCGGCGAGGAAGATGAACAGGTCGATCTGCGAATCGCGCACCGACACGCCGAACTTCTGCATCAGGTAGAAGGTGAAGTAGGAGCTGATGCCGGCGAGATAGAAGAATTTCGAGAAGATCAGCGCCAGCAGCACGCCGACCGAGGCGACCACCCGCCCGCGCGACAGGCCGGGCGCCACGGCGCCGGTCTGCGGGCGCGCGCGGCGGCCGCGCGCCGCCTGCCGGCGGACGAACCAGGTGCCCACGCCGGTCAGCACCGCCATGCCGAGCAGCGCGATCAGCGCGAACCACGCGACACTGCGCTGCCCGCCCGGCAGCACCACGAAGGCGGCGAGCAGCGGCCCAAGCGCGGCGCCGGTGTTGCCGCCGACCTGAAATACCGACTGCGCCAGCCCGTGCCGGCCGCCGGAGGCGTAGCGCGCCATCCGCGACGCCTCCGGGTGGAACACCGCCGAGCCGAAGCCGATCATCGCCGCCGCCAGCAAGACCAGCGGCAGGCTGCCCGCGCGCGAGAGCAGCAGCAGGCCGCACAGCGTGCTCCCCATGCCCGCTGCCAGCGAGTACGGCATCGGCCGGCGATCCGTAACCAGCCCGACGATCGGCTGCATCAGCGAGGCGGTAAGCTGGAAGGCCAGCGTGATCAGCCCGACCTCGCTGAAGCTCAGGCCGAGATTGGATTTCAGCATGGGATACAGCGCCGGGATCAGCGACTGCATGGTGTCATTGAGCAGATGCGAGAACGACAGGGCGCCGACGACCGCGAACACGGTGCCCTCGGCGGCGGCGATCCCGAGCGGGGCGGCGATTTGTTTCTGCATCAATTGATCCTGCCGGCGTGTCAGTATCGCCAAAGCGAGGAAGTCGGCCAACCGCCGTGGCGCAAGGCTGGGCTGCGCCCAATTTGCCCGCTGGCCACCCGCCCGCTATCCTTTGCTTCCCGTCCCCGCCGAGGATTGCCGTGCCCGACATTTTCGACGAAGTCGAGGAAGACCTACGCGCCGATCGCGCCCAGGCGTGGCTGAAACGCTATGGCGGGATGCTGGTGGGGGCAGCGGTCCTGGTGGTGGTCGCGGCGGGCGCCTGGCGTGCCTGGGAATGGCGCGAGCAGAAGCGCATCAATGCAGTGGCCGACAAATTCATGGCGGCGGTGCAGACCGCCGATGCGCTGAAGGGCCCGGCGCGCGCGGCAGCCGCCGACCAGTTCGCCGCCATCGCTGCCACCGCACCCGACGGCTATCGCACCCTGGCGCGACTGCGCGAGGCGGGGCTGAGGGCGCAGACCGGCGACCTCGCCGGGGCCAGCGCGCTGTGGGACAAGGTGGCCGGCGACGACGCCGCCGATCCGCTGCTGCGCGACGCCGCCAGCCTGCAATGGGCGATGCACCACGTCGACCAGGGCGATCCGGCCCAGGTTGCGGCGCGACTGAGCAAGCTGACGCCGGCCGACAATCCGTTCCATCCGCTGGCCAATGAGACGCTCGCGATGCTCGATCTGCGCCAGGGCAAGACCGCGGCGGCGCGCGCGGCGCTGACCGCGCTGGCACAGGATCTGACGGCGCCGGCCGGGGTGCGCCAGCGGGCGCAGGGATTGCTGGCGCGGATCGGCTCCTGACCATGACCGAACGCTTGCCCGCCCGGACCCCGGGCCTGACACGCCGTGCCGCGCTGCTGCTGCCGCTGGCGGCCACGGGCTGCGAGACCCTCGACCGCTGGTTCGGCGAGACGAAGAAACCGCTGGTGGGTACCCGTATCGGGATCGGCGGGACACAGCGTGGCCTGAAGGTGGACAATGCGGCCGGGCACACCGTTACGCTGCCGCCGGAGACGGCCGAGGCGACCTGGCCGCAGTCGGGTGGCACCCCGGCCCACGCGCCCGGCAACCCGGCGTTCGGCGGGGCGCTTCAGGTCGCATGGAGCGCCAAGATCGGCGCACCCAGCGGCTATCGCCGGCGCATCACCGCGACCCCGGTGGTCGGCGGCGGACGGGTGTTCGCGATGGACAGCGACGCCGTGGTCAGCGCCTATGACCAAAGGACCGGTGCGCAACTGTGGCGCACCGTCACCGAACTGCCGAAAACCCGCAGCACCAATCTCGGCGGCGGCGTGGCCCTCGACGGCGACACGCTGTACGCGAGCACCGGCCTGATGGCGCTGCTCGCACTGGACGCCGCGACCGGCAAGGTGCGCTGGCGCCAGGCGCTCGACTCTCCCGCACGCGCCGCGCCGACCATTGCCGGCGACCGGCTGTACGTGCCGACGCTGGCCGAGCAGATGATCGCGGTCAGCAAGTCCGACGGCAGCCACCAATGGACGTACCAGGGAACGACGACGCCGACCCTGGTGCTCGGCCTGCCCTCCCCAGCCTTCGCCGACGACCTGCTGGTCGGTGGCTTCGGGACAGGCGACCTGGTGTGCCTTCGCGCCCTGTCCGGGGCGGTGTCATGGACCGACAGCCTGTCCTCGCAGGGGCGCGACCCGCTGCTCGACTTCTCCACGATCACCGGGCTGCCGGTGATCGCCGACGGCAGTGTCTATGCGGCGGGTATGGGCGGGCTGTTCGTCAGCCTCGACCTGCGGACCGGGCGGCGGCTGTGGGAGCGTGACATGGCCGCCTGGCAGTCGCCGTGGCTTGCAGGCGACTGGTTGTTCGTGCTGACGGCAGACCAGTTGCTCGGCGCAATCAACCGCAACGACGCCAGCGTGCCGTGGGTGACGCAACTGCCGCTCTACAAGAACGAAAAGGACAAGAAGGGCCCAATCGACTGGTACGGGCCGGTGCTGGCCGGCGGCCGGCTGATCCTGGTCGGCACCAGCCGGGAAGCTCTGGTGGTCAACCCGGTCAACGGCGCGGTCATCGGCCGCCAGCCGGTGCCGGCGGAGTCGATCGTCTCGCCGGTGGTGGCCGACCGCACCCTGTTCATGGTCGGCAAGGACGCGACGCTGGTCGCGCTGCGCTGAACGCCATGCTGCCCGTCGTGGTGATCGCCGGCCGGCCGAATGTCGGCAAATCGACGCTGTTCAACCGCCTCGCCGGCCGGCGCGCGGCGCTGGTCGCCGACACGCCCGGCGTCACCCGCGACCGCAAGGAAGCGGAGGCGACGTTGCGTGGACGCACCGTCCGGCTGGTCGATACCGCGGGGCTGGAGGAGGCGCCGCCGGCATCGCTCGCGGGGCGGATGCACGCCTCTGCCGCCGCCGCGGTGGCGGCGGCCGATCTGGTGCTGTTCGTCATCGACGCGCGCGCCGGCGTCACCCCGGCGGACGAGCATTTCGCCGCCTGGCTGCGCCGGCAGGGCCGACCGGTGCTGCCGGTCGCCAACAAGGCCGAGGGCCGCGCCGGCGCCGCGGCGGCGCTGGACGCCTATGCGCTGGGGCTGGGCACGCCGGTCGCGGTCTCGGCCGAGCACGGCGAGGGGCTGTCCGAACTGATGGCCGAGATCGCCGACCGCCTGCCTGCCGCCGAACCGGCCGAGGCCGAGGCCGAGCGGCCGCTGAAGCTCGCCGTGGTCGGCCGCCCGAACGCGGGCAAATCGACGCTGGTCAACCGGTTGCTCGGCGCCGAGCGGATGATCACCGGGCCGGAGCCGGGGCTGACGCGCGATGCCGTCGCGGTGCTGCTGCACGACGCCGACGGCACGGCGATCGAGCTGGTCGATACCGCCGGCCTGCGCCGCCGTGCGCGCATCGAACAGGATCTGGAAAAACTCTCGGTCGGGGCTGCGATCGGGGCGCTGAAGATGGCCGAGGTCGCGGTGCTCGCGGTCGATGCGACGGAGGGGCTGCACGAGCAGGATCTGCAGATCGCGCGGCTGATCGAGCGCGAGGGCCGCGCCTGCGTCATCGCGCTGACCAAATGGGACGCGGTCGCCGACCGCGCCGCCGCCCGGCGCGCCATCGACGACCGGCTGCAGACGAGTCTGGCGCAGTTGCGCGGCGTGCCGGTGGTGGCGCTGTCGGCGCTGACCGGCGAAGGCGTGGCACGGCTGCTGCCGGCGGTGCGGCAGGCGCATGCGGTGTGGAACACGCGGCTTCCGACCGCGGAGCTGAACCGCTGGTTCGAGCAGGCGCTGGCCCGCCACACGCCGCCGCTGGTGGATGGGCGGCGGCTGAAGCTGCGCTACATGACGCAGGCAAAGGCCCGCCCCCCGACCTTCATCGTGTTCGGCACGCGCGCGGAACAGACGCCGGAGGACTACCGCCGCTACCTCGTCAACGGCCTGCGCGAGGCGTTTGGCCTGCCCGGCACGCCGATCCGGCTGGAGTTCCGAGGCACCAGCAACCCGTTCGATGCCGCGGACTAAAAGCCGGTTAACCCGGCCGCGCCCCTATTGCCACGAAGTTGTGCAGCGTGTCATCTGGCGCCCACGCAAGGCGACGGAATGAACCGCCGGTTCGGGAGGGCAGGATGGACCGCATGAACAGCCTCGGCGCGATCGGGCGCCGATCCATCATCAAAACGGCAGCGGCGGCGGCACTCGCCCCCCTCGCCGCCCCGACCATCATCGCCGCGCGCGGGGAGACACCGCTGCGCATCGGCATGATCGATCCGCTGACCGGCGCGTACGCCGCGGTCGCGCGCGACGAGGTGACGGGCGCGCAACTGGCGCTGTCGCGCGTCAACGCCAAGGGCGGCATCCTCGGGCGACAGGTCGAACTGCTGGTCGAGGATTCGGCCAACGATGTCGGCACCGGCGTGCAGAAGGCGCACAAGCTGATCGACCGCGACCATGTCGATTTCATGATCGGCGACGTGAACTCGGCGATCGCGCAGGCGATCGCCCAGGTGTCCTCGCAGAACCGCATCCTGCACATCGTCTCCGGCGGCCATACCGACGGGATCACCGGCAAGGACTGCAAGTGGAACGTCTGGCGCGTCTGCAACACCACGCGCATGGAGGCCAATTCGGTCTGCGGCACGCTGTTCCAGAAATATGGTAAGAAGTGGCACTTCATCACGCCGGACTACAGTTTCGGGCACACGCTGCAATCGGCGATCGAAGCGAACCTCAAGAAGCTGGGCGGCACCGTCACGGGCGCCGAGCTGACGCCGCTCGGCACCAGCGACTTTTCCGCCTATCTCATCAAGGCGCGCGCCGCCAACCCGGACGTGCTGATCCTGCTGGTACAGGGCCAGGACATGGTCAACTGTCTCAAGCAGATCGTGCAGTTCGGCATCAACAAACAGGTCAAGGTGGCCGGCACGCAGCAGGAGCTTGAGTCGCTGGAGGCGCTGCCGCCGCAGGCGCGCGTCGGCACCTGGATGTTCGAGTGGTACTGGAAGCAGCCGGGCGTGCCGCACGTCGCGGAGTTCGTCGCCGACATCCGCAAGGTCAACAACGGCAAGGTGCCGACCGCGCGGCACTGGTTCGGTTTCACCTCGCTCTACACCTTCGCGCTGATCGCAGCCCAGGAGAAGACGACGGATGGGCTGAAGCTGGCGCGCGCGCTGGGGGGGTTCGAGCTGCCGCCGGAGATCAAGCTGCAGCCGAACAAGGTCTATTACCGCGCCGGCGACCATCAGTTGATGCTCTCGGCATTCGTAGGCGAGGCGCAGGAGCACGGCAGCGACGACCCCGACGACCTGTTTAAGGTCGATCGCGTGATCGCCGGCGACGAAATCGCGCCGCCGGTGGACGAGACCGGCTGCCACCTGACCTGGCCGTCGTGACGGCGGCGGTCGGGATCGCGCGGCGCCGATGACGCAACTGCTGCTGTTCAACGTCACCAACGGCCTCATCATCGGCGCCTTCTACGTGCTCATGGCGCTCGGCCTGTCGCTCATCATCAACCTGAGCGGCGTGATCAACTTCGCCCATGGCGGCTTCCTCGTCATCGGCGGATATCTTGCCTATGCACTGACGCCCGCCCTCGGTTTCTGGGGCGCGCTGCTGGTGGCCCCGTTGCTGACCGCCGTGATCGGGCTGGTGGTGGAGCGGCTGCTGATCCGCCGGCTCTACGGCCGCGATCCGCTCTACAGCCTGCTGCTGACCTTCGGGCTGGCGTTCATGATCGAGGACGGCACGCGCTTCATCTGGGGCGCGCAGGGGCTGCCGGTGACGGTGCCGGACTTCCTCAACCAGCCGCTGAGCGCCAGCCTGTTCTTCATCACCGGCTATCGGCTGTTCATGGTGGCTGTGGTCGCGGTCGCCGTTGCCGCGCTGTTCCTGCTGCTGCGCTACACCCGCGTCGGCATCCGCATCCGCGCCGGCACGCTGGATCTGGAGACCGTCTCGACCCTCGGCGTCAATGTCGGGCGGCTGCGCTCGCTGAACTTCGCGGCCGGCATCTTCCTCGCCGGACTGTCGGGCGTCCTCGCCGGCGGGCAGTTGGGGCTTGATCCGACGATGGGGGCCGGGCTGCTGATGCCGAGCTTCATCGCCATCATCGTCGGCGGCGTGGGCAGCCTGCCGGGCACCCTGGTTGGCGGGCTGCTGATCGGCGTCGCCGCCGGTGTGACCGCGGTGTTCTTCCCTTCGGCCAGCGATGCCGTCATGTATGTGCTGATGGCGGTGGTGCTGTTGCTGCGCCCGCGCGGGCTGATGGGCGAAGAAGGGCTGATGACGTGAACGCCGGCGGTCGGACGAACCGGCTGGTGCTGGCGGCAATCTGGGTGGTGCTGCTGGCCGCGCCGTTCTGGCTCAATCTGGTGGGCGGCTATACCGCGCTCGGCTCGCGCGTGCTGGTGCTTGGCCTGGCGGCGATGTCGCTCAATTTCCTGCTCGGCTTCACCGGCGTGCTGTCGTTCGGTCATGCCGCGTGGTTCGGGCTGGGTGCCTACGGGGCGGGGCTGGCGCTGAAATTTGTGGCACTCAGCACGCCGCTTGCCATGCTGCTCGGCACGCTGACCGGCGGTATCGCGGGTGCGCTGCTGGGCGCACTGATCGTTCACCGACGCGGCATCTACTTCGCGATGGTGACGATCGCCTTCGGGCAGGTGTTCTACTACATCGCCTATCGCTGGAATTCGCTGACCGGCGGCGACGACGGGCTGCGCGGCTTCTCCCGCCAGCCGCTGGCGTTCGGGCCGATGCGCGTCGATATCCTGAACAACAGCACGCTGTTCTACTACTTCGTGCTCGTCTGCTTCGCGGTCGCCGTCGGGATCATGGCGCTGCTGCTGCGCTCCCCGTTCGGCCGCACCATGCTGGCGATCCGCGAGAACGAGCGGCGCGCCCGCTTCCTCGGCATCCCGATCGAGCTGCATATCTGGATCGCCTTCGCGCTGTCCTGCGTGTTCATCAGCTTCTCGGGCACGCTCTATGCACTGCTCAACAACTTCGCGGACCCGAACAACCTGTATTACAGCCTCTCGGGCGACCTCGTCATCATGGCGGTGATGGGCGGAATGCGCGTGTTCTGGGGACCGCTGCTGGGCGCGGCGGTGTTCGTGGTGTTGCAGGACTACGTCTCCAGCCTGACCACAAACTGGATGTCGTTCATCGGCCTGCTGTTCGTGCTGGTGGTGCTGTTCTTTCCGCGCGGGCTGCTGGGGATGCTGCGGCAGAGGCGCGTGGCATGAACCTGCTGGAGGTGCGGGGCGTCAGCAAGCAGTTCGGCAGCCTGGTCGCGGTGCGCAACGTGTCGTTGAGCGTCCCGGCGGGGCAGTTGCGCGCCATCATCGGGCCGAACGGCGCCGGCAAGACCACGTTCTTCAACATGATCAGCGGCGCGGTGCAGCCGAGCAGCGGCAGCGTGCAGTTCGACGGACGCGACGTGACACAGGTGCCGCCGTGGCGGCGCGTCACGCTGGGCATGGCGCGAACCTTCCAGATCACCGAGATCTTCCCCGAGCTTTCGGTTGCCGAGAATCTGCGCATCGCGGTCGAGACGGCCTCGGGGATGCGGCTGCGGCCGTGGATCAGCCGAAGGGCGACCACGGCCGTCACGCGGCACGTCGAGGAGATGCTGGCGCAGACCGGGCTCATGTCCAAGGCCGGGCGGCTGGTGGGAGAGCTTGCGCACGGCGACCAGCGTGTCGCCGAGATCGCGATGGCACTGGCGCTGCGCCCGCGCCTGCTGCTGCTGGACGAGCCGACGGCGGGCATGGGCGAGCAGGAGACCTTCGAGATCACGCAACTGATCCGCCGCCTGCACCGCGAGCGGGAGCTGACCATCGTGCTGATCGAGCACGACATGCGCGTGGTGTTCCACCTGGCCGACCGCATCGCGGTGCTGGATCAGGGGGCGCTGATCGGCGAGGGCACGCCGGAGGAAATCGCGGCCGACGCGGCGGTGCAGTCGGCCTATCTCGGCCAGGTGGCCGAGGCCGGCGCGGCATGACCGACGCGCTGACCGCCGCAGGGCTGCACACTTTCTACGGCAAGAGCCACATCCTGCACGGCGTCAGCCTGAACGTCGCCGAGGGCATGATCACCACGCTGCTCGGCCGCAACGGCGCCGGCAAGACCACGACGCTGCGCAGCCTGGTGGGACTGACGCCGGCGCGCGAGGGGCGCATCGTGACCTTCGGGCAGGACACGACGCGCTGGCCACCGTTCCGCATCGCCGCGTTGGGCGTGGGCTATGTGCCGGAGGGGCGGCGCATCTTCCCCAACCTGACGGTTGAGGAGAACCTGAAGGTTCCGAACGGGCGCGCCGGCGACTGGTCGATCGAGCGTATCTACGCGCTGTTCCCCCGCCTTGCCGAGCGTAAGTCCAATCGCGGCCGGCAGCTTTCGGGCGGCGAGCAGGAGATGCTGGCGATCGCGCGCGCACTGCTGCTCAACCCGCGGCTGCTGATCCTGGATGAGCCGTCGCAAGGTCTGGCGCCGCGCGTGGTCCAGGAGGTGTTCGCGATCGTGGCGCGGATGCGCGCCGAGGGCATCTCGGTGCTGTTGGTCGAGCAGAACGTGCGCCAGAGCCTCGCCGTCGCCGATCACGCCTTCGTGCTGGATGACGGGATGGTGGTCTGGTCGGGGCCCGCGGTGGAACTGGCCGCCGACGAGACGCGGGTGCGCACGCTGACCGGCGCCACTGCCGAGGACTGGGAAGGCGCGGCGCCGCGCGTGCTGCCGGCGGGCTGAGAGGCCGCGGCGCGCGTACCACGCCGCCGACGCGCCGCCAGCCATCCCCGTCATCCACAGCAATCCACAGGGCGCGCCCTGCGCCATTGCGCTATGCTTGCCGGAACATGAACCAGATCGAATCCGCCCCGCCCCTGCTGGGCCTGTCGCAGCGGCTGCCGCCGAGCAACCTGCAGGCCGAGCAGGCGCTGCTGGGTGCGCTGCTCGCCAACAACAAGGCGTATGAGCGGGTGAGCGATTTCCTCGCCGCGCAGCATTTCGCCGACCCGATCCACGGCCGCATCTACGCCGCCATCGCCCGCCGCTGCGACGCCGGACAGCTTGCCGACGCGGTGACGCTGCGCGCGGAGTTCGAGCATTCCGGCATCCTCGATGAGGTCGGTGGCACCGCCTATCTGGCGCAACTGCTGACCGCGATGGTCGGCATCATCAACGCCGGCGAATACGGCCGCGCCATCCACGATGCCTGGCTGCGCCGCCAGCTTATCGATATCGGCGAGACCGTCGTCAACAACGCCTTCGGCGCCGAGCCGGAACTGGACGGCGCCGGTCAGGTCGAGGCCGCCGAGCAAGCGCTGTTCGATCTGGCCGCGCGCGGCGGCAGCGAGCAGGCGCTGGTGAGCTTCGAGCGCGCGCTGACGCAGGCGATCGACGCGGCGGAGCGGGCATTTCACCGCTCCGGCCACGTCTCTGGCCTGTCCACCGGCCTGCGCGACCTCGACAAGAAGACCGGCGGGCTGCACCCCTCCGACCTCGTGGTGCTGGCCGGGCGGCCGGGCATGGGCAAGACCGCGCTGGCGACCAAGATCGCCTTCGGCGCCGCCCGCGCGCTCGCCGCCGAGGCGCGCGAGCGCGACCCGAACGCAGTGGCGAAGGCCGCCGTCGCCGTGTTCTCGCTGGAAATGAGCGCCGAGCAGCTTGCCACCCGCCTGCTGGCCGAGGAGGCACGCATCTCCGGCGACCGCATCCGGCGCGGCGATATCGGGCAGAAGGAGTTCGACCGCTTCGTGCAGGTCAGCCGGGAGCTGGCCTCCCTGCCGCTCTATATCGACGACACGCCGGCGATCACGCTCTCGGCGTTGCGCACGCGCTGCCGGCGGCTCAAGCGCACCTCGGGGCTCGCGCTGGTGGTGGTCGATTACCTGCAACTCATGCGCCCCGCCGCCGGCACCAAACCGGAGAGCCGGGTGCTGGAGATCAGCCAGATCACCCAGGGACTGAAGGCGATCGCGAAAGAACTCGCCGTGCCGATGCTGGCGCTGTCGCAGTTGTCGCGCTCGGTGGAAAGCCGGGAGGACAAGCGGCCGCTGCTGTCGGACCTGCGCGAATCCGGGTCGATCGAGCAGGACGCAGACGTGGTCATGTTCGTCTATCGCGACGAGTACTACCTCCAGCAGCGCGCCCCCAAGCAGATGGGCTTCGACAACGACGACAAGTTCCACAGCGCGGTCGAGAAATGGCAGCGCGACATGGAGCAGGTCCACAACCGCGCCGAACTGCTGATCGAGAAGCAGCGCCACGGCCCGACCGGCAAGATCGACCTGTTCTTCGAGGGCGAGTTCACCCGCTTCGCCGATCTCGACCTCGCGCATGGCGGCATGGACGGAGACTGAGCGCCGCGGCCCCGGAACGCGGCTTGCATCGCCTGCCCGGATTTTGCGCCGGTTCGCCCCGGCCAGACAGGGCAGGAGATCATGCCGCAGGCACAGGTTCATCGCATTCCCGCCGACGGCCCGGACGACATGTCCGGGCTGGTGGCGCTGGTGCGCGCGGGCGCGCTCGACCCGGCGCGGATCGTCGCCGTGCTGGGCAAGACCGAGGGCAACGGTTGCGTCAACGACTTCACCCGCGGCTTCGCCACCGCGACGCTGAAGGCGGCGATCGCATCGCTCTCGGGCCGCAGCACGGAGGACGTGGAGCGGGAGGTGCTGTTCGTCATGTCCGGCGGCACCGAGGGCGGGCTGTCGCCGCACTGGCTGGTGTTCGCGGCCATCCCCGACACCGCCCCGCCGTTCCCCGGCGCGCCGGCCCTGGCGCTCGGCACCGCCCGCACCCGCCCCTTCGCGCCCGAGGAGATCGGCCGTATGGCGCAAATCCAGGCCACGGAAACGGCGGTGCGGGAGGCGATGCGCAGAGCGGCCATCGGCGATCCGGCCGACGTGCATTATGTGCAGGTGAAATGCCCGCTGCTCACCCGTGCGCGCATCGCGCGGGCGAACGCAGCCGGCGCGAGCGTGGCGACGGAGGACACCTACGCCTCGATGGGGTATTCGCGCGCGGCTTCGGCGCTCGGTGTCGCGCTGGCACTCGGCGAGGTCGCGGCCGGGGCGATCCGCGATGACACCGTCTGCCGCGACTTCTCCGTGTATTCCAGCCGCGCCAGCACGTCCGCTGGCGTCGAACTGACGGAGAACCAGGTGCTGGTGGTCGGCAACAGCGCCGCGTGGTCGGGCGATCTGGTCATCGCGCATGACGTGATGACCGACGCGATCGACGCCGCCGCCTTTGCCCACGCGCTCGCGGCGTCCGGGCTGGTGCCGGCCGTGCCGCTGGCACCGGGCGACCAGGCGCGGCTGGTCGCCGTGCTGGCCAAGGCCGACGCGGCGCACAGCGGCAGCATCCGCGGCGCACGGCACACAATGCTGGATGACAGCGACATCCCGGCCTCCCGCCACGCTCGCGCGCTGGTCGGGGGCGTGCTGGCGGCGCTGGCCGGCACCACGCGGCTGTTCGTCTCGGGCGGCGCCGAACATCAGGGCCCCGATGGCGGTGGGCCCGTGGCGGTGATCGTCCGCCGCGCGCTTTGACGCAGCGGGAAGGCGCTGCTAGGCGGTGCGGCCATGCGCGAGGCCATCACATCCGCCGCCGGATCGAAGGTGGGACGCCGACTGCCTGACGCACCGCTGGACGCCGTGGCGGCGCTTGGCCGCGGCGTATTCGCCGCCTGCCGGGCGACCGGGTCGTTGACGCTGTTCGCGCTCAGCGGCGTGTCGCATTTGCTGCGCCCGCCCTTCTACGGGCGGATGTTCCTGCGCGCCTTCATCGAGTTCGGCTATTTCAGCCTGCCGGTGGTGGCGTTGACGGCGATCTTCACCGGCATGGTGCTGGCGTTGCAATCCTCGACGGGGCTGGCGCGATTCTCGGCCGAGACGGCGATGCCGAGCCTTGTCGTGCTGTCGATCACGCGCGAACTGGGGCCGGTGCTCGCCGGGCTGATGGTCGCCGGGCGCGTCGGCGCGGCGATGGCGGCCGAGATCGGCACCATGCGCGTCACCGACCAGATCGACGCGTTGCAGACGCTCTCCACCGATCCGATGAAATACCTGGTGGCGCCGCGGCTGCTGGCCGGTGCGGTCGCGCTGCCGCTGCTGGTGCTGGTCGGCGACATCCTCGGCGTGATGGGCGGGTTCCTGATCGCCACCGTCTCGCTCGGCTTCAACGCCGCGACCTATCTGCGCAACACGGTCGATTACCTGCAGACCATCGACGTGGTGTCCGGATTGGTGAAGGCGGCAGTGTTCGGCTTCATCATCGCGCTGCTGGGCTGCTTTCACGGCTATTCCAGCCGCGGCGGGGCGCAGGGCGTGGGCGCCGCCACCACCTCGGCGGTGGTGGCGGCCTCGGTGCTGATCTTGGCCTTCGACTACGGACTGACCGAGCTGTTCTTCGCCAAATGAGCGAGACGGCGCCGAAGATCCGCGTGCGCGGACTGCGCAAGGCGTTCGGTGCCAAGAAGGTGCTGGACGGGGTTGATCTCGACATCATGACGGGCACCTCGACGGTGGTGATCGGCGGGTCGGGCACCGGCAAGTCGGTGCTGCTCAAATGCATCCTCGGGCTGATGGAGCCCGATGACGGCACGATCGAGATCGACGGGCGCGACCTGCTGCGCCTGCCGCCGGGCGAGCAGCGGGCGGTGCGGGCGCAGATCGGGATGCTGTTCCAGAACGGTGCGCTGTTCGATTCGTTGCCGGTCTGGGAGAACGTCGCCTTCGGCCTGCTGGCGCAGCGCCGCGCCAGCCGCGTCGAGGCGCGCGTGCGGGCCGAAGAGGTGCTGGGCCAGGTCGGGCTGGCGCCGACCGTGGGCGATCTGTGGCCGGCGGAGCTATCGGGCGGGATGCAGAAGCGCGTCGGGCTGGCGCGCGCCATCGCCGCGCAGCCGGAAATCCTGTTCTTCGACGAGCCGACGACCGGCCTCGATCCGATCATGGGCGCAGTGATCGACGGGCTGATCGTCGATTGCGTGAAGCGGTTGGGCAGCACGTCCATGGCGATCACGCACGACATGGCCAGTGCGCGGCGCATCGCCGACCGGGTCGCGATGCTGCACGGCGGGCGCATCATCTGGTCCGGCCCGCCTGATGCGCTGATGGACAGCGGCAACCCGTATGTGGATCAGTTCACGCATGGGCGGCGCGAGGGTCCGATCCAGATGGAACTGCGCCGCTGAACCGCGGCCGAGGGAGGGCGAGATGTCGGTGACGCATTTGCGACAGCGCGACAGCGAGGAATGGCGTGGCCGCGTGGACCTCGCCGCGGCGTTCCGGCTGGCGGCGCGCAATGACTGGCACGAGGCGGTCGCCAACCATTTCAGCCTTGCGGTCTCCGGCGACGGCAAGCGGTTCCTGATGAACCGGCGCTGGCAGCATTTTTCCCGCATCCGGGCGAGCGACCTGCTGCTGCTGGATGCCGACGACGCCGCGACGATGGACCGCCCCGACGCGCCGGACCCTTCGGCGTGGTGCATCCACGGCGCGCTGCATGCGATGCTGCCGCACGCCCGCTGCGTGCTGCACGTGCACCCGATCCACGCGACCACGCTGGCCTCGCTCGCCGACCCGACGATCCTGCCGATCGACCAGAACACCGCGCGGTTCTATCGCCGGGTCGCGATCGACCTGGAATTCGGCGGGGTGGCGGACAATGCGGCGGAGGGGCGACGCATCGCGGCGGCGCTGGGCAATCACCGGCGCATGATCCTGGGCAACCACGGCGTGCTGGTGGTCGCGCCGACCGTCGCGGAGGCCTATGACGATCTCTACTACCTCGAACGCGCTTGCCAGACCCTGGTGCTGGCCTATGCCACCGGCCGGAAGCTGAACGTCATGCCCGACGATCTGGCCGAGCGCACGGCGCGGGGATGGGAGACGTATCCGTCCTATGCCGAGGCGCATTTCCGCGAGATGACGGCCATCCTGGACGCCGAGCAGCCCTCCTACGCGGAGTGATGGTTCATCCCGCTCGCGGCGCCGACCAGGCGATTGCGCCGGCGACAGCGGCGACGGCCAGCATGAGCACACTCGCCGCCGTATCGGCGTAGGCGCCGGCCTGCACGGCAGCGACTGTCGCGCGGGCGAAGAACGCGAGCGCCGCCGCCGCGACGAACAGCAGCATCCGCCGCGACCGCGTGTCGAGGTGATCGGCGAAGGTCTGCAACAGCAGGTGGATGGTCCGCATGGGACGGGTCCTCGGCGGCGGAAGGGTCGCTTGCGCGCCGTTCTAGCGGCCGGGACGCCGGGAGTCTCACTTTTTTGTGATCCGAGCGGAGGGTTTACGCCCGGCCTTGCCCGCGCAGCGCCACATCGGTGTCCGCAGCCAGCGGCAGGCTGCCCTGGCTGCCGGCCTTGCCGCAGCACAATGCCGCCGCGACATTGGCGCGGTGCAGCGCCTCCCGCAGCGCCAGCCCGCGATCCAGCCCTGCGGCCAGCACACCGGTGAAACAGTCGCCGGCCGCGGTGGTATCGACGACCGTGACCTTGTGCGCGGGCATCTGCAGCACGCCTTCCTTCGTGGCCGCTTCCAGCCCCTGCTCGCCCCTGGTGACGATGGTGGCGACGCCGAGGGCGGCGAACAGCCCCGCGGCACTTCCCTCGGCGCCGAATCGGCGGCCGACCGCCTCCCCCTCGTCCTCGTTGATCACGAGGTAGTCAACTTCACGCAGCGCGTCCTCCGCCAGCGGCGCGGCGGGGGCGAGGTTGAGCACGACGCGCGCGCCGCCGGCGCGGGCGCGGCGGATCATCGTCGCGGTCTCGCCAAGATCGGTTTCGCCCTGCACCAGCAGCGTCGTGCCGCGAACCAGCAGCGCATCCTCCACCTGATCGGCACGGGCGAGCAGGTTGGCCCCGGAGGCGACCGCGATCTGGTTGTTGCCATCGGAATCCACACAGATGGCCGCGCAACCGGTGGAGATGTCGGCGGCGACGACGCGGCTGAGTTCCACGCCGGCCTCGCGCAAATGGACGAGCGCCTGATCGGCAAACACATCGGCCCCGACGGCGCCCGCAAACAGCACGCGCGCCCCGTCGCGCGCGGCCGCGGCGGCCTGGTTGGCACCCTTGCCGCCCGGCTCGACCCGCATGGCGCGGCCGAGCACGGTCTGCCCGCGCTGCGGCAGCACCGGCAGCGGGAAGATCAGGTCGAGATTGATCGAGCCGAAGCAGAGGATCATGGCGCCGACTCATCCGATGCCGGGTTGAGCACCGCCATCATCTCCCCCCATTCCCGCTTCGACAACCCGCTCTCCGGCTGCATCACCGCCTCGCCCGCCAGCATCCGGCGCAGCACCGCCAGCATACTTGCCGAGAACGTCGCCGCGCCCAGCCGGTATTCGCGGAACGCCGCTGCGGTCAGTGGCACCCACGCTTCCAGGCTCGTCAGCATCGCCTCGGCATAAGCGCGAATCTCGTACTGCGCGTGCGGATCGGCGCGCAGCGAGAGGAAGTGCAGCAGGTTGTGAAGATCGGTCTTCCAGTACCACTGCGTATAGGTGTTCAGCGTCAGGTTCATGCGCGCGAGTTCCCGCGCCAGCCCGCGCCGGGACGGATCGCCTGATTCGTTCAGCATCGCCGCGTAGTCGTCGTGGCACTGAGCGGCGTCGCGCGCCAGAACCGCCAGCACCTCGGCAGCTTCGTTGCCCTCCAGCAGTTCGCCGCGGCCTTGCCGGTTGGTTTCCGACTGCGCTGCGAGATGCCCGGGGGCCGGGATGTAGAACTCCCGGTCGAGGATCGAATAGCGTGCGGAGTATTCGTTCACGTTGGCGGTGCGGTGGCGGATCCACTGCCGCGCGACGAAGATCGGCAGCTTCACGTGGTACTTTATCTCGCACATCTCGAACGGCGTGGTGTGCCGGTGGCGCATCAGGTAGCGGATCAGCCCGGCATCCTCGCTGACGCGCCGCGTGCCCCGGCCGTAGGAGACGCGCGCCGCCTGCACCACCGCGGCATCGTCGCCCATGTAGTCGATGACGCGCACGAAGCCGTGGTCGAGCACCGCCACCGGCTCGAACAGTATCGCCTCCAATGCCGGCACGCTCGCCCGCCGCGTCGGGAAACTCGCAGCGCGCGCCTCAGCGATTTCAGCGCGCTGCGCGTCGGTCAGGTTCATGCGGCAAGCTCCGGCGGACGATGCACGGTGATCTCGGGCAGCGTCCCCTCCCAGCGCGCGACCTGCACGAGGCAGCTTTGCGCGCTCGGTCCCTGGCCGAGGCGGGAGGTGCCGACATCCTGCGTCAGGACGTTGACGTTGCCATGCACGCACAGACTGCCGGGCACACCCGGCTGCTCGGGATCGAGCCAGGCGCCGGTGGACATCACGGCCACGCCGCGCAGCAGCCCGTCGTCGAGCCGCACGCCGGCCAGACACGCGCCGCGATCATTGAACACGCGCACCACGTCGCCCTCGGCGATCCCGCGCGCGGCGGCATCGTCGGGATGCAGGCGGATCGGCTCGCGCCCGCGCACTTTGCTCTCCAGGCTGACGCGCGCCTGATCAAGCTGACTGTGCAGTCGGGTCGCCGGCTGGCTGGTCAGCAGGTGCAGCGGATATTGTTCCGCCAGCGCACCGCCGAGATATTCGCGCGGCGCGAACCAGACCGGATGGCCGGGGCAGTCGTCGTAGCCGAAGCCCGCGATTGTCTCCGAGTACAGCTCGATTCGGCCGGACGGGGTGTTCAGCTTCACCGCCTCGGGATCGCGCACAAAGGCGGCGAACGGCACCGCGCCACGTTCCGGCGGCGGGATTTCGACGGCGCCGGCCTGCCAGAACGCATCGAAATCGGGCATGTCCACCCCGCCGCGCAGCGCCGCGTCGCGGCTGCGGCCATACAGCACGCGCAGCCACGTCGCCGCGTCGCGCTGCTGGGTGAACCGCTCGCGCACGCCGAGCGCATCGGCGATGTCGGCCATGTAGTCGAATTCGTCGCGCGCCTGCGCATAGCGCGGCAGCGCCCGCTTCATCGCCAGCACGAAGCGATCGCGCGCGGCCGAGCCGATGTCATCGCGCTCCAGTGTCGTGGTCGCCGGCAGCACGATGTCAGCGTGCCGGGCAAGGCTGTTCCACCACGGCTCGCTGACGATGATCGTCTCCAGCCGCGCCCAGGCGCGCAGCAGGCGGTTGAGGTCCTGGTGGTGGTGGAGCGGGTTGCCGCCCGCCCACCATACCAGCCGCGCGTCGGGATAGGCGAGCCGGCGGCCGTTGTAGTCGTACTCGCCCCCCGGACGTTCCAGCATCTCGGTCAACCGTGCCACCGGAATCCAGGACTGTACGGGATTGGGCAGGCCGGGCAGGCTGACGGAGGGCAACTCGGCCCGCGCGATGCCCATGCCGTTCATGCTGGCGTGGCCGAAGCCGAAGCCGCAGCCCGGCCGGCCGATCTGCCCCAGCATGGCGGCCAGCGCCACCAGCATCCAGAACGGCTGCTCGCCGCGCTCGGCCCGCTGGAGGGACCACGCGGCGGTCATAATCGTCGGCTGGGTGGCGCAGTCGCGCGCGAGCGCCACGATGCGCTCGGCCGGAATGCCGGTCTCGGCCGCCGCCCAGACAGGCGTCTTGGCGACACCATCGACCGCGCCGAGCACATAGTCGCGCACCCGCTCCCACCCCGTCGTGCAGCGCGCCAGGAATGCCCGGTCAGCCAGCCCCTCGGCGAACAGCACATGGGCCATGCCGAGCATCAGCGCGGTATCGGTGCCGGGGCGGATCGGCAGCCATTCGGCGCTGGCGGAGTCCGGCATGTCCCCGCGCACCGGGGAGATGTTGACCAGCCGCACGCCGGCGCGCGCCGCCCGTTCCACCCATCCCGCCATCTCATGCCGCCCGGCGCCGCCGGCGGTGATCTGGCCGTTGCGCGGCAGGATCCCGCCGAAGCAGAGCATCAGCCGGGCATGGGCGACGATGTCTCGCCATTCCACCACCGGCCCGGCGATCACGTCGTTGGTGCCGACCACATGCGGCATCAGCGTCATGCCGGCGGCATAGGAGTAGTTGGTCAACTGCCCGGTATAGCCGCCCGCCGCCGACAGCAGCCGCTGCAACTGCGTGCGCGCGTGGTGGAACCGCCCGGCCGAGGACCAGCCGTAGCTGCCGCCGAAGATGCTCGCCGGGCCGTGCTCGGCGCGCACGCGTGCCACCTCGTCGGCGACGAGCCGGATCGCATCCTCCCAGGCGACGGGCACGAACGCCTCCCCCCCGCGCGGCGTGCCGCCGCCGCGGTCGCCGTCGAGCCAGCCACGGCGGACATGGGGGCGATCGATACGGGTGGGCGCGTGGACCGCATCAGGAATGGAAGCGAGCAGCGCCGGAGGGTTCGGGTCGCCCGGGAACGGCCTGACGCCGACCAGCCGCCCGTCGGTCACGACGGCGGTGAAGGCGCCCCAATGGGCGGCGTGAGGCGTCAATTCGGTCATGTTGGGGTTCCCCCGGTCGGCGGCACGGCCCTACTATGGGGGATCATGCCCCTCCGGTGAAGGAAGCGCCCCCATGACCCCGCCCCGCGCCAACTCGGCCGCCGCCCGCGACGCCGCCTATGCGCTGCACCCCTATACCGATCTGCGCACGCATCTGGACGTGGGGCCGGTGGTGATCGCCCGCGGCAAGGGCGTGCGGGTCTGGGACGATGCGGGTAAGGAATACATCGACGCGCTGGCCGGGCTGTGGTGCGCATCGCTCGGCTTCTCCAACGAACGGCTGGTGGAGGCGGCGGCGCGGCAGATGCGGACGCTGCCCTTCTACCATTCCTTCGCCGCCAAGTCGCATGAGCCGATGATCGAACTGGCGGAGATGCTGATCGCGCGGGCGCCGGTGCCAATGAGCAAGGCGTTTTTCGCCAATTCCGGCTCCGAGGCGAACGACACCGCCATCAAGATGGTCTGGTACTTCAACAACGCCCTCGGGCGGCCCAAGAAGAAGAAGATCATCGGCCGGGTGCGCGGCTATCACGGCATCACCATCGCCTCCGGCAGCCTGACCGGGCTCGCGGCAAACCATCGCAGCTTCGACCTGCCGCTGCCCGGCTTCGTCCACACCATGGCGCCGCACCACTACCACGGCGCCGAGCCGGGCGAGACCGAGGAGGCGTTTGCCACCCGCTGCGCCGATGAACTGGAGAAGCTGATCCTGGCCGAGGGCCCGGACACAGTCGCGGCGATGTGGGCGGAGCCAGTGATGGGCGCTGGCGGCGTGGTCGTGCCGCCGCGCACCTATTTCGAGAAAATTCAGAAGGTGCTGAAGAAATATGATGTGCTGCTGGTCGCCGACGAAGTGATCTGCGGCTTCTGGCGCACCGCCAACTACTGGGGCACACAGACTTACGGCCTGCAGCCCGATATCCTGACCTGCGCCAAGGCGCTCTCTGCCTCCTACCTGCCGATCAGCGCGGTGCTGGTGAACGAGCGCATCTTCCAGGCACTGGCCGACGAGAGCCACGCAATCGGGACGTTCGGCCACGGCTTCACCTATTCGGGCCATCCGGTGCCGGCCGCGGTGGCCGTGGAGACGCTGAAGATCTACGACGAGACCGATATCGGCGCCCATGTCCGCAGCGTCGGCCCTTATCTCCAGCGCGAACTGCGGCGGCGCTTCACCGATCACGAATTGGTGGGCGAGGTGCGCGGCGTCGGGCTGATCGCGGCACTGGAACTGGTGGCCGACAAGGCCGCGCGGGCCAATTTCGACCCGCAGGCCAAGATCGGCGCGCGCGCCGCCAAGCTGCTGGAGGCGAACGGCGTCATCGGCCGCGCGATGATCAACGACACACTCGCCTTCAGTCCGCCGCTGATCATCACCGAGTCGGAGATTGACCAGATGCTTGACGGGTTCGCCCGCGCGCTGGACGAACTCGCCGTGCAGTTGCGGCGCGAACAGTTGACTGTGGTGCGCTGATTCCGTTGGACCGGACGCCGCCGGCGCGCCACGCGTCGGCGGCGGATGTCACATCAGACGCCCAAGCAATACCGACGCGAATACGCAACGTCATTCCGCTTTGTCGTCGCGGATCATTCTGATACTGTTGCCTGCTAGCTCCGGGTCAGGGCGGGTTATGGACGGGTTGCAGTCCGCAGTCACCAGCCAGTCATCGGCCGCGGCGCATTCCCGGGACCTCGGGGCCGACGCGGAATGGCGCCTCGTCGCGACACTGTACGCGCAGCCCGCGACCATGTACAGCGCCCTGGCGGCCATCCTGCTGGTCGGGGGCATCGCTTGGCTGCGAACCGGGTCGGCCGTTCCGGTCGGCTGGACCCTGACATGCGCGGTGGTGTTCGCCGTCCGGATGCACGACATCCGGCTATTCGCCCGGCGCAGCCCCGACGACCCGCCGCGACTCTGGGCGCGGCGGTTTTTGGTCGGCGCCTGGGCGCAGGCGCTGCTCTGGGGCGTGGCGAGTCTGACGCTGCTGCTGACCGCCGACCCGTTCACGCAGTTGGTGGTCATCACCTCGCAGACCGGCGTGCTCGCCGGGGCCGCCGCGCGCAACAACGCCGTGCCGACGGTCGCCATCGGGCAGGTGCTGCTGACGGTGCTGCCGCTGCTGGCGGTCTGCCTGGTCATGCCGGATCGATACTATCTGCTGTACGCTCTGCTCGTCGTTGCCAATCTGGCCGCATCGGTGGCGACGGTGCGTCACCTGCACCGCCAGACCGTGAACCTGCTGCGAGCCGACGCGGAGAACGAACGGCTGCTTCGCTCGCTCGGCGCCGCGAACGGGCAATTGGAGTCGGCCAACCGGCGGCTGCACGCACTGGCCATCACCGACGGGCTGACCGGCGTGGCCAACCGCCGCGGCCTGGATGCGGCGCTCGCGACCGAATGGCGGCGCGTTGGCCGCGACAATTCGCACATGGCTCTGCTGCTGGTCGATATCGACCACTTCAAATCGTATAATGATTGTTTCGGGCATCAGGCCGGCGATGACTGCCTGCGCCGGATCGCCGTCTGCCTGGAAGCGAGCGCCTGCCGCCGGCCAGGCGATCTGGTGGCCCGCTACGGCGGGGAAGAGTTCGCGGTCATCCTTCCGGGCGCCGACCGATTCGGCGCGATCGACGTGGCCGAGCGGCTGCGCGATGCCGTGCAGGCCCTGCAACTGCCCCATCCCGGCTCCCCCACCGGGCTGGTCACGATCAGCATCGGCGTCGCCTCCGCACATCTGACGGACGAATGGGCCCACGACCCGCGGCGGCTGATCGCGCTTGCCGATCGCGAACTGTATCGCGCCAAGCAGGCCGGCCGGAACCGGGTGCGCTGCGCCCGCGTCGCCGGCTGACGCCGCCCGGCCTCAGCGCGCGCGGCTGATCGTGTAGTCGGCGACGGCGAGCAAAGCGCGACGGATCGGGCCATCGGCGAAGCTGGCAAGGGCACGCTTGGCGAGAGAAGCGAATCCGCTCGCCCGCGCCAGTGTTGCCGCGATGGCATCGCACTGCGCCATCAGCGCCAGTGCCTGGTCGAGATCGGCGTCGGTCTGCTCCGATGCCTCGATCGTGCGCTGCCAGAACGCGCGTTGCCCCGCATCGCCGGCGGCGTAGGCGATCAGCACCGGCAGCGTGATCTTGCCCTCGCGGAAATCGTCGCCGACGGTCTTGCCGAGCACTGCCTGGTTCGCGGCGTAGTCCAGGGCGTCGTCCACCAGTTGGAACGCAATCCCGAGATTCATGCCGAAGTCGCGCAGCGCCGCCGCCTCCGCCTCCGGCCTGCCGGCGACCACGGCACCGACCTCGCAGGCCGCAGCGAACAAAGCGGCGGTCTTGCCGCGCACCACGTCGAGATACCGGTCCTCCGGCGTGGACAGGTCGTTCTGCGTCACAAGTTGCAGCACCTCGCCCTCGGCGATCGTCGCGGCGGCCGCGGAGAGGATGCGCAGCACCGCCAGCGAACCGTCATCGACCATGAGCTGGAAGGCACGGGCGAACAGGAAGTCGCCCACCAGCACCGACGCCTTGTTGCCGAACACCGCATTGGCGCTGGCAAGGCCGCGGCGCAGCTTGCTGTCATCAACCACGTCGTCGTGCAGGAGCGTGGCAGTGTGGATGAACTCCACACAGGCCGCGAGCTGAACGTGACGTTCGCCGCCGGCATATCCGCACAGGCGGGCCGAGGCCAGTGTCAGCACCGGCCGCAGCCGCTTGCCGCCGGCGGCGACGATGTGCGCGGCAAGCTGCGGGATCAGCGCGACCGGGCTGTCCATCCGCGCGATGATGACGCGGTTGCACGCCGTCATGTCGTCGCCGACCAGCGCGATCAGGGCCGTCAGCGCGTCCTCGCCGAGGCCGGCGACTGGGGCGGCGGACAGCAGGCTGGCTGCGCCCAATGGGACCTCCGGCATGATGAACGGACGCTCTTGTGCGGCGCGAGAGCGGCGCGGCACCATATCGGCGCTGCCGAACACCGGTCAAGGCGAGCAGATTCAATATCTTGGCCACGAACGGGCGAAACGAGGGGGCCGATATGCGCGTGATCCTGCGCAGCAATGACCCGGTCCGGCTGAGTTTCCTGATGGCGCTGCTGCGCGATGCGGGCGTGCGCTGCGTACTGCTCGACGGGCATATCAGCGCCGTGGAAGGCGGCATCGGCGCCTTCCCGCGCCGCCTCGCCGTCGCCGACGAAGATGAACGCCAGGCCCGCCGCGTGCTGGCCGAGGCCGGCGAGGGCTGATGACGGAAACCCTCCTCGGTGGGCGCGTGCGGCACGCGCAGCTTGCCTCCGGTCACCGCACCGGCATCGAGCCGGTGCTGCTCGCCGCCAGCATTCCGGCACGCCCCGGGGAGCGGGTGCTGGAGGGCGGCACCGGCAGCGGGGCAGCCCTGCTCTGCCTCGCGGCGCGCATCGGCGCTATCGAGGGCGTCGGCATCGAGCGTGATCCGACACTCGCCGCCCTCGCGCGCGCAAACATCGCGGCCAACGGGTTCACCGGCCTGAGCGTGCTCGGCGCCGATCTGCAGGTGGCGCGGCCGGAGGGCATGTTCGACCACGCTTTCGCCAACCCGCCCTGGCACCATCAAGCCGGCACACGCTCCGCCGACGCGGGGCGCGAAGCGGCGCGACGGGGTGCGGGCGGCCTGTTCGCGCTATGGGCGGCACGGCTCGCCGCCAGGCTTCGCCATCGCGGCACGCTGACGCTGGCGATCGCCGCCGCCACGCTGCCGGACGCGCTGGCGGCGATAGCGGCCGCCGGCTGCGGCAGCCTGACATTGCTGCCGCTGTGGCCGCACGCCGGGCGCCCGGCCCGGCTGCTGCTGCTGCGCGGCATCAAGGGCGGGCGCGGACCCTGCGTTGTGCTGTCGGGCCTGGTGCTGCACCGGCCCGAGGGTGGCTATACGGAGCAGGCTGAGGCAATCCTGCGCGACGGCGCGACGCTGTCGTTCGCCGCCGCGTAACTATGTCCCGCCGGCATCCCGGTGACGCAGGTTCCACAGCCGTTCGTGCGCCGCCACCACCGCCTCCATCAGCCTCCGGCGATTGCCGTCGGCGGAGGGCGTGCTCTGCGTGACCAGGGGGTGCATCACGCGCAGCAACTGCTCCGCCACGTCCAGTTCCCCCTGGTCGCACGCGGTATGGACGGCAGTCAGGATCCGATCGGCGAGTCGCCGCCCGGAGCGCGGCGCAGCGGCCGTATCCGCGAACTCCCGCTGCTCGTCGCTGTCCATGCCTGCCCCGCCGTGGCATAGGGCAGCATATGCGCCTGACTTCGGCACGGCAACAATACTTTGGTCAAAACGACGCCAGCTGAACCAGGCCCTCAGCGGTCGGCGGCGTGGTATTCAGGGTTGGGCATCATGTCCGTCGCGGCCGCCATGCGGTTCGACAGGTTGAAGAAAGCGACGACCTCGGAGAGATCGAAGATGTCCTCCTCGGTCAGCCCGTGTTCGCGCAGCACCGCGCGATCGGCCTCGTCCACCAGATGCAGGGCGGTGGTGAGCTTCCAGGCATAGTCGAGCATGGCGCGCTGCCGGGCCGGCAGCTTCGCGACCCGGTAGTTCATCACCATCATCTCGCCGAGTTCGGGATCACCGGACAGCCGCCGTACCGCGGCACCGTGCGCGACCAGGCAGTAGTAGCAGCGGTTGGCCGAAGAGACGACGACGGCGACCATCTCCCGCTCCAGCTTGGAAAGGCCGCTCGGCGCCAGCATCACCTCATTGTACATCGCCATGAAGTTGCGCAGCCGCTGCGGTCGCAGGCTGTACGCGGAATAGACGTTCGGCACGAAGCCGAGCTTCTCGACGCACTTCGCCCAGATCGCCTTGAGATCGTCGTCCAGCGTCGCCGGGTCGGGGACGCCGAGGACGGAGATGTGGTCGGGTTGCGGCATCGCGGTCCTCCCCAGGTCAGGCCGTCGTCTCGACATCATCGAGGCTGAACTGCTGCGCCTCCTCGTCGTAGCTGTAGAGTTCCGCGTAGCGACCCCATGAAATCGCGGTGCGCAGCGTGTCCTCCGCATAGTCGGGCGACATGTGGTCTTCAAGCTCGTCGCGGAATCGTACCGCCGATGCGCGGTGGTTCCATCGCTCGTCGAGCGTGCGACGAATCGCCGCCGCCAGCGGCACGTGCGCACGCAACGCCGCGGCGAAAATCGCCTTGCGCCGCTCGGTGTCCGCCTGCGCGAACTCGCGCCCCGATTCAGTCAGTCGCACGTCGCCTTCCTCCAGTACCCCCAGGCCGAGCAGTTGCAGCGTCTCGCCGAGCGGCAGCAATTCGTCCGCCTCCAGTTGCAGACTGGCGGCGAGCGCGGGCAGGTCGGCGCGGCCGTCATAGGGCGGCATCGCCAGCGCCTCGATCAGGCCGGCGAGCAGGTTGGTGGAGACCGGATGCAGCGGGGTGGCGAAGGTTGCGTCATGCACCGCGACGGCGGCCGGCCGCGGTGCCGGCGCGCGGCGCGTCATCAGAGCGTAGATGTCGTCCACCATCTGCCGGAACGCCGGGTCGAGCCGGTTGCGCGGATGCGCGAAAGGCACCCGCAACTCGCTCGCCACTCGGCCGGGATTGGCCGAGAACACCAGGATGCGGTCGCACATCAGCACCGCTTCCTCGATGTTGTGCGTCACGAGCAGCACCGATTTGACAGGCAGCTTGCCCTCCGACCACAGGTCGATCAGATCGGTGCGCAGCGTCTCGGCGGTCAGCACGTCGAGCGCGCTGAACGGCTCGTCCATCAGCAGCAGGTCGGGATGCACGACCAGCGCGCGCGCCAACCCGACGCGCTGGCGCATTCCGCCCGAAAGCTCCTTGGGATAGGCGCTGTCATAGCCGCCGAGTCCGATCAGGTCGATCGCCGCCTCCGCCCGCATCTCGCGTTCGGCGCGGGCGACACCCTGCGCCTCCAGCCCGAGTTCGACATTTTCGCGCACCGTCAGCCAGGGAAACAGGGCAAAGCTCTGGAACACCATGGCGATGCCCGGCATCGGACCCCGCACCGGCTCGCCGCGCCAGCGCACCTCGCCCGCGGTCGGTTGCAGCAGGCCGGCGACGATGCGCAGCAGCGTCGATTTGCCCGACCCCGACCGACCCAGCAGCCCGACGATCTCGCCGCCGCGCAGCGTCAGGTTCACGTCGTCCAGCACCACGAGGTCGATCGCGCTCTCCTTGTGGTACGACTGGCGGCAGGCGCGGACTTCGAGCAGCGGGGCGACGGTGGTGGCGACGTCCATGATTTCCCCCGTCAGGCGAAGGTCATGCGGCGGGTGGCGTAGGCATACAGCGGGCGCCACAGCGCGCGGTTGAAGCCGAGCACGAAGATCGACATCACCGCGACGCCCAGCACGATGCGCGGGAAGTCACCGGCATCGGTGGCGTGGGCGATATAGGCGCCCAGGCCATGCGCCGACAGCTTGTCGTTGCCCCAGGTCGCCACCTCGGCAACGATGGACGCGTTCCACGACCCGCCGGACGCGGTGATCGCGCCGGTGACGTAATAGGGAAAGATGCCCGGCAGCATCACCCGCCGCCACCACAGCCATCCGCCGACGCGGAAGTTCTTCGCCACTTCCTGAAGGTCACCGGGAAACGCCGAGGCCCCGGCGACCACGTTGAACAGAATGTACCACTGCGTGCCGAGGATCATCAGCGGGGTCAGCCAGATGTCCGGCGTCAGATGCCAGCGCACGATCACCACGACGAAGATCGGGAACAGCAGGTTGGCCGGGAAGGCCGCGAGGAACTGCGCCACCACCTGGACGCCCCGCGCCCAGGCCGGACGCAGGCCGAGCCAGACGCCGATCGGCACCCATACCAGCGAGGCCAGCGCGATCAGCACCACGACGCGCAGCAGCGTGATGCAGCCGAGCGCGACCGTCGTGCCGAGATCGCTCCAGCCGATGTCGCTGGCGGTGACGTAGGCGACCAAGCGCCCGGCCGCGGTCAGCGCCAGCAGTGCGACGACGCCGAAGAACACGGCATCGCCCCGGCGGGTCCGTGCGGGCCCGCCCGACGCACGGCCGGTCGGGCGCCCGATGCGCAGCCGCGTGATCGCCGCGAAGCCGCCCGCCAGGCCGTCCGCCGCGGCGCTCAGCACCCGCGTGCGCCGCACCAGCTTCAGCACCCACGGGTCGCCCGCGACCGCACCGGCCACGACCTCGAACCGGAATTTCGCCGACCACGCGACCAGCGGGCGGAACAGCAACTGATCGTACAGCACGATCACGACCAGCATGGCGACGATTGCCCAGCCGACCGCGGCAAGGTCACGCTTGTCGAGTGCCATCGCGACGTACGAGCCGATGCCCGGCAGCGTCCAGGTCTTGTCGCCAAGCGTGATCGCCTCCGAGGCGACGACGAAGAACCAGCCGCCGGACATCGACAGCATGGTGTTCCAGACCAGCCCCGGCGTGCCGAACGGCACGTCCAGCCGCCAGAACCGTTGCCAGCCTGCGAGGCGGAAGCTTTGCGTCGCCTCTTCCAGATCGCGCGGCACGGTGGTCAGCGACTGATACAGGCTGAACGCCATGTTCCACGCCTGGCTGGTGAAGATCGCGAAGATCGCCGCCAGTTCCAGCCCCAGCACGCGGCCAGGGAACAGGCTCATGAAGAAGACTGTTGTAAAGGACAGGAAGCCGAGGATCGGCACGGATTGCAGCACGTCGAGGATCGGGATCATCACCAGCCCGGCGCGGCGGCTTTTCGCCGCCAGCGGCGCGTAGGTGAAGGTGAACAGCAGTGACGCGGCGAGGGCCGCGAACATGCGCATCGTGGTGCGCAGCGCGTATTCCGGCAGATGCAGAGGATCGAGGCTGATCGCCAGCGCGTCGGGCGCGGCGATCGGCTTGTAGGTGCCGGGGCTGACACGCGCGACCGCCGCGATCACGGCGAAGACGCCCAGCAGGGCGACGACGTCCCAGGCGTTCGGCAACCGCCTGGCGTAGGCCAGAACCGGATGGACGGTGCTCGACATGCGGGCGCTACCAAGGGGAACGGACGCCGTGTATCCCGCCGCGCGCGGTCGTGCCACCCCTGGCGGAGGTGACCGTTGCGTGGCGGCGGGCTAGCGCACCCCGGTACTGCCAAACCCGCCGGCGCCTCGGCCGGTCGGCGGCAGGGTTTCGACCTCGTGCCAACGCCCCCGTACCACCGGCGCCAGCACCGCTTGCGCGATGCGCATCCCGCGCTCGACCACAAACGGCGCGTCGCCCGCGTTCATCACGATCACCTGCAACTCGCCGCGATAATCCTCGTCCACCGTCCCGGGGCTGTTGGGCAGGACGATGCCATGCTTGAGCGCCAGCCCCGACCGCGGGCGCACCTGCAACTCGTAGCCGGGCGGCAGCGCCACCGCGATGCCGGTCGGCACCAGCACCCGCCCGCCCGGCGGGATGACCAGCGGCGCCGTCACCGCAGCCAGCAGGTCCATGCCAGCGGCGCCCGCGGTCGCGTAGGCGGGCAGCGTCAGGCCCTCGCCGTGCGGCAGCCGGCGCACCTCGATGGGCACGGTCATGCCAGCGCCACCGCGATCCGCTGCGCCAGCAGCCGCGCCACTTCCTCCTTGGCAGCGCGCGGCCAGTGCTCAATCCCCGCCTCGGTCAACAGATGCACCTCGTTCTCCCCCCCGCCCATCACGCCCCCGGCCTCGCTCACATCGTTGGCCACGATCCAGTCGCAGCCTTTGCGGCGCCGCTTGTCGGCGGCGTGACGCTCCAGATCGTTCGTCTCCGCAGCGAAACCGACGACGAGGCGCGGACGGCGCGGACCGGGGGCCGCGAGGGTGGCGAGGATGTCCGGGTTCGCCACCAGCGTCAGCGCCGGCGGCGCGGCGCCGGGCGTCTTCTTGAGCTTCTGCGCCGCCGCGTCCGCCACGCGCCAGTCGGCGACGGCGGCGGCGCAGACCGCGGCATCGGCCGGCAGCGCCGCATCACAGGCGGCCAACATCCCGACGGCGGTTTCGACATGGCGGACCTCGACCCCGGGCGGATCGGGGATCGCGACCGGACCGCTCACCAACGTCACCCGCGCGCCCAGCGCCCCGAGCGCCGCGGCGATGGCGTGGCCCTGCCGGCCGCTGCTGCGGTTGGCGAGGTAGCGCACCGGGTCGATCGGCTCATGCGTCGGCCCGCTGGTCACCAGCACATGCCGCCCGGCCAGCGGCCGCACCGGGGGCGCCAGCATGGAAGCGATGGCCGCGAGGATCGCCGGCGGCTCGGCCAGCCGGCCCGGGCCGAACTCGTTGCAGGCCATCGCGCCCTCGTCCGGCCCGACCACGGCGACCCCGCGCGCGGCCAGCGTCGCCATGTTGGCGACGGTCGCGGGATGCTGCCACATGCGCACGTTCATCGCCGGCGCCACCAGCACCCGCTTGTCGGTCGCCAGCAGCAGCGTGCTGGCCAGATCGTCGGCGAGCCCGGCCGCCATCTTCGCCAGGATATCGGCCGAGGCCGGCGCCACCACCACGAGATCGGCGGCGCGCGAGAGCTGGATGTGACCCATCTCGCTCTCATCGGTCAGCGAGAAAAGGTCCGAATAGACGCGCGCCTCGGTCAGCGCCTGCAGCGACAGCGCGGTGACGAACTGCGCGCCCCCGGCGGTCAGCACGGCGGTCACGCCGCACCCCTCGCGCCTGAGCAGCCGCACCAGTTCCAGTGCCTTGAAGGCGGCGATGCCGCCCGCGACAACCAGCAGGACGCGCTTGCCGGCGAGGCTCACAGCCGCCAGCCGCTGTGGATCGCCGCGATGCCGCCGGAGAGGTTGCGCACGCGCACGCGCGACAATCCCGCCCGCTCCATCATGCCCGCGAGCGTCGCCTGATCGGGAAAGGTGCGGATGCTCTCGACGAGGTACTGATAGCTCGGCGCATCGCCGGCAACCGCCTGCCCGAGCCGCGGCAGCACCGAGAAGCTCCAGGCGTCGTAGAGCGGTTGCAGGGCAGCCACCTGCACGCGGCTGAACTCCAGGCACAGGAAGCGTCCGCCCGGCCGCAGCACGCGCCGCGCCTCGGCCAGCACCGCTGCCTTGTCGGTGCAGTTGCGCAGGCCGAAGGCGATCGAGACCACGTCGAACGCGCGATCCGGCAGCGGTAGATGTTCCGCATCAGCAACCAGAAACGACAGCTCCCGCACCCATCCGCGCGCGGCGGCGCGGTCGCGGCCAACGGCGAGCATGGCCGGGTTCACGTCCGACAGCACCGCCGGCCCGCCGCCGCGCGTCAGCCAGCCGAAACAGATGTCGCCGGTGCCGCCGGCCAGGTCGAGCAGCCGCCGCCCGGGCCGCGGATCGAGCGCCGTGACGAAGATGCGCTTCCAGGCGCGGTGGACGCCCAGCGACATCAGGTCGTTCATCAGGTCGTAGCGCGGCGCCACACTGGCGAACACGTCGCGCACCAGCCCGCGCTTCTCCTCCGGCGCCACCTGGCGGTAGCCGAAATCCACGGTCGCGGCAGTGGGGTTGTCGGTCATGCCGGGCCTCTATAGCCTGACCGCTCGCCATGCCGGAACTCCCCGAGGTTGAGACCGTGATGCGCGGCCTGCGCGCGCGTCTCGACGGCCGCACGCTGCGCAATGCCGCCATCGCGCGGCCTGACATGCGCTGGGCGTTCCCGCCCGGCCTGGCCGCGCGGCTGGAGGGCGCGCGCGTGGTCGGCTTTCGCCGTCGCGCGAAATACATCCTGATGCGGCTCGACGGCAGCGACAGCGTGCTGATCCATCTCGGCATGTCCGGGCGCATCGTGCTCACCCCCACGCCCGATGCCCCGCCGCCGCCGCACGAGCATCTGCGCTTCGAGACCGATGACGGCTGGCGCTTCGGCTTCATCGATCCGCGCCGCTTCGGCTCGGTCGATCTGGTGGCCACCGCCAATGAGGACGGGCATCGCCTGCTCGCCGGACTGGGACCGGAACCGTTGAGCAACGAATTCACACCTGCGCTTTTGTCGGCCGCCCTCGCCGGCCGGCGCACGCCGATCAAGGCGGCGCTGCTCGACCAGCGCACCGTCGCCGGCCTGGGCAATATCTACGTCTGCGAAGCACTGCATCGCGCCGGCATCAGCCCGCTACGGGCGGCGCACACCGTCCCTGGTGCTCGCGCCGCCCGCCTCGTGCCCGCCATCCGCGCGGTGCTGACCGAGGCGATCGAGGCCGGCGGATCATCCCTGCGCGACTACGTGCAGCCGGACGGAGAGCTTGGGTATTTCCAGCACGCCTGGCGCGTCTATGGCCGCGAGGGCGAGGCTTGCAGCGTCTGTCCAGGCCCGCCGGCCTGCGCGGGGGTGCGCCGTGTCGTGCAGTCGGCGCGCAGCAGCTTCTATTGCCCGCGCACGCAGCGCTAGCTAGACAGGCGCCCCGCACGGATCAGCCGAGGAGGGCGCCGATGGCCGGTTTCGAGACGATCCTGGTGGAGACGCACGGGCGCGTCGGCCTGATCCGGCTCAACCGGCCGCAGGCGATGAACGCGCTGTGCGACCAGTTGATGGACGAACTCGGCACGCAGCTCGCCGCCTTCGACGCGGACCGCGCGATCGGCGCGGTCGTGCTGACTGGCTCGGAGAAGGCCTTCGCCGCCGGCGCCGACATCAAGGAAATGAAGGACCGCTCCTACCCCGCGGTGCTGGAGGACGACTGGATCGGCAAGCGGTGGGAGCGCATCCTGGGGATGCGCAAACCGACCATCGCCGCCGTCGCCGGCTTCGCGCTCGGCGGGGGCTGCGAACTCGCGATGATGTGCGACATCATCGTCGCCGCCGACACGGCGAAGTTCGGCCAGCCCGAGATCAATCTCGGCGTGATTCCGGGGGCGGGCGGAACGCAGCGGCTGACCCGCGCCGTCGGCAAGTCAAAGGCGATGGAGATGGTGCTGACCGGCCGCATGATGGACGCCACCGAGGCCGAGAGGTGCAATCTGGTCGCGCGCATCTTCCCTGCCGATGCGCTGGTGGCCGAGGCGATCAAGATCGGTGAACGCATCGCCGCGCTGTCGCCGGTGGCGGTGACGCTGGCGAAGCAGGCCGTCAACCGCGCGTTCGAAACCACGTTGAGCGAGGGTGTGCGGGCCGAACGGGCACTGTTCCTTTCCCTGTTCGGCACCGCCGATCAGCGCGAGGGCATGGCCGCCTTCATCGAAAAGCGGCGCGCCAGCTTCGGCACACGGTGAGGGCGGCTTCCTTGACTCGCTGTCCGACTGTGCCTATCACACCCGTTCCTGAATGCCGGCCGAGGGTCTGACGCACCGCTGACGCAGCGGCGGCCGGGTTGCGCCCCCTGGACATTTTTGAAGAGAGCCATGGCTAACAATGCATCCGCGCGCAAGCGCATCCGGCAGACCGAACGGCGCACCGAGCGCAATCGCATGCGCAAGTCGCGCGTGCGCACCTTCGTCAAGAAGGTCGAGAGCGCGATCGCCGGCGGCGATCGCGGCGCGGCGGCCGAGGCGCTGCGCGCCGCGCAGCCGGAGCTGCAGCGGGCTGCCACCAAGGGCGTGATTCACCGCAATACGGTGATGCGCAAGCTGTCTCGTCTGTCGGCCCGCATCAAGTCGCTGCCGACCGCCTGATCGACCACAGCGAAGCGGTGCCGCAATGGCGCCGCGCCGCAACGGAAGAAAAGTGCGTCTGGGCCACTGGACGCACGTTGCAGCAATGAGCACTTGAATATTGGTTCGCACGGACATATTCGTGCGCTTGAGGTTTGTTTACTTGTAAGACAGCCTTCTCCGGACTTTTCGATTGCCTCGCGCCCGGTTTCGGCCTAATCATTTCTGCATCGGCGATCTGTCGTGGCTCTCTCCAAGGGACGGCTCCGTGTCATTGGTCCTGGCCGTCGGGCCAGCCGCTCGTGGGGCAGTCCGGGGGTCGGCCGCGTCGGGGGGTGGGGGTCCATGGCGGTAGGGGGCGTGCGCGAGGTCGATGGCGTGAGCGGACAACCTGGCCATGAAGAACCTTCGCTCGCCGCGCAATGGGCGCGGGTGCGCGGCCGCCTGCAGAGCGAAGTCGGCGAGGTGGAATACCGCACTTGGCTGCGCCAGATGTCGCTCGGCGGCATCGACGGCGACGAGGTCACCATGCGCCTGCCGACCCGGTTCCTGCGCGACTGGGTGCGCAGCCATTACGGCGACCGGTTGAGCGCGCTCTGGCAGGCGGAGAACCGCCACGTCCGCCGCGTCGATATCCGCGTCGGCGAGGGCAGCCCGGACCCGGATCCCACCCCGGTGAGCGCGCCTGTCCCCGCCGCCGTGCCGATCCCCGTTGCCATCCCGGCCGAGGCCGCCGGCGCGCTGCCCGGGCCCGACCGCAGCGGCGAGGCGGCGCTGGACCCGCGCTTCACCTTCGACAGCTTCGTGGTCGGCAAGCCGAACGAATTCGCCTATGCCTGCGCCCGTCGGGTCGCCGAACAGCCCAACTGCCCCGGCTTCAACCCGCTGTTCCTCTATGGCGGCGTCGGGCTGGGCAAGACGCACCTGATGCATGCCGTCGCCTGGGAACTCGGCGGCCACGCCGCCCCGCGGCGCGCCCGCCCGGCGAGCGTCGCCTACATGTCGGCAGAACGGTTCATGTACCGCTTTATTGCCGCCATTCGCAGTCAGGCGACCATGGAATTCAAGGAACAACTGCGCAGCGTCGATGTTCTGATGATCGACGACCTGCAATTCCTGATCGGCAAGGACGCCACACAGGAGGAGTTCTTTCACACCTTCAACGCGCTCGTCGATGCCGGCAAGCAGATCGTCGTGTCCGCCGACAAGTCGCCATCCGACCTGTCGGGGTTGGAGGATCGCGTGCGCACCCGGCTCGGCTGCGGCATGGTGGCCGATCTGCACGCCACCACGTACGAGCTGCGCATCTCCATCCTGGAGGCGAAGGCCGCGCGCGCCGGCATGGCCGTGCCGCCGAAGGTCGTGGAGTTCCTCGCCCACAAGATCACCTCGAACGTCCGCGAACTGGAGGGCGCGCTGAACCGCCTGATCGCGCACGCCAACCTGTTCGGCCGCGCCATCACGCTGGAGACCACGCAGGAGGTGCTGCACGACATCCTCAAGGCGCACGACCGGCGCGTCACCATCGAGGAGATCCAGAAGCGCGTCGCCGAGCACTGGAACATCCGGCTGACCGACATGTCTTCGCCCCGCCGGGCGCGGGCGGTGGCACGGCCGCGCCAGGTGGCGATGTACCTGGCCAAGCAGCTCACCAGCCGCTCGCTGCCCGAGATCGGGCGGAAATTCGGGAACCGCGACCATACCACGGTGATGCACGCGGTGCAGCGCGTCGGCGACCTGATGGCGCGCGACGCCGGCTTCGCGGAGGATGTGGAACTGCTCCGCCGCATGCTGGAAAGCTGAGGGCGGCGCAGCAGGACGCTTGCGGCCCGGCCGCCCATCGCTAGACTGACGGACCCGCGATTCGGCCGCCCCTCGCACGATGGACGGCCGGCGCCGGCGAAATGGGTCCGGTCCAGTGAGGATGCCGCCGCTATGAAGATCAAGGCCGACCGGGCGTCGCTGCTCAAGGCGCTGGCCCATGTGCAGAGCGTGGTGGAGAAGCGCAACACCATCCCCATCCTGGCCAACGTCAAGATCGAGGCGCACGACACCCGTCTGCGACTGACCGCCACCGACATGGAGATCGCGGTGGTCGAGGAGGTGCCGGCCACCAGCCTCTCCGACGGCGCCTGCACCGCGCCCGCGACAACGCTGTACGAGATCGTCCGCAAGTTGCCCGAGGGAGCGGAGGTACAGCTCGAATACGTCGGCGAAGGCGACGGGCAGCTGAAGCTCCGCGCGGGACGCTATGCCACCTCGCTCGTGGTGCTGCCGACCGACGACTTCCCCTCGATGACGGCGGGCAGCCTGCCCTATCGCTTCGCGCTGAACGCGCAGCACCTGCGCGGGCTGATCGACCGCACCCGCTTTGCGATCTCGACCGAGGAGACACGGTACTACCTCAACGGCATCTTCCTCCATGCCACCGAAAGCGACGGCGCGAAGGTGCTGCGCGCGGTCGCCACCGACGGCCACCGCCTCGCCCGGGTCGAGGAGCCGCTGCCGGAGGGGGCGGCCGGGATGCCGGGCGTGATCGTGCCGCGCAAGACCGTCGCCGAACTGCGCAAGCTGCTCGATGAAATCAGCGGCGACGTGGAGATCGCGCTGTCCGACACGCGCATCCAGTTCCGCGCCGGGCCGGTCACGCTGACCAGCAAGCTGATCGACGGCACCTTCCCTGAATACGAGCGCGTCATTCCGCGCGACAACGACAAGGTGCTGCGCGTCACCAAGAAAGACTTCGCCGAGGCGGTGGCGCGCGTGGCGGCGATCTCGGCGGAGCGGATGCGGCCGATCAAGCTGTCGCTCGGGCGCAACCTGCTGGTGCTGTCCTGCTCCAGCCCCGACCAGGGCACCGCAACCGAGGAGCTGGACAACGACCACGTCAAATACGACGCCTCGCCGCTCGAGATCGGCTTCCAGTCGCGCTACCTCGGCGACATCACCGACCAGGTGAGCGAGGAGGTGGAATTCTGCTTCTCCGACGGCGCCGCGCCGACCATCGTGCGCGACGCGGCGGATGCCAGCGCGCTCTATGTGCTGATGCCGATGCGCGTCTGAATGTGCCCGCGGCCGGACTGCGCCTTGTCCGCCTGACGCTGACGGGTTTCCGCAACTACGCCGCGCTGACCTGGCGCCCGACCGGGCACATCGTGACGCTGTCCGGGCCGAACGGCAGCGGCAAGACCAACCTGCTGGAGGCGATTTCCCTGCTCGTCCCCGGACGCGGCCTGCGCGGCGCGCGCGTCGCCGATCTGGCGCGGCGCGGCGAGGGAGCGGCCGGCGGGTTCGCCATCGCCGCCCGCCTCGCGACGCCTGCCGGCGACATCGATGTCGGCACCGGCACGCCGCCCGAGGGGCCGGCGGACCGGCGCGTCTTTCGCCTCGACGGCGCCACCCCGCGCAGCCAGGCGGAGGTGGCGGCACGCGTTGCGGCGGTGTGGCTGACGCCGCAGATGGACCGGCTGTTCCTGGAGGGTGCGGCCGGCCGCCGCCGCTTTCTGGATCGCCTGGTCTTCGCGCTGGAACCGGGCCATGCGCGCGAGGTTGCCGCCCACGACACCGCGATGGCGGGCCGCAACCGGCTGCTCGGCGCTGGCAGCGCCGACACCGCGTGGCTCGCCGGACTTGAGGATGCGATGGCCCGGCATGCCGTGGCGGTGACGGCGGCGCGCGCGGCACTGGTGGAGCGGCTCAATGTCGCGCTTGCGGCCGGCGCGGCCGCCCCGTTCCCGGCCGCAAGAATCACGCTGCGCTGCCCGATCGCCGAACGGCTGGCCGCCGCGCCGGCGCTGGCGGCGGAGGAGTGGCTGCGCGGGGAGCTTGCCGCCGGCCGCGCCCGCGATGCCGCCGCCGGCGCGGCGATGTCCGGCGCCCACCGCGCCGACATGGTGCTCAGCGACGCGCTGACCGGACTGCCCGCCGACCAGGCCAGCACCGGCCAACAGAAGGCGCTGCTGATCGGCGTCGTGCTCGGCCATGCCGCCCTGCTGGCCGAGGCGCGCGGGTTCGCGCCGCTGCTGCTGCTCGACGAGCCGGCGGTGCATCTCGATTCCGACCGGCGCGCGGCGCTGTTCGCCGCGCTGTTGCGTCTGCCCGCGCAATCATTCCTGACCTCGGCGGATCGTGACGTGTTCCGCCCGCTGCGCGGACAGGCGGAAGCGTTGCGCGTGGCGGACGGCAGACTGCTGCCGGACGCTGATTCCGATGCCATGGACGCGTGACCCCCTGTGGCAAAGTCCTCGCAATTCCTATATGTTTGCTTATTCCGCACGCCCCTGGAGCACCCCGCCGGCATGAGCGACAGCGCCACGCCACAGCCCGAGTCCGATGCCTATGATGCCGCGTCGATTTCCGTCCTGCGCGGGCTGGATGCCGTGCGCAAACGGCCGGGCATGTATATCGGCGACACCGACGACGGATCCGGCCTGCACCATATGGCCTTCGAGATCATCGACAACGCCGTCGATGAGGCGCAGGCGGGGTTCGCCACCCGCGTCGAGGTGACGCTGAACGGCGACGGCAGCGTGACGGTGCGCGACGACGGCCGCGGCATTCCCACCGATATCCACGCCGAGGAGGGCGTTTCGGCGACCGAGGTGGTGCTGACCCGGCTGCACGCCGGCGGCAAGTTCAACCAGACGACCTACAAGGTCTCCGGCGGATTGCACGGTGTCGGCGCGGCGGTGGTGAACGCGCTGTCGGAATGGATGGACGTCCGGGTCTGGCGCAACGGGCTGGAACATTTCATCCGGTTCCGCAACGGCGATGCCGAGGCGCCGCTGAAAGTGGTGGGGCCGGCCGCCCGGCCAAGCGGCACCGAGGTCACGTTCAAGCCCAATCCGGTGACGTTCACGCGCACCGAGTTCGACTTCGCGGTGCTGGAACGCCGACTGCGCGAGCTTGCCTTCCTCAATTCCGGCCTTGCCATCGTGCTGCGCGACGAGCGCCACCCGCCGGCGCAGGAAGTCGTGTTCCGCTACGACGGCGGTCTGCTCGCCTTCGTCGAATGGCTGGACCGCGCCAAGGTCGCGGTGTTCACCCCGCCGATCACGGCCTCGAGCGCCGAAGGCCCGCACGGCATCCGTGTGGAGTTCGCGCTGTCGTGGAACGACAGTTTCCACGAGACGATGCTGTGCTTCACAAACAACATCCCGCAGCGCGACGGCGGCACCCACCTCGCCGGCTTCCGCCAGGCGCTGACCCGCGTGGTGACGAAATACGCCGAGGGCATGGGCAAGAAGGAAAATCTCGCCCTCGTCGGCGACGACATGCGCGAGGGCATGACCGCGGTGCTGTCGGTGAAGGTGCCGGACCCGAAATTCTCCTCGCAGACCAAGGAAAAACTGGTCAGCAGCGAGGTGCAGCCGGTGGTGCAGGCGGTCGTCGCCGATGCCATCGGCCACTGGTTCGAGACGCATCCCAAGGAAGCGCGCGCCATCATCCAGAAGGTGATCGACGCCGCCGCGGCGCGCGAGGCGGCGCGCAAGGCGCGCGAACTGACGCGGCGCAAGGGGGTGCTGGATGTCTCCACCCTGCCCGGCAAGCTCGCCGACTGTCAGGAGCGCGATCCGGCGCTGTCGGAACTGTTCATCGTCGAGGGTGATTCCGCCGGCGGCTCCGCCAAGCAGGGCCGCGACCGCAAATTCCAGGCGATCCTGCCGCTGAAAGGCAAGATCCTGAATGTCGAACGCGCGCGCTTCGACCGGATGTTGAGCAGTGCGGAGATCGGCACGCTGATCACCGCGCTGGGCACCGGCATCGGCCGCGGCGAGTCCGAACAGGGCGGGTTCGATATCACGAAACTGCGCTACCACCGCATCGTCATCATGACCGACGCGGACGTGGACGGCTCGCATATCCGCACGCTGCTGCTGACCTTCTTCTTCCGCCAGATGCCCGATCTGATCGAGCGCGGCTTCCTCTACATCGCGCAGCCGCCGCTGTATCGCGCCAAGCGCGGCAACGACGAACGCTACCTCAAGGACGACGCGGCGCTGGAGCGGTTCCTGCTCGACAAGGCGCTGGCCGAGGCGAAGCTGACCTATGCCGACGGGCGTGTGCTGGAGGGCGAGGCGCTGCGCGCCGAGTCCGCCTGGCTGCGGGAGGCGACGCTGCGGCTGCGCCGGCTCGCCACCGCCGCGCCGCTGCCGCTGGTCGAGCAGGCGGCGATCGCCGGCGCGCTGGTGCCCGACGTCGCACAGGCGACGGCGGCGGCACAGGCGCTGGTGCAGCGTCTCGATGCGATCTCGCTGCCGGCCGAGCGGGGCTGGAAGGTGGCGGCGGATGCCACCGGGCTGACCCTGGCGCGCACCGTGCGCGGCGTTGCCGAGCGGCATCTGCTCGATGCCGCCACGCTGCGCAGCGCCGAGGCACGCTGGCTCGCCGAGCGGACGGCGTGGCTCGCCGAGCGGTTCACCGCGCCCGCCACGCTGCGGCTGGATGCGCAGGAGGTGTCCGTCGCCGGCCCGGCGGCGGCGTTCGAGCGCATCCTGGCGCATGGACGGCGCGGCCTGACGGTGCAGCGATTCAAGGGCCTGGGCGAGATGAACCCCGACCAGCTCTGGAAGACCACGCTCGATCCCGCGGTGCGCACGCTGCTGCAGGTGAAGGTGGGCGATATCGAGGACGCGGCACAGGTGTTCTCCACGCTGATGGGCGACGTGGTCGAGCCGCGGCGCGAGTTCATCGTCGGCAACGCGCTGAAGGTCGCCAACCTCGACGTTTGAGCGATATTGTTCCTTGTATGGAACATTGGCGGCGCGGCGGTGCAGCGGGGTCACGCCCTTCTGCCGGGCGGGCCGCAGGCGTGGGGCACATCCGGGGGCCGGGGCGCGGCATCGCGGTGCGCGGGTGCCGCGGCGGGCGATACGGCGGCGGAGGACGGCCGGGCGCCAGCGGCCCTGCACGGCTCGGCGGCGCTGCGCGGCTGCAAGCGCCGTCTGGCGGGGCGGCGCGGCAAGGTGAGCACGGCCGGCGGGCGCAGCCCGAGCATGTGGCAGAGCGGGCGCAGGATGCGGCCGGCCTGCGGCGCGGCGGCCAGGAAGGCCGCCATCTCCGGCTCGGCCAGCAGGTATTGCAGTTGCGAGGCGCCCGCGGCCGCCTCCGGCACCAGCCGGATCAGCCAGGCACGGCCGCGCGGCAGCGGCGACGGCGCGGCCGGCCGCTGCGGGCGGGGCGTGCCTGGCCGGCGCGGGCGGACGGGGCGACGCCGGGCGGGGCGCAGCCGGCCGGCGGCGTGCCGCGCGGCGAGGGCGGAAAAGCGCCGCGCCAGCCGTCGCAGCCGCCGGCAGATCAGGATGATCAGCGGCCCGGCGAGCCGACCCCCGGCGATGCGCGCGGCGACCATGCGGCACAGCATCGCGATGATGCCGGCGAAGCGCAGGTTCGCGGCGGGCGGGGTGAGCGACATGACAGCAAAACTAACACAACCACCCCGGCCTGGGCAACGGGCATTTAACCGGGCGAACGGCGAAGACGTCGCTACCCCGCCGGGCGATGCAGCGTCAGCAGCAGCGCGCGCAGCCGTTCCGGCAGCGCGGTCGGGCGGTTGCTGGCGCGATCGACATAGACATGGACGAAATGCCCTTGCGCGGAGGCCGTGTCGGCGTCGTTGCGGAACAGCCCGATCTCGTAGCGCACGCTGGAGCGGCCGAGATGCGCCACGCGCACGCCGGCATGAACGTCATCGGGAAAGGCGATCGGGCTGAAATATTTGCACGCGGTCTCGACCACCAGCCCGACGACCGTGCTGGTTTCGATGTCCAGCACGCCTTCCTCGATCAGCATGCGGTTCACGGCGGTGTCGAAATACGAGTAGTAAACGACGTTGTTGACGTGGCGGTACACGTCGTTGTCCATCCAGCGCGTCGGGATATGCGTGAAACGCACGTAGTCGGCGCGGCGGTCGGGGTCGGGCCTGGCGGGCATTGCGGGCTTCCGTGATCTGGCCCGCGCGGCTTGGAGAGCGATGCGCCGCCTGTCAAGCTGCGGCCCATGCCCCGCCTCGCCCGCCTGCCGCTCGCCCGCCTGCTGCTGCCGCTGCTTCTGCTCGCGCAGGCGCCACCGCCGGGCGTGGGCACGCATGACGTGCGGCGCGTCGTCGATGCGCGGGCCGCGCCGTGGGACGCGCTGGCACGCCTGCAGGTTCCCGGCAGCGCGCGCTGCACGGCGGTGCTGATCGCGCCGCGCCTGGCGCTGACCGCCGCGCATTGTCTGTGGAGCGCGCATCTGCGCCGCTATGTGCCGCCGGACATGATCCATGTGCTGACGCGCTATCGTCGCGGCACGTTCGCCGGCCACGCAATCGCCGTCGCCACGCGCATCGACGCGGGCCTGGATGTCGCGGCGGTGACGCTGGCGGACCCGCTCGGCCGCGACGTGCTCGGCTTCGCCCCATCGCCCGCGCCCGGAACGCCGGCCATGCTCGGCGGCTATAACCAGGATCGCGTCGAACTGATCGAGGCCGATACCGGCTGCCGCGTCATCGCCGATGACGGCGCGCGACTGCGGCACGACTGCGAAGGCACGCACGGCACCAGCGGCGCGCCGTTGCTGGTGCGCGGGGCGGACGGCGCGTGGCGGATCGCCGGGCTGCAGGTAGCGGCCTATCTGCACGCGGCCGGCGGCATTGCGGTGAGTGCGGCAAGCCTGCAAGCATGGCTCGCGGAACCCGGAGCCCACCCGTGATCGACCCTGCCCTCTATGCCACGTTCATCCTCGCGACCGCCGTGCTGATGCTGATTCCCGGCCCGAACGTCGCGCTGATCGTCGCCAACAGCGTCGCCTACGGCACGCGCTACGGGCTGCTGACACTGGCCGGCACTGCCTCGGCGATGGTGCCGCAGTTGATCCTGACGGCGCTCGGCATGACCGCGCTGCTGGCGGGGATGGGGCACTGGATGGCGTGGCTGCGCTGGATCGGGGTGGCCTATCTGATCGTGCTCGGCGTGCGGCAGTGGCGGGCGGCGGCGCTGGATCTGACGCGCGTGACCGCGCAGCCGCGCTCCCACCGGGGCATCTATCTGCGCGGGCTGCTGGTGTCGCTGACCAACCCCAAGACGCTGTTCTTCTACGGCGCGTTCTTTCCGCAGTTCGTCGCGTCCGACCGCGCCGCCGGGCCGCAGGTGGTGCTGCTGTGCGTCACCTTCCTGGTTGTCGCGCTCGTGCTCGACGGGCTGTGGGCGGTGCTGGCCGGACACGCGCGGCCACTGCTCGCCGCGCATGGGCGGCTGCGCAACCGCATCTCCGGCGGCGTTCTGATCGGCGCGGGCGTGGGACTCGCGCTCGCGCACCGGCGCTGACGCCGTGCCCGACTTCGACGTCACGCTCACGTTCGACAATGGCCCCACGCCCGGCGTGACCGAACAGGTGCTCTCCGTCCTCGCCGACCACAGCATCGCCGCCACGTTCTTCGTCATCGGCGAGAAGGTGGCGACACCCGAAGGGCACGCGCTGGCCGCGCGCGCGCACGCGGCGGGACACTGGATCGGCAACCACACCTGGACGCATTCCGTCCCGCTCGGGCTGAGCGAGGCGCCGGACGTGGCGGAGCAGGAGATCGGCCGCACACAACGCGCGATCGGCACGCTGGCGCATGACGAAAAACTGTTTCGCCCGTTCGGCGGCGGCGGGCGGCTGGGGCCGCATCTGCTCACCCAGGGCGTTGTGGACTACCTGCGCGCCGGAAGATTCACCTGCGTCCTGTGGAACGCGGTGCCGCGCGACTGGGAGGCGCCGGACGACTGGCTGGAGACGGCGCTGGCGCAATGCCGCGCGCAGCCGTGGACGCTGCTGGTGCTGCACGACCTGCCGACCGGGGCGATGCGCCACCTGCCGCGCTTCCTCGATGGCGTGCGCGCGGCCGGCGCCCGCTTCCGCCAGGATTTTCCACCCGACTGCGTGCCGATCCGGCGCGGCGCGATCGTCGCCCCGATCGAAGGCTACGTGCGCGCCGCGGCATAGCCTGGGACGTGCCGCAGCTTGTCGGGGTTGCTGATGGCATAGAGCGCGGCGATCCGGCCGTCCGCGATCTCCAGCGCCAGCACGTCGGGCCGGCCGTCGCTGCGCCAAGCCATCACACCGGGCATCCCGTTGACCTGCACCATCCGCCCCGATGCGCCCAGCCGCCCCTTGCGCGCCAGCCCGGCGAAGAAACGCACGATCCGCTCCCGCCCGACGATCGGGTTGAGCGCCGCCGGCCGCTGGCCGCCGCCGTCGGAGCGCAGCACGGCGTCGTCGGCGAGCAGGCGGCCGAGGCCATCCGTGTCGCCGCTCCGCACCGCGCGCAGGAATGCGCCAAGCACCGCCTCGCCCTGCTCTGCCGAGACCGGAAAGCGCGGGCGCGCCGCACGCACATGCGCCCGCGCCCGCGCCGCCAGTTGCCGGCACGCCGCCTCGCTGCGGTCGATCGCCGTGGCGATTTCGGCGAAGTCGAGATCAAAGACGTCGTGCAGGAGGAACGCTGCGCGCTCCAGCGGCGACAGCCGCTCCAGCGCCAGCATCAGCGCGAAGGAGATGTCGGCGGCACGCTCGCCCGCATCCAGTTCGGCCGGGTCGAGCACCGGCTCCGGCAGCCACGGCCCGACATAGGTTTCGCGCTGGGCGCGCGCCGATTTCAGCCGATCCAGGCAGAGCCGCACGCAGACGCGGTGCAGGAACGCCGCCGGGTCGCGCACCGTATCGCGGTCGGTCGCGTGCCAGCGCATCCAGGCATCCTGCACCACGTCCTCGGCCTCCGCGACCGAGCCGAGCATCCGGTAGGCCAGCCCCATCAGCCGCCGCCGGTGCGACTCGAAATCGGGCGACGACGCCGGGGCGGTTCCGTCAGGCGGCATGGCGCAGCCGCACCACCGGCGCGCCGTCCACCACCACGCGCGAACAGGACTGCGCATGGCCGAGCGCGAACTTCACCGCCGGGAAGGTGCGCGCCGCCAGCACGCTGAGGCTGAGCGAGAGCAGCCCGCGCCTGCCCCACTGCGCCAGCACCTGCGCGCGCAGCGTGTCCGTCTCCGGGTCGCGGCGCAGGATGGCGTCGGCGAAGCGGCAGGCCAGCGCCACGTCCGGCGAGAGGGCAGCGAAATCGCCGGTGAAGGCGGCGCGCAGCACCGGCGCGGGCACGCCCGCGCGCTCGGCCATGGTGATGGAAAGCTGCGCGCAGGGGCCGCAATCCTCGCTCAACGCCGCGCGGAGATGTGCCGCGTGCCAGGGCGCGGCGGGGATGCCGCTGCGATAGCGGCTGAGCGCCGACAGCCGGCCGTAGCGCCGCGCGGCCTCCGGATCGGTGTCCAGCATCTCCTGCATGTACGTCACGTCGTAGTCGAAGGTCCGTCCGAACGCGGCGATCCGCCGCCGCAGCAGCCAGCGCAGCATGGTGTCCTCCGTCTCTGCGTTCGCCAACAGGACGAGACAGGGGGGCGGCGTGTGACGTCAGCGTGGCAGCAGCGCCGAAATCTCCGCCATCGGCACGCCGCGCGAGCCGGCCGCGAGGTCGCCGTCACGCAACGCCGTCGCTGCCTCCACCAGCCCCAGCATCGCGCGCCGGTACAGCGCCCCGCCGAGCGACACGCGCTTGACGCCGGCTGCCGCAAGCTCGGCGAGCGGCACGGCGCCCGAGCGCGGGCCGATCAGCACGTTGACCGGTTTCGGCGCGACTGCCTGCACCACCGCGCGGATCGCCGCCATGTCGGGCAGTCCCGGCGCATAGAGCACGTCGGCGCCGACCTCGGCGAAGGCGACGAGGCGGCGGATGGTGTCGTCGAGATCGTTGCGGCCGTGCAGGAAGTTGTCGGTCCGCCCGGTCAGCAGGATGCTCCCGCGCGCGACTTCCGCGGCACTGCGGATGCGGGCAACCGCCCGGTCGAAGCTGTGGATCGGGTGCCGCGGATCGGCGGTGGTATCCTCGATGCCCAGCCCGGCCAGCCCTGCTTCGATCGCCGCCTCGACCGTCTCGGCGCAGTGCTCGGGATCGGGGCCGAACCCGTCCTCCAGGTCGCCGTTCACCGGCAGGCCGCTCACCTGCCCCAGCAACCGCGCATTCGCCACCGCATCGGCGAGGCTGACCGCGTGCGCGCCGTCCTGCCGGCCCATCGCGAAGGCAATGGCGGCCGAAGAACTGCCGAGGGCCGCGAACCCCGCGCGTCGCAGCAGCGCGGCGGAGGCGCCGTCCCAGGCATTGGGCATGACGAACGCGCCCGGCTGCGCGTGCAGGGCGCGGAAGCGTTCATAGGCGGATGGATCGGGCATCGGCGCCTCCCTGGGTCAGGTTCCAGGGCCGATGATAGACCTCTGAGCGGCGGGCGCGACCCTTACCCCGGCCCTCTCCCGCAAGCGGGAGAGGGCGGAGCGGGCCGAGTGAGGGCTAGGCCGACTTGGCCATGATCTCGTCGGCGATGTTGCGCGGCACCGGGTCGTAGTGGTGGAACTGCATGGTGAAGGACGCGCGGCCCTTGGTCATGCTGCGCAGGTCGGAGATGTAGCCGAACATCTCCTTCAGCGGC
>JAKADX010000032.1 GCA_021818505.1 Pseudomonadota bacterium
ATGATCTGTTCCTCGGTGAACCGACTTCGCTTCATCCATCCGTTCCCCCTCAGGGTCGCGGACTCTATCTCAGCCTGGAGGAGTTTTCGGGGCTCAGGTCACCGGCCGCCTCGTACGGGACCAGCGCCAGCAGCCAGGCGAAGCCGAGCGGCAGGGCCGGCGGCGTGCGACGCCGGGGCGCGGCCGGGCGGCGCGGCGGGCGGCGCGCGGGATAGCGCCGGTGCTGCCCGGCCGCGATGCGGGCGGCCAGTGCGATGATCTGCGCGGCCAGCCGGCGCACGTGCCGCCAGATCAGGATGACCAGCGGCCCGGCCAGCCGGTCCCTGCCCCCGCCGCGCGCGGCCACCGCACGGCACAGGCCGTCGATGATGCCGCCGAAGCGGTCGGTCGGGGTGGCGGGGATGGCGGCGGCGGGCATGACAGTGATACTAACATGAACGGCGGCGGGTTGGGCAAGGGGGATGTTAGGTGGGACTGGGCTCGCTAACGGTCACGCCAATTCGGACGCGATCCCCGTCCCGGCGATTCCACCTCCAGCGATCGCCCTCTAACCATGAATCGCGTGCATGATACGCTGGCTCGCCTGACCATAGTCGCGCGTGTTATCGAACGTATCGACAATGCGAAACCCTTTCATCACCGCGATACGATCGGAGAGCGCGACCAGTTCCGGCATGTCGCTTGAGATGACGATCACTGCAGTCCCCTGCCGCGCCAGCCGCAGCACCAAGTCATGCAGATCCGCTTTGCTGCGAATATCGATGCCAACGGTCGGCTCGTCGATGAACAGGATGCGGCTGCCGGCGACGAGCCACTTTGCCACGCTGACCTTCTGCTGATTTCCGCCAGACAGGTTCCCGGCGCGCTGCGCCAGCGAGGGCGTGCGGATGTCGAGCGCGCGCACGAACGGCGCAGCGGTCGCCGCCTGCATCGCGTCGCTGACGAAGCCCAATACGCGCCTGAGGCGGTGCCAGACGGTCGCAGCGATGTTGGCGGCGACAGAATGCTGCAGGATCAGGCCCTCACCCTTGCGATCCTCGCTGACATAGCCGAGGCCGAAGCGGCGCACTGCCTGCGTCACATTGCGGATGGCGGCGGGGCGGCCGTCAATCAGCACCTCGCCGGCGGTGATGCCGGCGACGCCGATCACCGCGCGCGCCAGCTCGCTGCGACCGGCACCAACCAATCCATACAGACCAAGCACCTCACCCGCATAGGCCCGTAGCGACAGGTCGCAGTGACCGAAGGTCGTGGATACGCTGCGCAGCTCCAGCGCCGGCGCAGCGGCACGAGCGGGCGCCGGCGGAGCGGTGAAGCTCGCCTCCTCGCGGCCGATCATCAGCCGCACCACATCGGCGCGAGTCATGCCAGCAAGCGGTCGCGACCCGCAGGCGTTGCGGCCGTCGCGCAGCACGGTGACGTGGCTGCACAGGTCGAACACCTCTTCCAGCTTGTGGCTGACGAACAGGATGCCCACCCCGTCGCCAGCCAACCGGCGCAGAACGGCGAACAGCCGCGCGGTCTCGTGCGGCGTAAGGGAGGAAGTCGGCTCGTCCAAGACCAGGATGCGACTTTCCAGCGAGAGCGCCTTTGCGATCTCGACGAGCTGCATCTGTGCCACGCTGAGCCGGGCCACCGGGGTTGCCGGATCGATCTCCAGCGCGAGTAGGTTGAGCCAGCGACGCGTGGCGCGTGCCGCCGCATCGGCGTCGAACAGACCCAGCCACGACGGCGGACTTTCCAGGGTAATGTTCTCCGCGATGGAGAACCGGGTGATCAGGTTGCGCTCCTGATGCACTGCGCCAATGCCGGCACTGATCGCATCGCGCGGCGTGCGGAACGCGACCGGGACGCCTCGCAGCCGCACTGTCCCGGCATCCGGCTGATGCACGCCGGTGAGAATCTTGATCAGCGTCGATTTGCCGGCACCGTTCTCGCCCAGCAGCGCGTGGATCTGGCCACTGCCGACGGCGAGGTCCACGCCGTCAAGTGCCTGCACGCCGACAAATGCCTTCGATGCGCCGCGTACTTCCAGGAAAGTGTCGCTCATGACAGGCGCACCGGCGCCGTGGTGCCGAGCCGCGCCTCGCGCAGCCGGTTGAGGCCGACCGCACCAAGGATCAGCAGGCCGAGCAACACCTGGACGTAGAACGGATCGACTGCCAGCATGACCAGCGCCTGGTTGATGAGTGCGACGACAAGCACCCCGAGGCACGTGCCGACGACGGACAGGTGCCCGCCGGTGAGCACTGCGCCACCGATCACCGGCGCAGCGAACGACGCGATCAGCCACTCGTCGCCGATCGCGGGTGTTGCGTTCTGCAACCGCGCCACCGTCATCATTCCAGCCACCGCCGCCAGCACGCCGCTGAGGGTGTGCGCGAGCAGGACGACACGGGCACGCGAGATACCCGAGAGTTCCGCGGCGTTCGGGTTGCCGCCATAAGCGAGCATCTGCCGGCCAGGAATCATGCGAGCGAGAAAAATGCCTGTGGCGATAACGATCGGCAGCGCCAGCAGCAGCATCGCCGGCAACGGTCCCCAACGTACCGAACCGAACGCCTTCACCGCGTCGGGGATACGGTAGAACGGTTGCGCCTGCGTGATGCCGAGCGCTGTGCCCTTGAAGATCGAGAGCGTGGCGAGCGTAATGATAAAGCTCGTCAGTCCACTGCGCCAGGTGAGCCAACCGTTGATGAACCCGCATATGGTGCCGAGAAGCAGGCCGAACACGGCAGCGAGCCAGATCGGCAGGTGCCACACCTCCATCGCACCGCCGAAGGCGATCGCAACCAGACAGCCGATGGCGCCAAGCGCGAGGTTCATGTGGCCGATGGCGATGATGACGCCCTGGCCGAGCGCATAGACGACGGTCAGGCAGAAGCTGACCAGGATCACGTCGATGTTGTAGGGCGTAAGAAACTCCGGCCGGACAACGGCCAGCGCGGCACTGCCGCCCAGCACCAGCAGCAGCAGACCGAGCCAATCGGCACGCAGCAGATTGCGCAGGCGGCTCATCCGCGCAGGCTCCGCGACAGCATGGCGCCGGCTCGTGCGCGTTCCAGCAGGATGGCCGCAAGCAGCGCGATGCCGAGCGCAGTCTGAATCCAGAACTCACCGATCTGCAGCATGTAAAGCCCGCTAGTAATAACCTCCACGAACACGGTCCCGAGCACAGCACCGAGCACCGAAACCTCACCGCCGGTCAGCGCCGTCCCGCCCAGCACCGGGGCGAGGAAGGCGGGCAGCAGCCAGTCGGCGCCGAGCGGGCCGGCCATCGAGGGCACGATAGCGCCATTGCGCAGGCTGACCATCACGCCGGCAACCGCGCCGACTGCGCCACAAAGGGCATGGCTATAGACAAACAGCCGCTCCACCGGCAGCCCGGTGAGCTTTGCGGCGACGGGGTTGGCACCGGCGGCCAGCATTTCGCGGCCCACCGCGGTGAAGCGGTAGAGGTAGAACAGTAGCAGCGCCACAACGGCCATCACCAGCAGCAGCGGCGAGACCATGTGGAACAAGCGCAGCCGGCCGAACGCCAGCAGGCTTGCAGGCAGCGCGTTGAAGCCGGCAGCACCGCTCAACAGCACCATGACGCCGAAAAATACGCTCATTGTCGCCAAGGTGACGACGAAGCTGTGCAGACGGGTTAGCACGACGATCAGGCCGTTGATCGCGCCTAGGGCGCCGCCGGCAAACAGGCCCAGCAACAGTGCAGCCGGGATCGGCAGACCGGCATTCTGAAGTGCCCAGCCGACTACCATCGCACCGCACACACCGATGGCGCCAAGTGCCAGGTTGAGGCCGCCGGTGATGATTACCGTCATCATCGCCAGCCCGATCACACCGTCGATGCCGATGCTTCGGCTAAGCGAATAGACGTTGATGGGGCTGGTGAAGCCGCTCGCCAGCAGCGCGAAGGCGATGATGAACACGATGTTCGCAAGCAGCAGGCCGGCGATGTTCGACCGTGCGGCATCGCCCCATCCGCCCGGCCGCCGCATCTCCGGCGCCGCAGCCGGAAGCGCGCTTTCGGTCACTTGCATCCTCTCCCGCTCACGAGAGAGGATGCATGGATTGCGGCCCTCGTCACGAGCACGTCAGATAGGTCGCCTTGAACGTGGCCATCAGGTCTTTTGTCACCGTCTTCATCACGTCCTGATAGTGCGCGACGTCGTTCGGGCCGGCGAAAGCCGTGCCGCTGTCCACGAAGCGGGTCGTGTACGCGTTCTTCTTGAACGGAGCGCCGGCATTCACCTTGCATCCGTGGCCGACGATTTCCTCCATCACGTACGAGCCGATATAGGCTTGGCCGTACGGGTTCTGCAGCATGGTGCCGAGCAGATAGCCATCCTTGATCGCGTCCAGCACGACCTGGTCATGATCGATCGCGACCATCTTGATGCGTTTGTCGCCGATCCGCCGCAGCGCCGTTGCCGCCGAGACGCTGGGCAGCCAGGCGGTAGTAATGATGCCGTCGATTTCCTTGCCGCGGGCGGCAAGCAGGGCGTTGATCTTCTCGTCAGCCTCCTGCGGCGTGCGGTCGATATCGGCGATGGTCTGCAGCAGCTTCACGCCGCCGTGTGTCTCCGCGACCGCGCGCTCAACCGCCTTCATGCGCAACTCGGTGTTAGGATCGACGAGGTTGCCGGTGAAGTGGACGATGGTACCTTTATTGCCCATTGCTTGCAGCAGATGCTGCGTGCCGAGATAGGCCGAGCGGCCGACATCCGTGCCGAAACAGAACAGCGCGGGTGTCGGGTCCTTGGTGCAGCCGGCGGTTGCAATGGAGGGAATACCGGCGGAGGCGAGGTCCTGCATCGGGCCGTTGGTCGCCACCGGGTCGCCAGGGAAGATCAGAAACGCGTTGTAGCCCTGCGCAGAGAGATTCTCAATAAGTTGGTTCTGCAATCCAAGTTCCCACTTGGCCGGCACTTTGTAGTCGGCGGCGGCGATGCCGAAATCGCGTTTGGCATCTTTCGCCCCTTGCTCCCAGTTGGCGAAATACGGGTGCGGGCCGCCGGGGATCAAGGCCACCCGCACGTCTTTCGCCTGGGCCGCACCCGCTGCGATCAACAACAGAGCCGCAGCCCCTGCCAATCGCTGGATCGCTCGTGCCATTTGGATATTTCCTCCGCATATTTCGTTCGGTGCCCGCGCATCCTGAAAATGCGCTTGAGGCCACGCCGCGCACACTAGTATACAAGCGGCGAGGCGGCAAGGCTGGCTGCCAGGGAAGCGGATCAGGAGCGACAGACATCACCGTGCCCAGTGCGGCCACGATGATACGCAGCGCCGAGCGCGAGGAGGCCCCGTTCCCCGTCGCCATGCAGCTCGACCGCAAGCGCCCGATGAGCGAGCAAGTGTATGATGCGCTGAAGCAAGCCATCGTCGCCGTGCGGCTGCTGCCCGGTACCTCGATCAGCGAGAACCGTATCTGCCGGCATTTCGGCGTCTCCCGCACGCCGGTGCGCACGGCGATCACGCGGCTGAGCGAGGAAGGTCTGATTGATGTCTATCCGCAGCAGGGTAGCTTCGTCGCACCCATCCGCCTGACCGGCATTGCGGCGAGTCGTTTCGTGCGCCGCGTGCTGGAGGTCGCGGTGCTGCGCGAAGCGGCCGCGCGCTGGACGGAGGCAATGAGCCGCGAGGCGCGAAGCATCATCGCCTGCCAGGCCAGCGCGATCACCGCTGGTGATATCGAACGGTTCCACCACGAGGATGAACGGTTCCATCAGACGTTCGCGGTGTTCGCCGGGCAGGAGCCGGTCTGGGGCACGATCCTGGCGGCGAAGGACCGGCTGGGCCGCGTCGTCCGGCTGTTCGGCGAGCCGGGGCGGTTGCCGGACGTGCTGGCGGAGCACGGCGCCATCATCGACGCGCTGGATGCGGGCGATGCCGACGAAGCGGCGCGGCGGCTGGAATATCACCTCGACCGGATCTTCCAGCTGATCGAGCAGCTCCCTCAGCGCTACCGCGCGTACATCACCGATTGATCCAACAGCACCGCATCTTCGATCTCCGCTCCACGCCCCAGCCGAACGGCGTCCCGCCGGTCTGCGCGATGTGCGCGCGGACATCAATCGGTTCGCTGCCGCCAGCGCCCGACGAAGCTACCTCGGCCCCAGCCGAGTGCGTCGCGCCAGGGTGGCCGGCCGGCCGCTTTTCAGCCCCGCCCTCCCGCGCCTAGCATGGCGCAGCGGTGGTGTGCGGCCGGGGCCGGGCGGCGCGCCGCCCATCGTGCAGGAGGACCCTTGTGGCGCAACGGACGACGGGGACGATGCCGCGGCGGGTGGCGCTGCGCGGGGCCGGGGCGATGGCGGCCGGGGCGGTGCTGGGGGCCGGGCGGGCCGCGGCGGAGACGGGCGATGCACCCCCGCCCTGGATGACCGAGCAGGGCGGGCTGGTGGCGCCGTATGGCAGCCCGTCGGCGCACGAGCGCGATGTGATCCGCCGCGTCACCACCGCGCGCAAGCTGCCGAGCATCGTCTCCATCAAGACGCCGTTGCAGGACCTGACGGGGATCATCACGCCCAACGGGCTGCATCACGCGCGCTGCCATGCCGGCGTGCCGGCGATTGACCCGGAGCGGCACCGGCTGCTGGTGCATGGGCTGGTCGAGCGGCCGGTCAGCTTCGGCATGGACGACCTGGTGCGGTTTCCCTCCGTCTCGCGCCTGCATTTCCTGGAATGTTCGGGCAACACCAGCCTGTACAAGGACTCGGAGATCAAGCCGGGGCTGACCGTGCAGGACACGCATGGGCAGGTGAGCTGCGCGGAATGGACCGGCGTGCGGCTGGCCGACGTGCTGGCCGAGGCGGGGGTGAAGAAGCAGGCGCAATGGGTGCTGGCGGAAGGGGCCGATGCCGCCGCCATGACGCGCTCGGTGCCGATCGCCAAGGCGCTCGATGACGCGATTCTGGCCTATGCGCAGAACGGCGAGCGGCTGCGGCCGGAGAACGGCTATCCGCTGCGGCTGCTGCTGCCGGGCTACGAGGGCAACGCGAACGTCAAATGGCTGCGCCGGCTGAAGCTCGGCGCAACACCGTTCCAGACACGCGAGGAGACGGCGCGCTACACCGGCCTGCTGGCGGACGGCACGGCGCTGCAGTTCAACTTCGTGATGGAGGTGAAGTCGGTCATCACCTTCCCCTCGCCCGGCCGCGGGCCGAAGCAGCCGGGCTTCTGGGAGATCAGCGGCCTCGCCTGGTCGGGCAACGGCCGCATTGCACGGGTCGAGGTTTCGACGGACGGCGGGGCGAGCTGGCGCGATGCGGCGTTGCAGGAACCCGTGCTGGCGAAATGCCTGACGCGGTTCCGGCTGCCCTGGACGTGGGACGGCGGGCCGGCGCTGCTGCAAAGCCGCGCCACCGACGCGACCGGCGAGGTGCAGCCGACGCGCACGCGGCTGATCGCGGCGCGCGGGGCGAACTTCTACTACCACTATAACGGGATCACCACCTGGCGCGTGGCGTCGGGCGGGGCGGTGACACTTGCGGCGTAGCCTCGTCAGGCTGGCCGCGGGGATCATCCTGCTGGCGGGCGCGGCGGCGGCCGATCCGCCGCGGTTCGGCTTCGGCCGGCCGGCGACGCCGGCGGAGATCGCGGCGCAGGACATCGACATTTCGCCCGACGGCACCGGCCTGCCGCCGGGGCGGGGCAGCGTCGAACAGGGGGCGGCGATCTATGCGGCCTCGTGCGCGGCCTGTCATGGCGAGCGCGGGGAGAAGCCGCTGGATGCGTCGATGCGGCTGCTCGGCGGCGGCGGCACGCTGGCGACGGCACACGCGGTCAAGACGGTCGGCAGCTACTGGCCCTATGCGACGACGCTGTTCGACTACATCCGCCGCGCCATGCCGTTCCAGGCGCCGCAGTCGCTGACGGCGGACGAGGTCTATGCCGTGACGGCCTATGTGCTGCACCTGAACGGCATCGTGCCGGACGACGCGGTACTGGACGCGACGACGCTGCCCGCCGTGCGGATGCCCAACCGCGACGGCTTCGAGAGCGCCTATCGGCCGCCGCGCTGAGGCTCAGGACAGGTTGCCGAACTGCTTGGCCAGCACCTTGTCGCCGACACGGATGTCGAGCCGGTCGGCGGTGCCGGCGGCGAGTTCCAGCGTCGCGCGCGCATCGCCGCCGTCGATCACGGCGAGGCTCTGCGGCACCGTGTTCTCGACCACGCGGCGGATGGTGCCGTCGGCGCCGATGAACAGCATGTCGAGCGGGGCGATGGTGTTCTTCATCCACATCTCCGACCGCCGCTCCGTGCCCCAGTCGAACAGCATCCCGCCGTCCGGCGCGACGTGTTCGCGGAACATCAGGCCGGTTTCCTGCTGCTCGGGCGTGAGCGCCAGTTCGACGTTGAACTCGTGGCGCGTGCCGTCGCGGGTGACGATGACCAGCTTCTCGGTCGGCAGCGGCGGCTGCGCCTTGGTCGGCTCCTGCTGCGCGCGGCCGGGGCGCGAGAGGGCAACGGAGGAGACCGCGAGCAGGGCGAGCAGGTGGCGGCGCGGGGTCATGCGGGCAATGTCTCCTTCAGTGCGCGTGCCGCGAGGCGTTCGATCTCCGGGCGGACCGGACCTTCGCGCGGCGCGTCGCGCAGGGTGGTGAACCAGTGCTCCGGCGGGTTGCGGCCGGCGGCGCGGTTATAGACGAGGCCGCGCAGCACCGTCTCGGCCGAGGCGGGCAGCCGATCGGGGATCGGATGGCCGTTCAGCGCCGCCCAGATGCCGGCCCAGCAGCGCCCGACCGCGTAGGGGTTGTAGCCGCCCCCGCCCAGCACGACCAGACGCGGCGCATGCCCGGCCAGCGCGGCAACGGCGGCGAAATAGGCGTTGTTGGAGAGCGACAGGCGGGCCAGCGGGTCTTCCTCCAGGCTGTCGGCGCCCGCCTGGACCATGATCGCCTGCGGCCGGCGCGCGTCGATCAGCGGCAGCACGGCTTCGAGCATCAGAAAGCGGTGCTCGGTATCGTTCAGCCCGCGCGGCACCGGGAAGTTGCGGGCCGATCCGCCGGCGCGGTCATCGGCGTCGCCGGTTCGCGGCCAGCGCCCGGCCTCGTGAATGCTGATCGTCAGCACGCGCGGATCGCCGGCAAAGGCGTCCTGCACCCCATCGCCGTGATGCGCGTCAAGATCGAGATAGACGACGCGATCGAGGCCGGCGTCGAGCCAGGCGAGCAGGCCGAGCGCCGGGTCGTTGAGGTAGCAGAAGCCGCTGGCCCGATCCGGCCGCCCGTGATGCGTGCCGCCGCCCGGACAATGCGCAACCCCGCCGCCCAGCACCAGCCGCGCCGCCAGCAGCACCCCGCCGGCCGAGGTCGCCGGGCGGCGGTATATTTCCGCATAGACGGGATTGCTGTCGGCACCGATGCGGAACCGCGCGCGGTCGGCAGCACTCACCGCCTGCGCCGCCTCGGCGCGCTTCAGCGCGGCGAGATAGGCGGGGTCGTGAAAGCGCGTGATCTCTCCATCCGTGGCGAGCGGCGCGTCGTGGTACTGCCCCTCCGCGAGCCAGCCGAGGGCGCTGATCAGGTCGGTGCAGGTCGAGACGCGCGGGATCGCCAGCGGATGGCCCGGCCCGTAGGTGGAGCGGCGGTAGATCTCGCTGCCGATATAAGCGGGGCGCGGGCGGGACATGGCCATGCTATGCCAGATCGCACGATCCGGCGGGAGGGCGGCGGCGATGGTCAAGGCGCTGATTTTCGACGTGTTCGGCACGGTGGTCGATTGGCGCGGCAGCCTGATAGAGGACCTGACCAATTTCGGTGCGGCACGCGGCATCGCCGCGGACTGGCCGGCGCTGGTCGATGCCTGGCGCGGCGCCTACGTGCCCTCGATGGACCGGGTGCGGCACGGCGCACGAGCCTGGGCGACGCTGGATGTGCTGCATCGCGAATCGCTGGAACGCCTGATCGGCGAGTTCGGCATCACGGGCCTCGACGAGGCGGCGCGGCAGGAGATCACCCGATTCTGGCACCGGCTGCGGCCGTGGCCCGACGCGGTGCCGGGACTGGCGCGGCTGAAGCGGCGCTTCGTCATCGCAACACTGTCGAACGGCAATGTCGCGCTCCTCGTCAACCTCGCGAAACATGCCGGCCTGCCGTGGGACATGGTGTTCGGGGGCGACCTGTTCCGCCACTACAAGCCCGACCCCGAAACCTATCTCGGCGCTTGCCGCCTGCTCGACCTGCCGCCGGCGGAGGTGATGATGGTGGCCGCGCATAACGGCGATCTGGCGGCGGCGCGGGAACATGGTCTCGCCACCGGGTTCTTCCCGCGCCCGAACGAGCACGCGCCGGGACAGGCGCGTGACCAGCACGCGGAACAGGACTGGGACGTGGTGGCGCGCGACATCGAGGATCTGGCGACGCGGCTTGGTGCGTGACTTTGGCCGTTCTCCGACGTAACATTACGAATGTCGGAAGAGTGGGACTCGAAGGATGGGCACCACGGTCAGCAGCGGCGTCACCGCGACCATCTCGACCTCGGTCAGCGGGTTGGTGGTGGCGAGCGGTGGGGCATTGCTGGTCTCGTCCGGGGGCATCGCACTCAGCGCGACCGTCGATCAAGGCGGCTCGCTGACCGTCCTGTCGGGCGGCCTCGACAGCGGCGGCCTCGTCCAGTCCGGCGGCAGCGAGACCGTGCTCGGCGGCGGCAGCGCCGTTGCCACGACTGATGACGCCGTCCTCACCGTCGCCGCCGGCGGCGTCGCCAGCGGCGTCAAAGTCGGCATTAGCACCGGCACACTTGATGTGACATCCGGCGGGATCGCGATCGCGCCGATCGTTTCTTCATATTATACGATGACTGGAACTGTCATCGTCGACTCCGGTGGCGTGCTGTCGGGCGGCGGCAACTTCGTGACCCTGGAAGCGGGCGGCAGCCTCGCGCCTGGCGGCAGCGGCACATTCAGCGGACTGGTCGTTGACAGCGGCGCGACGGCGGACATCACCAGCGGCTTGTCCGCCCTCAACGCAACGGTGGACGCCGGCGGCAGCGTCGTGGTCGGCCCGGGCGGCTATTTCGAGGGACCGATCGCCGCCGGCGCCTTCGTGGCGGTCGAAGGCGGCGGCGTCAGGGGAATTGCCGGCAACGGCGGCACGCTCGTGATCGGCGCAGGCGGCGTTGACTTGTTCCAGGGCCTCGCCTCCCTCGATCTCACCGGCGACTCCGCCCTGATCGTGCAGTCGGGCGGCACCGTCGAGGTCGAGGACCGCTTCCTGCTTAAGGGAACGGTGAACGCCACGGCCGGCGGCGTCGTGCTGCTCACCAACGCGGGCAGCGCCGGCCCGCTGGTCCTGCCGGCGGGCACGCTGGACGCGACGGCTGCCACCGTCGTCACCTCGGCCGTCGCCGATCAGGGCGCGGTGATTTCGATCGGGTCCGGCGCGACCGCCATCGATGTCGGCGTCTCAGGCGGCACGCTGATCGTCGATGCGGGTGCGGTGCTGTCGGGCGGCCTGGTGTTCGATCAGTACGGCTATGGCGGGGACATCGTCATCTCCGGCACCACCCTGCCGACGGTGCCGATCAGCGGCCTTGGGCGCGACGAAACCATCGACCTGCCCAACATTCCCTTCGATCCGGCCGGCACGATTTCGGCGGGCACCAGCGTGATCAGCTTCGTCGAGAACGGCTTCAGCTACAGCCTGCCGATCGTCTCGGCGGGCCTGATCGGGCAGACCGTGCTGCTCGCGCGCGATGCAAGCGGCGGCACCATGATCGAGGTGCCGTGCTTCGCCGCCGGCACGCGCATCGCCACCCCGGCGGGCGAGGTTCCGGTGGAGGCATTGCGGCCGGGCGATGCCGTCGTCACGGTCGGCGGCGCGGCGCGCTGGGCGCGGCCGGTGCGCTGGGTCGGCACCGTCGCGGTCGATCTGACGCGCCATCCGGCCCCGGAGAAGGCCGCCCCGATCCGCATCACCGCCGGCGCCTTCGCCGACTGCGTGCCGGCGCGCGACCTGCTGGTCTCCCCCGACCACGCGCTGCTGGTCGATGGCGCGCTGATCCAGGCGCAGGCGCTCGTCAACGGCGCCACCATCGTGCAGGAGTTTCCGCCGCGCGTCGTCTATTGGCACGTCGAACTCGACGCGCACAGCGTGCTGCTGGCCGAAGGGCTGCCGGCCGAGAGCTATCGCGACACCGGCAACCGGGCGGTGTTCGCGGGTGAGGCTGGCGTCCGCCCGTTGCATCCCGATTTCGCCGCTCCCGCCGCCGCGCTTGTGCTGCGTGGTCCACCACTTCGCGCTGCGCACGCGCGGCTTGCGCTGCGCGCCCTCGCGCTGGGACACCGGCTGACTGCCGACGCCGCACTTGCCGTTCTCGCCCCGCATCCGCTGGCTGCAAGCGGTATCGGTCGCTGGCTCGTGCCGGCGAGCACGCGCCATGTGCGGCTGACGAGCCGCAGCTTCGTGCCGGCGTGGTTCGGCGAGGACGATCGGCGCCGGCTGGGTGTCGCCGTGCGTCGCGCGCGGCTCGGCGGGCGCGCGCTGCCGGACTCGGCATTCGGAGCGGGCTGGCATGAGTTGGAAGCTGCGTGGCGCTGGACTGATGGCGCGGCGGAACTGCACCTGCCGCCGGCGGCGCGGCCGGTGACGCTGACCATCGAATTGACCGAGCGCGGCAACCGCTACTGGCTGCCGGCCGATGCCGGCGACGCGATCACTCGATCTCGTACCGCTTGAGTTTCTCGTAGAGCAGTTGCCGGTGAATCCCGAGGCGGCGCGCCGCTTCGGCGCGGTTGCCCTGCGCGGCGGCCAGCGCGCGGCGGATCATCGCCGCCTCCAGCCGCGCGATCGCCGTGGGCAGGTCGCCGTCCAGCCAGTCGGGCGCCGCATCGGCCGGAGCGTGAAGGAAGTCGAGGTCGTCGGCGCCGATGACCGGGCGGCGCGCGAGCACTGCCACGCGCTCCATGGCGTTGCGCAACTCGCGCACGTTGCCGGGCCAGGCGTGCGCGAGCAGCCGCGATGCCGCCGCCGCCGACAGACGTTTCGGCGCGTCGCCGCCCGCCGCCAGTGCCAGGAAATGCTCGGCGAGCGGCACGATGTCCGCCAGCCGCTCGCGCAGCGGCGGCAGCGCCAGCGGCACCACGCCGAGACGCCAGTACAGATCCTCGCGGAACTTGCCCTCGCGCACCGCGCGTTCCAGGTCGCGGTGCGTGGCGGCGAGGATGCGCACATCGACCGCGACCGGCTTGCCGCCGAGCGGGGTGACGACCCGCTCCTGCAGCACGCGCAGCAGCTTGGCCTGCAAGCCCAGGTCCATGTCGCCGATCTCGTCGAGGAACAGCGTGCCGCCGTCGGCTTCGCGGAAACTGCCGGCGCGGTCGGCGACGGCGCCGGTGAAGGCGCCACGGACATGGCCGAACAACTGGCTCTCCAGCAACTCGCCGGGGATGGCGGCGCAGTTGATGGCGACGAAGGGGCGCTTCGCGCGGCGGCCGTGGCGATGAATTGCGCGCGCGACGACTTCCTTGCCGGTGCCGGTCTCCCCGGTCAGCAGCACCGTGGCGTCGCTGTCGGCAAGCATCCCGATCGCCTTCTGCACCTGGCGCATCGCCGCCGAGCCGCCGACGATGTCCTCCGCGTCCGCCGCCGCCGGCGTCGCGGCCGGGGCGGCAACGGGGAACATGCGGGCCAGCAGGGCGGCGAGGTCGTCACGGCCGATCGGCTTGGCGAGGTGATCGACCGCGCCCAGCCGCATCGCCTCGATCGTGTTGGAGGCGGTGGGCACGGCGGTCAGCACCGCGACCGGCGGCGCATCGGGGCGCGCGCGCAGCCGGCGCAGCACCTCGATGCCGTCGATGCCCGGCATCCGCAGGTCGAGCAGCACCGCGTCGATCCCGCCTTGCGCCACGCGCGCCAGCGCTTCCGCGCCGTCGGCCGCCTGTTCGGCGCGGTGGCCGAGATCGGCCAGCGTCTCGGCCAGCCCGTCGCGCAGCGCGGCATCGTCATCGACGATCAGGACGGTCGGCATGGCGCCTCCAGCGGTACTTCGATCACAAATACCGCCCCCTGCCCTGCCTCGGCGACGCCGGCGGAGGCGAGCGTCAGCCGACCGCCCTGCGCCTCCACCAGTTCGCGCGCTATGGCGAGGCCCAGGCCGGTGCCGTCGGCGCGGCCGGTCACGAACGGCTCGAACAGGCTGGCGCGCAGATCCGCAGGCACGCCCGCGCCGCTGTCGGCGACCTCGATGCGCAGGTTTGTGCCGATGCGGCGGGCACGCAGCGCGACCCGCCCGCCCGGCGGCGTATGCCGCACCGCGTTGTCGAGCAGCGCATCCAGGGCGCGCCGCAGCAGCGCAGGGTCGAGCATGGCGCTGACCGTATCAGCGTCCACGTCCAGCGTCACCGGGCCGTTGCGGTGGTCGGCGGCGGCGGCCTCCAGCAGCGCGCCGATCGCCACCGGTTCGCGCTGTGGCGTGCGGCGCTGGGTCATCGCCAGCAACTCGCCGATCAGCCTGTCCAGCCGGGCAATCTGCGTCAGGATGGCGCGCAGCGCGCCCTCCTGCCGGGTCGCGTCGGCAGCCAGCGCGTTCTCGGCTTTCAGCCGCATGGCAGCGATGGGGTTGCGGAACTCGTGCGCCACGCCGGCGGCGACCCGGCCGAGGGCGGCCAGCCGCTCCGTCTGCGCGACCCGGGCCGCCAGGGCGTCTGCCTCCCGCCGTGCCTCGCTGAGGCGCTGGCCGGCGGTGTTCAGGGCCGCGACAATGCGATCCAGTTCCGCCTCGCCGGTCGGCGGCAGATGCGGCAGGTCGCCGGCTTCACTGCGGGCAAGCGCCGCCTCGATGCGCGCGACGTGGCGCGTCCAGGCCAGCACCAGCCAGGTCAGCCACGCCGCGATGCCCAGCACCAACGCCAGCAGCACCGCCAGTCCCAGCCGCAGCGCGTCCAGCCCGGCGGCGGCGATCACGCGGGTCATGGTCCAACCGGTCAGGTCGGCGACCGGGCCGGGCATGGGGCAGGCGTGCAGGACCAGTGTCTGGCCGGCCACGGCATAGTCCGCGCCGAGCGACCGGCGGCCCTGCGCGGCCTCGGCATTCAGCGCGGCGATACGAGGCCGCTCGGCCTGCGGCAGGTCAGTCTTGGGGCCGGTTCCCGCATAGGTCGGGAAAGCGTAGGCGAGCGACCCCGCGCCCTGTTGCCACACCCCGCCCTCGACGCCGCGGCTGGTGGCCAGCGCGACCTGCACGATCGCGGTCAGGTCGCGCCGCAGCCGCGCGTCCGGCTGCCCGCCCGGCGGGCCGGCCCAGCCGGTGGCGTAGAAGGCGTAGCCGTCGGCGATGCGGTCGCACGCCTGCGCCACCGCGGCGGCGGCGCGCGCCACCTGAGCGGACGTGCTCTCGCGGTAGAGGTTCAGCAGTAGCCAGCCGACCGCGCAGGCGGCGGCGAGGGAGAGCAACCAGACGACGAACAGCCGGGCGCGCAGCGACCTCACGCCGGTACTGTGTCGGCGGCCCACCGCGTGCGCAACTGCCGCCCTGGGCGGATGGCGGGGCCGGTCAACCGTCCGGTGCCGAAACCGACGGAGCCGGGCGAGATTGCCGCCATGACCCAGATCGTGACAGGTTCAGCCATGACCGACACCGCCGCATTCCTCGCCCTTTCCCAATCCATCGAAGCCGCGGTCCGGCAGGCGGCGCCGCTGGTGGCCGGCATCGACTGGGGCGGGCGGCAGCACATCAGCGGCGTGCTGTGGCGACGCGGCGTGCTGGTCACGTCCGAACAGAGCCTGCCCGATGCCGAGGCCTACACCGCCGTCCTGCCGGGTGGCGCGCGCGTCGCCGCGACGCTGGCGGGGCGTGACCCGTCCACCAACGTTGTCGCGCTGCGGCTGGAAGGCGAGGCGCCCGAGATCACGCACGCGGAACCGACCGGCGTCGGCGCGCTGACGCTCGCCCTCGGCAGCGACGGCGCGGGGGCGGCCACGGCGCGGCTGGCAACGCTGGAAGTCCTCGGCCCGGCCTGGGAGAGCCTGCGCGGCGGGCGCATCGACCGGCGCCTGCAGATCGCCGTGCGGTTGGGTCATGCCGCCGAGGGCGGGCCGGTGATCGACGCCGCCGGGCGACTGCTGGGCATGTCCACCTTCGGGCCGCGCCGGCGGGTGCTGGTGATCCCCGCCGCCACCATCGGCCGGGTGCTGGAGGTGCTGCTGCGCGAGGGCCGGGTGCTGCGCGGCTGGCTCGGCGTGGGGCTGCACCCGGTGGCGCTGCCGCGCGAACTGGCCGAGCGCACGGGCGCCGCGCAGGGTCTGATGGTGGTCAACCTGGCCGAGAACGCGCCGGCCGCCGGCGTGCTGCTGCCCGGCGACATCCTGCTGGAGATCGCGGGAACGCCGGTCGCCACCCCGCGCGCGGTCGCCGCCGCTCTCGGCGCCGAGCGGATCGGCACGGCGGTCGCACTCAAGGTGCTGCGTGGCGGCGCGCCCGCCGAACTGCATGTGACCGTGGCGGCCCGTCCGACATGACCGCGCCGCCGGCCACGCTCGACCGTCCCGAAGCACCGCGCGCGGCCCTGCGGGTGCTCGACGGGCAGCGCGAGCGCGACCTGCGGCGCAGTCTGGTCACGGCGAGCGAGGCGGAGGCGGACGTGCTGGTGCTGGAACTGCGCGACGGCGAGGCGGTCCCGGCGGACGCGGCGGCCTTCGACGGCGCGCTGCTGCTGCTCTCCGACGATCCGGCGCACGCCGCCGATGCGGGCCACGCCGGCGTGCTGCCACGATCGGCCGGCGCGCGGCAGGTCGCGGCGGCCGTGGCGGCCCTCGCCGCGGGCCTGACGGTGCGCGTGGTGTCGCAGCGCGAGGCGCACGGTTTCGCGGCGCGCGAAACCCCGCCGCGCGTCGCCCTGACGCCGCGCGAGGTCGAGGTGCTGGCGCTGGTCGGCGAAGGGTTGAGCAACAAGGCGATCGCGCGGCGCCTCGCCATCTCCGCGCATACGGTGAAGTACCACCTGGAAGCGATCTTCGCCAAACTCGGCGTGCGCAGCCGGGCGGAGGCGGTGACGCGGGGCCTGAAGCTCGGCGTGCATCTGCTCTGACCCCGCCCCTCTCGCGCCGGCCGGAGCGGGACGGTAGCGTGCGAGCCACGTTGCGATCCAGGAGCCAGCCATGACCCCCTTCGACCTCACCGGCCGCGTCGCCATCGTCACCGGCGGCAACGGCGGCATCGGCCTCGGCATCGCGGAGGGGCTGGTGGCGGCCGGCGCGTCGGTGCTGCTCAGCGGGCGCAATGCGGCCAAGGGGACGGCGGCGGCGGCGCATCTCGGCCCGCGCGCCGCGTTCGCGGTGGCCGACGTGGCACGCAAGGCCGAGTGCGAACGGCTGGCCGCCGAGGCGGTTACGCGGTTCGGTGGGCTCGACATCCTGGTCAACAACGCCGGCACCTCGGTGCGCAAGCCACCGCAGGACTACACCGAGGAGGAGTGGCACCGCATCCTCGACACCAACCTCACCGGCGCCTTTCTGCTCTGTCAGGCAGCGTATCCGCATTTCGTGCGCGCGGGCGGCGGCAAGATCGTCAACATCGCATCGCTGAACGCCATCCTCGGCGCGCCGCACAACGTTCCCTACGCCGCCAGCAAGGGCGGCATCGCCGCGATGACGCGGGGGCTGGCGACCGCCTGGGCCGACGAGAACATCCAGGTCAACGCCATTCTGCCCGGCTGGATCGAGACCGAGATGACGGCGGGTGCCAAGGCGCATGTTCCGGGATTGCAGGAGGCCGTGGTGGCACGCACGCCGGCCGGACGCTGGGGACAGCCGCGCGACCTCGCCGGGCTGGCGGTGTTCCTCGCCGCCCCTGCCTCCGACTGGATCACCGGCACCGCGATCCCGGCCGACGGCGGGTACAGCATCCGCGCCTGAGGCGCAACGGACGCAGACCCGCGGCCCCGCACGAAGAGTTTTGCCGCGCGGGCCCTGGTTGACCATTGATTCCGTGTCCCGCTCTGCCAGCGTGGCAGTTTCATGTTGAGCGGGGGTGCGCCGATGATCCGACACGCCTTGCGCGGCCTGTGCTGCGCCGCCGTGCTGCTGGCCGTCATGGAGCGGCTTCCGTCGCCCGCCGCTGCCGCGGTTCCGCCGCCTGACCTTGCCGATCAGGTCGCAACCCTGCTGCCCAGCGTCGTGGCGATCCAGACCATCGCCATGACACCGCAGGGCCGCATGTTTTTCGACGGCTCCGGCTTCATCATCGATCCCTCGGGCATCGTCGCCACCAATCGGCACGTCATCCTCGGCGCCTACCAGATCACCGTGAAAGTACCGGGTCTGCCGCCGCTCAAGGCGACGCCGCTGTTCGTCAGCACCGGAATCGATCTCGCGCTGCTCAAGGTCGATGCGGGCAGGCCGCTCCCGGCGGTCAAACTTGGCGACAGCGACACGGTCCGCATCGGCGACCACGTGATGCTGCTCGGCAATCCGCTCGGCGTGGGTGAATCGCTCACCTTCGGCGTGGTCAGCGCCCTCAACCGCGACATCGGCGAGACGCTGTATGACCACTTCATCCAGACGGATGCCGCATTGAACCACGGCAACTCCGGTGGACCGATGTTCAATGCGGCAGGCGAAGTGATCGGCATCAACACGGGTCTGACCAGTTCGCCGGGCAATACCGGATCGGTCGGGATCGGCTATGCCATGCCGATCAACGATGCGAAGTTCGTCATCAGCCAGTTCCTGGATCGCGGACAGGTCATCTACGGCACGGCGGGCGTGACCGCGCAGCGCATGACGGCCGATCTGGCGGCAGCGTTCGGCATGGACACCGCGCGCGGCGCGATCATCACCGGCGTTCTGCCGGACGGCCCGTCTGTCGGCAAGCTGCGCGAAGGCGACATCGTCCTGACGGTCGGACAGCAGGATGCGACGGACACGGCCGCGGTCGCGCGCCTGGTCGCGGCAACGCCGCCGGGACAGACGCTCAATGTGACGCTGCTGCGCGATGGTGTCGAGCAAAGCGTGGCCGTGCCGGTCGGAATGTCGAAATGGGATCCCGCCAAGGGCATGGCGTTCCTGGGCCACGCGCCCGAACAGGCCAAGAAGTTCGCCACCCCCTCCGACCCCGGCATGGGGCTGTCGGCAATCAACGAGGAGATGCGAAAGCAGTTCGGGCTGGACACCGACCAGCCCGGCGTCGTCGTGACCAGCGTGGACCCGAAGAGCGTCGCCGCCGACCGCAGGATCGCGGCGGGCGACGTCATCCTTTCGGTGAACGGCAGCGCGGTCAGCAGCCCGGCCGACGTTCAGCGCCGTCTGCGCGAGGCGAGCGACATGCACCGGACATTCGCGGCACTGCTCGTCGCCGGCGTGAAAACCACCCGCTGGGTGGCGCTGCCACTGGAAGCCGATCGCTCATGAAGGTTCCGCCCAGCGTCATTGCACCGAGGTGATGGCGTTGCGGTTTTTCGCCCAGCACGATTCGTCATTGCAGATCGCATCCGCCTGCGGCCGCTCCTTGCCAAAGCTCGTGGTGGCGATACGGGTCGTCGCCACACCTTTGGCGACGAGGTAGTCGCGGGCGACGTTGGCGCGGCGCTGGCCGAGGGCGATGTTGTATTCCTCGGTCCCGCGTTCGTCGCAATTGCCGGCGATCAGCACTTTGACAGTCGGATGGGCCTGCATCCATGCCGCCTGCTTGTCCAGCGTCTCCCGCGCCTGGGCGCTGAGGATCGCCTTGTCGAAGGCGAAGTACACGCGGTCGCCGACATTGGTCGCCAGATCCTCCTCGCTGCCGGGGACGACACCGGGCGTCGCCGCGGCAGAGGTCGCGGTGCCTGTGGCCGTTGCGCTTTCGGATCCGGCTTTGCCGGCACAGCCGGCGAGCAGCAGGGCGGCAGCGACGACCGCGAACCGGTTGAGCGTCATGGCAGCTTCCTTCCATGTGACATCCGGCCGCCGCCCCGGGCGTCGGCGGCCGCGCAGCATGGCACCGCCGGCCCGCGCGCGTCACGGTCGCACGGCGGATTGACGCGGCGGTTTGATCTGCGCCAGTGCGGAGCGCGGCCGTCAGATCGCCACTTCGCGCCCCACTTCGACAACGGTTTCCGCCGGCAGGCGGAAATAGTCGGTGACATGCAGGGAGTTGCGTTGCAGGAAGGCGAATGCCGCCTCGATCCACCGCGGCAGGCCGGCGTGGTCGTCCCGCGCCACCACGGTTTCGTGCCCGACGAAATAGGTCAGGTCGGCGAGATCGACGCCGCAGCCCTTGCCATGCGCCTGCGCCAGCAGCACCGGCACGTCCGGGCGCTCCATGAAGCCGAAGCGCGCGGTGCCCCGCCAGATGCCGGGCGCGACCTGCTCGATGCTCAGCCGCTCCGCCGCCGAGACGTAGGGCACCATCTGCGTGGTCACGTTGAGGATGAAGACGCGCTCGTGCAGCGCGCGGCTGTGGCGGACGTGCCACCCCATCACCGGCGGTGTATCGCGCTTCGTGCGCGTGAGGAACACGGCCGTGCCGGGCACGCGCGGCACGCCCGCGGCGGCGATCCGTGCCAGGAACACCCCGAGCGGCTCAACCGCGTCGCCGATGCGCGCCGCCACCGCAGTGGCGCCGAGGTGCCAGACCTGCATCACGCCATACACGGCAATCGCCAGCAGCACCGGGACATAGCCGCCATCGGCGATCTTCAGGAGGTTCGCGGCGACGAACCCGGCGTCCACCACCGCCAGCGCGCCGGCGGCGGCGGCGGCGGCAGGCAGGCTCCAGCGCCAGATCTCGCGCATGGCGATGAACAGCAGCAGGGTCGTCATCAGCATGGTTGCCGAGACCGCGATGCCATAGGCGGCAGCGAGGCTGTCGGACCTGCCGAAGCCCAGCGTCAGCGCCACCGTTACCAGCATCAGCAGCCAGTTCACCGGGGGAACATAGATCTGGCCATAGCCCTCGGCCGAGGTCTGCACGATCGATAGCCGCGGCAGCCAGCCGAGCTGGATCGCCTGCCGCGTCATCGAGAAGGCGCCGGTGATGATCGACTGGCTGGCGATGATGGTGGCGACTGTCGCCAGCAGCACCAGCGGCACCAGCAACGGCGCCGGGGCGAGCCGGTAGAAGATGTTGCCCTCGGTCGAGCCACCGGCCACCACCAGCGCCGCCTGTCCGGCATAGTTCAGCACCAGTGCCGGCAGCACGATCGCCGACCACGCCAGCCGGATCGGGCCGGCGCCGAAATGCCCCATGTCGGCATACAGTGCCTCCGCCCCGGTGACGCACAGGAATACCGCGCCGAGCACCAGAAACCCGGTCATGCCGCCGCTGAGCAGGAAGCGCAGGCCGTAGCGCGGGTCGATCGCCCACAGCACCGCCGGATACCGCGCGATACCGAGCAGGCCGAGCAACGCAATGACCGCGAACCACAGCGCCATCAGCGGCCCGAAGGCTCCGCCGATGCGCGCCGTGCCCAGGCGTTGCACCGCGAACAGGGCCACGAGGATCGCCACGGATGCGGGGAGGATGAAGTGGTGGATGGCAGGTGTGGCGATATCCATGCCCTCCAGCGCCGACAGCACCGAGATCGCCGGCGTGATCGCCCCGTCGCCATAGATCAGCGCCGCGCCGAACAGCCCGATCGCCACGATCGCCGGTCGCTGCTGGCGCTTCATGCCCAGCAGCGACATCAGCGCCAGAATGCCGCCCTCTCCGTCATTGTCCACGCGCATCGCCAGCGCGACGTATTTGACCGAGGTGATGATGATGAGCGTCCACACGATCAGCGACAGCGACCCCAGCGCCGCCGCTGCCGACGGGTGGTGGCCGGTGGTGTCGAGCACGGTCTTGAAGGTGTAGAGCGGACTGGTGCCGATATCGCCGAACACCACGCCAAGCGCGGCCAGCCCCATCCCCGCGAGCCCTTTGCGCGGCATATGCGGCGCCCCGGTCGTTTCGGCCGAACTGGTCACGCCGGAGCCCCCCGCTTTGCCGCCCGGATGCACCCCGTGGTAGCGTTGCGATCGTTGCCGATGCAAGGAGAGGCATGGACGCGGCACTGATCGTGGGCGCCGGGCGCGGCCGGCGGATGGGCGGGCCGATGCCCAAGCAGTATCGCGAGCTCGGCGGGATGCCGGTGCTGCGCCGCACGCTGCTGGCCTTCCTCGGACATCCCGGCATCGGGTTGGTGCAGGCGGTGATCCATGCCGACGACCGCGACCTTTATGATGCCGCGACCGCGGGGCTCGACGTGCCGCCGCCGGTGCTCGGCGGGGACACGCGCCAGGAGTCGGTGCGGCGGGGCCTGGAAAGCCTCGCGGCGGCACAGCCACGCAAGGTGCTGATCCATGACGCGGTGCGTCCGTTCGTGGCAAGGGAGACCATCGCATCGGTGCTGGCGGCCCTCGATGCTTCGCCGGCGGTGATCGCCGGCGTGCCGGTGACGGATACGCTGAAACGCTGCCGTGACGGCGTGATCATGGAGACGGTGGACCGCACAGGTGTCTGGCGTGCCCAGACCCCGCAGGGGTTCGTGTTCGCGCGCATCCTCGCCGCGCATCGCAAGCTGCACGAACGCCATCCGGAGGGTTCGGACCTGACCGATGATTCGCTGGTCGCCGAGAGCGACGGGGCGGCGGTCGCGATGACGCTCGGCAGCGAGGACAACATCAAGATCACCACCGAGGGTGATCTGGCGCGCGGGGAAACCATTCTGGCGCGGATGCGCTGAAAGAGAACCCATGTTCATCGCCATGAACCGCTTCAAGGTCATCCCCGACGCCGCCGTGGAGTTCGAACGGGTCTGGACCGAGCGCGACACGCAGTTGCGCGACGTGCCGGGCTTCGTCGAATTCCACCTGCTGCGCGGCCCGGAGCGCGACGACCATGTGCTGTACGCCTCGCACACGATCTGGCGCAGCCGCGCGGACTTCGAGGCCTGGACCCGCTCTGAGGCGTTTCGCCGCGCCCACGCAAGCGCGGGTGGCCGCAAGCCGCTCTATCTCGACCACCCGGAGTTCGAGGGGTTCGAGGTCATCCAGACGGTCACGCCGCTGGCCGTGGCGTGAATCCAGCAGCCGCCCTGCCCTAAAGCATTTCGAGCGGCAGCTCGAAAATTGCCCTGCTCATTGTATCCGCCAGATTCATACCGATTTGGATCTTCATCTTCTTGACGACCTCGGCAACGTCCTTGTCGGATGACGTCTTGCTGATGCCTTTCATTTCCTTGGCCAGCGGAGCAGGTACGTTGACGATGACCTTGTCCACCATGGCCTTCAGCTTGTCAAAGTCCTTGTTACCTTGTTTCGCTTTGCCGGACATGATGATCTCGAAGGCATCGCAGTTCTCGGCGCCGGATTCCTTCTTGGCGAAATCGCGAAACCATTTCCATAGCTTGCTGTTGTGATAGAGCGTCTCGGGTAGAAGGGCGTCCCGTTTCTTCAGCTTCTCCAGATCCTTCGCCAGCGCCGTCTCGATCTGCTTGCACGTCTTGACGAAGGCAACAATGACGCCGGTCACCGCCGCAACGTGCCTCTTATTCTCCTCGGTATCGTCCCGATGCTCTGCCTGAGCGGCCTGCGCCAGCTCGGCCTGGAATGTTTTCAACGCAGTCAGGCAGTTCTGCCCGCCCGTGCTGCCGGGCATGGCGTCATATTTCCCCAGTGTCTCTTCCAGCGCGACCGCGCCATGAACCGCCTTGACCAGCGCCGGGCCCGGGTGCAGCGGCATCAGGCCTTTCACCAGGGCCTCGATCGCCGCTTTCATGGTTTTCTGGTGACCTTCTCGTGCCATACGCTGGGTTCCATGACCGACTGTGTTCGTTATGAGCCTGCCAGGATCCCGACCTGACGTAAAGTGAAACGAGCGACAGCCATCGCTGCGTCGGCGGGTCCGTTGACAGGTCGCAGCCACCATAGGCAGGGTGTCGCTCGACCGACCTGAGCCGGCTGACTGCCCCCGGAGGACCCATGCCGCCACAGATTACCCGCCGAACAGCGCTCGCCGCGGGTGCCGCGACGCTTGCGCTGCCCGCTGTGCTGCGCGCGCAGCCGGCGACGGTGAAGATCGGGATGATCCATCCGGTCACCGGCCCGCTGGCCTTCGGTGGCTCGCAATGCCGGCTGGGCGGACAAACCGCCGTTGCCGACCTGAATGCCGCCGGCGGCATCAGGTCGCTCGGCGGTGCCAAGGTCGAGGCAGTGCCGGGTGACGCGCAGGGCAAGGCGGAGATCGCATCGAGTCTCGTCGATCAGATGGCGGAACAGAAGGTCGCGGGAATTACCGGCTGCTACGCCAGTAATCTCGCACTCGCGGCCACGCAGACCGCGGCGAAATACAACATCCCCTTCTCGATCGACAGCGGCATCGCCGACAGCATCACGGCGCGCGGCCTGCCCAACGTGTTTCGTTTCTTCCCCAACAACACGACGATGACCAACGAGGCGATCGCCTGCCTCGACGCGCTCAACAAGGGCGCCGGCTCACCGGCCAAGACGGCTGTCATCGTGCACGAGAATAGCGAATTCGGTACGACGACCGCGAAGCTACTGTCGGCCAAGCTCGGCGGCATCGGCATCACCGTGAAGGAAGCCATCGCGCACGCCACCCCGACGCGCGATTTCACCAATGTCGTGTTGCGCATCAAGGAAGCGGCGCCGGACCTGGTGCTGATCACCGACTACCCCAACGAATACCAACTGCTGCTGCGCACGCTCTATCAGCAGAAGGTCAATCTGGTCGCGGCGTTTTCGGTCTCCGGCGGCGGCTTCAATCTGCCCTTCGCCAAGGACCAGCCACAGGCCAGCGCGTTCATGATCGATTACAATCACTGGTACAACCCGCACGATCCGCGCGCGCTGGAATTCCGCAAGCGCATCGAGGGAGCCGGGCACGTGTTCGGTTGGGAGGTGCTGTTCGGCTATTTCGCGGTTCGCGTGCTGGCCGATGCGATCGAGCGGGCCGGCAGCACCGATCCGGCCAAAGTCAATGCGGCTTTCGCCGCCAGCACCTTCCATGACGACTGGCTGCCCTATGGGCCGACCAAGTTCGTGGGCGGGCAGAACCAGGGCGCGCGCGGGCTGGGACTGCAGATTCAGGACGCCGATATCAAGACGATCTGGCCGGCGGAGTTCGCCGACGCAAAGGCGGTGTTTCCGCGCCCGAAGGCATCCTGACCCTGCTGCCGGCGTCGGAGCTGCGCGCCGCGACGGCGGCGCCGGTGCTGATCGTCGGCGCCGGCGCATGCGGACTGGTCGCGGCCCTGGCGGCGCGCGCGCAGGGCGCGGAGGCGCTGGTTCTGGAACGTGATCGCACGCCGACCGGCTCGACCTCGCTGTCATCAGGCTTCATCCCTGCGCCTGCCACCCGCTTTCAGCACGCAATCGGCGTGCACGACGACACGCCCGACCTGCTCGCTGCCGACATTCTCGCCAAGACGAAGCACAGCGCCGACGCGCATGAGGCGCTGCGTCTGGCGCGCGCGATCGGCCCGGCGCTGGAGTGGCTTGCCGACGCGCATGGCATTCCCTTCCATGTGCTCGATGGCTTCCGGTATCCTGGCCACGGCCGCCTGCGCATGCACGCGGTGCCGGAGCGCACCGGTGCGGCGCTGGAGGCACGGCTGCTGCGTGCCGCGACGGCGGCCGACGTGTCCATCGTCACCGAGGCACACGCGACCGACCTGTTTGCCGACACCGCGGGCCGCGTGCACGGCGTGCGCGTCACGCGCCCCGACGGGCGCACCGAGGATATCGGCTGCGGCGCGCTTGTGCTTGCGTGCAACGGCTATGGCGGCGCGCCGGACCTGGTGCGGCGGCATATCCCCGACCTCGCCGACGCGATCTATTTCGGCCATCCCGGCAATCAGGGCGACGCGCTGCGCTGGGGCGACGAGCTTGGCGCGGAGGCGCGGGATCTCGGCGCCTGCCAGGGGCACGGTTCGGTCGCGCATCCGCATGGCATTCCGATCACCTGGGCGCTGATGATGGAGGGCGGCATCCAGGTAAACACGCTGGGCCGTCGGTTCTGGAATGAGCACGAAGGCTACTCGGAAGCCGCCGTCGCGGTGCTGCGCCAGCCGGGCGGCATCGCCTTCGGCATCCATGACGCGCGGCTGCACGAACTGGGCATGACCTTCGAGGACTACCGACAGGCGGAAGCAACGGGCGCGATCCGGCACGCGTCCGACATCGCGCAGCTTGCGGCGGACTGCGCGCTGCCCGCCGATGCGCTCGCCGCCACGCTGACCGACGTGCAGGCGCTGGCGCGCGCACAGGGGACGGATGCGTTCGGCCGGCACTTCACCGCTCCGCCGCTCGCCGCACCGTATTGCGCGGTGCGTGTCACCGGCGCGCTGTTCCACACCCAGGGCGGGCTGCTGGTGGACGACGACGCGCGTGTGCTGCGCGGCAACGGCACAGTGCTGCCCAACCTGTTTGCCGGCGGCGGGGCCGCGCGCGGTGTGTCGGGCAACGCGGTCTGGGGCTACCTGTCGGGCAACGGGCTGCTCGCCGCGGTGGGCTACGGGATTCTGGCCGGCACCGCAGCAGCGCGCGTGTGATGGCGCTGCTCATGCCCGCCCTGGTCGGCGGCCTGCTCACCGGCGGCGTCTATGCGCTGGTGGCGCTGGGGCTGACGCTGATCTATGGCGTTCTGCACATCGTCAATTTCGCGCACGGCTCGCTGCTGATGATGGCGATGTTCGGCGCCTGGCTGCTGGCGGCGAAATTCGGCCTCGATCCGCTTGTCGCCCTGCCGCTGCTGGCGGCGATCATGTTCGCGGTCGGCTGGGCGCTGTATCGCTTCGTGATCGGCCGCGTCGCGCATGGCGATGACCGCGCGATCCTGCTCGCGACGCTCGGCGTGGCCGTGGTGCTCGACAATCTTGCCCTGGTCCTGTTTACCGGCGACACGCGCACGATCGAGACTCCGTATGCGTTGCAGATGATCCAGGCCGGCCCGCTGCTGATCCCGCTCGCCAAGCTGATCGCCTTTGCCTGCGCGCTGCTGCTCGCCGGGGCGCTATGGGCATTCCTGGCGCTGACCGATACCGGGCGGGCGATCCGTGCGGTGGCGCGCGAGCCCGAGGGCGCCGCGCTGGTCGGCATCCGTCCCGATCGCATTTTCGCTCTCGCCTACGGCATCGGCATCGCCTGCCTCGGCGCCGCGGCCTGCCTGCTGCTGCCGAGCTTCTACGTCTCACCGCAGGTTGGCGGCGTGTTTGTCCTCGTTGCCTTCACGGTCGTCGTGCTTGGCGGCATGGGGAGTTTCCCGGGTGCGGTGGTGGGCGGTCTGCTGGTCGGCATCACCGAGAACCTCGGCGGCCTGTATCTGGGCGAGGATCTCGGGCCGATCTGCGTGCCGCTGCTGTTCATCGCCGTGCTGCTGGTGCGTCCGACCGGCCTGTTCGGCTCGGTGCGATGACCCGCGGGCTTTGGATTGCGCTGGCTACATTGGCGCTGCTTCCGTTCGCGTCCCACTCGCAGTTCGTTGCCAATCTCGCCATGCTGACGGCGATCTCGGCCGCACTCGGGCAGGCATGGAACATCGCAGGCGGGTTCGGCGGGCTGACCAGCTTCGGGCATGTCGCCTTCTTCGGGCTGGGCGCCTATGCCGATGCGATCCTGCAAACGCGCTACGGATTCACCCCGTGGCTTGGTCTGCCGGCGGCGGCCCTGCTCGGCGGCGGCGTCGGTTGGTTGATGGGGTTGGCGACCTTCCGCGCCGGGCTGCGCGGCAGCTATTTTGCGCTGGTCACGCTGGCCTTTGCCGAGGCGTTCCGCATCCTCGCCAACAGCATCGGCATCACCGGCGGCGGCAGCGGCATCCTGGTCAAGCTGCATACCTCCGCCGGCAACTTCCAGTTCGCCGATCGCCGCGCCGGCTACGCGGCGGCGCTTGCACTGCTCGCACTCGCCACCTTCGCCGCGCGCCGTCTCGCGGTCGGGCGCTTCGGCGCGTACCTGATGGCGGTGCGCGAGAACGAGGACGCCGCACGCGCGCTCGGGGTGCGCGCGGTGCGCGTCAAGTCGGCGGCGCTGGCGCTGTCCGGCGCGCTGACCGCGCTCGGCGGCGTGCTCTACGTTCAGTCCTACCTCTACATCGACCCGCCGACCGCATTCTCCGTCGAGCGCAGCGTGGAGATGCTGCTGGTCGCGATGATCGGCGGCGCCGGCACGGTGGCCGGCCCGCTGCTCGGCGCGCTGGCGGTGCATGCGATCGCCGACACCACGCGCAGCCTGGTCGCGACACCCGGCGTCGCGCCGATGCTGTACGGCGTGGTGCTGCTGCTCATCATCGGCTTCCTGCCAGGCGGGATCGCCCGCTTCGTGACGCGACCGGCGCATGCTTGAAGTGAGGGGCCTATCGCGGCGGTTCGGCGGCGTGCGCGCGGTGCGTGGCATCGACCTCGACGTGCCTGCGGGCGCGATCGTTGCATTGATCGGTCCTAACGGTGCGGGCAAGACGACCAGCTTCGCCGCCATCGCCGGCTTCGTCCGTCCGGATTCCGGCAGCGTCCGCCTCGACGGCACTGACATCATCGGCTGGCCGCCAGAGCGGATCGCACTGGCGGGCATGGTCCGCACGTTTCAGATTACGCAGCCCTTCGCGGGGCTGACGGTGGCCGAGAACATTCGCATCGGCGCTTTCCTGCGTGAGAGTCACCGTAACGCGGCGACGCGGCTCGCGCGCGAACTTGGCACCGAACTTGGCCTCGGCGCATGGCTCGACCGCCCGGCTGCCGCCCTGACCGTCGCGGGACGCAAGCGGCTGGAATTGGCCCGCGCGCTGGCGGCCAGGCCACGGCTGCTGCTGTTGGATGAGGTGATGGCCGGGCTGACGCCGACTGAGGTGAATGAGACGGTCGCGCTGGTGCGCGGCGTGCGCGGCCGGGGCGCAACCATCCTGCTCACCGAGCACGTGATGCAGGCGGTGACCGCTCTGGCCGACCGCGTCTATGTGATGGCGGAGGGCGCGATGATCGCGCAGGGCACGCCACGCGAGATCGCCGTCGATCAGCGCGTCGTCGAAGCCTATCTCGGCAAGGGCGCCGCGGCGCGCATCGCCGATGGTTGACCCGCCGCTGCTCGACGTGCGGGACCTGCGCGCGGGCTACGGCGCCTTCGCGGTGCTGCACGGCGTGTCGCTTTCCGTACTGCCGGGCGAAGTGGTTGCGGTGCTCGGCAGCAACGGCGTTGGCAAAACCACACTCAATCGTACACTCTCTGGCCTGCTGCGTCCGCGCGGCGGCAGCATCGGTTTCGCGGGCGAGGAGATAGCTGGCGCTGACCACGCCGCGATCGTACGCGCCGGACTGGTGCACGTACCGGAGGGGCGGCGTGTGTTCCCCAACCTGACGGTGCGCGACAACCTGCTGCTCGGCAGTTATGCGCGCGGCCGGGCGGAGCGCGCACAGAGCCTCGACCGCGTATTCGACATTTTTCCGCGCCTCGCCGAACGCCTGCGTCAGAGGGCTGGCACGATGAGCGGCGGCGAGCAGCAGATGCTGGCGATCGGCCGCGGCCTGATGGCGCGCCCACGCCTGCTGATTCTGGATGAACCCTCGCTCGGCCTGTCGCCCCTGCTGGTGGAGGAGATGTTCGCGCTGATTGGCCGCCTGCGCGGCGAGGGCCTGTCGCTGCTGCTGGTCGAGCAGAACGTGATGCAATCACTCGCCGTCGCGTCGCGGGCCTATGTGATTGAGCATGGGCGCGTGGCGCTGTCCGGTACGGCCGATGCGCTTTCCCGCGATGCCCGCTTGCGGGCGGCGTATCTTGGGCTTTAGCTTCCGCAAATTGTGAGCATCCGATGGACCCCGTCACCCTCGCCGTCCTGAAAGGCCGTCTGGAGCAGATCGCCGACGAGATGGATGCGACGCTGTTCCGGGCCGCCTTCAACCCGACCATCGCCGAGGCGCACGATGCCTGTCACGGCATATATGACGCCGCGACAGGGGCGACGCTGGTGCAGGGCAAGTATGGTCTGCCGATCTTTGTCGGCGTCATGGCTTTCGCGACACACGCGGTGATCGACAAGTTTCCCGACGCGGCCGATGGCGACATTTTCATCTTCAACGATCCCTATGTCGGCGGCACGCATCTGTCCGATTTGCGGCTGATCCGGCCGGTGTTCCGCGACGGGCGCGTGTTCTGCTGGCTGGGCAGCGTCGGGCACTGGCACGACGTGGGCGGCGCAGTGCCCGGCAACTACAACCCCGCCGCCACCGAATATTTCCAGGAGGGCGTGCTGATCCCGCCGGTACGCCTGTATGCGCGCGGGACACTCAACCGCGACGTCCAGGACATCCTGCTCGCCGCGTCGCGTTTGCCCGATGTGGCATTTGGCGATCTGCAGGCGCATCTCTCGGCACTCGACCTCGGTGTGGCACGCATGGCGGCCGTGCTCGACGATTACGGCGACAACACCGTCGCGGAAGCCTTCGCCGAATTGCGCGCCCGCGCCGCAATGCAGATGCGTGCCGAGATTGCTGCCTTGCCCGACGGTACATGGGTACAGGAGGATTTCCTCGACAATGACGGCCGCACCGATACGCCGCTGCGTATCGCCGTCAAGGTGCGCAAGCAGGACGGACGGCTGACGCTCGACTTCTCCGGCTCCGCACCGGCCTGCGAAGGCCCTGTCAACATCAGCCGCGCCACCACGGTCGCCAGTGTCTATGTCGCGCTCAAGCACCTGTTTCCGGAGGTCGCGGCCAATTCCGGGGTGCTCGACCCGGTTGATGTGATCGTGCCGGCCGACAGCCTGCTCGACGCGCATCCGCCACGCCCGGTCGGTGGCTACACGGAGACCATTCTCCGCATCATCGACGTGCTGTTCTGCGCCTTTGCCGGGATGCGGCCCGACCGCGCCTATGGCAACGCGTACGGCACGATCAACGCACTCTCCATCGCCGGGCACCGCGCGGACGGACGGCGCTGGGTGCTGTTCCAATTCTTCGGCGGCGGGCATGGCGGCAATCCCGAAGGCGACGGCCTCTCGCACGGCAACCCGCCGATCGCCACCGCGATCATCCCGCCCGTGGAGGTGATGGAGGCGGCCTATCCCGTGCGCTACACACAATGGGCGCTGCGCGACGGATCGGGCGGCGCGGGCAGGCATCGCGGCGGTCTCGGCGCCATTTACGAGATCGAGTTACTGAATTCCGCAGCGGAGGCATTCGTGTTCGCCGAGCGGGCACGGTTCGCGCCGAGGGGCGTGCTCGGCGGCGCCGACGGGGCGATGAACGTGGTACGGTTCGAGCAGGACGACGGCTGGCACGTGCCACCGCTCGGATCGAAGATCGTCGGCGTGCGGTTGCGTCACGGGCAGCGCATCCGCATCGAAAGTCCCGGCGGCGGCGGCTGGGGCGATCCGCAGGCGCGCGATCCGCAGGCGCGGGACCGCGACCGCAGACTGGGATACGCCCGATGAGCGGTCGGCTCGTGGTCGGCGTGGATGTCGGCGGTACCTATACCGATCTGTTCCTTTATGACGACGCGACCGGCCGGGTGCGCACCGCGAAGGTTCCCAGCACGCGCGGCCAGGAAGCCGTTGGCTTCACCGCCGGCGTCGGCGCACTGGCGAATCTTGGCGATATCTCCGCGATCGTACACGGGACCACGGTCGGCACCAACGCGCTGCTGGAGCGCAAGGGCGTGCGCGCCGGCCTGATCACCACGCAGGGTTTCCGCGACGTGCTGGAGATGCGCCGTCGCGACCGGCGCCAGACCTGGGGCCTGACCGGTGCCTTTATCCCCGCGATCGAGCGCGACCTGCGGCTGGAAGTCGCGGAGCGCACGCTCGCCGACGGCAGCGTGCTCATTCCGGTCGATCCCGAGGAGGTGCGTGGGGCGGCTCAGCGGCTGCTGGCGGCGGGTGCGGAGGCGCTCGCCATCGTGTTCCTGCACAGCTACGCCAACCCGGCCAACGAGCGCGTGGCGCTGGCGGTGGCGCGCGAGATGTGGCCGAACGGACATGTCGCGATCAGCAGCGACATCCTGCCGGAGATTCGCGAGTTCGAGCGCACCAGCACCACCGCGCTGAACGCCGTGCTGCAGCCGGTGGTCGGCAGCTATCTCGCCGCCGTGGACACGCGGCTCCGCGCGGGCGGCTTCGCGGGCGAGTTGTTGATCGTGCAGTCCAACGGCGGCGTGATGAGTGTCGCGACCGCCGAGCAGCTTCCGATCCGCACCGCGCTCTCCGGTCCGGCGGCCGGCGTGATCGCAGCGGCGCACATTGCCATCGCTGCAGGCTACCCGGACGTCATCACCGGAGATGTCGGCGGCACCTCCTTCGATGTCTCGCTGATCGCTGGCGGAATCCCGGCGCTGGCTGCGCAGAGTACGCTGGATTTCGGGCTGGTCGTGCGCACCCCGATGATCGAGATCACCACGATCGGCGCGGGTGGCGGATCGATCGCGCGGGTGGATGCCGCCGGGTTGCTGCAGATCGGGCCGCAGAGCGCCGGCGCGCTGCCCGGCCCGGCCTGCTACGGCGCCGGCGGCGACCGTCCGACCGTCACCGACGCCAACGTAGTGCTCGGCCGGATCAACGCCGCCCGGCCGATTGGCGGCGCGCTCGCCGCGCTGGACGTCGATGCGGCGGCCCGCGCCATCGAGGCGGAGGTTGGCAGGCCGCTCGGCCTGTCAGTGACGGCGGCGGCGCAGGCCATCCTGCGCGTCGCCAATGCCCGAATGGCCGGCGCCCTCCGGCTGGTGTCGATCGAGCGCGGGCACGACCCGAAGCGTTTCACGCTGATGCCCTTCGGCGGCGGTGGGGCGCTCCATGCCGGGGCGCTGCTGCGTGAGGTTGGGCTGGCGCGCGCGCTGATCCCGCGCTTCCCCGGCGTCACCTCCGCGCTCGGCTGCGTCATCGCCGACATGCGCCACGACCGGGTGCGCACGCTGAACGTGCCCCTTGAGGCGCTCGAACCATCCGCCCTGCGGGCGGAGATGGACATGGCGGCCTCGGTGCTGGGTGCGCTGCTGGAACGTGCGGGAATGGCGTTTGTGGCCACTCGCGTCGAGCACGAACTCGATATGAGCTATGTCGGCCAGACGCACACCGTCGCCGTGCCGCTGCTTCTGGCGCCGGACGGTTCCGGCCTGCTCACGCGCGGCGACATCTTCGCCGCCTTCGAGAGCGCCTATCGCAGTGCCTATGGCCGCGTGCTGCCGGATGCCCCGGTGCGGGTGCTGAACCTGCGCACCGCGGTTATCGGTGAACGGCCGCGCATCGACCTGCTCTCGCTCGCACCTCCGGCCGATGCGCGGCTGGACGACGCGCAGCGTGGCACGCGGCCGGTCTGGTTCGCCGATCAGATGCACGCCGGAATATGGGACCGCCTCGCCCTGCCGGTCGGCGCGATCGTCGCCGGCCCGGCGGTGCTGGAACAGCCCGACGCGACCGTCCTGATCGAGCCGGGCCAGCAGGCGCGCGTCGATCGCTTCGGCAACCTGGTGCTGGAGGAGGCGGCTACAGCAGCCCACGTTGCTTCAACGCATCGCTGATCAATTTCAGCGCCTTGTCGCGCAACGTCGGCCGGGCGAAGTACCAACCCGCCCGCGCGTAGCCGCCAAGTGCTGCCCGCACCAACGGCGACTTCACCTGCGGACGAACCATGTCCACGATCTGCTCGAAGGCGAAGTTCAACCGCGCCTCGATGGCAGCGCCCAGGCCCGCTGGCATCGCCGGCAGGCGCGGCCAGTCGCTGGCGGTCGGCATCGGCGGCACCGGCAACTGCGGCATCAGCGGGATCATGCGCAGATGGCGCACGCCGTTGGTGTCGATCACGCGCTGCTCCTGGCGCTGCCGGTCGGTCCAGTGCGGGCCGACGAAGATCGGGTTGTGCTCGGGGAAGATGAAGTGTCTGGCCAGGAAGTCGTAGGCGTTGCGGCGCCCGAGGCGATAGTCGTAGGCCATGAACCGCCGGTCGATGAAGCCGAGGAAGCCGCCGAGGCCGCCGGCCGCGATGGCGCGGGCGCCGATCGTACGCCCGTCCGCTCCCGGCGGTCCGACGGGGGCGATCAGGAAGCGGCTGTAGATCTCCTCGGCCGTCGCGAGCGCGATGTCCTCCGGCTGGAAGCGCGCCTGGTACACCAGCGATTGCACGAACGGCAGCGCCAGCGCGAGCAGGCCCGGCGGTTGCCGCGGGCCGAGGGCCAGCGGGTCGCTGAACGGGTCGATCAGGATCACCGCGCGATCCGCCTTGTCGCCGCGCCGGCTGTTGCGTCCGTTCATGCCAGCCAGCGCCGTGCGCACCATGTCGAGCGGCTGGTTGTCCATGGTCCCGCCATCGACATTGACGAAGTGGACCAGGTTCGGATCGGCCTCGCCGGCCGTCAGCGTGTCCCAGCGCGGGATCAGTTGCGCCACCTGCGCGTCGCCGCCGCTCTCGCCGGGGATCAACGTCGCGTGATAGCCGCAGGCGTCGAGCGGTCGGTGCAGCGGACGCGAGCGGAAGGCGAGCGGGAACGCGCTGGTCGCGAGCGAGGCCGCGCGCAGCATGTCCCAGTTCGCGGTGTCCCGCGACGCCAGCGCCAGTTCGTCCGGCCGCGACCCCGGCGGGTTCGCCATTCCGCCAGGGACAGTCAGGGCGAAGCGTATGGCGTCTTGATGCCCCATGAGGTCGTAACTGAGCTGCGACTCCCCATGCATCCTGACGCGGTAGGGCAGCCCGGTGACGTTGCCGACCGTCATGATGAGGCGCAGGGGATCGGCAAGCCAGGAGCGCCGCGTGGGCGTGTCGCCCTCGCCCAGCGCGCCGCCGGAGAACCTGATCGACCGCTCCGCCTGCTCATCAATCGCAGCACAGTTGAAGACCGAGGCGAGACCCGTGACCCCCGGCTCGGGTTTGGTCGAGAGCAGAGCCATCAGGTCAACGCCGCTGGTCCAGGACGAATAGAACGGATTGCCCGCGTCCGGCCCGCGCGGAAAGCTCCAGCCGGCGGCACGGGTCAGGATGGCGCCGTTGATGGCGCCACCCGATGCGCCGCCAATCGTGCTGATGACCACGTCGTGCATCGGCGCCGACGGGTCGCCGCGCTCCTTCGCGCGTGTCCAGACATCCAGCGCCTCCATCAGAAAGTCCAGCACCCCGGCGGTGTAGGCGCCGGCTGAGACGGTGCCGCCGAGCACCAGCCCCAGCTCGAACACGTTCGCTCCGAGCGGCTGGCGGATCAGGGGGAAGAACTCGGCAAGCTGCTGCTCGGTGAGCGGCGCCGGATTGTTTGCCATCACGTCTCTCCCCCAGTGTCAGTTTGTGGCGGCCGGGGCCGGTTTCGGGCCGGAGCCGCGGATGCTGAAGAGCTTCTGCAACGTGTCGAACCAGAACGGTGCCCCGAGCGAGACTGCAAGCGCGGTCGCGATCCATCCGAGCAGCAGCCAGACGATGCTGCCGTCGGCGATGCGGGCACGCAGCCCATTCCAGTCCAGCGCCTGCCAGCCGATCGGCGCCGGCAGCGCTCGCAGCGCCTTTGACGCCGCCTGCACCTCGACCTGCATCGCCGACAGCGTCCCGTCTGTCGGTGCGGGCGGCGGTTGGCCCGCATAGTGCTGTGCCGCGGCGATATAGGCTGCGCGCAGGCTTGGGTCGTCCCAGAGGCCGCGCGCCAACGTGATCGAGTCGATGTTAAGCGCCACCGCTACAACGAGTCCGAAGACCAGCGCGAAATAGTGCGACCAGCGCTTGTAGTCGCCGCTGAGCCGGTCCATCGCGTCGTCGTACCACGCCTCGACACCGGTCCTCAGCGCCGTCAGATCGCCGTTGGCGCGCACGATCAGCGCGGCGAGGCTTTGCTTCGCGCGGCAGTCCGGCAGGGCGGCGACGCTGCGTTCGATCTCGCCGAACGCTTCCGCCTGCGTTCCCGCGGTCAGCACGTCGAACAGCGCGAGCGTGAAGTTGCGCGCTGAAACATAGGACGGCAGCCCGCTGCGCGACGTGCCCTGCACCAGTGCATGGGCATGTACGTCGCGCGCCAGCGCGGCGGCCGGGCCGTCGGCGGCGAGCAGCTCGGCAATGCCGTCGCGCAACTGTTTGCCGCGCCACTTCAGCGCGACTGCCACGCTCTCCTGCAGTGCCGAGGCGATCAGCCCGAGCAGCATGTAGGTCAGCGCGAGGCCGATCGCGACATCGAGGACGACACCGAGCGACATGACATCACTCCCCGTCCTGCGCAGGCTGGGCAAGCAGGTTCAGCAGGACGCGGGTTTGGTAATGGAAGGAATCGTTGCCGCTGCCGTTGTAGCGCCGCACCGCGTACGGCCAGTCGCACTCGAACCCGGCACGGTCCGGCACGCCGTGATAGACGGCCGACGGATAATACTGGTCCGGCTGATAGCCGAACGACGCGCCCTGATAGGCGGGCGTGCCGCGTCGGATCTCCAGCCTGCGAACACTCGCCGCGCAGGCCCGGCAGTCGCGCAAATAGCGCGCGTCCGCGGGCGCGTATTTGCACATGCGGAGCTTCAGCAGTGGATGCTCCGCCGTGCGGTCGTCGGCGCGGTCATCCGGCCCGACGACATAGCGGTCGAACTTCTCGCGCAGTTCGGCGAATGCCCGTTCCACGTTGCGCAGCGGGTCGAGGATGAAATCCGTCACTTCCTCGGCGCGCGGCGGGTGGTGAAAGATCGTGTACTGGCCGATGCCATAGCCGCGCGAGGTGATGTGGTCCGGCGCGTCGCGATCGCCGCGATCGAGGCCGACGACGACGAAACTGTCCTCGTCGTTCGCCGAGGGGACGCAGTAATGCCGACCGCCGCTCTCCTGCACCACCATCGCCGCGATGAAGAGTGCGGGCGCCACGGTGCTCGCGGTGTCGCGGATCGCCCTGAGCGCCGCCGCGTTCTGCGCCGCCGCATCATCGGCGTGCGGCAGGGCGACGACGGCATCGTCGCCGACCAGCCGGTCGAGGCAGACGGCGAGCGCCTGGTTCACCTCTCCGGTCAGCGCCGTCACCGCCGGGCCGCCACCCGGGCCGCCGCGGTTGTAGCTGGCGATCGCGACCGGCGCACGTCCGTCGTTGCTCCGGCTCGCCCCGGTGTTGTTCATCAGATCGTATTGCAGGGACCGCACCGCGCCGGCCGTGCCGGGACCGAACCGCCCGTCGATCCCGGAACGCAGATAGCCCAGGGCGCGCAGATCGCGCTGCAAAGCCCGCACCACCGCCGGATCGCCAGAATTGGACTGGCTGATCGTCAGCCCGTCCTGCTGATAGGGGCGCGGCATCGGCACCTCCCCGGACGATTCTTGCAGGCTTGTTAGATAACAATGAACAAGAACGGTTGCGGCTGCAACGGTCCGATGCAGATAGTGCGGGCCGTCCCGTCCCCGAGGTGCTGCCGGTGCCCGACCCCTCCACCGCCGATCTGGCGTTGCTCCTCTGCGATCTGCAGAACGACTTCATCCACCCGCGCGGCGCCTATGGCCGCGCCGGGCAAAGCGCGCCGGAGATCGCCGCCCTGCCCCCGCGGCTCGCGCCGCTGTGCGCGCGGGTAAGGGCGGCGGGCGGCTGGATCGTCTCGACGCATTTCACGCTGGTGCCGGGGCGCGGCGGCGTGCCCTTCATCTCGCCGCACCTGCGACGACTGCGCCCTTTTCTCGGCGCCGGCGACTTCGCACCGGGAAGCTGGGGGCAGGCGCTGGTGGACGAACTGGCGCCGGCCGATCTCTCCGTCGAAAAAGTCGCATTTTCCGCGTTCTACATGTCGCGGCTAGAGTGGGTTCTGAATCGTGCCGGAGTGCGCCGGCTGCTGGTGGCGGGCATCGTCACCAATGGCGGCGTCGCCAGCACGGTGCGCGACGCCCAGGTGCGCGACTATGCCGTCACACTGCTGGAAGACGGCTGCGCCGCCTTTGACACGGCCACCCACCGCGCGGCGGTCGAGGCGCTGCGCCCCGTCGCGCAGGTCACGACGATCGACGCGGTCAGCCTATAGCGGCCCAGGGACGCGCCGCGCGGTCGGCGGCCTCGAAAGCCGCGATCTCGGCCGCGTGGGCCAGCGTCAGGTCGATGTCGTCCCGCCCTTCCAGCAGCCGTTGCTTGCGGAAGGCGTCGATGGCGAAGCGGTGCGGCGTTCCGCCCGGCAGCCGCACCTCCTGCGCCGGCAGATCGACCGTCAGCACCGTGCCCTCGGGCACATCTAGCGACAGGGCGACCGTCAGCAGCCCGTTCTGCGCCGCGTTGCCGGCGAAGATGTCGCCGAAGCCCGGCGCGATCACGCAGCGGATGCCGGCATCGACCAGCGCGTACACCGCGCCCTCCCGCGACGACCCGCAGCCGAAATTCTCCCCCGCGCGCAGGATCGCCGACCCTGCCGGCAGCCGCACACCCAGGTCGGCGAACAGGAAGCCGCCATAGCCGGCGCTGCGTGGCTTGCGCAGGAAGCGGGCGGGGATGATCTGGTCGGTGTCGATATTGGCGCGGTCGAGCACCGCGACCGGCGCGGTCAGCACGGTGAACGGCGTCACGGCGCAAGCCTCCGCACATCGGCGATCGCCCCCCGCACCGCCGCCGCCGCTGCCATCGCCGGCGACATCAGATGCGTGCGCGCGCCGGGCCCCTGGCGGCCAGGGAAGTTGCGGTTCGAGGTCGCGGCGCAGCGTTCGCCGGGCGACACCAGATCGCCGTTCATGCCGACGCACATCGAGCATCCCGGCTCGCCCCAGACCAGCCCGGCATCGCGGAACACGCGGTCCAGCCCCTCGGCCTCGGCCGCCCGCTTGGTCGCAACCGAGCCAGGCACCACGAGGCCCGGCACGGCGGCGCGGCGCCCCCGCAGGACGGCGGCGGCGGCGCGCAGGTCGGGCAGGCGGGCGTTGGTACAACTGCCGATGAACACGCGGTCGATCGCCAGCCCCTCCAACGGCGTGCCTGGCGTGAGGCCCATATAATGGATCTGCTCATAGATGCGTGCGCGCTTCACCGCGTCGGGCTCGCGGTCCGGGTCGGGCACGCGCGCGCTGACCGGCACGGCGGTTTCCGGGCTGGTGCCCCAGGTGACGGTCGGCGCCACCCCCGCCGCGTCCAGCGCCACCTCCCGGTCGAACGCGGCGCCCTCGTCGCTGCGGAGCGCGCGCCACGCCGCCACCGCCGCGTCGAAATCGCGCGGCACATGGGCGCGGCCGGCGAGCCACGCGAAGGTGGTGTCGTCGGGCGCGATCAGTCCGGCGCGCGCCCCCGCCTCGATGGACATGTTGCAGATCGTCATTCGCGCTTCCATGCCCAGCGCGCGGATCGCCTCGCCCGCATATTCGACCACGTGTCCGACCGCCCCGCCCGCGCCGATCCGCGCGATGATCGCCAGGATGAGGTCTTTGGCCGCGACATGGGGGGCTAGCAGGCCGTGCGCGGTGATGCGCAGCCGGCGCGGCCGGCGCTGCCACAGCGTCTGGGTCGCCAGCACGTGCGCCACCTCCGAGGCGCCGATGCCGAAGCCCAACGCGCCGAAGGCGCCGTGCGTGGAGGTATGACTGTCGCCACACACCACGGTCAGGCCGGGCAGCGTCAACCCCTGCTCCGGCCCCGTGACGTGCACGATGCCCTGGCGCGGATCATCGAGCCCGAACAGCGCGATGCCGTGCCGCACCGCGTTGCCGCGCAACTGGTTGAGCATCCCCGCTACCTCGGGATCGGCGATCGGCAGGGCACGGTCATGGCTCGGCACGTAATGGTCGGCCACGCCGAAGGTCAGGTCGGGGCGGCGGACACGGCGGCCGGCGTGATCGAGCATCCCGAAGCCATGAAAGCTGCCCTCGTGGACGAAATGCCGGTCGATCCACAGCAGGTCAGCGCTGTCGGCACGGCGGACGACGGCGTGGGCGTCCCAGATCTTGTCGAACAGCGTGCGCGGCTGCGATGTCATCGGGCCAGGATCGCGCCGCCGGCACGGCCCCGCAACCCCGCCGCTGCCCTGCGCTGTCGCGATTTCGGCACGGCGTGGACAGATGGGCTGACAAATATGGCGGAAATTCTTGACCCGGCTGGCGAAACGGATGATATTTGAAAACAATAACGCAAACCTCGTGTCCCGTGCCCGGAGACTGCGCCATGGCGGTCGGTGCCGCTGCGTTCGTGCCGTTGCGACGCTGCCCCGCATTGCTGCGCGGGCGGCAGGGCGTGACCACCGCGGCTTTCGCGATGTTGCTGACCGCCACGCTCGGCGCCGTCGGATTGGCGACGGAAGCGGCAATGTGGTACTCGGACTGGGTCGCGGTCCAGGGTGCCGCGGACTCCGCCGCTATGGCCGGCGCCGTCTCGATCTCCGTGCCGTCCGAACAGTCGAACGGCGGGCCGGTCGCGACCATGACGTATGTCGCAACCCAGAACGGCTTCACCAACGGCACCAGTGGGACGACGGTCACGACGCACTACCCGCCCGCGGACGGCAGTTACAGCGGCAACACCTATGCGGCCGAGATCGTCATCAGCAAGCAGGAGACGCTGCACTTCGCCGGACTGTTCCTCAAGGCCGGGCCGACGGTGACGGGGCGGGCCGTCGGGCTCTACAAATCCAACAGCCCGGCCTGCGTGATGGCGCTGGGGAACGACACCAGCACGTCCAACAACGGCCAGCTTTACATGACCGGCGGTGCCGCCCTCAGTGCCTCCGGCTGCACGATAGCGGGGAACAACACCGGCGCGCATTCGGTCGAACTCGATCCGAGCGCGCAGGTGACCGCCTATACGATCCAGTCCGCTGGCACGATCGCATCAACCTGCGGCCAGGGTATCTACGGATGCGGGAACGTGATCAACGTGACACGCCCGCCCAGCTCCAACTCGGTCGCTTCGACCGACCCGCTGGCATCGGTGCAGAACGTGTCACTACCGCCCAGCAGCGACTTCCCAACCAGTTGCACCCAATCGATCGGCAGCACGACGACGGCGATGACGCCGAACACGGCGGCCACCGCGTATTGCGCGATCAACGTGGGCGGCAGAAAGCAAACCACGCAACTTTCCGCAACCGGTGGCACGTATTATATCAACGGCGGCATCAACATCTGCACAAGCGGGTGCAACGTCACCGGCACCACCGCGCTCCAGATCAGTTCCACGACATCCGGTAGTACCTTCTACATCAACGGCAGTATCACCATCAACGGCGCATCGAACGCGATTCTGGATGTCGCCCCCGGGACGTACTTTATCTATAATGGATCTTTAGTCGTCGGCAACAGCGGCGGCATCACCTGCAGCACCTGCTCCGCCGGCGGCGGCGGGGCGACGTTCGTTCTGATGGGGAACACGCCGGGCATCGTAAGCCTGACTGGCGACTCGCCGGTCTCGTTCTCGGCACCAGCCAGCAGCAACTACAACTCAGCTCTCGACGGTGTCGCGATCTACGAGCCGGTGAACGATACTGGACTGAATGTCTTTGGGGGCAGCGCAGCAATGACTTTGCAAGGCGCAGTCTACGCACCCGGAGCGGCGCTGAGCATCTCAGGGACATCCGCCTTGGGCTCGACCACGTGCAGTTGGTTCATCGCCAACACGATCAGCATGACGGGCAGCGGCACCGCGAGCGACGCCAACTGCTCCGCCTACGGCTATACGTGGGGCAGCAGCAAGGGCACGCTGGCGCTCGTGGAGTAGCCCTCACCCGAAACGATTGGAGCGCGGGAACCCGTTGGGCGCGACGTGACCCGTCTGCCCGCGCTCGCCGAGCCAGCCGCGCAGATCGCTCTCGGTGCGGGTGCGCTCGCCGGACTTCCAGCTCAAACCATCGGTGAGGTGCAGCACGCGCGCGTCGGCCAGTCCGCCGTCCCTGTAGCGTTGCAGGATCACGCCGGTGCCGCGCGCCAGTTCCGGCACCTGATCGAGCGGGAAAATCAGCAGCTTGCGGTTGTCGCCGATCACCGCGACATGATCGCCCTCGACCGGCACACACAGCCGCGCCTCCTCGCCGGGACGCAGGTTGAGCACCTGTTTTCCGGTACGCTTTTCCGCAAGCAGGTCCTCGGCCTTTGCGACGAAGCCGCGCCCGCCGGCGGAGGCGAGCAGGAACCGCGCGCCCTCCCGCAATACGAATAGCGCCACCACGTCGTCCTCGTTGGACAGGTCGGCGAGCAGCCGCACCGGCTGCCCGTCGCCGCGCCCGCGCGGCAGGTCCGATGCGCGCAGCGTGTAGGCGCGGCCGTTGGTGGCAAACAGGCACAGCCGGTCGGTCGTCTCGCACGGCAGCAGCAGGCGCAGCCGGTCGCCCTCCTTGAATTTCAGGTCCGCCGCATCGGCGACCGCGCCGCGCACGGCGCGCACCCAGCCCTTCTCCGACAGAATCGCAGTGATCGCCTCGCGCTCGACGAACGCCTCCTGCGTCACTGCGACCGCCGGCGGCGCGGCGGCAAGCTGCGTGCGCCGGGCACCGAGCGGGCCGCCGCCGAATTTCTCGCGAGTCTCCCGCAATTCCTGCGCGATACGTTCCCAGCGCAGCGCTTCGTCGCTGAGCAGCGCCTGCAACTCGCGCCGCTCGTTGGTCAGCGCCTTGTGCTCGCGGCGGATTTCCATCTCCTCCAGCCGCCGCAGGCTGCGCAGCCGCATGTTCAGGATCGCCTCGGCCTGCACATCGGACAGCGAGAACGCCGCCATCATCACCGGCTTGGGCTCGTCCTCGCTGCGCAGGATGCGGATGAGTTCATCGAGGTTGAGAAAAACAGCAAGGAACCCGTCCAGCACTTCGAGTCTGCGCTCGATCGCGGCCAGCCGGTGCCGGCTGCGCCGCAGCAGCACTTCGTGGCGATGGTCGAGCCAGTGCCGCAGCACCTCGCGCAGCCCCATTACGCGCGGCGTTCGGTCGGCGGTCAGCACGTTCATGTTGAGCGGGAAGCGGGTTTCCAGCGCGGTGGCGCGGAACACAGTCTCCATCAACACCTCCGGCTCGACGCCGCGCGTCTTCGGTTCCAGCACCAGCCGCACCGCCTGCGTGCTCTCGTCGCGCACGTCCCCGAGCAGCGGCAGCTTTTTCTGCTCCAGCAGTTCGGCGATCTGCTCGACCAGCCGCGATTTCTGCACCTGGTACGGAATCTCGGTGACGACGATGCTCCAGGTGCCGTGCTTGCCACGCTCGACATCCCATTTCGCGCGCAGGCGGAACCCGCCGCGCCCGGTCTCATAGGCCTGCGCGATGGCCGTCGCGTCCTCCACCAGCACGCCGCCGGTCGGAAAATCCGGGCCGGGCATATGGGCGAGCAACTCCGCCGTCGTCGCCTCGGGGTTACGCACCAGCAAGGCGGCGGCGGCGCAGACCTCACCGGCATTGTGCGGCGGGATCGAGGTCGCCATGCCGACCGCGATGCCGGCCGCGCCGTTGGCCAGCAGGTTGGGGAACCCGCCCGGCAGTACGACGGGCTCCTGTTCCTCGCCATCATACGTGGCGCGAAAGTCCACCGCGTCGTCGTCGATGCCGGCGAGCAGCGCGCGGGCAACTTCCGTCAGCCGCGCCTCGGTGTAGCGCATCGCTGCGGCGTTATCGCCGTCGATATTGCCGAAATTGCCCTGGCCTTCGACCAGTGGGTAGCGCACCGCGAAGTCCTGTGCCAGCCGCACCAGCGCGTCATAGACCGCAACATCGCCGTGCGGATGATACTTGCCGATCACGTCGCCGACCACGCGCGCGCATTTCTTGAAGCCCGCCGTCGGATCGAGCCGCAACTGGTGCATCGCATAGATCAACCGCCGGTGCACCGGCTTCAGCCCGTCGCGCACGTCGGGCAGCGAGCGCGACATGATGGTGGAGAGCGCGTAGGCCAGATACCGCTCCGACAGCGCGTCGGCGAGCGGCGCGTCCTCGATCTTGCCGATCAGGTCGTCAGGCATCCGGGGCAGACTCCGCGAGCGAGGAAACCATGTCGTAGAGCGCGACCCGCGCCGCGGGCAACGGGCGATGATGATGGCCGAAGGCATCGCGGGCCAGGAAATGCCCGGTCAGCTGCAGACCGTCGCGCCATTGCACCGCGTCGCCCGCCGCATCGCTCCGCAGGAAGGCCGGCAATGGCAGCAGGCGCGCGCGCCATTCGTCCGCCGCGTCGTCCGTGACGGCGCGTCCGGTCCGCGGGGAAACCCAGGAAAGCCCCTCGGTCGCCCCGGTCAGCGCACAGGCATCGAGCGTCAGCCCGTAGCCGAGATCGGCGAGCAGCACCGCCTCCCACCGCACCAGCACGCCGACCGCCTCCGGCCCGGCCCCCAGTTGCGCCAACAGCCGCAGCAGGCCAGCGAACACGCGGGGATGCGCCTCCCGCTCCGGAAGCGCGCCCTCGGCCACCGCGCAGGCGGCGCGCAGGATGGCCAGCCCCAGCCGATCCTCCATCGCCAGCGCCGCCGCCGGATGCACCAGTTCCGCCGTCAGGCTTCCCAACTGGTCCGCCAGCCGCGCCACCCAGCGCGCCTGCACCACATTCCCCGGCTGCCACACCGCCGCCCGCCCGCGCGCCATGCCGCCGCGCGCGAGGCCACGATGCGCGCCGTACGCCTCCGTCATCACCGTCGCCACCGCATCGCCCTCGCCATAGGGGCGGGCGTCGAGCACGATGGCGGGGGCGTCCCATTCCATGCAGTGTGCTTAGCGGATTCGAGGCTCTACTCGAACTCCGTCGGCAGCCCCGGCTCCCGCCAGTGCGCGAACATGCGCCGCAACTGGTGCGGCAGCACGCGGCCCGAGGACAGGTCGGCCGGCAGCGCGTGCTCGGCGAAGAATGCCGCCTGCGACGTCTCCAGGCTGGACGCCGCCGCGCCGCCAATAATGTCGCATGTGAAGAATAATTTGTAAGTTGCGAACGGGAAGGCCCCGTGCCCCTGCCGCGTGCGGTCCCAGACCGCCGCCAGCTTGCACACGCGGATCTGGAAGCCCGACTCCTCAAGAACTTCCTTGGCGACATTCTCCGCCGCCGTCAGGTTCACATCGGCCCAGCCGCCGGGCAGCGTCCAGCGGCCGCCGTCCTGCACCTCGCGCACCATGAGAATCTCCCCGGCCGCGTTGAACGCAGCGCCACGCACGTCGATCTTGGGCGTGGCATAACCGTCCTGGGAGGCAAACAGCGCCTCGATATGCGCGGCATCGGTCCCGCTCCCCGCCGCCATGGCGCGAGCGGCCAGCGCGCGCAGTTGCTCGTAGCGTTCGCGGTCGTAAGGGTCGCGGCTGAAGGTCAGGCCAGATTGCGCGATCGCCTGCATCTCGCGCGCCCAGGCGAGCCAGTCCGGCTCACTCATAGCGGATCGACCGGGCGCGGCCGGCCGTCCGGGCCGAGTGCCACGTAGATGAAGGTCGCCGAGGTGACCTTGCTCATCGTGCCATCGCGCGAGAGGCGCCAGGCTTCGATGAAGATGCGGATGGAGGTCCGGCCGATCCCAATGATGCGCGCATAAATGCTGACCACATCGCCAACCTTGACCGGGCGGTGAAAGGTCATCGAGTCAACCGCGACCGTCGCAGTGCGCCCGCCGGCGCGGCGCCATGCGGTGATGCCGCCGGCGAGGTCCATCTGCGCCATCAGCCAGCCGCCGAAGATGTCGCCATTGGGGTTTGTATCCGCGGGCATGGCGACGGCGCGGATCGCCGGCTCGCCCAGCGGCGGGGCTTCGGATTCGCTCACGACGGGTCCTCCAGGCCGAGCGCGCGCAGCCGGGCGGCTTCCTCGTCCCAGCCAGCACGCTCCTTGACGTTGAGGAACAGATGCACCGGGCGCTCCAGTAGGCGCGACAGCTCCGCCCGCGCGCGCGCGCCGATCTCGCGGATGCGCGCGCCGCGCTCGCCGATCAGGATCGCTTTGTGGCCCGGCCGCGCGACATAGATCGTCGCCTCCACGCGAACCGAGCCGTCCTTGCGCTCCTGCCAGGTCTCGGTCTCGACCGTGGTGCCGTACGGCACCTCCTCGTGGGTCTGGAGGAAGATCTGTTCGCGCACCAGTTCCGCCGCGAGCAGCCGGTCGGGCAGGTCGGTGAGTTCGTCGTCGGGATAGAGATGCGGCCCCTCCGGCATCGCCTGCCCAAGCCGGTCGGCCAGACGGTCCAGCCCGTCGCCGGTCGCCGCCGAGACCATGAACGTCTCGGCGAACTGGGCAAGCCGCCCCAGTTCGGCGGTGAGCGGAAGCAGCGCCGGCGGGGCGACCAGATCGACCTTGTTGAGCACCAGCCACAGCACCCCGCCCCGCTCCGCCAGCCGGGCCGCGATCTCGCGCACCTGCTCGGTCAGCCCGGTCTTGGCATCGACCAGCAGAAGCACGAGGTCCGCATCCGTCGCCCCGGTCCAGGCGGCGGCCACCATCGCGCGATCGAGGCGCCGGCGGGGGCGAAAGATGCCGGGTGTATCGACCAGCAGCACCTGGCTCTCGCCGCGCATCAGGATGCCGAGCACGCGCATCCGCGTCGTCTGCGCCTTGGGCGAGACGATCGACAGTTTTGCGCCGGTCAGCCGGTTGAGCAGCGTCGATTTGCCGGCATTCGGCGCCCCGACGATGGCGGCGAAGCCGCAGCGCGCGGTCACGGCGCGATCTGCGACAGGAGCGCGGCGGCGGCCAGCCGCTCGGCGGCACGCTTGCTGCCCGCGCGCCCTTCGCCGCGCCTGCCTCCCGCCTCGACCGCGATCACGAAGACCGGGTTGTGCGGCGGCCCCTCGCGACTGACCAGTTCGTAACTTGGTAGGGCGAGGCCGCGGGCGAGCAGGAATTCCTGCAGCGCGGTCTTGGCGTCCTTCGGTGGCGCGGTCATGCCCTCCATCACCGCCGCCCAGGCGCGGCGGATGAACGCGCGTGCCGGTGCCAGCCCACCATCGAGATAGAGCGCGCCGATCAGCGCCTCCATCGCATCGGCCAGCACGGTCGCACGTTTGCGCACGCCGGCCCGCATCTCACCGGAGCCCACGTCGAGCAACGGCGGCACGCCGCACTGCTCGGCGATCGCCGCGATGGTCGGCTGCGACACCAGATGCGCAAGCCGCGGTCCCAGCGCGCCCTCCTGCTCATCGGGAAACCGTTCGGCCAGCCATTCGGCGATCACCAGCCCCAGCACGCGATCGCCGATGAACTCCAGCCGCTCGTTCGACCCCGCGCCGGTTGCCGGCAGGCTGCGGCCGCCGCCGCCGCGACGCGGGGGCACCGCAGAGCGGTGCGTCAACGCCTCGCGCAGCAGCGCCGGGCGGGCGAAGTCATGACCGACCAGCGCGGCGGCAGCGCTCAGGTGATCCCCGTGAACAGGCGCGACCAGCGGATCTCGAACGGCCACTGCCACACCTCCCACCACGGATCGACCGCGTCGATGGAGAAGAAGATGAAGTCGGCGCGCCCGACGAGGTTCTCCATCGGCACGAAGCCAACGCCGCCGCGATCGGCGGGCACGCGGCTGTCCAGGCTGTTGTCACGGTTGTCGCCCATGACGAACACGTCGCCCGCCGGCACCTTGAAGGCCGGCGTGTTGTCCAGAGGCTGGTCGTCGCCGGCCTTGAGGATGTCGTGCGACGGGCCGTTCGGCAGCGTCTCGATATAGCGTTTCAGCAACATCCGCGGCCCCTCGCCCTCGGCCACGTAGTCGCCGTCGGGCCTGCGCGGAACCGTCACGCCGTTGATGGTGAGCTGCCCGTTGATCATCTGCACGGTATCGCCGGGCAGGCCGATGATGCGCTTGATGTAGTCGATCGAGGTGTCGCGCGGCAGGCGGAAAACCACAACGTCACCGCGATGCGGCTGGCTGCCGAAGACGCGGCCGGAGAACGGCACCTCCATGAAGCTCGGCAACGAAAAGCGCGAATAGCCGTAGCTGAACTTGGAGACGAACAGATAATCGCCCACCAGCAGCGTCGGAATCATTGAGCCGGAGGGGATGTTGAACGGCTCGAACGCGACCGTGCGGATCACGATCGCGATGACGACCGCATACACGACGGTCTTGACGGTTTCGATAAATCCGCCGGACTTGCGCTTGGCCATGCTGGACTGGGACATCGGGTGCGGTGGGTGCGGGTGCTCGGCGGGCTTGGCGGTCCGGGGCGCCGCGGCGGCGGGACCGGCACGGGCATGAAGCCCAGCCGCCCCCGCGTGTCAAGGAACCGCGCCGGGTTCCGCCGAGATGATGACCTGCGCGTAGGCGTACGGATACTCGTCGGTCATGGTCAGGTCGATGCGCGCAATGTGCCCCGCCGGCAACAGCGCCGCCAGCCGCGCCGCCGCGCCGCCGTCGAGCCGCAGCGTCGGCTGGCCGCCCGGCAGGTTGACCACGCCGAGGTCGGACATGAACACGCCGCGTGCGAAACCGGTGCCGAGCGCCTTGGCGCACGCCTCCTTGGCGGCGAACCGCTTGGCGTAGGTGCCGCTGCGCGCCGTGCCCTGGCGGCGGTCGGCGCGGCGGCGTTCGGTTTCGGTGAACACGCGCAGCAGGAACCGCTCGCCGAACCGTTCCATGGCCCGTTCGATGCGGCGGATGTCGCAGATGTCGGAACCGAGGCCGAGGATCACGCCCGCGCCCGCTCCACCTGATGCACGCCGGCCGAGGCGCGCAGCCCAGCGATGACTGTGGCGAGGTGGCGCACGTCGCGCACCTCGACATCGACCAGCAGCTCGTAGAAATCGGCCTGCCGGTTGACCACGCGCAGGTTGGCCACCGCCCCCTCATGCTTGGCGATGGCATTGGCGACGGTGGCGAGCGTGCCCGCCGCGTTCTGCGCGATGACGCTGATCCGCCCGGTATGTCCCTCGCCGCGGCCGACGCTGGTGGAAAAGGCCGCCGGCTCCCAGTCCACCTCGATGAACCTCTCGGGCGTGGCGGCGAAGCTCTCCAGCGTCGGACAGTCGCGCGAGTGAATGGTGACGCCCTTGCCGGTGGTGACGATGCCGACGATGCGGTCGCCCGGCAGCGGGTGGCAGCAGCCAGCGTAGTGAATCGCCATGCCGGGCACGAGGCCGCTGATCGGCAGGTCGGTGGAAGCGCGCCCCGCTGGCCGGTTCCCGCCGCGCGGCGGCAGGGAGGGCAGCAGCCGCGGCGCGCGCGGCGCCTGCCGCAGCTCGGGATAGGCGGCGGTGACCACCTCCTTCGCCCCGATATTGCCGTTGCCGACGGCGAGATAGAGGTCCTGCAGGCTCGGCTGTTTGAGCGGCTTGAGCGCGCCGTCGAGCACCTTCTCCGACCCGTCCAGCCCTTCCTGGCGGAACGCCTTGGCGATCGCCGCCTTGCCGGCATCGAGATATTCGCGCCGCTGCTGCTGCTGCACATAGCGGCGGATACGCGCGCGCGCCTTGCCGGTAACGACGAAGCGTTCCCATTGCGGACTGGGCGTGCCGGCGCGCGAGGTCAGGATCTCCACCTGATCGCCGTTCTGCAACTCGTGCCGCAACGGCATCAGGCGGCCGTTGATCTTGGCGCCGACGCAGGTATCGCCGACCTGCGAATGCACGGCGTAGGCGAAATCGACCGGCGTGGCGCCGCGCGGCAACTGGATCAGTTGCCCCTTCGGCGTGAAGCAGAACACCTGGTCCTGGTAGAGTTCCAGCCGCGTGTTCTCCAGGAACTCGTCGGGCGAGGAGTTCTCCAGGATCTCCAGCAGATCCTGCACCCAGCGGAAGCGCGCCGTGTCCGCCGCCACCGCTTCGGGCTGCTTGTAGAGCCAGTGCGCCGCCACACCGGCGTCGGCGACCTCCTGCATCTCGACAGTGCGGATCTGAACCTCGATCTTCTGGTTGCGCGGCTCGCGCAGCGTCACGCCCGTGTGGAGGCTCTGGTAGCCGTTGCTCTTCGGCGTGGAGATGTAGTCCTTGAAGCGCCCGGCAATCACCGGATAGGCGGCGTGGACGGCGCCTAGCGCCGCATAACACGCCTCGCGCGTCGGCACGACGATGCGGAACGCCATGATGTCGGAAAGCTGCTCGAACTGCACGTTGCGGCGCTGCATCTTCTCCCAGATCGAGAACGGCGATTTCTCCCGCCCCGTCACCTCGATCACCTCCACGCCGGCGTCGCGGCAGACGCGGCCGAGTTCGGCGCGCACCTCCTCGATCACGTCGGCTCCCTGGCCACGCAGGAAGTTCAGCCGCGCCTGGATTGTGTCATGCGCCTCCGGTTCCAGTTGCGCGAAGGCCAGAGTCTGCAACTCGTTCTTCACCGCCTCCATGCCGATGCGTTCGGCGAGCGGGGCGTAGATGTCCATGGTCTCGCGCGCGATGCGCTTGCGCCGCTCCGCTTGCGGAACGAAATGCAGCGTGCGCATGTTGTGCAGCCGGTCGGCGAGCTTGACCAGTAGCACGCGGATGTCGCGGCTCATCGCCAGCACCAGTTTGCGGAAGTTCTCCGCCTGCTTGGTGCGGTCCGATTGCAGCTCCAGCCGCGTCAGCTTGGTGACCCCGTCGGCCAGCAGCGCGATCTCGTGGCCGAACTGCCGGTCGATGTCGCGCAGGGTGACGCGCGTGTCCTCGATCGTATCGTGCAGCAGGCCGGTGGCGATGCTGGCGGTATCCAGCCGGTAGCCGGCCAGGATGTCGGCAACCGCCAGCGGATGCGTGATGTAGGGATCGCCGTTGTCGCGCCTCTGCTGGCGGTGCGCGTCCTCCGCCAGCGTGTAGGCGGTTGCGATCAGGCCCAGATCGGCCTTGGGGTCATAGCCGCGCACCCGCGCGACCAGCGCGGCGGCATCAGGGGGTAGCCCCACCGGGGCGGCCGGCGTAGAGGCGGACGGGGCGGCTGCGCCGTCCGGGGCGGGGCGCGCCGCGGCGCGCCAGAATTCTGCTGCGCCGCCTGCCATCCCGCCCCTATCGCCGGTTGCGACCGCCGAGTTCGGCCTCGATCGCGGCCTCGATATCCTCCGGAGCCAGTTCCTCGTTCTCCACGGGCAGCGCCTGCGCCTCCTCCTCCGCCGACACGTCCTGCAGGCCGAAGATGTTCTGGTCGGTCGGGATCAGGTCCAGCACCTCCTCGTCGGCCGGCTCCGGCTCCGGCTGGCGCGACAGCGAGCGGACCAGGTCCAGCTCCAGCTTCGCCACCGGGATCGTCTCCTCGGCGATCTCGCGCAGCGCCACGACGGGGTTC
>JAKADX010000004.1 GCA_021818505.1 Pseudomonadota bacterium
CGCGAGATTGCGTGCCGACAGGTAGGTCTGCAGCTTGGGGTCGACGTTCTTGACCTCCATGGCGCCGCAGCAGTTCCAGTTGCGCAGGTCCTCCATCTCCAGCCCGAGCGCCTTGCCGACGGCGCGCGTCGAGCGGTCGTAGGCGTGGCCGGTCCCTTCCAGCGCGCAGCCGGGATAGTAGGCAACCTTGCCATTGGCGTGCGTCATCGATGCGCCCCCTCCTGCGCGGCGAGGCCGAGCGCGCGGCGTTCCGCCTGTTTCTGAGCGGCGACATGCTCGGAGATCGCGGCGCGCGCGCCGGCCCAGCCGGCGGTGCGCGGGCGGATCAGTGTGGCGAGCCCGAGCTTGAGCAGCAGCGTCAGCGGCAGGCGCGCGATCAGGCCGCGCAGCATCGATTCGAGCCAGGGCTGCCGCAGTGCCTGGCCGGTGGCGGCGAAGAAGCGGCGCAGCACGCGCCCATCCTCGATCTTGCCGGTCGCGAACACCTGCGCCGAAAACTCCTCATCGAACACGGTCGAAGGCGAGGGCGCGGTATGGCCCTTCAGCTCCAGCCAATGCGCCGTCGCCTTCATGACACCCTCGGGCACCACGTCGCGCGGACAGGCATAGGTGCACTTGTTGCACGACACGCACTGCCAGATGATGTCCTTGTCGCGCAGCAGTTCCTCTTCCAGCCCCATGCGGATCAGGTAGATCCAGTAACGCGGGTTGAAGCGCGGCTCGATCGCGTTGACGGTACAGGAGTTGGTGCAGGAGCCGCACTGCCAGCAGCGGTGAATGTACTCACCACCCGGCAACGCGGCGATCTCATCCTGCATCTGTTCGTTGTAGTCGGTGATGACGCGGGTGCCGATGAACGTGCTCCAGTCGCCGGAGACGTCCACGCCCTCCAGTGTCAGCTTTTCCTGCCGCCGCAAATCCTCCGGCCGGATCAGCGATTTTTCGTGGATCGGCACCGCGTTCCCCCTCCTACGCCGCCTGTTGCCGCGGTTGCCGCACTGCCGCCGCGTCCAGACCGAGCAGGCGCCGGGTGTGCGCCATCGGGTCCGGCGCGGCCCCGAACTGCGTCTTGAGATACGCCCCGCCGCGTCGGTCGATGTAGCCTGAATAGACATGCGCGCAGAGTAGGTCGGCGAGCAGCGGCAGGTCGCGGAACGCGCCGTTGTCGCGCAGGAAGCCGAACAACTCCTCGCGCAATGTCACGAAGGTCGCGCAGTCATCGGCGACCGGCGGTCCGTCGGGCAGGGTCTCGGTTTCATGCCAGATTTCGCGCAACACGCCGGTCGCGGTCGCCGCGTCCCACATCCAGCGGGTCATCAGCGGCACTGCGTCCGGCGCGGTGAAGTGCAACAGCTCCGCAGCCAGATCGCGCGCCCAACGATGGATGCCCTCTCCGGCAAATGCCTCCACGAAGGCACCGAGCCGCGCATCGACGTCGCCTGCGACCGGCACGCCCGCCAGCAGCCGCTCCAGCCGCGCGCGCAGCAGCGGGAATCCGTGCGCTGCGATCCACGCCCCGGCACGCCGGCGTGCTGGTGCGATGAATCCGCACAGCTCTCCAAATGTCGCTTCGTCCAGCAGCGTCGCGCGCCCGCTGGTGAGCCGTTCGCTGAACAGCGCCGCCTTGAGCCGCAGCAGCCCGACATAGGCCTCGATTCCGCCAGTCGGTTCCGCCGCCGTGGCAAGGTCGGAGAGGGCCGCGCGCAATGCCGGGCCGCTGAGGTCGAGCACCAGCAAATCGGTCGCGCCGGTCGCGATCATTCCGCCGCCTGCCGCACCACGTCTTGCACCACGGCCAGTGCCGCCATCGCGGCCGACTGGCCCTGCGCGATCGAGTCATCAATCGTCTCCGGCCCCGTCGCGGCCCCCGCGACGAACACGCCCGGCCGCGAGGTGCCGCCGGTCGCGGCATAGCTCGACGCCTTGCGGATATGCCCGTATTTCTCAAGCTCGACGCCGAATGTCGCGGCGATGACCCGGTTATCCACGTTCGGGTCCATGCCGATCGCATGTACCACCATGTCGAACGGGATGGTGATCGGGCGTTTGACCAGCGTGTCCTCGCCCTTGAGGATCAGCCGCCTGCCGTCCGACGTCACCTCGGCAATGCGCGCCTTGATGTATTTGACGCGATGCTTCTCCTGACTTTCCCAGTAGTACTGGCCTTCGTAGAGACCGAAGGTGCGGATATCCATGTAGTAGATGTACACGCTGCTTTTTGGCAGCGCCTCGCGGATTTCCATCGCGATGTTGGCGGATACGGTGCAGCAGATCTTTGAGCACCATTCCCGACCGATCTGCCGGTCGCGCGAGCCGACGCAAAGCAGGATCGCGACCCGCTCCGGCTCCCGTCCATCGGACGGACAGCGCACGCCCTTGCCGGAGGAGAACATCTGCTCCACCTGCGTCGTCGTCACCACGTCGGGATAGGTGCCGAAACCCCATTCCGGCTTGTTGACCGAGTCGAAATGCGTGAAGCCGGTGCACAGGATCGCCGCCGAGGCCGCGAACTCAGTTCCGTCCGAGAGCCGCACGCGGAACGCGCCCGGATCGCCGGAGAAGGATGCCACGGTGGCGCCGCGGCGGATGTCGATCTGCGGGTCGGCTTCCACGCGCCGCACCATGCCGCCGATGGCGTCGCGCGCCCATTCGCCCGACGGCACCAGCCGCGCGTAGCCCGACAGGATCGGCGCGCCGCCCAGCCGGTCCGCCTTATCGACCATGACCACGCGCCGACCCGCGCGTGCCAGTGCGTGCGCCGCCGACAGGCCTGACGGGCCGGCGCCGACAACGAGGACAGGCAGGTCGGTCACGCCCCGTCTCCCGCCGGCAATGCGACGAAGCCTGGCCCCGACGTGATCGCGCGCTTCGGATCATACAGCGTCTCGACGCGCCCGGCGGCAACCTCCTGCAGGTAGGACTCGAACTCCGCCTTGGCTTTCTGCCAGTCGATGCCAAGCTTCTCCAGGAGTCCCTCGAACGGGGAGGCGTGCCAGTGCAACTGCGCCAGTTTGTACGGATGCGCGCCACAGGCCAGTGCCGCGAACTGGCAATCCGCCATGACCGGCAGCTCATACACCTTGTCCACGGCGCGGCCGATCCACTGGTTCTTGTCGAGCGTGGTGATGCAGCCGGTGTCGTGGCCGATCATCACGTCCGCGCGCGCCTCCTCGACCGCGACCCTGATCTTGCGGTCGATGGCGAAGGAGCGGGTGAACTCGCGCTCGCCGATGATGTGGCGGAAGCCGAAGCCGCAGCAATCGTACCAGGTCGAATAGTCGATCACTTGCGCGCCCAGCGACTGCATCACGCCGGTGGTGACGGCGACGCGGTTGCCGTCCATGACGGTGTCGTCGTAGATCACGTCCTCCGGCACCATCTTGTAGACATGGCAAGCGGGATGGACGGTCACCCGCAGCTTGGAGCAGTCGATCACCCGGCGCTCCGCCACCCGCTCGCGCATCACGTGCAGCCATTCGGAATAGTGGACGACCTCCTCCGGGATCAGCAGCTTGCCGTCCACCAGCCGCCCGAGCTTGGCCAGGATCTTGCGCACCTGCTCGCGCAACTGCGGCGAGTGCATCAGGAAGCTGCGCATCTCCTTGTAGTTGCCGAAGGAGGTGCCGCAATGCACCAGCGGGTAATACGTTCCTGCCGGAATCCCCTGCGCCTGGGCCGAGACATAGGCCTGGTGGAAATTGCGCAGGAACACCGCGGCCAGGCTGACCACGTTGCCGATGCCTGAGCCGTGATAGTTCCACGCGGTGCAGGAGGTCTGGTCGGTCTCGTCGATATAGCGCGTGCCGAGCTGGTTCATCAGCCACAGCAGCGACGTGGGATAGCCCGGAATGTTACCGCACTGGCCGCAGGATTTGTGATGCCAGAGGAAGTTGGTGGGGATCCGCTTCTCCCACCCGTACAGCGTGCGCGCGGTGACCGGCTCATGGCGTTCGCCGATGCGGTGGACAATGATCTCGCCATCCTTTTCGAGCTGCCACATGCGCTCGCGGACGTCCTCGACCTGGTCCTTGTTGACCAGCAGCGCGCGGCGGTCGATGCGCGCCTCCACCCAGTCTGTGGCGCGACGCGCCTGCTCGGGCGCCAGGGGCGCGGGCTGCCATTCCGGCCCGAAGCCCGTGTAATGCCCGCCCTGATCGGCCTGTGCCATATGCTGTCTCCTTGCGCTCGCGGCGCCGTCAGCCGCCGGCCTGCTCGTCCAGCCAGTCCTGGTATTCGCTGCGCTTCTCGTCCATCACGTCGAGGATCACGTCGTAGAGGTTGGGGTCAACCGCTTCCAACTGCTGCAGCACCCCGGTCTCCTCCCAGATCGTGTACAGCTCGATCGAGGTCTTCAGGTTGACCTCCCACGCGGTGTCCAGCGTATGCAGCGTGGGCATGGGGATCGCCTTGCGCAGCAGCTTCAGCGGTGCGTCCACCTTGCTGACATTGGGTCCCCAGTCGGGAAACGCGTCGCCCGTAATCATGTTGGGCGCGAGCTGGTTGCCGGTGGAGATCACCTTCATCAGCACGCGCGTGAATGGTTTCAGCGCGTCCTTCGCCGACTGCATGCCGTGCTTGATTGCGACCTCGCGCAGGATCATCACCAGCCCGCCAGGGGAGTTCTGGAACGGACAGCGTGCGGCGCAGGTGTAGCACTGGGCGCAGGCCCAGATCTTCTCCTGCATCGCGTCGTGGATGCCCTCCAGATTCTCGGTCCAGAGCAGCTGCACGATCTCGCGCGGCGAGTAATCGTAGTAATGGGCCGACGGACAGGTGGCGGTGCAGATGCCGCAGTTCAGGCAGCCGTGCAGCTCGTGGTCATAAAGCGGATGCGAGCGGATGTCCTCGAACACCGCCTCCAGCGTCTCATAGGCGACCGGCGCCCGCTCCGTCACCGGATCGCCGATCGGCGTATGCATCTGCGGGGGCACCACGGCGTCCATTACAGCGCCCCTCAGTAGGTCAGGACCCGCACGTCATCGTCCTCCATCACCTGTGCGATGACATGCGCACCCCCGACGATCCCGCTGCATTCGGGGATCAGGTCGGCCTCGGTCATGTTGAACAGGTCGAGATTCGGTGAGCAGCAGTAGAACTTCACCCCCGCCTCATGGGCGTCCTTGATGAAGTCGTACACGGACTTGGGCGAGCCTTCCTTGACGTGCAGCCGCTCAGCCACGCCCTTCATCATCAGCCGACCCGAGGTGGCGGTGCAGACCACCTCCACCTCGTAATCCATCGCGGCTGCGACGCTTGCCTGGAAGAACGGCGCGCCCAGTTCTTCGCCATTGCGAGGATCGGTGTTGACCATGACGATCAGCAGCTTCCTGGCCACCTTGACGCCTCCTGCCGCGCACCTGTCGCGCGCTTACCCAAATTAGGCTACGTGCGTCACCCTCGCGCCGTCAAGCCATATATTCCAAAGCACGCAAGAATCGCCGGCGCGTCGCTGGCGGCAGAACATGGGGGCGCTGCCGTGCAATCCCGGCGAGCACCCCGTGGCCGTCCGGGGCGCGCCGGGGATAACCGGTTCGCCCGCCGGTCGGCTCGCATTTGCCGCTTCCATTGATGCAAATTCCGGAATATGGCTAGCTGGATCGGGAGGGGTTCGGATGACGGAGAAGCCCGGCATCGCCGGCTGTGATCCGCGGCAGCGGTTACGCAGGCTGTGCGTCGTCGTGCATCAGGCCGGTTACGTTGATCACTCCAACCATGATTGCGCTCAGTGCTTCGGCCAGCGCGCCCTGGCGCACGCGCAGCGCTTCCAGCGCGGCGCCGCTCTGGTCGGGCATCGCGTCGAAGGCCAGCACCAGATCCTCCACCATGCCGCTCTTGATGCCTGGATGGCCGGAAAAGCCGAGGCAGTTGCCGCACAGCGCGAACAGCGCCGGCCTTCCGGCATCGTCGTGCGCCAGAATGGCCGCGTCCGGCGGCGGCACCGCGCGGTCACGTGCGCACAGGAACAGCGGATAGGTTGCGGGCAACATGCCGCCCAGAGCATCGGCGCGGATGCGATGCGCCTCGGTCATGCGGACCTCGAGTTCCGATTCCTCGGCGCCGCCGCCCGCCGCAACGCTCAAGATCACGGCGCCGGCGCCGATACCGATCACCGGCAGGCGCCGGGCCAGGAAGTCGCGTGTCAGCCGCAGTTCCGCTGCGAGACTCGGCAACAGCATGCCGCTGACCACGCCGTACGGTGCCGCGCCCAGCAGCACCAGGCCGTCGAAGCCTTCGGCCGTGCGTGGAACGGCGCCGCCCGGCACGAAGGGACGCGCGTAATGGAAGCGGACCGCCCGGCTCTCGAAATGGTCTTCCAGCAGGCCGAGAAACTCGGCCTCGGTGTGCTGCACCACGCACAGCGTTCGCACTTTTGCGCTCCTTCGCTTTCCGGGTCATCGCGCGATGATACGGCGCCGTCCACGACTTGCACGGAAAAACCTCAATGAGCTGGGTCGAGGCAATCTGCGGGATCGAGGCATTCGACGACGTGCCGATCGACGCGGCCCTGGTGATGGCGCTGGAGCACGCGGCACTGGCACGGCCGTTGCAGCCGCTGCGCTTCTACACGCCGAGCTTCCGTGCCTATGCCAGCGAGGAGCTGAAACCCTGCGGGCGCGACCTGTATCCGGCGTTCTCGGTCACCGGCGGCGCCTGCGCGCTCAACTGCGATCACTGTCAGGCCAAGATCCTGGAGCCGATGATACCCGCCGGCGGGCCGGAGGCGTTCGAGCGCATGGTGCGCGACCTGGTGCTGCTGCGCGGCTTGCGCGGGTTCCTGCTCTCCGGCGGCTCGAATCGGCGCAACGAAGTGCCGTACGATCGCTATTATCCCGCGATCGAGCGGCTGAAGCGCGACTTCCCGCACCTGCGCATCGCGATGCACAGTGCGCTGCTTGACGAACGGCGCGCGAGGGCAATGGAATCGGCCGGCGTCGATGTCGCCATGCTCGACGTGATCGGCGCCGAGGCGACGATCCGCGAAGTCTATCACCTCGACCGCCCCGTCGCCGATTTCGAGGCGACGCTGGCCGCGCTCTGCGCGACCACGATGCAGGTGGTGCCGCATATCGTCATCGGCCTGCATTACGGCCGGCTGCTCGGCGAGGAGCAGGCGTTGGAGATCGTCGCACGTCACCGCGTCGCAGCGCTGGTGCTGGTGGTGGTGATGCCGTTCTACGCGCCGTCGGACCGGCCTTTCCGCACCGTGCCGCCGGAGGAAACCGCGCAGGTGTTCCTCGCCGCACGGCAGCGCCTCGATGGGGTGCCGGTGCAGCTTGGTTGTGCCCGCCCGGCGGGACGGCACAAGCTGGCGACCGACGCCTACGCGGTGATGGCCGGCTTCGACGGCATCGCCTATCCGGCCGAGGGCGTGGTTGCGCTGGCCCGCGCGATCGGCCGTCCGGTCGAGCAGGAGTCCGCCTGTTGCTCCGTCGCACTCGACGGGTTGCGCTCCGGCGGCTGCGCGTGAGCGACCCGATCGAGACGGTGGACGTGGTCGTGGTCGGGCTCGGCCCCGCTGGCAGCCGCGCGGCCGCGGCGGCGGCGCGGGCGGGGTTGCGTGTGGTGGCGCTTGAGCGGCGCCGTGAGGCCGGCCGGCCGGTGCAGTGCGCCGAACTGGTGCCGTTATTGCTCGACCAGGAACTCCCCGGCCTCGGCGCGGTCACGGCACAGCCGATCGGCCGGATGCAAACCTTCATCGAGGACGCGCCGCCCGACGAGACGTGCCCCTTCCCCGGCCGGATGCTCGATCGTGCCGCCTTCGACCGGCATCTGGCCGCCGAGGCCGCGGCCTGCGGGGCCGAGTGCCGCTTCAGCACCGCCGTGCTCGCCATCACGCGCGAGGGCGACGTGCTGACGTCATCAGGCACTCTGCGCCCTCGCGTGCTGATCGGCGCGGACGGTCCTGCCTCCCGCGTCGGCGCGGCGATCGGACAGACCAACCACGAGCTGGTGGATGCGCGGCAGGTCGGCGTGACGCTGCCGGCGGACCACGACGCCACCGACATCTTCCTCGCTGCGCGCTACCCCGGGGGCTACGCGTGGCTGTTTCCCAAGGGTGGGCAGGCCAATCTTGGCGTCGGCGTGGACCGCTCGGCACGGGGGACGCTGCCCGAACTGCTGGCGGCGTTGCAGGCGCGGCTGACCGCGGCGGGGCGCATTGGCGCACCGGTCGGCGCGCTGCCTGGCGGCGCCACCCGCGTGGGCGGCCTGCTGCCAGCCGTAGGGTCGCTGGGTGCGGTGCAGGTGCTGCTGGCGGGCGACGCGGCGGGGCTCACGCATCCGGTCTCCGGCGCCGGCATTGCCGCCGCGGTACAGTCGGGGGATCGCGCCGGCCAGGCCGCCGCCGCCTGGCTCGGCGGGCACGACGCGGCGCCGGGCGACTATGCCGATGAGCTGGCGGACCTGTTCGGTGCCAGCCTCGCGCGCGGGCTGCGACGCAGGCGCGCGCTGCGCGAGGACGCCGCCGGCGGCGCACCGTCAGCGACGGCTCTGCGCCGGAGTTGGATCGCTTATTCGGAGTACTGGGCGGAGGACGCACCATGAGCTGCCTGGAAATGCCGCGCGCCGCGATGCATCCGCGCGCACCTGCCGCCGTGCCGCCCGAGGCGCGCAACGGCGCGCGCGTCAAGGAACGCAACGAACAGGCGCGCGGTGTCTATCTGCCCAACAACAACATCCTGACGCCGGCGATGCGCTCGCCGGACTATGTGCAGATGTCCACTGCCGCGGCGATCACGCTCGGCGTCATGGCCGGCGTGATGCACCGCACCTGCTGCACGCGCTGCCTCAACCTGCTGCTGACGTATCCCGAGGGCTGCCGCGCCAACTGTGCCTATTGCGGCCTGGCGCGGCACCGCGAGGCGCAGCGCGACTATGCCGATCGCAACTTCATCCGCGTCGATTGGCCGGCGGTGCCGTACGACGACGTGCTCGACATCGTCGCCGCCGGCGGCGACGGCGGGCGGTTCCACCGCATGTGCATCAGCATGATCACGCATCCTCGGTCCGATGCCGACACGCGCGTCGTGCTGCGGCGCTGGACTGAGCGCGTTCACCATGTGCCGGTCTCGATCCTGTCCAACCCGACCACGATGACGCGCCAGGACGTGCAGGATCTTAAGGACCTGGGCGCGGAGATATTCACCGTGGCCCTCGACGCGGCCACGCCCGAGATCTTCGACCGTACACGCGGGCGCGGCGTGCAGTCGCCCCATTCCTGGGACAAGTACTGGGAAATCCTGCGCGCGGCAGCGGAGATTTTCGGGCCCGAGCGGTTCGGCGCTCACCTGATCGTCGGCATGGGCGAATCCGAGTTCGACGTGCTCAAGCAGGTGCAGGCGATCCGCGACCTCGGCGGTCACAGCCACATGTTCGCCTTCTTCCCCGAGGCCGGCTCGCTGATGGACCATCTGCCGGCGGTGCCACGCCCGCAATGGCGACGCGTCCAGCTCGCCCGCTTCTTGATCGACTATCGCGGACGGCGACTGGAGCAGATGCGTTTCGACGAGTCCGGGCAACTGGTCGATTACGGGCTGCCGAAGGATGAGATCGACGCGATGGTGGCGCTGGGCACGCCGTTCCGCACCTCCGGCTGCCCGGGCAAGGAGGCCGACGACGTCTCCGCCTGTGATCGGCCGTACGGCGATTCGCCGCCGCGCGACATCGCGTCCTATCCGTTCCAGCCCAACGGCCACGATCTGCGGCGCATCCGTAGCCAGTTGCGCGACCGCTGACGATGGCGCCGTTTCGCGTCATCGACACCGGCGTGCGCGGCGGGCGCGCCAACACGGCGTTCGATCAGGCGCTGATCGACGCGCATCGTGACGGCCGCATCCCTGACACGATCCGTTTCCTGCGTTTCACCCCGTGCGCACTGGTCGGCCGCCACCAGTTCCTGGGCGAGGAAGTGAACCTCGATGTCTGCCGCGCCGACGGGATCGAGGTTGGGCGGCGCATCACCGGTGGCGGCGCGCTCTATCTGGACGGCGGGCAGTTCGGCTGGGAACTGGTGTTCCACCGTGCCAGTCTCGGTTTCGCCGATCTGGCCGAGGCGGCGCGGCGCATCTGCGAGGCCGCTGCAGTGGGACTCTCCCGGTTGGGCGTGGACGTGCGCTATCGGCCACGCAACGACCTGGAGGTCGGCGGGCGCAAGATCGGTGGCACCGGCGGGTTCTTCGACGGCGACACTTGGTTCTATCAGGGCACGCTGCTGCTCGACTTCGACGGGGCGCGGATGGCCCGCGTGCTGCGCGTTCCAGCGGCCAAGCTGGCCAAGCGCGACCTCGGCTCCGCCGCCGGCCGCATCACCACGCTCCGCGCTGAGCTCGGCCGTGCGCCGCGTGCGGAGGATGCGATGGCGGCGTTGCTGGCGGGATTCGCCGAGGGGCTGGGGGTCGACGCGCAACCGGGCGCGATCACCGCCGAGGAAGAAGCCCTGGCAGACCGGCTGCTCGCCGAGGAGATCGGCACCGCGGATTTCGTCTTCACCCCTGACGCGCCGTGGCACGACGGGCTGCTGGTCGCCGCCGAGACCGCGACCCCCGGCGGCACCGTGCGCGTCGATCTGCGGCTTGAGGGTCCGGGCGCGCGGCGTATCCGCGAGGCGCTGATCACCGGCGATTTCTTCGTTACCCCGCCGCGCGTGATTCTCGATCTGGAGGCCAGTCTACGCGGGGTTCCCACCGCCGAGGCCGAGGCCGCGACCAACGCCTTCTTCGCCCGCACGCCCGCCACCTTCCTCGGCATCGGCCCGGCCGATCTCGGCCGCGCTGTGGCCCACGCCTTGGCCCAACCGATCCCCGCGTGACCGCAGGTCATGCCGTCCCTTCTTCCCCGTTCAGGTGACCCATGTCCGCGCCCGTGACCACCAGCACCCCCGTCCTCGCCGTGCAGCGCCTGTGGAACATCGTGCCCGGCGCCTTACTCAGTTTCCTGCTCGCGCTGCTGGCGGTGCGCATCCGCGACGCCACCGGGCTTGCCGCGCTTAATCCGGTGGTGGTGGCTCTGGTGGCCGGCATCCTGCTGCGGTCCGTGATGGGGCTGCCGGACTGGCTGCAGCCCGGTGCCGCCTTCGCCGTCCGCCCGGTGCTGCGTGCCGCCGTGGTACTTCTGGGCCTGCAGGTGACGGCAGGGCAGTTGGTATCGGTCGGCGGCGGGGCGCTGGTGCTGGCCGTGGCGGCCGTGACGATGACGATCCCATTCGCCGTGTGGTTCGGCCGCGTGCTGGGTGTCCGGCCGAAGCTTGCGCTGCTGATCGGCACGGGCACCGGAATCTGCGGCGCCAGCGCAATCGTCGCGGCGAACCAGGTGGTTCAGGGCGAGCAGGAGGACGTGGCCTACGCGCTGGCCGTGATCACGCTCTGTGGCACCGCCTCGCTGATCATCTATCCCGAGCTGTTACCCTTGCTGGGGCTGAGCACGCATACCTACGGGCTGTGGGCCGGCTCCAGCCTGCATGAGGTGGTGCAGGCCGTCGGCGCCGCCGAGGCGGGCGGGCCGGTCGCCGTCCAGCTCGGTACCATTACCAAGCTGGCGCGCGTGGTCATGCTGGCGCCGGCGGTGCTGGTCATCGGCAGCCTGCTGCGCCGGGGCAGGGGCGCTCCCGAGCATGTGAAGGCGCCGGTCCCGTGGTTCGCCTTCGGCTTCCTCGGTCTGATCGCGCTCGGCAGCACCGGCCTCGTGCCGCCGTCGGCGGTGGCAGCGTCGCGGGCGGTGGTTCCGGTCATGATGGCCGCGTCGGTCGCCGCCCTCGGCCTGAACACCAGCCTCCGCGCGCTCCATGCGCATGGCGTGCGTCCGCTGGCGCTCGGCGTCGGCACGACGCTGTTCCTGTCGATGCTGGGATTGCTGGGCGCGCTCGCCTTGTGACCGCGCAACGGAGTCAGCGACGAAATCGCGTGATCGTGCCCCGCGTCATGGTTGAGAGAGGCGCCCCGCAAGCGGAACGAGGAGTTCGCCGTGTCCCGGTTCACGCACGGAACAGGTCGCGCTCGACCCCGGCGGCAGCAAAGAGATGGTCGCGGCTCTCCTCAAGCTCTCGCCGCAGCTTGGGCAGGTCGAATCCAAGGATTTGGCCCTGCCACTTCTTCACCTCCCCAGCCACGAGGACGGTCGCAACATTGGAACGCTCCATCAGAGTGACGACCGCCCCCGGCACATGATTGAGCGGTGCAACATTCAGTGCGGCTGCATCCAGCAGGATGATGTCGGCCTGCTTGCCGGGCGTCAGCGAGCCGGTCCTGTGATCGAGCTTCAATCCCCGCGCCCCCTCGATCGTAGCGAACCGGATCGCATCGAGTGACGTGAGCAGCGTGGGATAATCCTCTCCCCTCAGCGCCTTCTCGTTGGCAAGCATTCGTTGCAGCGTCAGCACGCCGCGCATCTGCGTGAACATATCGGCCGTCATCGTGCATTCCACGTCGGTGGACAGCGACGGCTGCAGGCCGAGGTCCAGTGCGGTCTGGATTGGCGGCGTGCCGTGGCGCATCTGCATCTCGATCGGCACGGCGAATGTCACATGCGCGCCGGCGTCCGCCGTGGCTTTCCAGGCGAACTCGCTCATGCCGGTCATGTGGATGAAAATGTTGTCGGGGCCGAATTTGCCCTCCCCGGCGAGTTGGTCGAACGTCGGCTGCATACCGAATGTGCCAACGACATGCAGCGCGATCGGGATATTTAGCTCGCGTCCGACGCGCCATGCCGCTTCGTGAAACGGCAGATAGATCTCTCCCCCCATGACCATGCTGAGGAGCTGATCGTCAGACGCGAAATGCTGACGGCGGATACGGGCGGCATCGTCGGGATATTTCGCGTGCGCGCCCCAGCCTTCGAAGTAGCCGAGCACCGCGCGCCGGCCGGCCGCGCGCAGCGCCGCAACCGCCGCGTCGGTGTGTTCGGGCGAGTGGTGGATCTGGCTCACGTCCATCACAGTGGTCACCCCCGCATCGAGCTGCGCGATCGACCCGAAGAGTTCGCTGACGAAGACGTCCTCCGGTCGATACACCATCGACAGCTTCTGAAGGATCATCTCGTAGTAGTTGAAGGCGCTGCCCGGGCGGCCGTCGTTGATCAGGATGGCATCCGCCAGGAAGCTGCGCAGCGCGGTCTCGAACTGGTGGTGGTGCGTGTCGATGAAACCCGGCATGACGATCTTGTCGGTCGCGTCGATCAGAGCGGCATCGGGCGCATCGATCTTGGCCGCGATTTCGACGATACGGCTCCCTTCGAGCAGGACGTCGCCGGTCGCGAAATTTCCCACGGCGGAGTCCATCGAAAGCACGTGGCCGCCCTTGATCAGCGTTCGCCGCCCTGGACGCCCGATGCCGTCGGGCATCGCCGGCTGCGCGGCGCTGGCCGCCGCCGGTCCGGCCGCCAAATCACCGGCGCTTGCCGCACCGCGGCGGACTGACGAGACGGGCGCAGTCTCGTCCGTCCCGCTCGCAACGGCGGTCGCTTCTTCGCAAAGTTGGCACATGACTTCCTGCTCCTTGTTCCTCCGTCATCACCGTTCGGCGATCCGCGCTGGATCACGCGCGCGCCGTGCCGACGCGCACGCAGTGGCATCGTTATGCGATATGCGCGTGGATTCTTCCGCCCGAGCGCGCTGCGTCGTCGTTCGAGTGCTTCAGGCGGGCGCCAGAATCTGGGACGGATCGGCGCCGACCCGTCCCGTCAGCTTGTCCGCCTCCGACGCACGCGACAGCGTAAAGTCGAAGTGGATGCTGCGTGCGCCGGGGATCGGGCAATCCGGGTCGTCCTTGCGTTCCTGAACGACAAGATCCGCCGACGCGCCGAAGACGACATCGTCCTCGAGATGTTCATCGCCCGCGAGATAGAGGGCGGTCACCAGTTCGCGATAGCCGGTGGCGCCTATCAGGAAATGGATGTGAGCCGGCCGCTTGCCGTGCCGGTGCTGGGCGCGGATCATGTCGGCAACCGGCCCGTCCAATGGGATAAAATAGCCGAGCGGACGGACGGTGCGCGCCAGGTACCGGCCCGCATCGTCGGTGTGGAAGACGCCGCGGAAATTGGGTTTGCTCGGGTCGATCTGGAGGTCGTAGGCACCCTCGCTCGATGTCTGCCAGATCGCAACCTGCGCGTTGCGCAGCGGTCGTCCTTCGACATCGGTGACCCGCCCCCAGAGCACGATCTCGTCACCCGGATCGTTCCTTGCGATCTGTTCCCCGTATGCCAGCGCCGGTGCGTTCTCGCGAAAGAACGGCCCGAGCAGGCTCGTGTGCGTCGCCGCCTCGGTCGCTGTCGTGTCGTGCATTAAGTTGACCAGGGTGCTGAGACCGAGCGTGTCCGACAACAGAATGAATTCCTGTCGGTCCGGCGAGCACATCTGGCCGACCTTGGTCAGGAACTGGACGCCGAAAAGCCATTCGGAGGGCGTCAGCCGTACCTCCCGGGCGAAGTCATGCAGATGTCTGACCGCGGCCGCCATGATCTGCTTGAGCCGCGCGTCGGGTGTCTGCTCCATCTGCTGCAGCACGGCGTCGGTGATCGTGTCTGGCGTGTATTCCAACATCTCGCTTCCTCCGACCCGGGGATTGCGCGGGTTCGATCGGTCCAGGCGCCCACGTCTTACCGTTTAGCTAGCCGGCGCCAATCTGGCATTCAAGTGACGCCTTTGCATCCGCGTGATCGTCAGGACGGCACCGGGAACCTGCACGGCCTAAAGCCCACCTGCAGCACTTCGTTGTACATCGACGGGCTTGCCTGCGCCGGACGGCGCTCAATCGCCCTCCGCGGCAATGGTCGCCGCAGTCGCTTTCTGCGTCGTTCCCGTCGTCTTGCGGCGATTCAAAACGAACAGCGGCGCCGTCGCCAGAACCAGGACAAGCGCCAGCAGCGCATCGCCCGGGGCTGCGGTGCCGGCGATGTAGACCATGGCAATGGCGGCCAGGAACCCGACCAAGCGGATGGTAATCCCCCGGCCGGCTGAAATCGCAAGCGCGACGGATGAGAACAGGTAGGCGGGGATTACTATCAGGGTGGACACCGACACGAGCCGCCCGAACAGGCCCCCAATGCCGGCGCAAGCGAGACGAGTTCGATCAAGGGCGTCAGCATCGCGATGATGACGACGCCCACCACCGGCACCGACTACCGCCCCGCAGCAGTCGTCTGATTACAGTTGCCACCAAGCCCGGGGCGGTTCATGGAGCCGACCACCAGCGCGATGAGCGGCGCCAGATTGAGCTTTGTGAACTGTCGTGGAGAGGCGACCTTTCCGGCCCGACCTACCGCGATTCCAGACATTGATTCCTTCGCCGTGGTCTGCGCGCGGATGATGCGCGCGCAACAAAGATGCCAGGAGTCACGTTCGTGCTTATTATGCAAAAGTTGACGCTGTCGACAGACGCGGCATTGAGATGAATCAACAAAGCAACATGCTCACGCGGGGTTGTGAACTACACAGGCAAGGCCTGCGGCGCGGTAGATGATCCGGCCTGGGCGGCGATGCGCTGAGCCAAAGAGTCCGCTGTTGTTGATCGCGTAGTCGAGAAGGACTGAGCGGATGTGCCACCGCTTACCGCAACGCGGCATACCCCTGCCGTGCCGCCGCCGCCGCCAGTACGCGCAGGTCGTCATACGCGCCGTCCCACAGCACGCTCACGCCGCACAGCGCCAGTCCGTCCGCCGGTTGATCCAGCGCCTCGCGCAGCGCGGCGAGTTCCGACGGCGGCGCGTCGGCGTGGGTGATGAAGGGCAGGGCCGGGGCGGGCGCGGTTTCGGCAAGCACGCGCAGCCCGGCCACTGCTGCGGGGGCGTGGCGTTGCAGCAGGCCAAAGGTGACGCAGTCCACGCTCGCCGCGTCCGCGATGCCGGTGGCGACCGCCGCGAGACTCGCGCGGTGCGAACCGGTGACGACGACTGCGCCGAAGAACCTGCCGTTGCGCGCCAGCGGTGCGAACAGGGCGCGCGCAAGATTCATGCCGGTATTGCTGTCCCAGGCATTGAGCGCAAAGCGCCGCCCGCGCAACGCGGCCGGCGCATCCGCCGCGTCGCCGGCGCGCACCACGACGAAGGCGCGGTGCATCGCCCCCTCGCAGCCGGGCAGCCCGTAGCGGGGTGTCGCCACGACGGTCACCCGGCCAGCCAGCCGCGTCGTCAGCGGCCAGCCGCAGGTCTGCGCCAGCAGGAGGCGCGGGTCGGTCCAGAGTTCGTCGAGCCCTCGCTCGCGTGTCAGCCGCTCGGGCACCCCGGCAACGCCGCGCAGCCGCAGCCGGACCGCCATTTGCCCCCAGAACGCGTCATTGGCGGCGGCGAGTTCCGCCCCATCGTACATCCCCAGGTTGGCGAGGCGTGCGTCATCTGGCCGCATCGCGGATCGCCTGCCAGACGCGCTGCGGCGTGGCGGGCATGTCGATCTGGCGTACTCCCAGCCGCGCCAGCGCATCGGCCAGCGCGTTCATTACCGCCGGAAGGCTGCCCGCACACCCGGCCTCCCCACAGCCCTTCACGCCGAGGGGATTCGTTCGCGCCGGTGAGGGATGGCTCAGCACCGTGAAGTCGGGCACCCAGTCGGCGCGCGCGAGCGCGTAGTCCATGAACGAGCCGGTCAGCATCTGCCCGTCCGCGTCGTAGCGCACCGCCTCGCCCAGGATCTGGCCGATGCCCTGCACCACTCCGCCATGCGCCTGGCCGGCGACCAGCATCGGGTTCACCTCGACGCCGAAATCGTTGACCATGGTGTAGCGCACCACGCGGACCACTCCGGTCTCCGGCTCGACCTCCACCTCGGCGATGTGGCAGCCGTTGGGGAAGGCGCTCGGCACGCCCTGGCTCACCAGCCCCGCATCGAGCGCCCCCGGCGCGCGCGCCGCCAGCTCCATGATGCCGATGCGACGGTCGGTGCCGGCGATGACGAAGCTGCCTTGTGCAAATGCGATGTCGGCCTCCGCCGCCTCCAGTGCCTCGGCGGCGGCGCGGCGGCCGTTCTCGATGACCTTGTCGGCGGCGGCGAGGATCGCGGTACCGCTCTGCATGATGCTGCGCGAGCCGCCGGTGCCGCCGCCGGCGAGCAACTGGTCGGAATCGCCCTGCACCAGCCGCACGCGGTCGAACGGCACGCCCAGCCGCCCGGCCAGCACCTGCGCGAACGGCGCGGCATGGCCCTGGCCGTAGTCGAGCGTGCCGGTGACGATCGTCACCGTCCCGTCCGGCTCGAAGCGGACGCCGCCCATCTCCGGCGTGGCCGGCGCGGTGACTTCCAGATACTGCCCGATGCCGCGCCCGCGCACTCGGCCGCGACGGGCGCTCTCGGTGGCGCGGGCGTCGAACCCGTCCCAGTCCGCGGCGGCGAGCGCGTGATCGAGCACCGCGGGAAAATCGCCGCTGTCATAGATCAGGCCGGAGGGGGCGGCGTAGGGCAGCATGTCGGGGCGGATCTGGTTGCGCCGGCGCAATGCGATCGGGTCGATCCCCATCTCGCGCGCCGCCGCCTCGATCAGCCGCTCCATGTAGTAGTTGCCCTCCGGCCGCCCGGCGCCGCGATAGGCGCCGACCGGGGTGGTGTTGCAGAACAGCGAGCGGGTCGAGACCTCGACCAGTGGCGTGCGGTACGTGCCGATGACGTTCTTGACGATGTTCAGCGTGCTCGGCAGCGTCAGCGCGTTGCTCAGCACACCGCCCACGTCGGCAAAGCTGGTGATCCGCACGGCGAGGAAGCCGCCGTCGGCGTCGAGCGCCAGTTCCGCAGTCACCTCGGTGGCGCGACCGTGACTGTCGGAGAGGAAGCTGTCACTGCGCTCATCGGTCCATTTCACCGCCCGGCCGAGCAGCCGGGCGGCGTACAGCGCGCAGACATATTCCGGATAGGCGAAGGCTTTCATGCCGAAGGAGCCGCCGACATTGCCGGTCAGCACGCGCAGCTTCTCCGGCTTGATGCCGAGCACCGGGGCGAGCAGCGTGCGCATGCCGATCACGCCCTGCGAGCCGACCCGCAGCACGTAGCGCCCGTCCTGCGCGTCGTATTCGGCCAGCGCGGCGCGCGGTTCCAGCGCGGCGACGACGATGCGGCTGTTGACGAGATCGAGGCGCGTGACATGCGCCGCCCGCGCGAACGCCGCCGCCACCGCGTCACTGTCGCCGTAGTGGAAATCCAGCAGCAGGTTGCCGGGCACCTCGTCATGGATCAGCGGCGCACCGGGGGGGGCGGCGGCGCGGGCGGAGGTGACGGCGGGCAGGGGATCGATATCGGCGATCACCGTCTCGGCCGCGTCCTTGGCTGCGGCGCGCGTCTCGGCGACGACGAAGGCGAGCGGTTCGCCGACATAGCGCACCTTGCCCGCGGCCAGCGCCATCCGCACTGGCTTGACCGGGGTGCTGCCATCGCGGTTCTGGCCGAAGACCATTGCCGGCATGGGATTGATCCCGCCCGCGACGAGATCGGCGGCGGTCAGCACTGCCAGCACGCCCGGCATTTCGCGCGCCGCCTCCGTGTCCACGCCGCGCAGCACGCCATGGGCAAAGCGGCTGCGCACCATGACGGCATGGGCCTGTCCGGGCAGGTTCAGGTCGTCGGTGTAGCGCCCCTCGCCGCGCAGCAGCACCGGGTCCTCGGTGCGGAGAACTGGCTGGCCTATGGCGAAACGGTCGGTCAAGGCATCCATGCGGTGTCGTGTCCTTACCTTTGCATGCGGCAGATGGGGCGGCGCGTCGGGGATGGAACCCTGCGGCGCCACCGGCTTGCTTTTCGCCATCAACATCGCACACATATCCGTGAGCCAGGAGGGGAGAGGCCGCCATGCCTCCGCTCGATGCCACCGTGGGCGGCGCCACGTCCTACCTCGCCGATGCCGCACTGATCGGCGGCGAGGTGGTTGAGCGCGTGCGTATCGACATCAGAAGCGACGGCCGCATCGCCGCCCTGGACCGCAATGCCGGGCAAGCCAGGGAGCATCTGGCCGGCCTGGTCGTGCCCGGCATCCCCAACCTGCACAGCCACGCCTTCCAACGCGCGATGGCGGGGCTGGCCGAGCGGGCCGGGCCGGAGGGCGACAATTTCTGGCGGTGGCGCGAGGTCATGTACCGCTTCCTCGCGGCCCTCACTCCCGAGGACGTACAGGCGATCGCGGCGCAGTGTTACGTGGAGCAACTGCTGCAGGGCTACACCTCGGTCGCCGAGTTCCATTACCTGCACAATGCCCCGGACGGTACGTCCTACGCCGAACGGGCGGAACTCTCGCTGCGTATCGCCGCGGCGGCGGAGGCGGCGGGGATCGGGCTGACGCTGCTGCCGGTGCTGTACCGCCAGGGTGGATTCGGTGCGGCACCGCCGACCGAGGGGCAGCGCCGTTTCCTGCTCGGTTTCGACGCATACCAGCGCCTGTGCACGAAGATGGCGAAGCACGCGCACATCGGTGTGGCGCCGCATAGCCTGCGCGCCGTCGCCCCCGACGACCTGACCCGCGCAATCGCACTCGCCGACACGCTCGGCCCGGCGACGCCGCGGCACATCCATGTCGCCGAGCAGGAGCGCGAGGTCGCCGACTGCCTGGCCTGGAGCGGCGCGCGCCCGGTCGCCTGGCTGCTCGATCATGTGCCGGTCGATGCGCGCTGGTGCCTGGTGCATGCCACCCATATCGACGCCGACGAGCGGGCGCGGCTGGCGGCGAGCGGGGCGGTGGCCGGGCTGTGCCAGACGACGGAGGCCAATCTCGGCGACGGCATCTTTGCGCTGCGCCCTTATCTCGCCGAGGGCGGCCGCTTCGGTGTCGGGACCGACAGCAACGTCTCGGCCAGCCCGGTCGAGGAACTGCGCTGGCTGGAATATGTCCGCCGGCTGGAGAGCCGGGCGCGCAATGTCAGCGAGACGCGACCCGGCGCATCGGTCGCCGCGTCGCTGCTGGAGCGCGCCGCGCGCGGCGGAGCACAGGCGCTGGGGCGCGAGGCCGGGGAAATCGCGGTGGGCCGGCTCGCCGATCTGGTGGTGCTGGACACCGATCATCCCACGCTGGTCGGCCGGCGGGGCCTCGGCCTGCTCGATGCCTGGGTGTTTTGCGGCAACGCGACGCCGGTGCGGCATGTCATGGTGGGCGGCGCCTGGGTCGTGCGCGAGGGAATGCATCTGCGCGGGCGGGAGATCGGGGCCGCGTTCGCAGCTGCGATGCGGCGGTTGGCGGAGGCAGTGTAGCAACGGCGCGGGAACCGTCGCTCGCGCGGGTGCGCCGTCCGTTCCGATCCGCGGTCAGCCGCCGTCCACCCGCTCCTGGTAGGCGGGCGTGAAGTCCTGCGGCGGCGTCGTGACTGCCAGATAGACGAACGGCTCATCGCCAGTGTTGGTCACGCCGTGGATCGCCCCGGCGGGGGTCCGCACGACATCACCTGCGCGCAGGCCGTCGGAGCGACCATCCGCGAGCAGCAGCAGCGCGGTGCCCCGCTCGACGAGCCAGATCTGTTCGCTATGCGGATGCGCGTGCCGTGCCGATGTCGCGCCAGGCTCCATCGTGACGCGCGTGATGGTCACGTGAGCCTCGGGCGCGTTCTGCGGCCAGACCATCTGCACCGACCGCTTGCCCGGATTGTGCAGTACGGTGAAGTCCGCGGGTGAGAGGCGCTGGATGGGAGGCCCTGCATCGCCAGTCGTCAGGTCCGTCATCTGCGCCTCCCCAGGAACGCATGTTGCCGCTATCCGAATGTCGCGAGCAGATCGTCCACCTGGGCCGCCGTCAGCCGGCGCGGCAGGTCGCGGCGCAGCAGCAGGAACAGCCGAGCCGCCTCCTCCAGCTCCTCGGCCGCATAGACCGCATCCGTGAGCGACTTTCCGGAGATCACGGGGCCATGATTGGCCAGCAGAACGGCGCGCGCGTCACGTGCTGCCGCGTGAATCGCCGGCTCCATCGCCGGATCGCCGGGCCGGTAGTACGGCACGATCGGCATCGACCGGCCGACACGCATGACGAAATACGGTGTCAGCGGCGGGATCGGGTTGGACGCATCGACGTCCGGCAGGCACGCGACCGCCGTCGCCATCGTGGAATGCAGATGCACCACTGCCCCGGCATCGGCGCGCGCAGTGTAGAATGCGCGGTGCATGAACACTTCCTTCGACGGCTTGTCGCCATCGACATGCGCGAAGGCGGCGTCGAGCCGCGACAGCCGCGTCGGATCAAGCCGTCCGAGCGAGGAGTTGGTCGGCGTGATGAGGTACCCGTCATCGAGCCGAACGCTGATATTGCCGGCGCTACCGACGGAAAAGCCGCGCGTGAACAGGCTGCCCGCCAGTTCGACCAGCAGGCGCCTTGTCTCGGCCTCGGTCATCGCGAACCCTCCAGCATGGTGAAGGATTTGAGGAAGAAGTCGGGTGCCCCGAAATTGCCGCTCTTCAGCGCGAGCAACATCGCCGGGCCGCTGCCCTCGGCAAAGGTCCAGGGCACACCGGGATCGATTTCCGCACCGATGCGCAGGGAGCGCACGCCGAGCCGGGTCACCACCGCGCCCGACGTCTCCCCGCCCGCGACGACAAGGCGCCGCACGCCGCGCGCCACCATCGCCTCCGCGATGTCGGCGAGGGCGTGTTCGACCAGCGTGCCGGCCTGCTCGCGGCCAAGCCGGTCCTGCAACGCCGCGACTTTGTCAGGTGGGGCGGAAGCGGCGATGAGCACGGGCGCCGCGCCGAGCTTGCCGTCCAGCCACGCGCGTGCCTGCGCGGCCAGTTGCGCCGCATCCGGCGTTGCCAACGGATCGAGTTCGAGCATCGGGATTTGCCCGCGTGCGGTCGCGATCTGCCCAAGCGTGGCGCGCGAGCAGGAACCGGCGAGCACAGCCGCGTGGCCGGCCACACCGGGCAGCGCGCCTGGATCGGCGAGCGTCGGCAACAGGCCGGCAGCGCGGAAATTCTCCGGCAGCCCGATCGCTATGCCCGATCCGCCGGTGATCAGGGCGTGCGATGCCGCTCCCTGGCCGATGGCACGCAGGTGCGTGTCCGTGATTGCATCGACGATCGCGTATCGCCGGCCTTGCTCCTTCAGCGCCGTCATGGCGCGACGGATGGCGTCGGCCCCTTGCGCCACCGTCTCGAACGGCACCAGCCCGACCGTACCGTCGGTCTGGCGCGACAGCACGCGCACCAGATTCGCGTCCTTCATCGGCGTCAGCGGATGGTTCTCCATCCCGCTCTCGTTCAGCAGCGCCGAGCCAACGAACAGATGGCCCTGATAGACGGTGCGGCGATTGGTCGGGAAGGCCGGACAGGCGAGCGCGAAGCCGCAGCCCAATGCTGCGATCAGTGCGTCCGCCACCGGGCCGATGTTGCCACGTTCGGTACTGTCGAAGGTCGAGCAGTATTTGAAGAAGAACTGTCGGCAGCCGGCGCGTTGCAGCCACGCAAGTGCCGCGAGACTGTCGGCGACCGCGCTCGACGCCGGCGTCGTGCGCGACTTCAATGCCACCACGATGGCATCGGCGTCGGGCACCGGGTCCCCGTCGGCCGGCACGCCGATCAGTTGCACGGTGCGCATCCCGTTCTTTACGAGCGTCGAGGCAAGGTCGGTCGCGCCGGTGAAATCGTCGGCGATGCAACCTAGCAGCGGCATGGTCATGCTCCCTCGGCAAGTGCGGCGGCAAATGCGTGCGCCTGGGCGTTCCAGTCCGGCAGCGCGCGCCCGGCCAGCCAGGCCGCCGCGCGCATCTCCTCGCGCAGCGGGCGGTCGAAGATCATCCGCCGCAGCGCGCGCGACAGCGCCGCCGCGTCGCCGACTGCCGTGACCACGCCAGTCTGCGGCGTCAGCAGCGAGCCGACAGCGCCGCCATCAGTCACGGCCACCGGCACGCCGCGCTTCAGTGCCTCCGCGACCGCCATGCCGTAGCCCTCGAACCTGGTGGCGAGCGCGAAGATGTCGGCCCGTCGCCACAGCGCCTCCAGTGCATCATCGACCACTTCGCCGGCGAAGGTGACACGTGGCGCGATGCCGAGTTCACCGGCCAGCATGCGCAGCATTGCCGCGTGCTCCGTATCGCGCGGGGCGCCCGCGATGGTCAGCGTCCAGTCCAGATCGGGCAGCTTCGCCAGCGCGCGCAGCAGCACGTCATGGCCCTTGCGCGGTGTGATGACGCCGACCGACAGGATCATGCAGCCAGGTCCGCCGGAGCCTTCACTGCGCGGCGCATCCGCGGTGCCCGGCACCACAACGGCGATGCGCGCGCGGGGCACGGCGAACTCGCTCGCCAGTCGCTCGGCGGTCGCGGCGCTGGTGACGATGATACGGCCGAGGCGGCCGAACAGTTCGCGCTCGGTCGCGCGCAGCGTGTCGCGCGTGGCATCATCGTGATCCGGCTCCAGTGCTGTCGGATGGTGGATCAGCGCGACAGCGCCGCGCGCCGCCAGCGCATCGGCGAGCCGCGCGAACGCCGGCAGGCCGAGGCCGTCGATCACCGGCACGGTATCCGCCGCCACACGCTGCCACGCCGCGCGCGCGCTCGCCTGCGCCGCCGCATCGGACAGCGGATGGGTGCCCGCGAGTTCCAGCACTGCGACTTCGTCTCCGTTCGCGCGCAGGCCTGCGACGATCGCACGGTCATAGGCGTAGCCGCCGGACACCGTCTCGAACGGCGCGGGAACCAGCAGCGCGACGCGCATCAGATGATCGTCCCTTCATAAGCGGCCGAGGCGAGTGGGCTTTCGCGCAGCAGCACCTTGAGCATCGTCACCTGCCGACCGCCGTCGCCGAGCCCGCCGCCGCGGCACGCCTGCGCGAGCAGCGTCCAGATATGGTGCGCCACCACCTCCGTCGTCGTGTTGCGCCCGGCGAAATCCGGCTCGTCGTCGAGGTTACGGTAGTCCAGCGCATCGAGAATGCGCCGCAACTCACTGCGTGCCAGCCCGATATCGACGAGCAGGCCCAACCGATCAAGAATCGGCGCGCGGAACTCCGCTTCCACCGCATAGGTGGCGCCGTGCAGACGCTGTGCCGGTCCGAATTCGGCGCCGCGAAACGAGTGCGCGATCATGATGTGGTCGCAAACGGTCAGGCTGTACATGGCGTCCTCCGCTTGGCTCCATTCAGGCAAGGTCCTTGATAAAGTCGATCATCAGCGCGCTTACGTCGTCCGGCCGCTCCTGCTGTGTCCAATGGCCGCAGCCCGGCAGCATGACGGTCCCGCGCAGGTTGGGAATGACGGTGGGCAGCGCCGCAAGGGTCTTGTCCATGCCCTTGAATCCGACGACCAGATCGCGGTCTCCGGCGACGTAGAGCGCGGGGACGCCGATTCGCGCTCCGGCGAAGGCGGCGAGCAGCTCCCAATTGAGGTCGATGTTGCGGTACCAGTTGAGCCCGCCGCGAAAGCCCGTGCGCGTGAATTCGGCGGCGTAGTAATCGATGTCGGCATCGGTCAGCCAGGGCGGCAGCGTTGCTGGTGTCTCGAGCCCGGTCAGCATCCCGCCCGCGCGCGGCACCATGCCGAACCCGGCGCGCTGCGGCGCGTTGCCCGAGGCGGCGACCAGCAGGGTGCTGACGGTACGGCGCGGATCGGCTTCGAACTCCGCTTCCGCGACGCCGGGAGGCTGGAAATATAGTTGATAGAACAGCGCCTCCGCGGTTTGCGGCATCTGCGTGGTGGGCCGCGCCGGCCCGCGCGGGCGGAACGGGACGCTCAGTCCGATCACGGCCCGGAAGCGGTCGGGGCGCAGCAGAGCGGCGTGCCATGCGACCGGCGCACCCCAGTCGTGTCCGGCAATCACCGCCTGCGCGATGCCCAGCGCGTCCAGCAGCACGACCATGTCGCCGACCAGATGCAGCAGGGTGAACTGAGTCGCATCCGGTGGGCTGTCGGTGCGCCCATAGCCGCGCATGTCGGGCGCGATGGCGCGCAATCCGGCGGCGGCGAGAGTGCGCATCTGATGCCGCCATGAGTACCAGGACTCCGGGAAGCCGTGGCAGAGCAGCACGGGTGCGCCCTCGCCCTGTTCGGCGACATGCATCCGAATGCCGTTGGTCTCGATGCTGCGATGCTGGATCTCGGACATCATGGGCACCTCGTGTTCAATAGCCGCGAGCGGGATCGACCAGGTTTGGCATCGCCTGTCCGGCGCGCCACGCGCGCAGGTTGGCGAACAGTACGCCGAGGCTGCGATGCGTGTAGGACTCGGGATCGTCGCAGGACAGGTGCGGTGTCACGATCACGTTGCGCGTCGTCCACAGCCGGTCGCCGGTCGGCAGCGGCTCGCGGTCGAACACGTCGAGCACGGCGCCTCCCAGATGCTGCGCCTCCAGCAGGTCACACAGCGCGGCGGCATCGAGCAGCTTCCCGCGGCCGATATTGACCACGCCCGCACCGGCCGGCAGCAGCGCGAGGCGCCGTCGGTCGATCATTCCGAGCGTGGCGGGTGTCAGCGGGCAGGCCAGCACCAGCAGAGCCGCCCGTGGCAGCAGCGCGTCGAGCGCCGCGACCGGCACAACGGCGTCGAACTCGGGATGCGGTGTGCCGCGCGTGTTGACGCCGGTCACGCACACGCCCAACGCGCGCAGCTGTCGCGCCCCGGCGCTGCCGAGGTCGCCGGTGCCGATGACCGCCGCGTGCCGCCCGGCCAGGACCGGCGTGGGCAGCCGGTGCCAGCGCTGCGCCCGCTGCGCGGCCAGCAGGTCGGGCAACCGGGCCGCCAGCATCAGCGCCGCCATCGCCACGTATTCGCCGGCCTTCGGTCCGTGCGTGCCACGGTTGTTGAGCAGTACGACGCCGGGCGGCAGCCAATCGAATGGGGCCAGCCCGTCCACTCCGGCCGCGTTGACGAACACCAGTCGCAAGTGTGGCGCCGCCAGCGGTCGCAATCGCCGCAGCGCTGCCGGCGGCCCGACCAGCAGTTCGACTGAGTCGCGGGCACGCCGGAAATCTTCGGCGGTCGCTCCGAAGCTGACCTCGTGCTGCGGCTCGTCGGCGGCGGCGGCGTGCCACTGCTCGGGCGCGATCAGGAATTCCGGGTCGTCGGGGTCGTTCTGGACATGCACGCGCATTCCCCGACCCTGCCACGCCGTGCGCTGGCCGCCCAGGGCACCCTTCCGCCGCGCCACCGCGGCTGTCACCCTGGGCCGTGCATGGACATCCCCATCCTGTTCCGCGACGCTCGCTTCGTCGTGCTTGACAAGCCTGCCGGCCTGCCCGTGCATCCTGGCCCGCGCGGCGGGTCGAGCGTGGAGGACGCGTTCGCGCGGCTGTCGCGCCGCCGCGATGGGCCGTGGCTCGCGCACCGGCTGGACGCCGACACCGCCGGCTGCCTCGTCGTGGCGCTGCGCCGCTCGGCGCTGCGGGCCGCCCAGACTGCCTTCGCCTCGGGGGCGGCCGAAAAGACCTACTGGGCAGTCGTCGCGCCGGCCCCGGAAGCGGATTCGGGCCACGTCGCTGTCGCCCTGCGCAAGGTTTCGGACCGGTCCGGCTGGCGTATGTGCGCGGACACGGCGGGTGTGCCGGCGATTACCGACTGGCGCGTGCTCGGGCGAGGGGAGGGGACGGCGTGGCTGGAGTTGCATCCGCGCACCGGGCGGACCCACCAGGTGCGGGCGCACTGTGCCTGGCTTGGCTGCCCGGTCGTGGGCGACGCGGTCTACGGCGAGGGCGGCGGACCGTTGCAGTTGCTGGCCCGCGCCATCCGCCTGCCGCTCGACCCGCCGCTCGCCGCCACTGCACCGGTGCCCCCGCACATGCGCGCGGCACTCGTGGGCTGCGGCTGGCGCACGGTCAGCCCAGCAGGAACCACAGCCGGAACGTGAGCGTCTCCAGCAGCGTCTGCCGCCGCAGCCCAGGCAGGCGCAGCGCGCCGAGGCGGGCCGGAAGGCCGCCCGCCAGCGCCTCCTGCAGCCGCGCCACATCGGTGCGCGCCGGCTCGGTGAGCAACCCCGGCTGGGCGGCCAGCGCGGCGAGGTTGGCGCGGAAGACGCGCATGAACGCCGCCGGACCCCGCCGCAACGCCGCGCGTGCGCGGCCGAGCGTGCCCTCCGGCGCCCCCACCGCGTTGCCTCCGTGCTGGCGATACAGCACCAGTGCCGCCGGATCGGCGACGATCTGGCCGCCGGACGCGCTCACCACCAGATAGCTCCACCAGTCGTGCAGCGTCGTCTCCGGCGGACGGCTGCCGGCGATCAGTGTGGCAGCGGCGCGGTTGAGCAGGATGGTGCAGCCGGTCGCAACGTTCTGCGCGAGCGCCGCCGGGAAGCCGGGCACGCAGGGCCAGTGCGGAGACTCCCCGATCGGCGCGAGCGCCGCGTCCACCAGCACCTGCCGCGTGCAGACGAGCGCCGGCCGCTCAGGCGGCTCGGTGGCCAGCGCCGCCAGCCCGCGGGACAGCTTGTCGGGCAGCCACACATCGTCCTGGTCGGCGAAGGCGACCGCGTCATGCGGCCCGAGTGAGGGAACGGCGGCGCGCAGCAGCGCCAGGAAACTCTCGCACGGCCCGAGGTTACCGACCGGCGCCGCCAGCCGCCGGCAGCGGTCGGGGCCGACCTCCGCCGTGAACGCGGCCATCAGAGCTTCGGTGCCATCCGTCGAGCCGTCGTCGCGCCACAGCAACGACCACGACGCGCAGGTCTGCAAGCGGAAGCTGTCGAGCTGTTCGCGCAGATAGGGTGCGCCGTTGAACGTGGACAGCAGGATGCGGACCCGCCCGCCCGACACCCGGGTCACGTCATCGCGGCGTCCACGACGCGAGCGACGCCCTCCTCCCAATGCGGCAGCGCCAGGTCGAAGCGGCGCGCCAGCAGGCTGCAATCGAGTCGCGAGTCCGGCGGCCGGTGGGCCGGCGTCGGCCAGTCCGTGGTCGCGATCGCCTCGACCGTCGGACGACGCAATCCATGCCGTTCCGCGCGCGCGAACACTGTCTCCGCCAGCCCGTGCCATGTCGTCGCGCCACTGCCGGCAGCGTGCAGCACGCCGGAGTCGTTGCCATCCCAGCGGTCCGCGAGCGTCAGGATCGCGGCGGCGAGATCGGCGGCGGAGGTCGGGCATCCGCGCTGATCGGCCACAACCCGCAGCCGATCGGTCCGGCGCGCCGCGTTGAGCATTGTCAGCACAAAATTTTTCCCGGTTGCGCAATACACCCAGGAGGTGCGCAGCACCAGCGCCGGTACGCCTGCGGCGAGTACCGACGCCTCGCCGGCCAGCTTGCTGGCGCCATACACCCCGGTCGGGCCGGTCGCGTCGTCCTCGACATAAGGCTCGCCCTTCAGCCCGTCGAAGACGTAGTCGGTCGAGATGTGGATCAACCGCGCGCCATGCGCGGCGCACCAGGCGGCAAGCGCCGCGGGGCCGTCCCGGTTGGCCCGCCACGCCGCTTCCGGCTCCGACTCGGCCTTGTCGACGGCGGTATAGGCCGCGGCGTTGACCACCAGAGAGGGCGACACGGCGTCGAGCGCGGTGCGCAGCGTCTCCGGGCGGTCGAAATCGAACCCGGGGCGGCCGACCACGCGTATGTCCTGCGTCCCGGCAGCGGCCGCCAGCGCCGAGGCCACCTGCCCGCTGCCGCCGGTCACCAGGATCGTCCGCTCAGACACCGAACCACGCCTCGCACTCGCGCAGCCGCGGCAGCACCCGGTCCTTCTCCGACAGCACCGCAGCTCCGGCCGCGAGCGGCCAGGGCAGCGCGAGGTCGGGGTCGTCGAAGATCACGCCGCGCTCGGCATCGCGGTCATAGGGCGCGGTGACCTTGTAGATGACCTCGGTGTCAGGGACGAGCGTGCAGAATCCGTGCAGGAAGCCGCCGGGAATCCATAACTGCCGCCAGTTCTCGGCGCTCAGTTCGGCGGCAACGTGCCGGCCGTAGGTGGGTGAGCCGCGCCGGATGTCCACCGCCACGTCCCAGATCGCGCCGCGCACGCAGCGCACCAGCTTGCCCTGCACGTTCGGCGCGATCTGGCAATGCAGGCCGCGCACGGTGCCGACGGCGGCGGAATAGCTGTGGTTGTCCTGCACGAACGGTCCGGGGATGCCGGCCTGCGCGAACCGCGCGGCGTTGTAGGTCTCGGAGAAGAAGCCACGCGAATCGCCGAAGCGCGGCGGCGCCAGCAGGATCACGTCGGGAATCGCGAGACGCTCGACGTTCATGCGTGCAGCCCGGCGGCGAGGTCAGCCAGCACACGGCCCAGTTCGGTCTTGCCGAGTGCCGCCGCATGGCCGCGCAGTGTCTCGGCGTCGATCCAGCCCATGCGGAACGCCACTTCCTCCGGGCAGCCGACCAGCATGCCCTGACGCGACTGGATCGTTTGCACGAAGGTTGCCGCCTGCAACAGCGAATCCGGCATCCCGGCATCGAGCCACGCGCAGCCGCGGCCGAGCCGTTCGACATGCAGCGAGCCATCCTCCAGATAGAGGCGGTTGAGGTCGGTGATCTCCAGCTCACCGCGGGCCGAGGGGCGTACGCGCGATGCCATCTCGGTCACGCGCGAATCGTAAAAATAAAGACCGATCACCGCCCAGTTCGATTGCGGAACCGCCGGCTTCTCGACGATTTCAAGCGCCCGCCCGGCGGTATCCATGCTGACGACGCCGTAGCGTTCCGGGTCGCGCACCTGGTAGGCGAACACCGTGGCCCCCCGGCCGCGCGCCGCCGCCGCGCGCAGCAGCACCGAGAGATGGTCGGCAAAGATCAGGTTATCGCCCAGCACCAGCGCGCACTCCTCGCCGGCGATCCAGTCGCGCCCGATCAGGAAGGCCTGCGCCAGACCCTCCGGCCGCGGCTGCTCGGCATAGGTGAACCGCACACCCAACCGCGCGCCGTCGCCCAGCAGGCGGCGGAACTGCGGCAGGTCGTCAGGGGTGGAGATTACCAGGATGTCGCGGATGCCCGCCAGCATCAGCACCGACAATGGATAATAGATCATCGGCTTGTCATAGACGGGCAACAATTGCTTTGACGTTGCCAGCGTCATCGGGTGCAGCCGGGTGCCGGAGCCGCCGGCCAGGATGATGCCCTTGTTCATCGCGCTGCCGTCACGCCGCCTGCCCGAGTCGCTGGCCGGCGTAGCGGGCGGCGCGGATGCCCTCCCACCAGGCGCGATTGGCGAGATACCAGTCGATCGTGCGGGCCAGCCCGGCGGTGAAATCGTGCGGCGCGCGCCAGTCCAGCGCCGCCTCGGTGCGCGCCGGATCGATCTCGTAGCGGAAATCGTGGCCGGGACGGTCGGTGACGAAGGTGATCAGCCGCTCGCGCGGTCCCGCCGGGTCGGGCAGGCGCGCGTCCAGCGCGGCACAGATCGCGCGCACCACGTCGAGGTTGCTGCGCGCCTGGCGCGCGCCGATGGCGTAGGTGGCGCCCGGCGCGCCGTGCTGCACCACGCGCACCAGCGCCGCCGCATGATCCTCGACGAAGATCCAGTCTCGCTGGTTCGACCCGTCGCCGTACACCGGCAATGGCTTGCCATCCAACGCATTGAGGAGGACAAGCGGGATCAGCTTTTCGGGGAACTGCCAGGGGCCGTAGTTGTTGCTGGTGTTGCTGACGATGGTCGGCAGGCCATAGGTGTGGTGCCACGCGCGCACCAGATGGTCGGAGGCCGCCTTGCTGGCCGAATACGGGCTGCGCGGGTCATAGGCGGTGGTTTCGGTGAACGGGGGGTCGCTCGGCCCGAGGGCACCGAATACCTCATCTGTCGAAACATGGTGGAAGCGAAACGCGGCGCGGCGGTCCGGCGGCAGTCCGGCCCAGTACTCACGCGCGGCATCCAGCAGGACGTAAGTGCCCACGACGTTGGTCTGGATGAACGGTCCGGGGCCGTCGATCGAGCGATCGACATGGCTCTCGGCGGCGAGGTGCATGACCGCGTCGGGCTGCCAGGTGGCGAAGGCGTGTCGAACCGCGGTAGGGTCGGCGATGTCGGCGCGCAGCAGCACGTGCCGCGGGTCGTGCCGTGCGGACTCCAGCGCATCCTCGCTTGCGGCGTACGTCATCTTGTCGAGGTTGACCACCGAATGATCGCCGGTGCGCAGCAGATGCCGGATCACCGCCGAACCGATGAAGCCGCACCCCCCGGTCAGCAGCAGCCGCATGAACGCTCCTCGAATCTTGACGAAATGCGTGGCACCTTGGCAGCACGGCGCCGGGCCGGCAAGCGCATCGATGATTTGACCGTTCCGATTCCAGGCGCAAAGCTGCCGCCGGCAGGGGACGGCAGGCGCGTAATGATTCCGGGACTGAGTGTCGGTGCCGAGGCGGTGCTGAGAACGATACTGGTGCCGGACGTGACGTCCGTGACGGAAGACACCTATGCCGATCTGCATTACTTCCTGCTGACTGGCAATGATGCGGAGTCGGAGGCGATCGGCGTGCGCCATGCCGGCGGGCCGGAGCCGGTCGTCGCTGTCACCGACCCCGCACGCCCGATCGGGTCGCTGCGCATCGAGACGCTGCGGCCCGGCGTGCTGATGTTTCTCGACAACCGCGCCTGGCGCGGCAACCTGCACGCCACCGTCCGCGTGCTCGGCACCGGCAGCGCGCTGATTGTGCATGATATCGGCGACGGCTTCGTGGGCCTGGACGTGTTTCTGCGCAGTGACCGTCAGGTGCTGTTCTGGGGCGCCGGCGCCACCGCCGCCGGATGCAACATCGAACTGGAGGGCGCCGGCGTCGCGGCGGCGATCGGCGATGACGCGCTGATCTCCAACGGCGTCTGGCTGCGCAACCACGATATGCACGCGATCCATGACCTCGCGAGCGGCGCGCCGATCGGTCGCGCGCCGGTCACGACGGTCCTGGAACGGCATGTCTGGCTCGGCCAGGACGCGTTGCTGTTGGGCTGCGAGCGGATCGGCATGGGCAGCCTGGTCGGCGCGCGATCGCTGGTGAAGGGGCGCGTGCCGCCGCGTGTCGCGGCGGCGGGCACGCCGGCACGGGTGCTGCGCGAGGGCGTCAGCTGGGGCCGCGACCTGCACGGCATGACGGCGGCGGAGCGCGTCGCAGTGGGCGCTCCGCCGTCGCCGTAATCAACCGCCCGCCTTCCGTCAGCCGAACGACCCGTGGTCGAGATGGGTGATGCCGAGGAACGTCACCTTGGTATTGTCCTGCAACGTGATCGTGACGTTGCCGCCGGCGACGGTCTGGCTTGCCAGTGCCGCCTTGACCGCGTCCTCGCCGCCGCCGAGCAGGTCGATCTTGTCCACGCCCTGCGTGAAGTCGGTGACCACGAAGCTGCCCTGACCCTCATTGGCGAAGGCGCCGGGCTGCTGGTGGTCATGGCCACGCCCGTGATCGTGTTCGCCGTCGTGGCCGTGGCCATCACCGTGGTCGCGGCCGTCGCCGCCGTCCTGGCCGCGGTCGCCTCCGCCCTGGTTGCTGCCGCCTTGGTTGTTGCCGTCGGCGAACGCGTAGATATTGCCGCCGGCGCCGCCGGTCATGGTGCCGCCGCCGCTGCCGCCGATGAAAGTGTTGCGGCCGAAACCGCCCATCATCGAATCGGCGCCGCTGCCGCCGACAAAGGTATCGTTGCCTGGGCCGGCGCCGAGCAGCGTCTCGTTGCCGCTGCCGGCGATCAGCTTGCTGTTGGCGCTGCCCTCGGCGATCAGCGTGTCGCCGCTGCCCCCCCCGAACAGCGTGGTCGCCGCCAGGCCGCCGACCAGCAGGTTGTTGCCGGCGCTGCCGCCATGATACACGCCGCCGCCATTGCCGCCGGTGATAGTGTCGCTGCCGGCGCCGCCGAACACGGTGGAACTGCCGTCGCCGTTGGCGAACAGCAGCGTGCCGGTCCCGCCCTGTACTATGGCATTGCCTCTCAGTACGTCGACGGTGTCGTTGCCGCTGCCTGCGGTGATGCTGTCGTGCCCGGTGACCACCACCAGGTCGTTGCCGCTGCCCAGCACGATGCTGTTGCGTCCCGGACCGGCATAGATCGAATCGTTGCCGGACAACGCCAGGATTCGGTTGTTGCTGCCGTCGGTCAGGAACAAGTGGTCGCCGCCGCCGGTCGGGTCGGTGATGATCGTGGCATCGCCGCCGCTTGCCACCACAGTGCCGACGCCTGAGTTGGCGTAGTAGGTCAGTGGCCCGTCGCTGACCACGACCTGCGAGGCGGCGTTGCCGCCCATCAGCAGCACCGGCCCTTTGGCCACGTCCACGATGTCCGGCGTGTTGGCCGGCGGGGCGACGAATCCGGGACCGGTGACGATGAGGTAGCCCGGCCCGGTCGGCGCGTCTAATGGTCCGATACCGTTATATTCGTATGGGGTCAGATTGCCATCGGCAACCTGATTCGTAATCATGGAAAGTAGCTGGCCCGCAATAGAGGCATTTTGTGGTGTACCGATCAGTACGTCAACTTGTGATCCGCCGACACCAGCGACAGTGAGATGCGGCATAGGATAATCTCCCGAAAGTGTTTTACTATGTGTAGTTCATATACTAACGCGCAATGCCCGTGTTAGGCAATCCTACACTTGCGTCGAAACGGATTTTTCATAGAGCGCCGCCTGGGCGCGCATTTTCATTTCTTACCGACGAATTCGACGTAAATTCGCGACGAGTCTCGGAAAATGCGATGCCGCCCGCGCCATTTCTGCAACAGCGTGCAACCGCAGCGCTGCGGGGCCGCGACAACGTGACTGGCTGCGGGGAACCGAACGATGCGGCGGCGGTTTTGCCCGTGCAGACCGGGCGCGGCGTCAGCCAACCCGGTCCGGCAGCCTTCCGGTTTCCCCCCTGGCGATCCGCGCTCCTGCGGGTCGCCCAACTTGGCGGCGTGATGCCCCGGCCCGGTGCCATGCATCGGGCCGTCCTTTTTTGTCAGGCGGCGCCGTGTGCCAGCCCGAGCGCCATCGAGACGGCGGCGCTGGCGTCCAGCAGCCCGGCCCCGCTGGCAAGCGTGCCGCCAAGCGCGGGGGTTGCGCTGCGGTCGAGCACCTGCGTCATCTGGGCCGGGGTCAGCAGCGGGTCGGCTTGCGCCACCAGTGCCGCGACGCCGGCGGCATTCGCCGCGGCAGCCGAGGTTCCGTAGAACGGCGCCAGCACGCTCGTGATGCTGCCGTCCGGGGCGAGGAAGTCCACCTTCTGCGTCGATTGCGGCTGCGGCAGCGGCACGCCGTTCGCATCCAGCAGGAATGTTCCGGTGCCCACCGAGGAGAAGCTCTCGGGCGTGTCGCTGCCGCCGAACCGTGGCGCGGCCCACCAGGCCATGGCGCCGACGGTGTTTGCGCCCGGCACCATCTCGTGCCCGATCACGCTGCCTGATCCCTGCCCGGCCGAGGGGCTGGCGATGCTGCCGTTGCCGTAGGCGATGATCTTGAACAGGCCCGGCGGCGTGGTGCCGCCGTTCGCGTACAGCACCAGGCGAAAGCGGCTCTGTTGCGTCGTATTGGCCCAGGTGAGCACTTGGTCGGGGCTGGCGCCGACGCGGTCGCTACCCGCCGTGGCGACGAGGTTGCCGGCGGCGTCGAATAGCGCGAGGCCCAGGCTGTCGGCGCTGCCGGCGTAGGGCTGGTCCCATTGCAGGTCAAAGACGCCCTGTGCGCCGGGCGGGATGGTGACATCGAGCCAGGGCTGCGGTGCGGCGACCGCGCCGAAGTTCTGCACGGCAGTGCCGGGCGGCAGGCCGGGCAGGGCGAGATGCAGCGGTGCGAAATCCTGCTGGATGTAGTCGTTGCCCTGGTTGCCGGCGGCGGTGAAGTAGCTGACCCCCGCGGCGATCGCCCGCTGCACCGCCGTGTCCACCGGGCCGCCGGGCTGGAAGAACGGTTCGTCGAGATAGGCCACGTCATCGACGATCACCTTGCAGCCGGCGGCGACCAGGGCGTCGATGCCGGCGGCGAAGTCGGCTTCTCCGGCAGTGGCGGTGTGGAACAGGATCTGGGCGTCGGGCGCGATGCGATGCACCAGCTCGGCCATCGCGCGGCCCTCGTCATGGCTGCCGGCCGGGCCTTCCTCAAGCACCTGCACGCCTGCCGGCAGGTTGCCGGCTGCCACGTCCGCGGCCGCGCCGCCGAGTACGTCGAAACTGTCCGACAGGATGCCGATCTTCACGCCAGCACCGCTGACGCCGTAGAGGTTGCGCGCGATGTCGCCGTTCACCGCCTGGTCAGCGCTGTCGGTGACGGACGGTGCAGCGGGTGCGGACGCGGCGCCGGCAATGATTGCGGGCGCGTACGCGCCGAGGATGAAGCGCGGCGGAGGCAGCAGGTCCGGGACGGCGGCGAGCGACACCAGGTCGCAGGGCGGGGCGTCGGCGAGATCGGATGTGTAATCGACAGCAAACAGCCGGGGCGTGCCGGCGGCAGGGGAGTAAGGCAAGGAGCGGGGTCCGTCGCGGGGACCGTGCCGCACATTGGGGCGCTTTTGCCGCCGGGCACGAGTCCGCGCCGCCGCGAGCGTCGTCCCGAAATGTTGGAAAAAGGTTGAAGGCGCCGGCGCTCAGCCGCCGCGCGAGGCCGCCATTTCGATCAGCCGGCCCCAGCGGCCGATCGAGAACAGATGCGCGTAGATCGCGGCAATCCAGCCCATCCGCCGCCAGTCGAGATAGGTGGCGTCATCCACCTCGGCGAGCCGCTCGGCCTTGACGATCTTGAAGCCGCGGATGCGCGCGCTGCCGCCGGCGGTGAAGTTCACCGTGGCCTCCTCCTCCTCCAGCACGCCGGCCGCGTCCAGCGCGCGGGCGAAGCTGCCGGCGGCGATCATCGATTCGCGCAGCGCCCTGGCGAAACCGCTGGCCTCGTTCAGCGCCGCCGACGGGCGGCCGTCCTCGAACAGCCGCGTCCCGGCATCGGCACGCAGGTGCGGCGCGTCCGGCTCGACCCCGGTGACCTGGGTGCGGCTGGCGGCATCCTCCACGGCAATGAACGGGAAGGCGCGGACATAGGCCGGCACATAGGCGTCCGGCGACCACTTGCCGTCGGGGCGGACGAACAGGTTCTGCCCCTCGCGCAGCCCCAGCAGCGCAACCGCCGCGGACGTGGGGCCACTGGTGAACAGGACCGGGAAATGCTGCGCCGCCGCCTCGATCTCGGTCAGCCCCAGCGGCACCGACTGCGCCGTCGCGGCGAATTCGTGGCCGACGCTGCGATCCAGGCGGAGATGGCCGTGAGTCTGCGCCGTCACCGCGACGACGCGCTTGAAGAACAGCGGCAGCGCGGCGGCGGCCGGGGCTTGGCTTTGCGACATCGGAATACCTTCAGGCGGGACGGTCAGCGGAAATCAGGCGACACTCTGCCGCACTCCTACCGCAAAAGCGAGGCGGCGGCGGCCGGTCAACGCAGGAACAGCCGGCCGGTACTATAGGAAATCCAGATACGCCTCGCCCCCAGATAGTCGGCGCCGAGCAGCATCTCCACGCCGGGCAGATGGATATCGGCCACATTGGCGGTCACGTTGTGCTGCATCGCGCCGGGCAGGCCGAGTTCGCCAAAGCGGTGCGTGCGCACGTCGATATTGCCCAGGCCGATGCCGATGCCCACCCGCTGCGGGTCGCGCGCCAGCGCCGCCTGGGAGATGCCGAGGCTGGCGGCGGTGGCCCGGGCCAGTAGCGTGGTCCGCGCGCCGGTGTCGAGCAGGGCGCGCACGGATACGCCGTCCACCACCGCATCGACGAACGCCAGGCCCGAGCGCGTGCGCGCGATGGGCACCCCGACCGCTCCCGGCCACGGCACGAAGCCGGGACAGTCGCGCGGCGTATAGAGCGACATCCGGCCATTGGGCAGATCGAGTTCAACGTCGTAGCCCGACAGCACGTCCGCCCCGAGCAGCCCGGCGACGGGCGGCTCGGAGGCCGGGAAAGCCGGCATCCGGCCGATGCTGAGGCTCTGGTCGACGCGCACGACCTCGCCGAGCGCGAAACGGCGGACGCGTACGTTGGGCGTCCTGAACGGCCCGGCGATGCCGAGCAGCACGCTGCCGCGGCGCGAGTCGTTGGGCAGCCGCAGGGCGTCCGCCGCCTGCGGCGTCACGGTCGAGGCCTCGGCCCCGGTATCGACCACGAACAGTGTCTCGCGCCCGTCCAGGTTCACCGGCGCGAGCATGAAGTTGCGCGCGTTGCGCAGCGCCACGGTGGTGGCGCGCTCCAGCGTGCAACCATGAGCCACGGGGCTTCGCGGCGGAGCCTCGGCACAGGCGGCAAGCGGTGCGAGCAGCAGCAGGGCGAGAAGGGAACGACGCATCCGGGTCCGAAATTGGCGCCGCATCCATACCGCATGGGCGGGGCATGTCGCTCGCAATGAGCGGATGGCACCTAGGTGTGAATGAGGGTCTGACACGCATCAAGCTGGGGCTGGCCGGGGAAGCGGCCGCTGCCTAGGTTCTGGGGCCGGGCCGCGGACGGCGGTGCCGGACGCGGGCGGCGGAAGGGCTGCGGGACATGGATGACGGATGGCCGGGCCGGTTCGCGCGCCTGACGCGGCGCGCGCTGGAGCAGGTTTCGGATCTGATCCCCGCCGGGCCGCCGGCATGGACCGACTTGCCGCGCGAGCCGGCGGGCCGGGTCGTCGAAGTGACGGATTTCGGCGCGAATCCGGGCCGGCTGCGGATGCATGTCCGCATCCCGACGGCACCGGGGCGCCGCGACGCGCCGTTGCTCGTGCTGCTCCACGGCTGCGGGCAGGATGCGGTGCGGTTCGCCGCTGCCTCGGGGTTCGCCGCGCTGGCGGACCGCCTTGGCGCGCCCCTGCTGTTGCCCGACCAGCAGGCGGAGAACAATCAGCAGCGCTGCTTCAACTGGTTCCGCCCCGGCGACACGCGCCGCGGGGGCGGCGAGGCAGCGTCCATCCGCCAAATGGTCGGGGAGGCGCTGCGCCGGTTCGGGGCCGATCCGCGGCACGTTTACGTGGCCGGGCTGTCAGCCGGCGGCGCGCTGGCGGCGGCCCTGCTGGCCTCCTATCCAGACGTGTTTGCCGCCGGCGGCGTGGTCGCTGGCCTGCCGGTCGGCGCGGCGCGGGACGTTCACGAGGCCGTGCGCCAGATGCAGCGGCCCGAGCCGGCCCCGCGCGAGGCCTGGGTCGCGCGGGTGGAGCGGCTCACCGGCGCGCGCTGGCCGCGCCTGTCGGTCTGGCACGGCGAGGCCGACCGGACCGTGGACCCGGCCAATGCCGAGGCGCTGGTGGCGCAGTGGACCGGGCTGCTCGGCCTGCCGGAGGCGCCCGACGCCGAGCACCGCCCGGCGCCGCACCTGCGCCGGCGGGTGTGGGGCGATGCGGTCGAGCACTGGAGCCTCGCCGGCTATGGCCATGCCTTTCCGGTCGCGGGCGGTGAGGCCGACCCGTTCGTGCTGCCGGCCGGCATCGCAGCAGCCGAGGCGATGGCGCGGTTCTGGGGGCTGGCGGCGGATTGAGGACGCGCGCGGCGCTGCTGATCGAGTACCACGGCGGCAGCTTCGTCGGCTGGCAGAGCCAGGCGCGCGCGCAGGGCCTCGCCGTTCAGGACGTACTGGAGACGGCGGCCGCCCAACTCGCCGAAGGCGCGCCGGTCGTGACGGCCGTCGCCGGGCGCACCGATGCCGGCGTCCATGCCGAGGGCCAAGTGGCGCTGCTGGAGTTGGGACGCGACTTCCCGCAGGGGCGGCTGCGCGAGGCGCTGAACTTCCACCTCAAGCCGCATCCGGTCGTGGTGCTGCGCGCCGCGCCGGCCCCGGCGGGGTGGCACCCGCGGTTCTCGGCGGTCGGGCGGGCCTATCGCTACCGCATCCTCAACCGCCGCCCGCGGCCGGCACTGTTGGCCGGGCTCGTCTGGCACGTCGCGCCCCCGCTGGACGAGGGGGCCATGCACGCGGCGGCGCAGACGCTGCTCGGCCGGCACGACTTCTCTGCCTTCCGCGCCGCCGCGTGCCAGGCATCGAGCCCGCTGCGCACGCTCGACCGGCTGGACGTGACGCGGAGCGGCGATCTGGTCGAGATCGTTGCCGAAGCACGCAGTTTCCTGCACCATCAGGTGCGCAACATGGTCGGTACGCTGCGGTTGGTCGGTGAAGGGCGCTGGCCCGCTGCGCGCGTCACCGAGGTGCTGGCCGGGCGCGACCGCGCCGCCGCCGGCCCGACCGCTCCCGCCGAGGGACTGTGCCTGACCGGCGTGCGCTATCCCACCGATCCCTTCGAGCAAGGAGAGGCTTCGCCATGAATGCTGAGGAACTGCGCGCCGCCCAGGCGCCGCTGAAGCAACGCTACCGCGACGACCCGGGCAGCGCGCGCATCCCGGCGCGGGCCGAGGCGCGGTTGGACGGTGCCGAGATCGCCGTGGCCATCCCGTCCTGGCAGGGCGAGACCATCGCCGGCCTGCATCCGGCGGCCGGCGGCAGCGGCGCGCTGGCCTGCTCGGGGGACATGCTGCTGCAGGCGCTGGTTGCCTGTGCAGGGGTGACGCTGCGGGCCGTGGCGACCGCCATGGGGATCACCCTGCGCGGCGGACGCATCGTTGCCGAAGGCATCTGGGACGCGCGCGGCACGCTGGCAATCGACAAGTCCGCGCCGGTCGGACTGACCGAGATCGCGCTGCGCTTCGACCTCGACACCGACGCCGACCCGGGCAAGCTGGACCGGTTGCTGGCGAGCACCGAGCGGTACTGCGTGATCTTCCAGACGCTTCGGTCTCCGCCGCGCCTGAGCGTGAGCCGGGGACCGTGAACCGTCGTAAAAATTTCACGTGCCACCCTCGTCGCCCGGCGCCGTGTGTGCGATATCACGCGCGGATTCACTCACGTCGTGGGGAGGTGCCAAGATGCGCGCATTCGCGATGACGGCCGTCCGAGTGGCGGTGGCCGCGGCGGCGCTGGGCGTTGGCGCCTGCGCGCAGCTTCAGCAAGGGCTGGACAACGCCTCGCAGTATGACGGCGCCGTGCCGGGCACCGTGCCCGGCCATGTCGGCGAACCGAGCGGGCCGATGTATAACGGCCTGATGCCGGAGCCGTGGGGCGATACGTCGTAGTGGTGGCGCGGGCGGGTAACGTGGCGGCTGGGACGGCATGGAACGGTTGATCGCCGGCTATCGGCGCTTTCGGCAGGGCGCGTGGCCGGAGCGCCGGGCCCTGTTCGAGACCCTGGCGCGCGAGGGCCAGTCGCCGCGAGCGATGGTGGTGGCCTGCTCGGACAGTCGCGTCGATCCCGCGATGATCTTTGACGCCGCACCTGGCGAGTTGTTCATTCTGCGCAACGTCGCCAACCTGGTGCCGCCGTTCCAGCCGGACGCGCAGTTCCACGCGACCAGTGCGGCGCTGGAGTTCGCGGTGCGCGTGCTGGAGGTGCCCGACCTGATCGTGCTCGGGCACGGCATGTGCGGCGGCATCCGCGCGCTGATGGAGGGCGCGCCGCCGGCGGCGAGCGACTTCCTGGGTCCATGGATGCGGATTGCCGAGCCGGCGAAACGCCGCGTGCTGGAATGCCGCCCGGCCGATCCGCTGACGGAATGCGAGCGCGAGGCGGTGAAGCTGTCGCTGGAGAACCTGCTGACCTTCCCCTGGATCGCTGAACGGGTCTCCAACGGGCGGCTGCGACTGCACGGTGCGACCTTCGACATCCGTTTCGGGGTGCTGTGGCGGCTGCAGCCGGACGGCAGTTTCGCCGAGGCGTGAGGGAACGGCAGCGCCCCTCCGGTGGGGCGGGCATTCCCTGAGCGATGATTCGCGGTTCAACGCCGCTTGACGACGTGGCCTTCCTGGGATTTCGTTCGCAGACGCGGCGTCAGACCGCGCAGGCGGCCGGGTGCGAGTACCGGCAGCCGCAGCAGCGCCCGGTTCGGGCGCGGGGGGGAGGAGCATGGCAACGACATCGCGATCCGCAATCGGCCGTCGAGCGGCTCTGGCGGCGCTGGGCGCCGGTGCCACGGCCCTTGCCGCACCGCGCATCGTGCGCGCGCAGGACAAGGTGGTACGCATCGGGATGCCGACCATCCTGTCGGGGCGGGTCGCGCAGCTCGGCAATTCCTCCCGCAACGCTGTCCTGATGGAGGTCGAGAGGATCAATGCGGCTGGCGGCCTGGCCGGCCGGCGGATCGAGATGGTGATCCGCGATTCCAAGGGGCAGCCGCAGGAAGCCGCCCGCATCGCGCGTGAACTGATCAATACCGAGGGCTGCGACCTACTGCTCGACGGAGAGGCATCCTCGGGTGGCTTCGCGGTCAACGAGGTTGCCCGTGATCTCGGCGTGCTGTGCGTGCACACGAATTCCGAAACCTCGTCGCTGACAGCCGATCCGAAATTGCGTCTGCCCAACGCTTTCCGCGTCTGCCGCCAGGGCGTGCATGATTCGATCGTCGGCGGCAGCTACGCCGCCGGGGTGGCGAAGGCCAAGGGGCTGAAACGCTGGGCAACTTGCGCGCCCGACTACGCCTATGGCCGCGACACCACCGCGCAGTACGTCGAGTATCTGAAGCACTTCATGCCCGACGTGGAGATCATCACGCAGGCCTGGCCGAAGCTGTTCCAGCCTGACTATACCGAGAACATCACCAAACTGCTGCAGGCGAAGCCGCAGGCGCTCTACACCTGCCTGTGGGCCGGCGACCTGACCGCATTCGTCGATCAGGCCAGCATCTATGCGCTGCTCAGTCAGATGGAACTGTTTGCCGTCAACATGGCGGACTACACCACGCTGACCGCGGTCAAACACCTGCCGCCGGGCATCCATTCCGGCAACCGCTACATCAAGACGTTCCCGAAGACGCCACAGAACGCGGCGTGGGCGGACGCTTACCGCGCGCGCTACAAGGAATATCCGACGACCTGGTCGTGGCAGAACTCGGCGGCGATGCACTTCTTCGAGGCGGCGGCCAAGCGGGCCAATTCCGTGGACGGCAAGAAGCTCGCCGAAGTACTGCCGGGGCTGACGGTCGAAGTGCCGTTCGGCACCGACGGGACGATTACCATGCGGGGCGAGGACCACACCATCATCAACTACGCGATCGGCTGGGGCACCACCATTCCGACCGAGCCGTACGTGCCCGACATGCACCCCGGCGACTGGAAGCAGATCGTCGAGCTTGAGGCGGAGTGGAAGAAGGCCAACCACTACACCTGACCCTGGCGGCGGCCGGACGGCGGCCGGCGCCTGAACTCGAACGGGACGCCACGCCGTGGACCTCGCCGCGCTTGCCGCCTGCATCGCCAATCCGGGCTGCGTCGTCACCCAGGCGACCAGCGGCTTCATCGTCGGCATGTTGCTGTTTCTGGTCGCAGCAGGCCTGACGCTGATCTTCGGCGTCCTGAAGGTGATCAACTTCGCCCACGGTGCCTTTTACATGCTCGGCGCCTATTTCGCCTTCGCGCTGTATCAGTCAAGCGGCAGCTTTGCGCTGGCGCTGATCGGCGGCGCCGCCGGCAGCGGGGTCGCCGCGCTGGCCTGCGAGCGACTGCTGATCAGCCGCGTCTATGGCGGCAGTGTGCTGATGCAGTTGCTGGTCTGCTACGCGCTGGTGCTGATCCTCGATGACGTCGTGCGCATGGTCTGGGGCAACGATTTTCTCTCCATGGGGATGCCAGCACAGTTCCAGGTGCCGCCGCTGTTCGTCGCGGGGGGCGTGGTGCCGCCGTTCTATCTGTTCCTGATCGCCGTGGCTCTCGCGATCGCCGTGGCGCTCGGGCTTGCGCTGGCACGTACGCGGCTGGGCAAGGTCGTGCGTGCCGCCGCGCATAATCCGCAGATGGTCTCGGCGCTCGGCATCAACACTGGCCTGATCTATGGCCTGGTGTTCGCGCTCGGCGGCGCGCTGGCGGGTATGGCGGGGGCGCTGGCCGCGCCGGTGCGATCGCTGACGCCGGGCATGGGGTTCTCGATCCTGATTGACAGCTTCATCGTGACGGTCATCGGCGGCATGGGCTCGGTCGCGGGCGCGCTGGTGGGCGCCCTGCTGATCGGTTTCATCCGCGCCTTCGGCTCGGTCGGCTTTCCGCTGTTCACCGATGGAATCATGTACATGGTCATGGTTGCGGTGCTGGTGACGCGACCGACCGGGCTGTTCGGCAGGAACGCCGGCTGATGGTCCGTCGGGCCGCGCTCGCGGACGTGCTCGGCGGGGCGGCTGCGTTCGCCGTGCTGGCTGCCGTGCCGCTGCTCATCGGCGGTAAGGCGGCGCCGGACTTCGTGATCCGCTGCGCCGCCTATGGCCTGTTCGCCACTTCGCTGAATCTGCTGGTCGGCTATGGCGGCATGATCTCGTTCGGTCACGGCATGTTCTTCGGGCTGGGCGCCTACGCATTCGGGCTGCTGATGCAGCGCACGGCGCTCTCGATTCCCGCCGCCTTCGCCCTGACCATCCTGATCGCCGCGGCCGTTGCGACGGTGATCGGGGCGATCTGCGTGCGGCTGAAGGAGATCTACTTCGCCTTCGTCACGCTGGCCTTTCAGATGCTCATCCACAGTCTCATCATCTCCTGGGTCGGGCTGACCGGCGGCGACCAGGGGCTGCGCGGCGGCATCCCGCGCCCGGTGTTCCTCGGCGTCGATCTCGCCAACCGCATCCAGCTTTACCTGGCGTGCGGCGCAGCGCTGGTGATCGGGCTGGTGCTGATGCACCGCATCGTCGCCTCGCAGTTCGGCTACACGCTGCGCATGACGCGCGACAACGCCGAGCGCGCCGGCTATCTCGGCGTCGATGTCGTGCGCGTCCGCCTGATCGCCTTCGTGCTCGCCGCCGTGTTCGCCTGCGTCGGTGGCGTGGTGATGAGCCTGTTCGTCTCCGGCGCCTATCCCGACTTCGCCGACTGGACCGTCTCCGGCGACGGAATGTTCATCAACATGCTCGGCGGCATCAACGTGTTCCTCGGTCCCATGCTGGGCACGGTGATCCTGCTGCTGCTCAACGACACGGTGACGCGGCTGACCGAGCATGACGGCATCGTGCTCGGCGTGGTGATCCTGTTCTTCGCGATCGGCCTGCGCAAGGGCCTCCTCGACTTCGTGCTCGATCGGATCGCCGAGCGTCGTGCGACCGCCGTCGCATCGCCCGAACGCGGCTGATCGATGCTGGAACTGCAGCACCTGTGCAAATCCTTCGGCGGCGTGAGGGCGACCAACGACGTGAGCCTGACATTCGCCGACGGGTCGCTCTCGGCGATCATCGGGCCGAACGGGGCCGGCAAGAGCACGCTGTTCAACCTGCTGACCGGCGCGCTGCGGCCGGATTCCGGGCGCATCCTGCTGGATGGGAGAGATCTGGTCGGCCTGACTCGCGGCGCCATCGTGCGCCGGGGCATTGGGCGCGCGTTCCAGGTGGCGAGCATCTTCCCGTCGCTGACGGTCGAGGAGACGATGCGGGCGGCGGTCGCGGCGGACCGGCGCCGGCACTTCCTGCTGCATCGCCGCTTCCCGCTGGCGGAGACGCGCGAGAAGGCGGAGAGCGTGCTGGACATGCTCGGCCTCGCCGATCAACGCCATCGGCGCGCGGCGACGCTATCGCACGGCGATCAGAAGCTGCTCGACGTGGCGCTGGCGCTGGTGCTCGATCCGAAGGTGCTGCTGCTGGATGAGCCCACGGCCGGGATGGGGCCGGAGGAACGTTGGCAAATGATCGAGAGGGTCCACGACCTCTGGCAGCGCCAGCGGATGACCGTCGTATTCATCGAGCACGACATGGACATCGTCTTCAAGATTGCCCCGCACATCGTCGTGCTGTGCTACGGCCGCGTGCTCGCCGCCGGCACGCCCGACGCGATCCGCGCCGACGAGGCGGTGATCGCCGCCTATCTCGGCACCGCCGTGGACACGGACACGGGCACGGCGACGGCGGCGGCATGAGCGGCGGGACGCTCCTGCAGGTCGAGGACCTCGACATCTTCTACGGGGCAAGCCAGATTCTGTTCGGCGTCGCGCTGTCGCTGGGCGAGGGCGAGACTCTCGCACTGCTGGGGCGCAATGGCGCGGGCAAGACCACGACCATGAAGGCGATCGCCGGCCTCGCCGCCGCACGGCGCGGGCGGATCGCGCTGCGCGGCGTTGATCTGGCCGGCCGCCGGCCGCATATGATCGCGCGCGCCGGATTGGGCTTCGTGCCGGAGGACCGGCAAATCTTCCCCGACCACACCGTCGAGGACAATCTGCTGATCGGGCACAAGAAGGGGCCGGAGGGCCAGGATGCGTGGCCGCTGCGTCGCATCTACGACGTGTTCCCGCTGCTGGCGCCGCTGCGTCAGCGCAGCGCCGGACGGCTCTCGGGCGGTGAGCAGCAACTGCTGGCGATCGCGCGCACGCTGATGGGCAATCCGGTGGTGCTGCTGCTCGATGAACCGAGCGAAGGCCTGGCACCCATCGTCGTGCAGCGGATCGGCGCACTGTTGCGCAGCCTGCGGGCGACCGGCACCACCATCCTCATCGCCGAGCAGAACATGCATTTCTGCCTCGGACTCGCGGACCGCGCGACGGTGATCGACAAGGGACGCATCGTCCATACCGCACCGATCGCGGCGTTGCAGGCCGACGAGGGTGTGCGCAAACGCTACCTGGCGCTATGACGGCACGAGGAGTCGTGGCGATGCACAAGATCATCGAACTGGTGAAGCGGCGCGACGGCCTGGACGTTGCGTCGTTCCAGGATGACTGGAAGCACCGGCACGGCACGATCGCGGCGCGCGTGCCGGGCCTGCGCCGTTACGTGCAGTCGCACACCCTGCCGCAGGGCTACGCCAAGGGCGAACTGCTGTTCGACGGCATTGCCGAGATGTGGTTCGACGACGAGCCGACCGCCCGGGCGGCCTTTGCCGGACGAGAGGCCGCGGCGAGCGAGCAGGACGCGGTGCGCATCATCGACCGCGCCCGGCGCGTCCGCATGCGGGTGGATGTCCATGTTATCCTTGACGGCGCGATCCCGGCGGACGCGGTCAAGAACATCGAATTCGTCAGTCGGCGGCCTGGGATGGCGCTGACTCCGTTCCGAAACTATTGGCGCGAGGTCCACGGGCCGCTGGCCGCGCGGATTCCGGTGCTGCTGCGCTACGAGCAGAACCATGCGCAGCCGTCCGCCTATGCCGACGGAGCCGAGCCGGCCTATGACGGTCTGGCGATCACCTGGTTCCGCTCGACCGCTGACATGAAGCACGGTACGCTGACGGAGGAATACGCGCGGACGCGGGCCGACGAGGCCAACTTCCTGCCCGACGGGCATCTGCCGATCATCATCACGCGCGAGCATGTGCTGATCGGATAGCCCATGCCCTTGACGCCCCGCCGGCCGCGGACCACGCTCGGACGCTGATGAGCTATTCGTTCTTCTCGCTCGCGCGCGAGGCGCTGCGCGGTCACGTCGGCTGGCGCCCGGCTTGGCGCGATGCCGAACCGCAGCCGCGCTATGACGCGGTGGTGGTCGGCGGCGGCGGGCACGGCCTCGCGACCGCCTATTACCTTGCCAGCGAGCACGGCATGACCAGCATCGCAGTGCTGGAAAAGGCCTGGATCGGCTCGGGCAATGCCGGGCGCAACACGACCATCATCCGCTCCAACTACCTGCTGCCCGGCAACGAAGGTTTCTACGAACTTTCCATGAAGCTGTGGGAGGGGCTGGAGCAGCGGCTGAACTACAACACAATGGTCAGTCAGCGTGGTGTGCTGAACCTGTTTCACTCCGATGCTCAGCGCGATGCCTTCGCCCGACGCGGCAATGCCATGCGGCTGCACGGGGTCGATGCCGAGCTGCTGGACGCGGTACAGGTGCGCGCACGCCATCCCTATCTCGATTTCGACGATGCGCGGTTCCCAATTCGTGGCGGGCTGCTGCAACGGCGCGGCGGCACGGCGCGGCACGACGCCGTGGTGTGGGGCTATGCGCGCGGCGCCGATGCGCGTGGCGTCGATATCGTGCAGAACTGCGAAGTGACTGGGATTGACGTCGCGAACGGTCGCGTACGCGGCGTGCGCACCACGCGCGGCGACATCGCGGCGGCCAAGGTGGCGCTTGCCTGCGCCGGCAACTCCTCGCGGGTCGCCGCACTCGCGGGCTTGCGCCTGCCGATCGAAAGTCACGTGCTGCAGGCCTTCGTCTCCGAGGGCGTCAAGCCGCTGATCGACGGCGTCATCACCTTCGGCGCAGGACATTTCTACATCAGCCAGTCCGACAAGGGCGGGCTGGTATTCGGCGGCGACATCGACGGCTACAACAGTTACGCCCAGCGCGGCAGCCTGCCGGTCGTGGAGGACGTGATGCAGAGCGGCATGGCGGTCCTGCCGATGCTCGGCCGGCTGCGCGTGCTGCGGCAATGGGGCGGCATCATGGACATGAGCATGGACGGTTCGCCGATCATCGACGCATCGCCGGTCGCCGGCCTCTACGTCAATGCCGGCTGGTGCTATGGCGGGTTCAAGGCGACGCCGGCCTCCGGCTGGTGCTTCGCGCATCTGATCGCGCGCGATGCGCCGCATCCGGTGGCCGCGGCTTACCGACTCGACCGCTTCGCGCGCGGCGCGCTGCTGGATGAGCGCGGTGCCGGCGCGCAGCCCAACCTGCACTGATGCGCATTCCCTGTCCGCATTGCGGCGAGCGCGCCAGCGAGGAATTCTCCTATCTCGGCGCCGCCGATCCGGTCCGTCCGGCGGCGGATGCCTCCGCCGCCGAATGGCACGACTATGTTTACCTGCGCGACAATCCGGCGGGAGTCATGCGCGAGTTCTGGCATCACGTGCATGGCTGCCGACGCTGGCTGGTGGTGGCGCGCGACGTGCGCACGCACGCGATCAGCGCGGCCGTGGACGCGGGCGCATGACGCGGCTGCGCTCGGGCGGCCTGATTGACCGCGACACGCATCTTCGATTTTCCTTTGATGGACGCGGCTACACCGGGCATCCCGGCGACACGCTGGCCTCGGCGCTGCTTGCCAATGGGGTGCGGCTGTTCGGGCGCTCGTTCAAGTACCACCGCCCGCGTGGTGTGCTCTCGGCGGGGCCGGAGGAGCCGAACGCGCTGGTCGAATTGCGCAACGGCGCGCGCCGGGAGCCGAACATCCCGGCAACCGTGACTGAACTGTTCGACGGGCTGGAGGCGTCCAGCCAGAATCGCTTTCCTTCGCTGCGTTTCGATCTGATGGCGGCGAACGCGCTGCTCTCCCCGCTGTTTCCCGCGGGCTTCTACTACAAGACCTTCATGTGGCCGGCCTCGTGGTGGGAGCGTGTGTACGAACCGCTGATCCGCCGCGCCGCCGGTCTCGGGCGCGCCGCTGCGATGCCTGACCCCGATGGCTACGAACATGCGCACCTGTTCTGCGACGTGTTGGTGATCGGCGCCGGCCCCGCCGGCCTCGCCGCCGCACTTGCTGCGGGACGCAGCGGCGCGCGCGTGGTGCTGTGCGATGCCGATACGCGGCTCGGCGGCACGCTGCTCGCCGAGCCCGATGAAGTCGACGGGCAGCCCGGTGCCGTCTGGGCGCAATCCGTCGAGCGAATGCTGCGTGACTGCGCTGAGGTGCGCATCCTGACGCGTACCACGGTGTTCGGCGCCTACGACCACGGCACTTATGCCGCGCTGGAGCGGGTTGCCGACCACAAACCGCACCCAGCCCCAGGAGAGCCGCGCCAGCGTGTCTGGCGCATCGTGGCGAAGCGCGTGGTGCTGGGGGCCGGGGCGGTGGAGCGGTTGGTTGCCTTTCCAGGCAATGACCGGCCCGGTGTCATGCTGGCCGGGGCGGTGCGCTGTTATCTGGCGCGGTATGCGGTCGCACCCGGTGGCAGCGTCGTGGTGCTGAGCGGCGGTGCCGAGGGCTGGCGCACCGTGGCCGCACTCGCCCGCCACGGCGTCCCTGTTGCCGCCGTGATTGATCGACGCGGCGAGGTGCCGGAGCCGGACGCAGCGTTAGCGCGGCGGATCGGCGCGCGGCTATTTGCCGGCGGGCGGATCGCAGCAACGCGGGGATCCACCGGCCTGCATGAGGTGATCGTGCGGGATGCGACCGGCGGCACGATCCCAGTCGCCGCCGATCTGCTGGCGGTGGCCGGCGGGCACAATCCGCAGGTCCAACTCGCTTGCCATCTCGGCGGTCGGCCGGTCTGGGACGAGGATCGCGCCGCATTCCTGCCGCCCGCGACGCTGCCGCCCGGCATGACCGTCGCCGGTGCCGCCGCCGGCCGCTATGGGCTGGCGGAGTGTCTGCGCGACGGCGCTACCCTCGGTAGTGGCGCTGCGGCGGCGGCCGGATTTCCGAACGCGCCGTCGCCAGTGCCACGCGCCGCCGGCGACGCGGAGGCGGCCACGTCGATCTGGCTGATGCCGGGCCGGAAGTCCTTCGTCGATCTGCAGCACGACGTCACGACCGACGATATCGCGCTCGCGCATCGTGAGGGTTTCCGCGCCGTCGAGCACATGAAACGCTACACCACGCACGGCATGGCGACCGATCAGGGCAAGTCGGGCGGCGTACTGGGAATGGCGATGATGGCGACGCTGACCGGGCGTACGATGGCCGATACCGGGACGACGCTGCACCGCCCGCCGTACACGCCGGTTGCGATCGGGGCGCTGGCCGGCGCGCATCGCGGCAGGCATTTTCGGCCGATACGGCGCACACCTGGCCATGACTGGGCCGCCGAGCAGGGGGCATCCTTCATCGAAAGCGGGCCGTGGCTGCGCGCGCAATGGTTTGCGCGTGCGGGCGAAACCGATTGGCTGCAATCGGTCAGCCGCGAAGTGCTGGCGGTGCGCAGTGGTGTGGGCGTCAGCGATGTCTCGACGCTCGGCAAGATCGAACTCGTCGGACCGGATGCAGGTGCGTTGCTCGACTTCGTCTATACCAACACGATGTCCACGCTGCCGGTCGGGCGCGTGCGCTACGGCATCATGCTGCGCGAGGACGGATTCGTGCTCGATGACGGCACCGCGGCGCGGCTGGAGGCGGACCGGTGGGTGGTGACAACGACCACCGCCAATGCGCCACGCGTGCTCGCGCACATGGAGTTCGCGCACCAGGTGTTGCGGCCTTCGCTGCGCGTCGCCTTCGTCTCCGTTACCGACCGCTGGGCACAATACGCCGTCGCAGGGCCGCACGCGCGCGACGTGATCGCGGCGTTGCTCGGCGTCGTGCATGATGTCTCGGATGCCGCTTTCCCCTATATGGCGTGCGGCACGTTCGGCGACCTGCGGCTGTTCCGAATCTCATTCTCTGGTGAGCTCGCATACGAGGTTGCCGCGCCGGCGCGGGACGGCGACGCCCTCATCCGCCGTATCGTACAGGCCGGCTCGGCGCAGGGTATCGTGCCGTACGGGCTGGAGGCGCTTTCGGTGCTGCGCGTCGAGAAGGGCCATCCGGCCGGCGGGGAGCTGAACGGACAGACCACCGCACGCGATCTCGGCCTCGGAAGGATGCTGTCACAGCGCAAGGATTTCATCGGCCGCGCATTGGCTCGGCGCCCGGCGCTGCTCGACCCGATGCGCCCGACTCTGGTCGGGCTCGTTCCAGTCGACAAACGCACGCGCCTGCGCGCCGGGGCGCATCTGCTGCCGCGTGGTGCGCCGCCGCGTATCGAGCATGACCAGGGGTGGATCACTTCGGTCGCGTTCTCGCCGACGCTTAGTCACTGGATCGCGCTGGGGCTGTTGGCCAACGGGCCGGCGCGACATGGGGAGGTGGTGCGCGCCTACGATCCGGTGCGCAGCGGCGATGCTGAGGTGCAGGTGGTTGCCCCCTGCTTCATCGACCCGGATGGAGGACGGTTGCGTGGCTGAGGTAACGGCACACTGGATGCCGCCCGTCTCGGCTGTCTGCGTCACTGCCTGGCCGGGGACGACGGCGGCGCTGGCGGCGCGGTTGCGCGACGCCTTGGGCCTTGAGCTCGCTGCGCCGGGATGTTGGACGGCGTCCGGCGAGATTGTCTGCGTCTGGCTCGGTCCGGATCGCTGGCAAATCGAACACGCGGACCGACCCGATCTGGCGCGTCAGCTTTCGGACGTTACGGGCGGCCTTGGCGGCGCGATCGAGATGTCGGATGCACGCGTCGTCCTGAGCGTTGCGGGCGAGGGCAGCCGGGAGGTGCTGGCACGTCTGCTGCCGCTCGACCTGCATCCGCGCGCCTTTGGGCCTGGCCGCACCGCAGCCACCGTCGCCGCTCACATCAGCGTGTACGTACGTCAGATCGATTCCGTTCCGACCTGGCAGATCGCGTGTCCGCGAGGCTACGCCGAAAGTTTTGCGCACGCGGTCGCGACGGCCGGCGCCGTCCTGCGCTGACCGCTGGCCGGCCGGGCCACACGTCCGGCTTTGCCGCGAGCATCGCCGCGCGTAATCTCTCCGGGACAGCGGAGGCATGGGCGATGACCTACGCGATCCGGGTGAACGGATTGGTGCGGACCGTCGATGCGGACGGCAACACGCCGCTGCTCTGGGTGCTGCGCGACGATCTCGACCTCAAGGGCAGCAAATTTGGTTGCGGCGCCGGACTGTGTGGCGCCTGCACGGTCCATCTCGACGGCGCACCGGTGCGGTCCTGTTCGGTCCCGCTCGCCGCCGTCGGCAACGCCACTGTGGTGACGATCGAGGCGATGGCGGGCGATCCGGTTGGCCGGCGCGTGCAGGCGGCCTGGATGCGGCTCGACGTTCCGCAGTGCGGCTATTGCCAGGCGGGGCAGATCATGTCGGCCACCGCGCTTTTGGCGCGCACGAAGCAGCCGAGCGATGGCGATATCGATGCTGCAATGTCGGGCAATGTCTGCCGTTGCTGCAGCTATCGCCGCATCCGCGCGGCGATCCATCAGGCGGCTGCCGCGCTTGCCGGGGAGGAGCAGCCATGACCGCTATTCGCGCCTTCGCCCCGTCGCGCCGCGCCGTGCTGACCGCGACCGCCGCGGCGGGCGGCGGATTGCTCCTGCGCGCGGTGTTCGGACCGCCGCCGGCACGGGCGGTCATGATGGGCAGCGCCGCCGTGCTCACCGCCTACATCCGCATCGACGCTGACGGCAGCATCACCATCCTGTCGAAGAATCCGGAGATCGGGCAGGGCATCAAGACGATGCTGCCCATGGTGATCGCTGAGGAACTCGATGCGGACTGGAAGGATGTCCGCGTCGAGCAGGCGCCAGTTGATTCCACCCGATTTGGACGACAGTTTGCCGGCGGCAGTTGGGCGACGCCGCTGAACTACGTGCCGATGCGCCGCGTCGGCGCCGCTGCGCGGCAGATGCTGGTGGCGGCGGCCGCCCAGACCTGGCAGGTCACGCCCGACACGTGCCGAACGGAGGCCGGCGTGGTGCATCACGACGCAAGCGGTCGATCCCTCGGCTACGGCGCGTTGGCGGCAACGGCTTCACGAATGCCCGTGCCGGATCTCGCCGCTGTTCCACTCAAGGACCCGCGCAATTTCCGTATCATCGGCCAGCGCATCCCCGGCGTGGACAACGTCAGGATCGTCGCGGGCGAAAAATTGTTCGGCATCGATGTGACCGTGCCGGGGATGCTTTATGCGGTCTTCGTGAAATGCCCAGTATTCGGCGGCAGGGTGGCGCGCGCCAATGTCGATGCGGTGAAGATGCTGCCCGGCGTTCGCGACGCCTTCATCGTCCGTGCGCGCGATGCCAACCCCGGCGGCCAGCCGGAGGGTGTGGCGGACGGCGTAGCGATCGTGGCGACGACCTGGTGGGCGGCCAGCCGTGCCCGGGAGAAACTCGACGTCGTCTGGGACGAAGGCGCGACCGCGGAACAGGGCAGCGAGGATTTCGCCGCCAAAGCGTCCCGGCTGGGCCGGGGCGCGCCGGCCGGGTTCCTGCGTCGTGACGGCGACGCGGAGACGGCGCTCAAGGGTGCTGCGCGAGTGGTGGAGGCAGCGTATTCCTACCCGTTCCTGCCGCACATGACGATGGAGCCGCAGAACTGCACCGCGCAGGTTGGCGACGGCAAGGCGGTCCTGTGGGCGCCGACGCAGTACCCGGAGCCGGGGGCGCGGCTGGTGGCAGCGACCCTTGGTATCGACGTGCACGACGTGACCGTGCACATGACACGCGCGGGTGGAGGCTTCGGCCGGCGGCTGCGCAACGACGTGATGGCGGAGGCCGCCTGGATCGCCCGGCAGGCCGGTGCCCCGGTCAAGCTGCTGTGGGACCGCAGCGACGACATGCGGCACGATTTCTACCGCCCGGCCGGGTTTCATTTCCTCAAGGCCGGCCTGGATCCGTCCGGCAGGCTGGTGGCGTTCCGCGACCATTTCGTGACCTTCGGCAGGGGCGGCAAACCCGCCGACACGGCGATCATGGACCCAAACGAGTTCCCGGCCGGGCTGGTCCCGCATCTCGACTACGGCCAGTCGGTGATGGACCTCGGCGTGCCGACCGGACCGTTGCGCGCGCCGCGGTCCAATGCGCTCGGCTTCGTCTTCCAGTCCTTCATCGACGAACTGGCGCACCAGTCCGGCCAGGATCCGGTGGCGTTCCGCCTCGCGCTGCTGGGCGAGCCACGCGTGCTGCCGCATTCCAGCCTATGGCGCAATGAGTTGCGTGACTTCGACACCGGGCGCATGGCGAGCGTGCTGCGCCGCGTTGCCGACAATGCCGACTGGTCGCAGCGGCGCGCGCTGCCGCCGCGCACCGGCAAGGGGGTCGCATTCTACTTCAGCCATTTCGGCTATTTCGCCGAAGTGGTGCAGGCGACGGTGACGCCGGCCGGCGCAGTCGGGGTGGATCACGTCTGGGTCGTGGCCGATGTCGGCAGCCAGATCATCAACCCCAGCGGCGCGGAGAATCAGGTGCAGGGCGCGGTGCTCGACGGGCTGGGCGCGGCGCTGGGACAGGCCATCACCATCGACCGTGGACGTGTCGTGCAGGCCAACTTTGACAGTGTCCGGCCGCTGCGCATGAATCAGGCGCCGCCGGTCGACGTCGAATTCCTGCGCACCGATCGCCCACCGACCGGACTGGGGGAGCCGGCGCTGCCGCCCGCGCTTCCGGCGCTTTGCAACGCCATCTTCGCCGCCACCGGCCGACGCATCCGCAGTCTTCCGATCGACATCGGCGCCCTGAAAGCCTAAACCGCGCCCAGGCGACACCGGATCAGCGGAGGAACTGGACGTGCTGGAAGGAAAGGTGCTGGTGGCCCAGGGCGGCGGACCCACCGCGGTCATCAACCAGTCGCTGGTCGGCGCCGTGCTGGAATCGCGCAAGTTCCGCAACGTCAGTCTGGTGTACGGCGCGCTGCATGGCGTGCGCGGCATCGTCGATGAGGAGTTCATCGACATGACGCAGGAGACCACGCACAACCTGGAGATGGTCGGCGAAACCCCGTCCTCAGCGCTCGGCTCGACGCGCGACAAGCCGGACCTGAAATACTGCCACGAGATCTTCCGCGTCCTGCAAGCGCACGACATCCGCTATTTCTTCTACATCGGCGGCAATGATTCCTCCGACACGGTGCGCATTGTCGCCGAGGAGGCGCGCAAGGCGGGGCACCCGATCCGCTGCATCCACATACCCAAGACGATCGACAACGACCTGGTGCTGAACGACCACACGCCGGGCTTTCCCTCCGCCGCGCGCTTCGTCGTGCAGGCATTCCTCGGCGCCAATCTCGACAACCGTTCGCTGCCCGGCGTCTATATCGCCGTGGTGATGGGGCGCCATGCCGGCTTCCTGACCGCCGCGTCGGCGCTCGGCAAGAAGTTCCCCGATGACGGTCCGCACATCATCTGTCTGCCGGAACGCACGTTCCGCCTCGACGACTTTCTCGCCGAGGTGCGGCGGAGCGTCGATCGCTTCGGCCGCTGCGTGGCGGCGGTGTCGGAGGGCATCCACGACGAATCCGGCGCGCCGATCGCCACCTCGCTCGCCAAGCAGCTTGAGCACGACGCGCACGGCAATGTGCAGCTTTCCGGCACCGGCGCGCTGGCCGACCTGCTCTGCGAGGAAGTCAGGATGAAGCTCGGCATCAAGCGCGTGCGCGGCGACACGCTGGGCTATCTGCAACGGTCCTTCATCGGCTGTGTCTCCGATGTCGATCAGCGCGAGGCGCGGGAGGTCGGCGAGAAGGCGGTGCAGTACGCGATGTGGGGCGAGGCCGACGGCTCGGTGGCGATCGAGCGCACCGGCTATTATTCCGTGGATTACCGGCTGGTGCCGCTGGACGCGGTGGCCGGCAAGACGCGCACCATGCCCGATGAGTTCGTCACCGCCAGCGGCACCGACGTGACCGATGCGTTCCGTCTGTATCTGCGCCCGCTGCTCGGCGCGGGGATGCCGGATGCCTATCGGCTGCGGCACAATCGGGTCGCGAAGATCCTGAAGTAGCCCGTCCCCGCTATCGTTCCGGCAAGCCGGCGACACGCAGCGCGTCCAGATACGCTGTCCGGTGCGGTTCGGCCAGCGGATACACGGCTTCCTGCGCCACCGTGTCCTTTCCTCCGGCCTTCAGATGGGCCGCGACGAGGGCGCGTGCCTGATCGACGCGCCCGAGCCGCACATAGGTCGCGGCGAGCATGCCTACGAAGTCCTTGCCGTCCTCGCCCAGCGTGTCCAGCGCCTCCTGATAGCGGCCGGCGATGTACAATGCCCAGGCAAGGTTGGAACGGAACCACGCAGGCCCGTTCGGGTCGTGCTCCAGCCCCGCGCGCGCCCAGGCAACGGCCTCCTCGCCGAGCCCTGCGTTGGCAAGAATCCAGGACAGGTCATTGCGTGACAGCGCGTCGTACGGCACCAGGGCGACCGCCGCGCGCGCCTCCGCGACCGAGTGGACGAAGTCGCTGTCGTGCCACTGCAGCAGGAAGGCCATCAGCCAGTGCAGCGCCCAAGTCGCGATCGGTGAGAGGGAATCCGCCGCTGCCACCTCCCGGGCGAACCGCCACGCACGCGCGATATCGTCGCGCGGGTCGGTGCTGGCCCCGTTCATCACCAAGTATAAGTGAGACCATGCCAGCTTGATGCGCAGCAGCGCGGACGCGGGAAACCGCTCCAGCCCCTCCTGCCAGACCGCGCGCGCCCTCAGCACGTCGGGCACGCTGAATCGCAGGTAGAGCGACAGTCCGCGCAGATAATAATCGTACTCGCCGAGTGCCGGCCCAGCCTTGCTCCAGGCAAGCCGCTGCTCGTTCTGCCGCATCCCCCCCCTGCGACCCGGCAAGTGAGTCGTAGATGCGGGTGGCGATGTTCTCCTGCAAAGCGAACGGGTCAGTCCCGGCGGTGTCGATCCGTTCGGCCCACAGGGCCGTGCCGCTGGCGCCGTCATAGAGTTGCGCCGTCACCCGCAGCCCGTGACGCACCCGATGGACGCCGCCCTGCACGACATAATCGGCTCCGGCACTCCGCGCCGCCCGCACGGGGTTTTCCGGCGGGCCGGCCGGCGCGTTGGTGGTCGAGAGCACGCGCAGCCCGGGGTATGTGCCCAGCATGGTGACAAGCTCGAACGCCACCGCGCGACCGAGATACTCCATACTGCTGTCGCCGCTGAGATTGGTGAAGGGCAGCACCGCCACCCGTGGGGGACTCGTGGGCGCCGCGACCGGCCAGGCGCGCCAGATGCCGCCGGCGGCCAGCACCAGCAGGCAAAGGGCGGCCATGGTCGCCGGCCACCACCGCGCGAGGCGGCGCGCGCCGGTTGCGGGCGGACGCTGCGGCGGCGACGCGGGATCCGCGCGTCCTGCGGACGATGCGGGGGGCGCCGTTGAAAGCGTCGCATCGAATCGATAGCCCTCGCCAGGAACGGTGACGATCAGGCGCGGCTGGCTGCGGTCCGGCTCGATCTTGCCGCGCAGCCGCCCGACCAGCACGTCGATGCTGCGATCGAACGGCTCGGCCCGCCGTCCGGCGACGGCGTCGAGCAGCGTGTCGCGACTCAACACCCTCCCTGGACGGGTCACGAAAGCGCGCAGCATGGCGAACTCGCCGCGCGTCAGCGCAACCGCTTCGCCTGAATCGCGGGTCAGAGAGCAAGCGGCGATATCCAGCCGAAATCCGGCAAAGCAGAGCGGCGCTTCCGTAGTCGTTCGCACCGACGGCGACGATCCATCCTGCATCCGCGATCCGTCCAATGCTGGCGAGGATTTACAAGTATGTTAAGGAAAGTTACCAGCCGTTTGCAGCGCCGGCATCCGCTGTTCACAGTGCTCGCGCAGCTTTGCGTCCGCCCGGCCGCGATCAGGCGGCCGAGGATGTGAAAGGACGCAACGCATGAACACCATCCGCACTCGGCTGCCGGCCTGGGTCGGGGCCGTCGCATTGGTATCGGTCGCCGCGGGCGCGCGGGCGGCAGAATTCCCGAAATCGGGCGAGGCGGAGTATGTCCGCTACCAGGTCGCCAGGATCGTCGGTACTGTCACGACGCCGCTCGGCAAGGGAATCGTGTTCGAGGACACTTCGATCACCCGCAACGTCAAGGGCGAGGGACCGTTCGACGGCCTTGTCGATCGCTGCCTCGGCCAGTTTACCGTGGTTGGCGAGGACTGGACGCGCGGCTTCGGCACATGCGCCAAGCACGACAAGGACGGCGACACGATGCTGGTAACGTGGGAGGGCGACAACTGGAAGATCGTGAGCGGCACCGGCAAGTACAAGGGAATCACCGGCACCGGCACGACGATTACCGACCCCGCCAAGGATCTGTTGGAGGACCGGCCGGATGGATGGATCGGCACGCTGCGTCACACGGTGAAGTGGAAGATCGACTGATCCCGTCCGAGCTCCGGGCCGCCTTCTGGCGGCCCGGCTTGCCGCGATCACGCGTGTGTCAGCGCCTCGGTGGCGAGCCGCGCCGCCCGCGCCTCGACCCAGGCGGCCAGCGCGGTGAGGCCCTCGCCGGTGCGCGCGGAGACCACCAGTGTCTGCACGTCCGGGTTGATCCGCAGCGCGTTGGCGATGCAGGCGGCCAAGTCGAAATCCAGATGCGGCAGCAGGTCGGCCTTGTTCAGCACCAGCAGATCGGCGGTCGCGAACATGGCGGGATATTTCAGCGGCTTGTCCTCGCCCTCGGTCACCGAGAGCACCACGACGCGCGCCGCCTCGCCGAGATCGAAGCCGGCTGGGCAGACCAGGTTGCCGACATTCTCGATGAACAGGAGCGCGTTGCGCTCGAGTGCCAGATCATCGAGCGCATGGCCGATCATGTGCGCGTCGAGGTGGCAGCCGGCGCCGGTGTTGATCTGCACCGCTGGCACGCCCGCCGCGCGAATGCGTGCCGCGTCGAGGTCGGTCTGTTGGTCGCCTTCGATGACCGCGATCGCGTGGCGCGCCCGCAGTGCGGTAATCAGCCGCAGCAACAGCGTGGTCTTGCCGGAGCCGGGGCTGGACAGCAGATTGACCGCGAAACTGCCCAGTGCCGCGAGCCGCTCGCGGTTGGCGGCGGCGTGGCCGTCGTTCTTCGCCATCACATCGCGCTCGATGCGCAGCAGACGTTTTGCATCAGCCTCATGCGCGTGCGGTTGGTGGTGGTGATGGTCGTGGGCCTCGCCCGTCGTGCCGCAGCCGCAAATCGCGCACATCACTCCACCTCCATCTCGATCAGGCGCAACTCGTCGCCCGCCGTCATTCGTACCCGCGCGCCACCACACTCGGGGCAGGGCGCGAGCCGCTCGGGCAGCGGCACTGTCTGCCCGCACGACTCGCAACGCCCGGCGCCGGGGATCATGACGATGTCGAATCCCGCACCCTCAGCCCGCGTCCCCCGCACCGCCGCTTCGAAGCAGAACCGCATCGCCTCCGGCCCCACATGCGCGAGGGCCCCGAGCGCCAGCCGCACCCGCATGACACGGGCGGCGCCGGCCTGTCGCGCCTCGTTCTCGACCAGTTCGGCCAGGCTGCGGGCCAGCGCCAGCTCGTGCATAATCTGCTTCTGCGTCCACCGTGCGACCTAGCATCGCACGACGCGAGCGGGCCGCGCCAGACGATGCATATTCCAGAATTTGCATCTATGCGCGAGGCAGGATATTGGTGCGCGCCGGACGCCGGTGCGCGGGACGGCGGCATGGAGGGGGCGGGCGTGGACGGTCGGATGCCGATGCTGCCGGGGTGCCGCGCGTGACATCGGTCCAGGCGGTGCTGGCGGTGGCCTCGGGCGCTCTGGTCGGGTTCACGCTGGGGCTGATCGGCGGCGGCGGGTCGATCCTGGCGACCCCGCTGTTGTTGTACGTGGTCGGGCTGGCGCCGCACCAGGCGATCGGCACCGGGGCGCTCGCGGTTTCGGTCAGCGCCTTCAGTAATTTCGCCGTTCATGCCCGCGGACGCAATGTGTACTGGGGCGTGGCGAGCGTGTTCGCGCTCGTCGGCGTGCTCGGCGCCGCGCTGGGCTCCAGTCTCGGCAAGCAGTTCGACGGCGGGCGGCTGCTGTTCCTGTTCGCGATCCTGATGGTGGTGATCGGCGCGCTGGTACTGCGTCGCCGCCCCGCGGAGGCCGGCGGCAGCGCGCGCGACGAGCGGACCACGGGGGTCGCCGCCCTGGGACTGGTTGGCCTGACGGCGCTGGCGGTCGGGTGCCTCGCCGGCTTTTTCGGCATCGGTGGCGGCTTCCTGATCGTACCGGGACTGTTATTTTCGACCCGTATGCCGATGATCTACGCGATCGGCTCGTCGCTGCTGGCGGTGGGAAGCTTCGGTCTGACCACGGCCGCCAACTATGCGGTCTCGGGCTTGGTCAACTGGCCGGTGGCCGGCGCCTACATCGCTGGCGGCGTCGGCGGCGGCGTGCTGGGCACCGGACTCGCGGTGAAGCTCGCGCCCCGCCGCGCCGCGCTTAACCGCATCTTCGCGGGACTGGTGTTCGTGGTCGCGGCATACATGCTGTACCGCAATGCGGCTGCCATGGGACTTGGATGACTGCGGCAAGGTCGCCGCGTCGCAAGAAGGGGAGAGGGAGGTGACTGTGACCGACAACACCGAAGGACGACGGGCGCTCCTGCGGGCGGGGCTGGTGGCCGCCGCTGGCGCCGCCGCACTGGCCACGCGCCAGGCGGCAGCGGCCGAGGCGTCGCTGCTGCCGCAGGGTGCCGGCGCGCTGGAGGAGCTTGCCAAGCGGCTCGCCGCGGCACCCCGCCGGCGCGACTTCAAGAGCGTGCCGATGGTGGTGGACAACCCCGACCAGTGGGACCACGAGGCGCTGGCCGAAGTGATGTCCTATCGCGGCGGGCCTAAGCAGCTGTGGGACAACACCGACATCCATAGCCCCTGGCTCAACCTGATGCGCAATTCGCTGAACGGCCAGGTGTTCGCCTTCCGCCATCCCGATGCCCTGCTTGTTTCCGCGACGCATGGCAGCGCTCATCTGGCGCTCTACGACCAGGCGATGTGGGACAAATACGACCTCCCCAAGCTGGCCGGCGGAGGCATGACCCGCAACAAGCTGATCGATGAGCCGAAGGCCGCCTCGGCCGATCCCAAGGACCTGGAGAACCCCGAGGGCATCTACTCGCCCGAGGACAACGCCATTCCGTCGCTTCAGCGCCGCGGCGTGGTGTTCATCGCGTGCCACAACGCGATATGGGAGCAGGCACACCGGATCCTCAAAGCCGGCGTCAACCCCGACAAGCTGACCCTGGACCAGTTGACGGCGGAGTTGACCAACCACCTGATCCCCGGCGTGGTGCTCAGCCCCGGCGCCGTCGCGACGATGCTGGAGCTGCAGATGGCCGGCTTCCACTACGCGTACGCGAAATGATGCGGGCGCTGCGCACGGCCGCGCTCGGCGCGGCGATCATCCTGGCGGGCGCGGCGGCGGCGGCGGCACAGTCGCCGCCGTCGGCCGCCGACGCGCTGCTGCCGCCCTGGCAGCACGGCACCAACAACGATGCAGTGCAACGCGGGCTGGAGTTCACCATCCCCGGCATCGACGTGCTGGCGGATTTCCACGGCAACCTGACCGACTCGAAGCTCGTCCTCTATGTCGGCGGCAACTACTACTTCGCCATGGCGCTGCTGGTGCAGGCCTTCGAGAAGGCGAACCCCGAATATCGCGGCCGCATCTATTGGGAGACGATTCCGCCTGGACGGCTGGCCGAGCAGATCGCGGCCGGCGGAACGATCACTGTCGGCAACATGACCTGGACGGTCAAGGCCGATGCCTATTTCGCCGGCCTCGCGCGGGTGAAGAAGATGGTGGAGGAGGGGACGCTCGTCGCCCCGCCGGTGCCGTATGCGACCAACACGCTGACCATCATGGTGCCCAAGGGCAATCCGGGCCATGTCACGGGGCTTGCCGATCTCGCGCGACCCGACCTGAAACTGGTGATGCCCAACCCGGCCTATGAGGGGGTGGCGCGGCAGATCAAGGCGGCCCTGACCAAAGCCGGGGGCGAGGCGCTGGTCAAGGCGGTGTATGAGACCAAGGTGAAGGACGGCACCACCCTCCTGACCCAGATCCACCACCGCCAGTCGCCGCTGTGGCTGATGCAGGGCCGCGCCGAGGCCGGCGTCACGTGGCAGTCGGAGGCGCTGTTCCAGGAGCAGGCCGGCCATCCGATCGAGCACGTCGCGATCCCGGATGCGCAGAACAGCACCGCGATCTATGCCGGCGCCGTGGTCGCGGGTGCTCCGCATCCGGAAGCGGCGAAGACTTGGCTTGCGTTCATTCGCTCGCCCGAGGCGCTGACGATCCTCGGACGCTACGGCTTCAAACCCTACGTGCCGGCAAAATAGGAGAGGACCATGACGTCGCTCGCCCTGGGACGGATCGGCATCGGCGCCGGATCGGCATCGACAACGGAGCGTGACTGGCGCACCGCGGCACTCGCCATGCTGGCGGTGCGCTGCATCCAGGGCTTCATCTATTGGGGCGGTGGCTCGCGGCGCTTCATCTACGCGCCATCCAAGCTCGATGCCTGGGGCAACCATGACTGGATGGCCAACAAGTTCCAGACCGCGATGCCGGGCGCCCTGCTGGGCATGGATCATGTCATCGAATATATGCTGCAGCATTTCTGGCTGCTGTATGCGGGCGTGATCCTGTTCAGCGCCGCCGAACTGGTCGTCGGCGCGGCGCTGATGGCGGGGCTGCTGACGCGGGTGGCGGCGCTGGTGTCGATGGGATTCTCCGTCGTGCTGATGCTGATGTTCGGCTGGCAGGGCGCCACCTGCATCGATGAGTGGACGATGGCGGCGGCCAATCTGGCGATGGGTGCGACGCTGCTTCTGGCCGGCAGCGGCGCCTATTCGCTCGACAACGTGCTCCTGCGGCGCAATCCGGCGCTGGCCGGGCGGGGCTGGTTCCGCTGGGGTGCGGGCAGCCTGCCGCTGCCGATGACCGACACCGGGTTCCGCAATCTCGCGCTCGCCGTGCTGGCCTTCGTGCTCGCTTTCGACATCGGCACCTACAGCTATTACCGCGGCTCGGTGGTGACGCCGTTCCACGGCGGGCCGGTCAGCCCGACCAAGCACCACTTCACGATGACGAACGGCGCGGTGCTGGAGGGTGGGGCGGTGCGGTTCCACATCTACCTCGACGGCGGCACGCCGGAGGCGCCGGCGCACATCATGGTGGCGACATTGACCGGCGAGGACGGCAAAGTGCTGGCAAGCTGGGACACGGCGGCGCTGTCGCACCTGCCGGCCGACGCGATCCGCAATGACTTCGCCTACAACAAGTTCAAGTCAGGACCGTACGGTCTGGTCGCGGGGATGGGGGCGAAGGCGACGATCACTCTGCCCGCTCCCGCCGGGGCGACGATCCCGTCCGGCACGACGGCAGTATTGAAGGTCACCGACGTGAACGCGCGCAGCTTCACCCTGAAGATCATCCCGAAGGGATGAGTGCCGCGCCGGCTGGTTGGGGCGGGAGGATTCGAACCTCCGCATGACGGAATCAAAATCCGTTGCCTTACCGCTTGGCGACGCCCCATCCGCCGGCCGCATGGCTCAATAGGTCGCGCGCCGGCCTGCGGCAAGCGGCAACCTGCCCGGCCGGCGTGTGCGCCCCCTCGCTTGCCGTGCTAGCCTGGAGTCGGACGGAGGGTTCGGCATGACGACAGCTACCACCGACCGTGCCGGCGCCGAGGCCGCGATGCAGGCGCGCGATGTGATGACCGCCAAGGTCGTCTCGGTCACCCCCGACACCCCCGTCAATGCCGTCGCGCGACTGCTGCTCGACCACGGCATCAGCGCCGTTCCGGTGCTCGATGCCGACGGCACGCCGCTCGGGATCGTCAGCGAGGGCGACCTGGTGGGCCGCGACGAGGCGGAGCGGCTGGCCCGGCGCGACTGGTGGCTGGCGCTCATCACCGGGGCGCAACCGCTCGAGCAGTCGCTCCAGGCGCGGCTCCTGGACCCCAAGCGCACGGCGCGCGATGTCATGTCCGCCCCGGTGCTCACTGTCACCGAGCAGACCGGTCTTAGCGACGTCGCGCACCTGCTCGCCCTCCATCGCATCAAGCGGGTGCCGGTGACGCGCGACGGCCGCGTCGTCGGCATCGTCAGCCGCGCCGATCTGCTGCGTGCCTTCGCCGCCGCCCCGCTGCATCCGCCCGCCGCCGGCGGGGAACATCACGGGCGATTCCTCGACCGGCTGTTCGGCGAACACCGCGGACCACCGTCCCCGCCGGAGGCCGCCGTACCTCCGGCGGCGCCGGCACAGGAGCCCACAGGCCTCGCCGCTGCTGACTTCGCGCACCTGGCCGACGACTATCATCGCGGCGAGTCCCAGCATCACCAGGAGGAGCGCCGTGCTGCGGCGCAAGAGCGGCAGAAGCGGGCGCGCCGGCTCATCGACGCGCACATCGCCGACGAGGGCTGGCGCGCCATGCTGCAACGCGCGCGGGAGGCGGCGCAGAACGGCCAGACCGAGTTCATGCTGCTGCGCTTCCCCAGCGAGCTGTGCGTCGATCGCGGCCGCGCGGTCAACGACGCGCAAGGCACCTGGCCCTCCACGCTGCGCGGCGAGCCGGCCGAACTCTATCTGCGCTGGCAGCGAGAGCTGAAGCCGCGCGGGTTTTCCCTCTCGGCGCGCGTGCTGGAATTCCCCGACGGCAAGCCCGGCGATATCGGCATGTTCCTCGGTTGGGCCGGCTGAACGCGCTACGATCCCTCGTGCAGGATCGGTGGCCCCAGCTCGTCGAAGCGGAACAGTCCGAAGGCCCGCTGCCCATCGAAATCGAGCACGCGCAGGTCGTCGCTCTCGTGCAGGTCGTTGCGCACCAGCGCGAAATGGCCACCATAGCGTTGCTGCGCCAGGTCGAGCGGAATCTCGAAGGCAACGAATTTTCGGATGCCGCGCGCCGCCAGCTTGTCGAGCAGGACCGCGTCGAGCGGCGAGGCGTGCGAGGTCAGCACCACCAGCGGTCCGCTCGCGGTGAGAAGCAGCAGGGTGTGCATCACTGTTTCCCCGTACCGATCGTGTCGCCGGTCATTTCCGCCATCCCAGGAACAGGCCCACGTCGCCCGGCAGCCCGCCGGAAAAGTCGATGACGCGCGCCTCCAGCCGGAAGCCCTGCGGCTGCAACTCATCGCGCCACCGTCGATAGACCGCGGCGGCGTCGCCCGTCAGCGTCTCCGCCCAATCGCTCTGCTCCGCCAGGATGGCGCGTCCTTGATCGGTGCAGCTTGCCGCCGGCACGCGCAGCAGCAGGAATTCGTGTTCTCCACGCACGGCTGCGTCGTGCGCGCGCTCCATCAGGTGGCGCCACTGCGCATCGGGGAACTGGCGGTCGATGAGCGCCTTGACCTCGGCGCTGTGGCGGGCGGCGTCCGTCCGCGCCGCGTCGCCGGCAAGCGGTACCCGGAGCGCCTGGAAGGCTTCGATCAGGCTGCGGAACGTGCCAGTCGGCCGAGGGCCGGGCGGCGTGTCGGGTTGGCTGGGCCTTTCGCTTGTCACATCATCCTCCTGCGCAGCGGTTCCGCGCGACGGACGCCGGGCGGCGATGGGGCAGCCGATGGTCGACGCTACGGCGCGGGCCGGCTGACGCCTTGATCCGCGTCAATCCCGACAGGTTTCCCGTGCGGCGCCTCAAAGGGCCAACTCGCCGCCTGAACCCCACCAGCCCGGCCGTTATCGAAGCAGCCTCTGCCCTGCCGGCCGACGGCCAGGTGGCACAGACAGGTGTTTCGGAAGGCGATGCACTTTGCAATCGTGGTGGTCAATTTTCTGTATTTCACATTTGTGACACTTCGTCGTGAGACGACCCCCAATAGCGTTCCCGTGCAAGCGGCGATCCGCGGATGCTCAGCTCTCCTGACTCCCGCTGTTGCAAGCACGCCCGCCTTCCCCACGGGGGACTCGGACCACGCAACGCAGTCAACGTGGATCAGAGAGGCCGATTGCTCCGATCAGGCGTCGCACAGCGCAAGGAGGCGGAACATGCGGACTCTTCGACGGACGCTCATGAGCCTTTGCGGCGTAACAGTTGCCGCCGCGCTGACCAACGCCGCAGCGCCGACGCATCATGCCCGCGATATCAGATCCAAGGTGATGCACAGTCCCGCCGACTACCAGTACCTGCACGACCCGATCTACGACCTGACTCCCGGCCTTCTGCGTCCCGACGGCAGGCTGATCAACGGGCTCCTGCCGACATCGCCTGACGCGCAGGGTTAACGTCCCGCTCGCCTATCCAACCCTGAGCGCGGCCCTCCGGACGGTGATGTGCGTGTCTCCGTTCGGAGCGCCGTTTCGCATATCGCTCGTCACGCCGCCGCGGTGACGCGGGCTCAGGGCTGTGGCGCTGGCGGTAGGGGCTTGCGTGGATCCATTCCGCTCAACGTCAGCACGGCGTCGCGACCCGGAAGCCGGTCGGTCGTCCAGCCGCCGCCAAGAGCGCGCACCAAGCTCACACTCGCGAGCAGTACGGACTCTCTGTCGTCGATCAGCAGCATCTCGGCTTGCAGCGCAAGCTCCTGATCGACGATCACTTCAAGGTAGTTCTTCGCTCCCAACTGGTAGAGATCGAAACCGAGCTGCTGGACGCGCAGGGCATCCTTCACCGCCGCCTGCTGGTGTCCGTATTGTTCGGAGAGCAGGTTGAGGTTGGACAATGCGTCTTCGACCTGCTGGAAGGCGTTCAGCGCGACTGACCTGTAGTTTTCGGTTGCCTGATGCCAAAGGGCGACTTTCTGGGCCAGTTGCGCACGCAAGAATCCGCCCTCGTACAGCGGCGCCAAGGACGACGCGCCGAGCGACCAGAAGCTGACCGGTAGCGTCACCAGCGGCGGCGCATTGAGCGACGAATTGAAGTTGCCCGTCGCATTCAGCATCAGATTCGGATAGAAGGCCGCGCGGGCGACCCCGATTTCCGCGTTCGCTGCCGCGACACGCCGCTCGGCCGCCGCGATATCCGGCCGTCGCTGCAGGAGCTGGGACGGCACGCCGGTCGGAATCACCGGGACTGCGATGTGCGTCACCTTCGGTGCGATGGAAAAGGCCGAAGCCGGCTTGCCGATCAGATCGGCGATCATGTGCTCATAGACCGCACGCTGGGCGCGCAGGCCGGATTCCTGCGCCGATGCCGCATCGACCTGAAAGCGCGCCTGGGAAACGTCGAGACCGGAGGCGATGTTGTCGACATGCCGCTGCTCAACGATCTGAAGGTAGTGCTGGTAGGCAGTCACCGTCTGCTGCAACAGATCCACGTCATTGTCGAGCTCGCGCAACGTGAGGTAGGCGTTGGCGAGATCCGCTTCGAGGCTGAGCTGCACCGATGCCAGATCCGCCGCCGCTGCCTGGGCCAGTGCGATACCCGCCGCCGTCGCATTGTGAAGTTGGTCCCAGATATCAACCTCGTATCTCAGCTCTCCTCCCATGGTGTGGAAGTTCGAGTAGTTCGGCTGGCCGATATGCCGCAACGGCCGCTTGGTTGACACCTGGAAGCGCCCCGCCTCGCCCGATGCGCTAACGAACGGGAACAGGTAGGCATCGAGCTGTAACGCCGCATCCTTGTATGAACTATAGTTCGCCACGGCTGCGGCGAGATCGGGATTGGCCGCGATTAGCTGCGACTCCAGCGAGTCGAGCGAGGCGTCGTGGTAGATCCTCCACCACGGACCGCGCTGCAGCGTGCTGGCCGGCGTTGCCGGCTGCCAGCGGCCGCCTTCCTTGAAGCTGACCGGAAGGATACCGAGGGTCTTTGCCGGAGACTGATAGGGTGGCGCGAGGTTGCAGGACGCGAGCAGGACTGCGCCGAGAAGAGCGGCGAAGCGAAGCCTTGGCTTCACTCGTCCCGCTCCGCCGGCCGCCTCGCGCGGGACTTCGCGGCGGTGAGTTGCCTGTAGGTACTCTCAAGCCCCGGGAAGACGCCGTCGGTCCCGACGACGCGCACCGGATCGCCGTCATCCAGCGCATCGGGCGGGCTGTCGATCACGCGGTCGGCGGCGGTGATTCCGGAGGTGACAATGACATTGGCCCCCATGTCCCGCCCGATGGTGACGCTGCGCAAATGCGCGTGGCCTGATCCATCAACCACTGCGACTTGCAGCCCGTTGTCCTGAAAGATCAATGCGCTGGTCGGAATCCTCAGGGCATTCGGCTGCGGCGGAAGGTTGAAGTGAACATCGGCGTAGGTACCGGGCGAGAGTTCGCGCCGTTGGTTGGGCGCCCACAGTTCCACCAGCAGCGTGCGCGAGTCCAGGTTGATCGCGGCGGCGGTCGTGTGGACCGTGGCCGGGACCCGCACATCCGGCATTCCCGGAACGACCAGCGTGGCAGTCATGCCTGCGCGAATCTCCGGGGCATAGGTCTGCGGCACCCGCACATAGACGCGCATCATGTGAATGTCCGCAACCTCGAACATCGCGGGCTGGTTCGAGACGCCGTTGGCCTGGACGAACGCGCCGACATCCGTCCGTCGCGCGGTGACGATGCCGTCGAAGGGCGCCACCAGCTTCTCGAACCCCTGCAGTGCCTGCAGTCTTTCCAACTCTCCACGCGCGGCAAGCGTTGCTGCGTGCGCTGCCTTTTGCTTGTCAAGCGCCACGTCGGTTTCCTGGCGCGACACCGCATCGGTGTGCCAGAGCCGGGTCCAGCGCAGGGCAGTGATATCCGCCAGATCCTCGTTGGCCTTCGCCTCCGCCACCGCTGCCTTGGCCTTTTCGACGTTGGCATCCAGTTCGGGCACATCGATCGTCGCCAGCACGTCGCCCTTCTTCACCTGCGCGCCGATATCTTTGTACCAGGCCTTCACGTAGCCGCTGACCTGACCGAACACCGGCGCCCAGTACCAGGCCTCGATGTCACCAGGGAGAACAAGGTCGGGGTCCGCGCTGCCGGCCAACGGGCGGACGATGCTGACGGTCGGAACCGCTGCCATGTCGGTTTGATATGCCAATGCGGCCTCGCTGCGCTTGCGGGCAGCGATGCCGGTCACGGCGAGCACGACCATCAGTCCAAGCCCGATCATGCCGAACAGCACCGACATCCATCCACGGTGCGACTTGCGGCTGTTCACCTCACTCATGTCGTCCTGTTTCCGTTGCGATGTACTGCGATGGGAAGGAAGCGGTCGGGAGCAATCAGACCGACGCCACGGCGTCCTCGGCGGATAGGCGGCGTGGGCGCCGGTGAACCAGGTAGAACATGACCGGTACGAACAGGAGGGTCGATACGGTCGCGAAGAGCAGGCCGCCGACAACAGCGCGTCCGAGCGGTGCATTCTGCTCGTGGCTGATCGCGGTCGGGAGCATGCCGATGATCATGGCGCCGGCCGTCATCAGCACGGGCCGCAGCCGGGTGAAGCCGGCCTCGATCGCGGCGCGCAGGGCGATTTCCCCTTGCGCCAACCGCTCGCGGGCGAAGCTGACCACGAGAATGCTGTTGGCGCTGCCCACGCCCATGCACATGATCGAGCCGATCAGCGCTGGCACCGACAGCGGCGTGCCAGTCAGGAACAGGATCCAGACGATGCCGGCGAGTGCGGCGGGCAGGCCGGCGATGATCACGACGGGGTCCAGCCAGGACTGGAAGTTGACGCTGATCAACAGATAAACCAGCAGCACCGCGGTCGCGAGGCCGGCGAACAGCTCACGATAGGCGGACGCCATTGTGTTAACCTGACCCCTGATGAACACGCGCGTCCCTGGCGGCCGGGCGGAAGCCGCATTCCTGATGATGCGCGCGATGTCGCTGTTGATGCTGCCGAGATCGCGGCCCTGGCGATTGACGTAGATGTCGATCACCGGCTGCACATTGTAGTGCGAGGCGACCTCCGGGGAGGGCACCGGCGTGATCGAGGCAAGCGCGCCCAGGACTTCGGGAGTGGTATGGCCGGGGGCCATCCGCACCGCCAAGCCGCCCGTCGCCGCCGTGCCGCCGTTGGTCAGCGTGGTGACGCTCTGCGGCGGATCACCGACGCTCCCCGCCGCGCCTCCCGTGATCGGCAGGTTGTAGAGATCAGCCATCGTGTCGATGCGGTACTGCGGCATCATCGTCTGCAGGAAGTACGAAACCCCGTTCTTCCAGTTGAGCCAGAAGTTCGGCGTGGTCTGAAAGCTGCCGGTGAGGACCTGGAACAGGCTGCGCGTCACGTCGCCTTCGGTCAGGCCGACCATCTGCGCAAAGCCGCGGTGAACAGTGATGTCGAGCGTGGGGTAGTTGAACCGCTGGAAGATGCGCACATCCGCAGTGCCCGGCACGACCTTGATCGCCTTCGCCAGCCGCTCGGCATAGGTGTAGGCGGCATGCTGGTCCGGCCCCGTCACCTGCACGTCCACCGGCGCCGGCGCGCCGAAGTTGAGAATCTGCGTGGCGATGTCCGCCGGCAGGAAGGAGAATCCGACGCTGGGGAACAAGGACGGCAGGGTTCGACGCATCTGGTCGACGTATTGCGCAGTCGGCAGGTGCCGCGGCGTTTCCTGGATGATGATGTCAGCGTCCTCGGGCCCAACCGTCCCGGTGTTCTGGTAGGCCATGACGACAGGGCTGTACGGGATATCGATGTTATCGACGATGTTCTCGACGTCGCCCCGGCGCATCATGCCACGGACGGCTGTCTCGATCCGTTGGCACAGGCGGGCGGTGTCCTCGATGCGCGTGCCGCTGGGCGCGGCGACATGCAGCAGGATCGCGCCGCCATCGACCGCCGGGAAGAAATTGCTGCCCAGCCACGGCGCCAGGACGACCAGCGACGCCACGACGAAGGCAGTGAAGCCGCCGATGAACACCCAGCCGGATACGAGCGCCCGCTCCAGCAGCGTCTGGTAGCTGGCACGCATGCGGTTGAAACCGCGCTCGAAACCTTGCTGGAACCGCACGAACGGGTTGCGCGGCGGCGCCGCCGCCCCGGCACCATGTCCGTGCGTGCCAGGGTGTGCGGAGAGCCATCGCCGCGCCATCATCGGAACGAATGTGACCGACAGGATGAAGGACGCCAGCAGCGCATAGATCACCGTCTCGGCCATCGGCACGAACAGGAAGTGCGAGATCCCCGAGAGCGTAAACATCGGCACGAAGACGATGCAGATCGCGAGCAGCGACACCAGGGCCGGAACGACGATCTGCTGCGCGCCGTCGAGGATGGCGCTGAGCACGTCCTTGCCCTGCTCGATATGATAGCTGTAGTTCTCGAGCGTCACCGTAGCGGCATCGACGAGCAGGCCGACCGCGAGTGCCAGGCCGCCCAGCGTCATGACGTTGATGGTCTGACCGGTTGCCTGCATAACGACCACCGCACCCAGCGCCGCCAGCGGGATGGTGGTGACGATGATGAGCGTCAGGCGCCAGTTGCCCAGGAACAGCAGGACCATCAGCCCGGTGAGCACCGCGGCCAGCGCGGCTTCGCGGATTACGGTGAAGACGGCGTCCTCGACAAAAACCGACTGATCGCCGAGCGTGTTGATGCGCAGGGACTTCGGCATCGACTCTTCGATCAGCGGCAGCATGTGCTTGACGCCTGAGACGATGTCGAGCGTCGATTCCGACCCCGCCTTGAACACCGGCAGCAGCACCGCGCGGCGGCCGTTGACGCGGACAAGATTGGTCTGCGGCGGCGCACCGTCATGCACATAGGCGATATCACGCATATAGATCACGGTGCCGTTCACGCGCTTGACGGGTATGTCGTTGATCTGGTCGATGGCGACAGGGCTGTTGTTGAGCCGGATGTGCCATTCGAAGCGTCCGATCTTCTCGGTGCCGGCCGGGATGATCAGGTTCTGCGCCATCAGGGCATTGGTCACATCCTGCGGCGAGACGCCGTGCGCCTGCATCGCCTGGAGATTTAAGTCAGCCTGGATCGAGCGGTTGAGTCCGCCATACGGGATTGGCACCGCAGCACCGGCCACGCTGGCCAGTTGCGGGCGGATGAAGTTGTTCCCGAGATCGAACATGCGGAACTGCGAGATGTTCTTTCCGGACAGCGCAAGTTGAATGATCGGAACTGTGGTGGCGTCGTAGCGCAGCACGTACGGCGGCGTCTGGCCAGGCGGCAGGAATTTCAGAACGGTCTGCGCGGCGGCTGTCACTTGCGCGACGGCGGAATTGATATCGACATCAGGTTGGAAAAAGATCTTGACGACGCCATAGCCGATCACTGACTCGGACTGGATGGACTGGATGTCATTGACCTGGACGGTGACCATCCGTTCAAAGAAATAGACGATCCGGTCGGCCATTTCGTCAGGTAGCAGGCCCCGGTATTGCCAGACCACGGCGACCACCGGAATGCCGATTTTTGGAAACATATCGACCGGCGTGGAAACCGTCGCACGTACGCCGCCGAGAAGAATGAGGACCACCATGACGATGATGGTGATCGGTTGGCGCAGCGACATCCTGACGAGCCACATTCGCTGTGCCGCAGCCTCTCTGCCGATCGTCGTGAAGGCATCAGCGCCGGAGCTGGTCGGGCGATCGGTCGTCCCGACGTGCTTGCCGTGTAGCTGCTAAATCAGCAAGCGAAGCGTCGTCAATTCGCTTCTGGGTCATTGGCGCCGTGACGCGCGCATCTTGCGTAGTTTTCAGGAGCCGAACATTCGAGTGTAGGGAGGCGACGCTCGGCGCACGCGAATCATGCGCTTCCGCGCAGGAACCGATCGGAGGCCCGGGCATCGTCGCCATCATGCGACGACTGACGGGGGCTTCATTGCTGTGGCGGCTGCCAAGAAGGTCTGCGACTGCGTGTGCCGCTGGCACCGTCACGATCTGGCGGGCCGCACACGGCGCGTAATGACACGGGCGCACCCCCGTAGTGCGACGCAGGCGGCTCGCGCGCGGTGTGCGATCCTCGATATTCGCACTGCCGTGGCGGCAGGGTCAGTTGTCTCCGATCGCGCCGGGCCGACGCACATTTCGCTGCGGCGCGCGACGGCCGGCGCCTCGGCGCAAGAGGATTCGCGCCTGCAGATGACAGACGAGAATGCCGACCCGCGTCACGGTCGGATCGCGCCGCCCCAACTCCACCAGTCTGGCCGCGCCACCCGTGCCGCCGCCTTGCGCGCCGCCTCGGCGCTGGCGAACAACGCGAAGCAGGTTGCCCCGGAGCCGCTCATGCGCGTCAACAGCGCGCCCGGCAAGGACCGCAGCGCCGCCAGCACATGGCCAATTGCCGGTTGCAGCGCCAGCGCCGGTGCCTCCAGGTCATTGCCCAGCCGTGTGAGATCGGCCGCCATCGAAGCTGCGTCCGTCCAGCCCGCCGGCAGGTCGAGCGGCTGGGAGAACGCGCCGCCGCGGGCGCGGAATACGGCCGGCGTCGCCACCGCCACGCCGGGATTGACCAGCACCAGTCCGCACGGCGGCAGGCGTGGCGCCGGTGCCAGTGCGTCGCCGATCCCGCCCATGCGCGCCGCCCGCCCGGCGAGGCATACCGGCACGTCGGCACCGAGCGTCAGGGCAAGCTCGGCCGGCGCGAGTGGCACGCGCCAGAGCCGCGCCAGCAGGCGCAACGCCGCCGCTGCGTCGGCCGAACCGCCGCCGATGCCCGAGGCAACCGGCAGACGCTTGTCCAGTGTCAGCCGCGCCCCGGCCGCAATGCCGCGCGCCGCTGCCAGCGCGCGCGCCGCCCGCAGCACCAGATTCTCGCCCTCCCCGGTCAGCGCGGCAGCGAACGGACCGGTTACGGTCAGGCTGAGCGCTTCGGCCGGCTCGGCCCGCAGTGCGTCGCCGACCTGGGCGAACACCACCAGGCTATCCAGTACGTGATAGCCGTCCGCCCGCCGCCCCAGGACGTGCAGCGCCAGGTTCACCTTGGCGGGCGCGAACTCCGCTGGTGTGGTCACACGCGCGGGCAGGCGCCTACTGCACCTTTTCCGCGGTGGCCGGCATGCCGGACTGCGCCTGCCGCGGCTGCTGTTCCGCCGCCTGCGCGTCGTGCAGCTTGGCCTGCAGTTTTGGCACGTCCTCGGGCTCCGGATTCAGCGTCAGCGCCCGCCGCCACTGGTACAGCGCCTCCAGTTTCCGCCCGGCCGCCCAGTAGGCGTCGCCGAGATGGCCGTTGATCGTCGCGTCCTCCGGCTCCAGCTCGACCGCCTTCTCCAGATCCTGCACCGCCTGGTGCGTGTTACCCTCGTGCAGCGAGATCCAGCCGAGGCTGTCCACGATCGCGCCGTCGTTGGGCCGCTGCTCGGCGGCGCGCTCGATCATGCGCCGCGCCTCGGGCAGGTGAATGCCCATCTCGGTCCAGGAATAGCCGAGATAGTTCAGCACGAATGGCTCGTCCGGCGAGAGCTTCAGCGCGAACAGAAAGTCTGCTTCCGCCTTGGGCCATTGATGGGCGCGCTCCTCGGCCACGCCGCGCTCGTAGAACAGCGGCCAGTTGACGCGCGTCGGATTGGGCGTCAGCGCCACCGCGCGATCATAGGCGGCCACGGCATCGGTATAGCGGTGTTTGCCGCGCAGTACCTCGCCCTGCAGCGTCCACGGCTCCGGCCGGTCGGGCAGGGATTGCTGCAACTGCGCCAGCAGCCGCAGCGCCGCGTCGCTGTCGCCGGTGCGATCGAGGAAGGCGGCGCGACGCAGATCGACCAACGGCCCCAGCGGGTCGTCGGCCGCCACCGGGGCGAGCATCGCCAGCGCCGCCTCCGGCCGCTTGTTCTGCGCCAGCATGTCAGCGGCCAGGAGCCGCGCGGTGGTCAGATCGGGCCGCAGATCGAGCGCGAGCCGCAGCAGGATGGTGGAGAATTCCTGCGCATCCTGCTGATGCAGTGCGGAGGCGAGCGCCAGGTAGGCCTCCGCGATCCCGTCGGTGGCGCGGCGCACCGGGCGCATGGCCACGTCGGCCTGCAGCCGCGGCAGGGTTACCGCCAGATCATCGCCGTACTGGCCGAGTGCGGCGAGGGTCTGCCGCGCTTCCTCGGTGCGCCCGCCGCGCGCCTGCCAACTCGCCATCGCGCGCGCGAGGTCGAGGTTGGAAGTGCCGAATGCGGTCTGCGCGATGCCATAGAGGCGCCCAGCCTCCGCCTCGCGGCTCGAGAGGTCGGCGATCATGGCGGCGTGGAAGGCGTACACCGCCCGGAACCGCTGACCCTGCACAAAGGGATGCAGTGTCTCGAGCGCCCGGTCGGGATGGCCGCTGCCGTACTGCGCCCAGGCGACCAGCAGCGGCTGCAGCAGCTGCGGCAGGCCCTGGCGGGGCAGGGCGGCATAGCGTTGCTCGGCCACCTCCCAGTTGCCCGCGGCGGCATCGGCATCGGCGACCAGCAGCCGTGCCGCCTCGTTGTTCGGCAGCCCGCGCGCCAGCTCCACCGCCTGCTTCTGGCCGGCCAGCAGGGAAGCGACGAAGGCTTGCTGGCGCAGTGTCGGGTCGTCGGGGTCGTGCGCGAGCGCCCGCCGCAGCTCCATCGCCGCGGTGTCGTAATCGCCGGTCAGACTGGCGACGCGGCCGATCAGGAACGGACCATAGGCGCCCGACGGGTCGGCGCTCCGCGCCTGCTGCGCGGCCCCGGTCGCATCAGCTGCGGCGCAGGCCGACAGCAGGGTCAGCGCCAGGAGCAGAGTACGCGGGAAGGTGAAGGGATGCTGCATCGCCAAACCCTATCAGCGGACGGTGCCGGGCGCCACCGTCAAGGTCACATGCCGCTCGGATAGACCGGGCCGCCGCCGCCCTCGGGCGTCACCCAGTCGATGTTCTGTCCGGGATCCTTGATGTCGCAGGTCTTGCAGTGCACGCAGTTCTGCGCGTTGATCTGCAGCCGCGGCGACCCTTCCTCGGCGCCGACGATCTCATAGACCCCGGCCGGACAGTAGCGCGTCTCAGGACTTCGGTAGCGCTCCCAGTTGACGCTGACGGCAAGCTGCGGGTCGCGCAGCCGCAGGTGCGCCGGCTGGTCCTCCTCGTGATTCGTGTTGCTGATGAATACCGAGGACAGCCGGTCGAAGGTGATCTCTCCGTCCGGCTTGGGATAGGCGATGCGCGGGGCGGCGTCGGCGTTCAGCAGGCCCTCGTGGTCAGGATGCGGATGGGCCAGCGTCCACGGTGCGCGTCCGCGCAGCACGTAGGTATCGAGGGCCGCGTTGACCAGCCCGCCCCACAGCCCGAATCGTGCGAAGGCCGGCCGCACGTTGCGCACCCCGTGCAATTCCTGGTGCAGCCAGGAAGCGCGGAATTTCGCCTCGTAGCCGGAAGGTTCCGCCGGCCGGCCGGCCGCCAGCGCCTCTGCCACCGCCTCGGCCGCCAGCATCCCCGATTTCATCGCGGTGTGCGTGCCCTTGATCTTGGGCACGTTGAGGAAACCGGCGGCATCGCCGACCAGGCAGCCGCCGGGGAAGGTCAGGCGCGGCAGCGACTGCAACCCACCCTCGCTGAGTGCCCGCGCGCCATAGGCAATGCGTCGCCCGCCGGCGAAATTGTCGCGGATCGCGGGATGCGTCTTGAATCGCTGCATCTCCTCGAACGGCGACAGCCACGGGTTGCGGTAGTCGAGGCCGACCACGAAGCCGTAGGAAATCAGGTTTTCCCCCCAGTGATAGAGGAACGATCCGCCATAGGTTGCACTGTCGAGCGGCCAGCCGATGGTGTGAATGACGCGGCCGGGATGGTGGTTGTCCCTGGGTATTTCCCACAGTTCCTTGCAGCCGAGCGCATAGGTCTGCGGGTTGCGCCCCTCGCGCAGATCGAATCGCTGCATCAGCCGTTTGGCGAGGCTGCCGCGACAGCCCTCGGCGAAGATCGTGTAGGTGGCGCGCAGCTCCATGCCCGGCTGGAAGTTCGGGCCGCGCGTGCCTTCGCGCGTGATTCCCATGTCGCCGGTGACGATCCCGCCGATCCGTCCGTCCTCCTCGATCAGCCCGGCGGCGGCGAAGCCGGGATAGACCTCCACGCCCGCCGCCTCCGCCTCGCGGCCGAGCCAGCGGCAGACATCGCCGAGGCTCGCGATGTAGTTGCCGTGGTTGTGCATCTGCGGCGGTGTCGGCAGGCGCCAAGCGCGCGAGGCGGTCAGATAGAGGAAGCGGTCGTCGGCGGCCGGGGTGGTGAGCGGTGCGCCGCGTTCGCGCCAGTCGGGCAGCAGTTCGTCGAGCGCGCGTGGCTCGATCACCGCGCCGGAGAGGATGTGCGCACCCACCTCCGCCCCTTTCTCGACGACGCAGACGCTGGCCTCGGGCGCGAGCTGCTTGAGCCGGATCGCGGCGGCGAGGCCGGAGGGGCCGGCGCCGACGATCACCACGTCGAACTCCATCGTCTCGCGCGCCACGCTTTCGCCCATCGCCGCCCCCCGCTCCGCGCGCCGTCATAGGCGCGGTGCCATGGTTGCGCAAAGCCCGCCCGCGCCGCAAAGCTGTGGGCATGGATGCGTTCGCAGCGCTGCGGCTGCAGGTCGAATGGGGAGCGGATGAGGCGCTGGAGCCTCTGCCGCGTGACCGGATGCGGGTTGCACCTGTGCCGGAGCGGGTTGCGCCGCGGCCGCTGCCTGAGGCGCAACCCGCCGCCCCGACGGTACAACCGGCGGTGCAACCTGCTCCGGTCCGCCGCGCCCAGGAGATCGCCGCCGCCGCGACCAGCACCGCTGACCTCCGCGCCGCGCTCGCCGCCTTCGACGGCTGCCCGCTCGCTGCCACCGCGACAAATCTGGTCTTTGCCGACGGCAACCCGCAGGCCGGACTGATGCTGGTCGGCGAGGGGCCGGGGGAGGAGGAGGACCGGACCGGCAAACCCTTCGTGGGCCGCTCGGGGCAGTTCCTTGACCGGATGCTGGCGAGCATCGGGCTCGATCGCTCGCGCTACCTGATCACCAACCTGATCCCGTGGCGGCCCCCAGGGAACCGCAATCCCACCGACAACGAGGTACTGATCTGTCTGCCGTTCCTGTTGCGCCACATCGCCCTGGTGCGCCCGCGGCGGCTGGTACTGCTGGGGGCGCTGGCGGCGCGCGGCGTACTGGGCGGCAGTGCTGGCATCACCCGGTTGCGCGGACGCTGGCACAGCGCCACGATCCCCGGACTGGAGGCGCCGGTTCCGGCGCTGCCGATGCTGCACCCCGCGTATCTGCTGCGCAACGCCGGCGCCAAGCGCGAGGCGTGGGCGGATCTGCGGCTATTGCGGCGATCACTCGACGCGGACCTGACGCAAGTGTGATTGCGCAATGGCTGCCAAGTCATTGGCGTTTCATCGATCTGTCTAGATCGCGAGATTCGTCGCACCCAGCAGGGTTGCGTCTCAGTCCTGATCTGGTTACGGCCGGGTCATGCGAGGGATCGGACGCGCGCTCGCCCGGCTTCCCGTCGCCCCGGCCGTATTGGCCGTGGCCTGCCTCGCCGCAAACCTCCCCGCACCTGTCGCCCACGCGGAAACGCCGCGCCCCGAAACTCCCGTTTCGCGCGATGCGCCTGTGCCGCTCCCGCAGCCGCTACCGGCGGCGGAGGCGCGGTTGCTCCGGCGCGTGTTTGCCCTGCAGGCGCGGGGCGACCTGGCTGGGGCGGCGCGGCTGGCGGCGCGGCTGGATGATGCATCGCCGCTCGGCCAGGCGATGTTTGGCGAGGTGCTTGCCGACCGCTACCTGAACCCGGCGACGCGGCCGGATGCGGGGGCGCTGCTGGACTGGCTGGCGCGCTGGCGCGACCTGCCGGATGCGCCAGCGCTGTACCGGTTGCTGCTGGCACGTCTGCCGGGCGACGTGTCGCCCCCGCCGCCGGTCGCGCGCCCGGACCCGCCCCAGGCCCCGGCGACGGTCACGGCGGTGGTGGACGACGATGCCGCCGATGTGCCGCGACGCAACCCTGAACTCGACCGCGATGTGATGGCGGCGGCGCGGGCGCGCGGCGCGGCGGGCGTGCTGCGGCTGCTCGGGCGGACGCGGGGACTAGGCGACAACTATGCGGCGCTGCTGCGCGGCGAGGCGGCTCATGTCCTGTTCACGCTGAACCGCGATGACGACGCGATCGCGCTCGGCGCCGGCCTGCCCGCCCGTCGCGCCGCGATGGCCGGCTTCGCCGCCGGGCTGGCTGCCTGGCGAGGGGGGCAGGTCGCGGCTGCCTCCGCATTGTTCGCCGCTGCCTGGGCGGCGCCGATCGGCACGCCGGTGCTGCGCGCCGCCTGCGCCTACTGGGCGGGGCGTGCGGCGGTCGAGCGGGGCGACGGCGGCGAATACATCGCCTGGATGCAGCGCGCCGCCGCGCAGCCGCGCAGCTTCTACGGGCAGTTGGCGCGCCGCCGGCTCGGCCTGCGGGGGCCGGCGCTGCTGCCGGCCGGCGATCGCCAGAGCGCATCCGCCGCCGATATGGCCGCCCTGCGCGCGACCGCGCCGGGACTGCGCGGCTTCGCGTTGCTGCAGGCCGGGCAGCGGGCCCGGGCCGGCGCGGAGCTGCGGCTGCTGCTGCCGGCGGCGCGGCAGTCACGGCGGCTCGCGCGATCGGCGGTGCTGGTGGCGGCGCAGGCGCGTCTGGACGACGTGGCGGCCGATTTCGCCGACGCGCTCGCCGATGCCGACGGCCGCCCGCGACCCACCGCGGCGGTCAGGATGCCCGATCTGCGCCCAGCCGGCGGGTTCCGCATCGATCCGGCGATGCTGTACGGCATCGCGCGGACAGAATCGAATTTTGACCCGGCGATGGTGTCCTCGGCCGGGGCGCTGGGCATCCTGCAGATCATGCCACAGACCGCGCGCGACCTGCTCGGTCGGCCGATCACGGGGCGGACGGAGCTGCTGGCCGATCCGGCGTTTAATCTCGATCTCGGCCAGCGCTACATCGTCTTCCTCGCCAACCAGGACCCGATCAACGGCGACCTGATCCGCCTGCTCGCCAGCTATAATGCCGGGATCGGCAGTTTCGCCCGCTGGGGTCCGCTGATCCGCGATCGCGGCGATCCGCTGCTGTTCATCGAGGCGATCCCGATCGACGAGACGCGCGACTACGTGCCGAGGGTGCTGACCTGGACCTGGCTGTACGCCGCCCGCCTCGGCCTGCCGGCGCCGAGCCTGGACGAACTCGCGGCCGGGCGCTGGCCGCGCTATCATCCGCGCGAGACCGGAACGGGAGACGCCGGATGGCCCGACTCGACGAAAGTCGCCGATTCATTCCAGTGAACATCGCCGTGCTGACGGTCTCCGACACGCGCAGTGCGGCCGACGACACGTCAGGCGACGCGCTGGTCGCGAGGATCGCCGCCGCCGGGCACCATGTCGCGGCGCGCGCGATCGAGCGCGACGAGGCCGATGCGATCGAGCGCATCCTGCGCCGCTGGATCGCCGACCCCGCAATCGACGTCGTCATCACCACCGGCGGTACCGGCATCACCGGCCGCGACGTGACCCCGGAAGCCTTTGACCGCGTGCTGGAAAAGCGCATCGAGGGCTTCGGCGAGCTGTTCCGCATGTTGAGCTACCAGAAGATCGGCACCTCGACGATGCAGTCGCGGGCAGTGGGCGGCGTGGCGCACGGTACCTATCTGTTCGCGCTGCCGGGCAGTACCGGCGCGGTCAAGGATGCCTGGGACGACATCCTGCTCTGGCAACTCGACAATCGCCACCGGCCTTGCAACCTGGTCGAGCTGATGCCGCGCCTGCAGGAGCACCGGCGCGCGGCCGGGTAGGCCGCGCCGCGCCTCAGCCGAGTGCGGCCACGATCTCGGCCGTGCTGCGGACGCGGCCGAGGCGGGGGAGGATGTTCTCGACGGTGAAGCGGTGGTGGTCGGCGAACTGACTGGTCATCGCGTCCTCCGCCAGCACCAGCGCGTAGCCGAGTTCCCAGGCGAAACGTGCCGTCGATTCGACGCCGATATTGGTGGAGATGCCGCCAAGCACGAGCGTGGTGATCCCGCGCCGACGGAGCTGCAGTTCCAGCTCGGTGCCGTAGAAGGCGCCCCATTGCCGCTTGGTGATCTGGATGTCGGTGGGCGCGACGGCGAGTTCCGCCGGCTGCTGCATCCAGTCGGCGGGCAGCGGGCCGGCGCCGGGCACCGGCGGCGGGCGGTCCACCGGCTGACGCAGCAGGTCGGGAAACCCCTCCGACCAGCCGATGCGCACCAGCACCACGGTCGCGCGACGCTCCCGGAACCGCCTGGCCAGCGCCGCGGCGTTGCCCACGACGTCGGCCGCCGAATGCGGCCCGCCGGCGACGCGGAAGATGCCCTTCTGCAGGTCGAGCAGCACCAGGGCGGTCGTGGCGGGATCGAGCGGTTCCATCGGCGTCCTTGCGCAGCGGGGCGGACGGCGGACACTGCGGCGTCGCGCCGGGATTGGCAACGGCGGACACCGCCGATGCCGCTCCGCTGCGCCCGGCGCGGGGCAGCGATGCGGGCCGCCAACCTGGCCAAGCCGGCAGCGGCGCCGTGGTGGAAGGTGCCACGGCCCAACGGCACAGTAAACCGCAATATAATTGATCGCAGGCGATGGCTGCGGATTAACCGCACGGCGCCACTCCGTCCGCGGCCGGACGGGGCGGGTGGCGTACGCCGAAAGTCGGTTCCGGGAGCATCGCATGGTCGGGCTGGTCATCGTCGCGCTCAGGCGGCCGTACACGTTCGTTGTGCTCGGCATCCTGATCCTGCTGTTCGGCGTGCTGGCGATCTTCCGCACCCCGACCGACGTGTTCCCCGACATCGGCATCCCGGTGGTGGCGGTGGTGTGGACCTACAACGGCCTGCCGCCCGACGACATGTCCGGCCGCGTCGTGTATTTCTACGAGCGCACGCTGACCACCCAGGTCAACGACATCAAGCGCATCGAGAGCCAGTCGCTGGTCAATTACGGCGTCGTCAAGATCTTCTTCCAGAAGAACGTCAACATCAACGCCGCGCTGGCGCAGGTGACGGCGGCGTCGCAGACCGTGCTGAAGCTGCTGCCGGCCGGCATCACGCCTCCCTATGTGCTGGAGTTCAACGCTTCCTCGGTGCCGATCCTGCAGCTCGCGCTGTCCAGTGCCACCGTGCCCGAGATGAAGCTGTTCGACCTGGCGCAGAACTTCATCCGCCCGATGCTGGCGACCGTGCCCGGGGCGGCGGTGCCTTCGCCCTATGGCGGCGTGGTGCGGCAGGTGCAGATCGACATCGACCCGCGGCGCATGGAGCAATACGGCGTCGCCGCCGCCGATATCGGCCGCGCGCTGGCGCGGCAGAACCAGATCACCCCGGTCGGAACCGAGAAGGTCGGCAAGTTCGAATATACGGTCGAGCTGAACGACTCGCCCACCCGGATCTCCGAGCTGAACAATCTGCCGGTCAAGGTGGTCAACCACACCGTCGTGTACATGCGCGACGTAGCCTGGGTGCATGACGGCAATCCGCCACAGACCAACGCGGTGCGCGTCAACGGCCATCACGCGGTGCTGATGACGATCGAGAAGGTCGGCAAGGCGTCCACTCTGGACATCATCGCCGGGGTGAAGGCGCTGCTGCCGCATATCCGCGACACCCTGCCGGACGGCGTCACCGTGGAGGCGGTGGGCGACCAATCGGTGTTCGTGCGCGACGCGGTCGCCGGCGTGGTGCGCGAGGCGGTCATCGCCGCCGTGCTGACCGGCCTGATGATCCTGCTGTTCCTGGGAAGCTGGCGTTCGACTCTGATCATCGGCACCTCGATCCCGCTGTGCATCCTGGCCTCGATCACCACCTTCTCGGCGATCGGCGAAACCATCAACGTGATGACGCTGGGCGGGCTGGCGCTGGCGGTCGGGATGCTGGTGGACGAGGCGACCGTCACCATCGAGAACATCAACTATCACCTCGAACAGGGCAAGCCGATCGAGAACGCCGTGGTGGACGGCGCGCAGCAGATCGTGGTGCCCGCCTTCGTCTCACTGCTGGCCATCTGCATCGTCTTCGTGCCGATGTTCATGCTGACCGGCGTCGCGCATTTCCTGTTCGTGCCGCTGGCGCTCGCCGTCGTGTTCGCGATGGTGGCATCCTTCCTGCTGTCGCGCACGCTGGTGCTGACCATGGCCCGCTTCCTGTTGCGCGGGGAGCATGAGCACGAGCATGGCCACGACCGTTCCCAGTCGCGCAATCCGTTGGTGCGCTTCCAGGTCGGATTCGAGCGGAAGTTCGAGGCACTGCGGGCGCGCTATCGCACCCTGCTGGCGATGGCGCTCGACCGTCCCGTGCTGTTCGCCTCCTGCTTTCTTGGTTTCGTCGTTGCCTCCTTTGGGCTGGCGCCGTTCCTGGGCGAGAATTTCTTCCCCGCGATTGACGGTGGTCAGATCAAGCTGCACATGCGCGCGCAGATCGGCACCCGCATCGAGGAAACCGAGCGCCTCGGCGCCCAGGTGGAAGACGCGATCCGCCAGGTGATTCCCGGGCGCTATCTGCAAAGCGTGGTGCAGAACATCGGCCTGCCGGTCAGCGGCATCAACATGGCCTACAACAATTCAGGGCTGATTGGCGTCGAGGACGGCGACATCCTGATCACGCTGAAGGACGGCCATCCGCCCACCGCCGGCTACGTACGCACGCTGCGCGAGCGGCTGCCACGCGAGTTTCCGGATGCGACTTTCGCCTTCCTGCCCGCCGACATCACCACGCAGATCCTCAACTTTGGCCTGCCAGCACCGATCGACGTGCGCGTGGTCGGCAATCAGCTCGCCGCCAACCAGACCTATGCCAACGATCTGCTGGAGCGAATCAGCCACATCCCGGGCGTGGCAGATCCACGGATCCAGCAGGCATTCAATGAGCCGACGTTGTATGTCGACGTCAACCGCACCCTCGCCGGCATGACCGGGCTGACCGAGCGCGATGTGACCAACAGCCTGCAGGATGTGCTGGCCGGCAGCATCCAGACCGCGCCGACCTTCTGGCTCAACCCGCGCAATGGCGTGTCGTATCCGATCGTGGTGGAATCGCAGCAGTACACCATCGACACGCAGGACGACCTGCGCAACGTGCCGATCACTACCGGGAAGGGCAAGGACCAGCAAGTGCTCGGCGCGATGGCGGGCGTCCGGCTGGGCGCCTCGGCGGCGGTGGATTCGCACTACAACGTGCAGCCCGTCATCGACATCTACGCCTCGGTGCAGGGCCGAGACCTTGGCTCGGTCGCGCGCGATGTGCAGCGCGAGATCGACGCCACCCGCAGCGCCGTGCCGCGCGGCTCGCAGGTGCTGGTGGGCGGGCAGGTAACGACGATGACCAGCGCGTTCGGCGAGCTGTTCTTCGGTCTCGGCTTCGCCGTCGTGCTGGTCTATCTGCTGATCGTCGTGAACTTCCAGTCCTGGCTCGACCCGTTCGTCATCATCACGGCGCTGCCGGCGGCGCTGTCGGGCATCGTCTGGATGCTGTTCGTGACCGGCACCACGCTCTCGGTGCCGGCGCTGACCGGCGCGATCATGTGCATGGGCGTCGCGACCGCCAACAGCATCCTGGTGGTCAGCTTCGCCCGCGAACAGCTGGCACTGGGCCAGGACGCGGTGTCGGCGGCGCTACAGGCCGGGTTCACCCGCTTCCGCCCGGTGATGATGACCGCGCTGGCGATGGTCATCGGCATGGTGCCGACGGCGATCAGCACCGAGCAGAATGCGCCGCTCGGCCGCGCCGTGATCGGCGGGCTGCTGTTCGCGACGGTGTCCACGTTCTTCTTCGTCCCCACGGTGTTCAGCCTGGTGCATCGGCGCAGCAAGGTCGCCGCTCCGGTGCACCAGCTGGCCATGCAGACGCCGCCCGCGGAGTAGGCGCAGGGCCGCCGTGAGGCGGCGGGCGTTGACAGCGCGGCGGCGGCGGCACACCCTCCGTTCCCTCCGAGGGGAGCCCCGGCAGGGGGCTGAGAGACCGACGGGCCGGGATGAAACCCGGCCGGCGCGGAAACCCTTAGAACCTGATCCGGGTCACGCCGGCGTAGGGACGGGATCGCGCAGGCTCTCCGCAGTCCCATCCCGCTCCGGCCCCGCCGCTCGCGAGAGGATGCGCCATGAACGTCCACGCCAAGCCCGCCGCCGTCACCACCGGTCCGATCGCAGGATCGCGCAAGGTGTATTCCAGCCCCGAAGGACGGCCGGACATCGCGGTGCCGTTCCGGGAGGTGGACCTGCATCCTTCGGCCGGCGAGCCGCCGGTGCGATTGTATGACACCTCCGGCCCCTATACCGATCCGGCACTGCCGATCGATCTGGAGGCTGGCGCGCCCACGGTGCGCGAAGGCTGGATCGCCGCCCGCGGGTTCGTCCCCGCCACGCCGCGCGCGATCCGCCCGGAGGACAACGGCCATGTCGCGGGCGACAAGCTGGTGCCGCTCTGCCCCGCGCCGCGCCGGCTTCGCGCCGGCGGGCCGGGCCAGCCGGTGACGCAACTGGAGTTCGCGCGCGCCGGGATCGTCACCGAGGAGATGATCTACGTAGCACACCGCGAGAATCTTGGCCGCGCCAGGATGCTTGAGGGTGCAGAGGACCGCCGCGCCGACGGCGAGGATTTCGGCGCGGCCATCCCCGCCTTCGTCACGCCCGAGTTCGTGCGCGCCGAGATCGCCGCCGGCCGCGCGATCATCCCGGCCAACATCAACCATCCGGAGCTGGAGCCGGTCATCATCGGCCGGAACTTCCTGGTCAAGATCAACGCCAATATCGGCAACTCGGCCGTCACGTCTTCGGCCGCCGAGGAGGTCGAGAAGATGGTCTGGGCGATCCGCTGGGGCGCGGACACGGTGATGGACCTCTCTACCGGCCGCAACATCCACAACATCCGCTCCTGGATTCTCCGCAACGCGCCGGTGCCGATCGGCACCGTGCCGATCTATCAGGCGCTGGAGAAAGTCGGCGGCGACCCTGACAAGCTCGACTGGGAGGTTTTCAAGGACACGCTGATCGAACAGGCCGAGCAGGGTGTCGATTACTTCACCATCCATGCCGGCGTGCGGTTGGCCTACGTGCCGCTGACGGCCAAACGCGTCACCGGCATCGTCTCGCGCGGCGGGTCGATCATGGCGCGCTGGTGCCTCGCGCATCACCGCGAGAGTTTCCTCTACGAGCGGTTCGACGAGATCTGCGACATCATGCAGAAATACGATGTGTCGTTCTCGCTCGGTGACGGGCTGCGGCCCGGCTCGATCGCGGACGCCAACGACCGCGCGCAGTTCGCCGAGCTGGAGACGCTGGGCGAACTGACGAAGATCGCGTGGAACAAGGGCTGCCAGGTGATGATCGAGGGCCCCGGCCACGTGCCGATGCACAAGATCAAGGTCAACATGGACAAGCAGCTCGCCGAATGCGGCGAGGCGCCGTTCTACACGCTCGGCCCGCTGACGACCGACATCGCGCCCGGCTACGACCACATCACCTCGGCGATCGGGGCGGCGATGATCGGCTGGTTCGGCACCGCGATGCTCTGCTACGTGACGCCCAAGGAGCATCTCGGCCTGCCGAACCGCGACGACGTGAAGACCGGGGTCATCACCTACCGCATTGCCGCGCACGCGGCCGATCTGGCGAAGGGCCATCCGTCAGCGAAGCTGCGCGACGACGCGATCAGCCGCGCGCGCTTCGAGTTCCGCTGGGAGGACCAGTTCAACCTCGGCCTCGACCCCGACACGGCGCGGCAGTTCCATGACGAGACGCTGCCGAAGGAGGCGCACAAGGTCGCGCATTTCTGCTCGATGTGCGGGCCGAAATTCTGCTCGATGAAGATCACGCAGGACATCCGTGCCGACGCCGAGCGGATGGCGGGGATGCAGCAGATGAGCGAGACATTCCGTGCCAAGGGGTCGGCGCTGTATCTGCCCGAGGCGGCGGAGGCAAAGCCGCAGGCGTGAGCGATCCGCGCGCGGCGCTGGAGGCGATCGGCGAACTGCCCGACGCGGAGATCGACATCGCTGACGCCGCGCTGCAACTCGCCCGCGTCGATGCGCCGCGCGCCGATTGGGAGGGGTGCCGGGCGCACCTGTCGGAGCTGGCGCGCGAGGCGGTGGCGTTCAGCGGAGACATCGCGCAGGACGACACGCCGATGCAGGCGGTGGCCCTGGCGGCGCTGCTGGTGGACCGGCACGGCTACGCTGGCGACGCCCAGACTTACGACGACCTGGCCAACGCCAACCTGATCCGTGTCATCGAGCGCCGGCGCGGCTTGCCGGTGGCGCTCGGCGTGCTGTGGTTGCATGCGGCGCGCGCGGCCGGCTGGGCGGCGCATGGCATCGACTTCCCCGGCCATTTCCTGGTGGCGCTGGCCGGCGGACGGGAGCCGGCCGCGGTCGATGCGTTCGGCGGCGGACGGCTGCTGGACGCGGCTTCCCTGCTGGCGCTGTTGCGGCGCATCGAGGGAGACGGGGCGGACCTGCGGCCAGGGCTGCTGGTGCCGATGAGCACGCGGGCGGTGCTGCTGCGGTTGCAGAACAATATCGGCACCCGCCGCTACGCCGCGGGCGATGTCGCCGGGGCGGCCGCCTGCGCCGGCGACATGCTGCGTATCGCGCCGCTGGAACCCGGCCTGTGGTGGGAGGCGGCACGGCTGCACGGCGAACTCGGGCAGGTGGCGGCGGCGCTGCGCTGCCTGACGCGCTTCGCCGAACTGGCACCGCCCGCGCAGGCGACGCGGGCGCAGGCGGCCATGCGGGCGTTGCGTTCACGGCGGAACTGACCGAGACAGAGCGACGAGACGCCGGAGGAGCCGACATGCCGCGCCCGCTGACCGTCGCGGTCCAGATGGACCCGATCGAGAGCATCAACATCGACGCCGACTCGACCTTCGCGCTGATGCTGGCCGCGCAGGCGCGCGGGCACGCGCTGTTCCATTACGAGGTGCGTCACCTGGCACTGAGCGAGGGCGTGGCGAAGGCCGGTGCCCGGCGGGAGGAACGGCTGCGCGCGCTGGCCCGGCCGGTGACGGTGCAGCGCGTGCGCGGCGACCATTTCCGCTTCGGCGAGCAGCGCGTGCTCGATCTCGGCACGACGGACGTGATCCTGATGCGCCAGGACCCGCCCTTCGACATGGCCTACATCACCGCGACGCACCTGCTGGAGCACGTGCACCGCGAGGACGGAAGCGGCCCACTGGTCGTCAACAACCCCGCCGCGGTGCGTAACGCCCCCGAGAAGCTGCTCGTTACGCACTTCCCCGAGCTGATGCCGCCGACGCTGGTGACGTGGGACAGCGACGCGATCCGCGGCTTCCGCGCCACTCACAAGGACATCGTGGTCAAGCCGCTGTTCGGCAACGGCGGCGCGGGTGTGTTCCTGATGCGCCACGACGACCCGAACCTGAATGCGCTGCTGGAGATGCATTTCGCGCGCTCGCGCGAGCCGCTGATGGTGCAGCGCTACGAGCCGGCGGTGCGGCAGGGCGACAAGCGCATCATCCTGATCGACGGCGAGCCGGCCGGCGCGATTAACCGCGTGCCCGCGCAGGGCGAGGCGCGCAGCAACATCCATGTCGGCGGGCGGCCGGAGAAAAGCACGCTGACCGCGCGCGACCGGGAAATCTGCGCCGCGATCGGGCCGACCTTGCAGCGCCAGGGCCTGATCTTCGTCGGCATCGACGTGATCGGCGATTGGCTGACCGAGATCAACGTCACCTCGCCGACCGGCTTGCAGGAGATCGGGCGCTTCGACGGCGTCGATCTGGCGGCGCGCATCTGGGAGGCGATCGAGCGGCGCATCGGCGCCGGAGACGTCAGGCCGCCTGGCTGACCTCGACGGTCAGATGCGACAGCGCCGGCACGGTGGCCAGCCGCTCGCGATAGAAGCCCGCGTCGCGCCGCTCTTGCGTGACCACCGAGACGATGGCGCCGAAATGCCCCGGTCCGAGCCGCCACAGATGCAGGTCGGCGAGTTGGTCGCCCTCCGCCTCGATCGCGGCGCGGATCGCGCCGGTGGTGCGCGCGTCCGGGTTCATGTCCAGCAGGATCGCGCCGGTATCACGCACCAGTCCGTACGCCCAGTTGGCGATCACCACCGCGCCGACGATGCCGGCAACCGGGTCCATCCAGCGCCAGCCGAATCCCCAGGCGAGCGACAGCCCGAAGATCACCAGCACCGACACCGCCGCATCCGCCATCACATGCACGAAGGCCGCGCGCATGTTGTGGTCGCGGTGGGCGTGGTGGTGCTCGTGATGATGATGATCGTCGTGGTCGTGATCGTGATGATGGTGATGATCATGGCCATGCGCGCCGCCGCCCGATAGCAGCCAGGCGCTTCCCGCGTTCACCAGCAGGCCGAGACAGGCGATCGCGACGGCCTCGGCATAGTCGATCGGCACCGGCGCGAACAGTCGCCGCACCGCCTCGTAGCCGATCAGCAATGCGATCATGGCGAGGACGATCGCGCTGGTATAGCCCGCCAGATCGCCGAACTTGCCGGTGCCGAAGGTGAAGCGCGCGTCCTCGGCGTGGCGGCGGGCATAGGTATAGGCGAGGGCTGCCAGCAGCAGCGCGCCGGCATGCGTGCTCATGTGCAGCCCGTCGGCGATCAGCGCCACCGAGCCGAACAGCAGCCCACCCACGATTTCGGCCGCCATCATTACGGCGCACAGCACGATCACCGCCCAGGTGCGATGCTCGTTGCGTGCATGCGCTTCGCCCAAGAACACGTGCCGGTGCGCCGGATGCTCGATCGCCGGAAAGTCCGCGCCCATGGTCCACCCTCCGCCTGCCGCTGCCGGGCAGCTTACGCTAGATTGGCCCGGAACGGCAGCGGGAGCGCGAGATGGGGCTGATGATCAACGGCGTCTGGGAGCGGGAGAGCCGGGATCGCGCCGAACCCACGGGCGCCTTCGTCCGTCCCGAGTCGCGGTTCCGCGACCGGATCGAATCGGGCGGGCGGTTCCCGCCGGCATCCGGGCGCTACCACCTCTACATCTCGCTCGCCTGCCCGTGGGCGCACCGTACGCGCATCTTCCGCGTGCTCAAGGGGCTTGAGGGAATGATCGGCCTGTCCGTCGTCCATTGGCTGATGGCCGATGACGGCTGGACATTCACGCCGGCCGAGGGCGTGGTGCCCGATCCGGTGATGAATGCGCGATGCCTCTATGAACTTTACGCCCGCGCCGACCCGCATTTCACCGGCCGGGTCACCGTCCCGGTGCTCTGGGACCGTGAGACCGACAGCATCGTCAACAACGAATCCGCCGAGATCATCCGTATCTTCAACAGCGCCTTCGATGCGATCGGCGCCGCGCCTGGCGACTACTATCCTGCTGATCTGCGCGAGGAGATCGACGCGGTGAACGCGCGCGTCTATGCGACCGTGAACAACGGCGTCTATCGCGCCGGCTTCGCGCGCACGCAGGACGCCTATGACACGGCGGTGCGGGCGCTGTTCGACACGCTGGACTGGCTGGAGGAGCGGCTCGCCCGCCAGCCCTATCTGTGCGGCGAACGGATCACGGAGGCGGACTGGCGGCTGTTCACCACGCTGCTCCGCTTCGATGCGGTCTATCACGGCCACTTCAAATGCAACCTGCGCCGGATCGCGGACTATCCGGCGCTGTGGGATTTCACGCGGTCGCTGTATCAGACGCCGGGTGTGGCCGAGACTGTCGATTTCGGCCACATCAAGCGGCACTACTACATGAGCCATACATGGGTGAACCCGACGCAAATCGTGCCGGCGGGGCCGCTGCTCGATCTCACTGCGCCGGGCAGCCGCGTGCCGCGTCTGCCCGGCTGATCCCCTCGCTCAGTGCACGAGCGTCGGCAGCATCTCCTGCTGACGGATCGCCGCAACGGCCACGTCGATCTCCCCGGCCAACGCCATCGGCGTGCCGTCGGCGGCGTGGATCGCGAAGGCGCGCACGCCGTTCATCATCACCGGTTTCACATAGGCGATCTGCGAGACGCCGAGGCCGGCAAGCTGCTCGGTCGTCAGGTGGCGGATGTCCACGATCCGGGTTTCACCCGGGGCCGCCGGACCAGTGTTCTCGTCCATTGTCTGCTTCTCCTGGGGGACCCTGCCGTATCCGGCCAGCGTCCGACCTCTGCCTTGATTGCTCAGCCGGTCCGGCCCTGCTTGGCCGCTGTCTGAGGGTCCAGCATCGTCACGGTCCCGCTGCCGGACTTGGTGATGCGGATGGTTTTCACCCGGCTTTCCGGCTGCGGGCGCACCAAGTCGATGTGCAACAGCCCGTTGTCGAGCCAGGCACCCTTCACCTCGATGCCCTCAGCGAGCACGAAGGCCCGCTGAAACTGCCGCGCGGCAATGCCGCGATGCAGGAACACGCGCCCCTCCGAGTCGTCGTTTTGCCGCCCGCGGATGACGAGCTGGTTGTCCTCCTGCGTCACCTGCAGGTCGTCCATCATGAATCCGGCCACCGCCAGCGTGATCCGCAGCCCGGTCGGCCCGGTCTGCTCGATGTTGTAGGGCGGATAGCCATCCGAGGACGTCTTCGCCGCCCTCTCAAGCATCTGCTCCAGATGGTCGAATCCCAGGAACATCGGGGACGCGAACATGCGGGTCGTCATCCTGCCTCCTCCACCGAGCGAAGCCGGACCCGTCTGCCCGGGTCCATGATGCCGGGTCCCATGTTGGCAACCCGACGCTGCCTAATTTGGCGGCAGTTTCGGCTTATGCAAGGGGTATGCAACGGACGCGCCTGCGGCACGCCGCCGTTGAACCCTCGGGCGCGGACCGCTACATCGCCGTCATGTCATCTGCGACCCTGTTCGAGCCGCCACCTCCGGCGCGGGCCGACGCCCTGCTGTCGATCCTGATCGCGCCGCACGCGGTGCTGAAGGCGCGCGCCCGGCCGGTGCGCGAGGGCGACGCCGATGACGTGCGCGCGCTGCTGCCGCGGTTGCTGGCAACGATGTACAAGGCGCCCGGTATCGGGCTGGCGGCGCCGCAGGTCGGTGTGAAGCTGCGTGTGACCGTGGTGGACCTGCAGCAGGACAACGTCCGCGCCCCGATCACGCTGATAAACCCCGAGGTGGTTGCCGCCAGCGAGGAGCGCGCCACCCGCGAGGAAGGCTGCCTGTCGCTGCCCGGCCAGTACGCCGACGTGACACGGCCGGCGCGGGTGAAGGTGCGCTACCAGGACGAAACCGGCGCGCGGCGGGAGATCGAGGCCGACGGGCTGCTGTCCGCCTGCCTGCAGCACGAGATCGACCATCTCGACGGCATCCTGTTCGTCGATCACCTGTCGGCGCTGAAGCGCAACATGATCCTGCGCCGGCTGGCGAAGGAGATGCGGCAGAAGGCGCAGTAACGCGTGCGCCTCGCCTTCATGGGCAGCCCCGAGTTCGCCGTGCCGGCCCTGCGCGCGCTGCACGGCGCCGGACACACGATCGCCGCCGTCTATTGCCAGCCGCCCCGGCCGGCCGGGCGGGGCCACGCAGTGCGGCGCTGCCCGGTGCACGTCGCGGCGGACGACATGGGTCTGCTCGTGCGCACGCCGGCGCGGCTGCGGCGGGAGGCGGCTGAGCACGCCGCCTTCGCCGCCCTCGATCTCGATGCCGCCGTGGTCGCCGCCTATGGCCTGATCCTTCCCGAGCCGATGCTGGCCGCGCCCCGTCATGGCTGCCTCAACATCCATGCCAGCCTGCTGCCGCGCTGGCGCGGGGCAGCACCGATCCAGGCGGCGATCCTGGCCGGCGATACCGAAAGCGGCATCACCATCATGCAGATGGATGCCGGCCTCGACACCGGCCCGATGCTGCTCCGCGCGGCGGTGCCGATCACCGAGGCCACCACCGCTGCCGAACTGCACGACAGGCTGGCTGAACTCGGCGCCCAGCTGATCCTGCGCGCGCTCGCCGACCCCCCGCCGCCTGTTCCGCAGCCGGCGGAGGGTGCGACCTACGCGCCGAAGCTAACGCGCGCGGACGGGCATCTCGACTGGACGCAGGACGCCCCCGCGCTGGCGCGCCGGGTGCGCGCACTCAACCCCTGGCCCGGAACCTTTGCCATCCTGGACGGTGCGATGCTGAAGATTCTTGCGGCGATCGTCGAACCCGGTGACGGGGAGCCTGGGACCGTGCTCGACGGCGGGCTGCTGGTGGCCGCCGGCACCGGCGCGCTACGGCTATTGCGCGTGCAGGCGCCCGGCCGCGCTGCCATGGACGCCGCCGCCTTTCTGCGCGGCCGGCCGGTCCCGGCCGGCACGCGCCTTAACTGACATGCAGGATCCGCCCGCCGTCACCGTCGTCAATGAGGCCGGCACCTCGCCGATCGTACTCTTGTGCGAGCACGCGTCGAACTACATCCCGCCCCGTTTCGCCAATCTCGGTCTGCCCCCGGCCGAGCTGGAGCGACACATCGCCTATGACATCGGCGCCGCCGCGGTGGCGCGGCAGCTTGCCGGGCGGCTGGACGCGGTGCTGGTGCTGGCGGGGTATTCGCGCCTGCTGATCGACTGCAACCGCCCGCTCGGCGTCCCCGGCAGCATCCCCGTGCGCAGCGAGGCGACCGACATTCCCGGCAACCGCGACCTCTCGCCGGCCGACCGCGCCGAGCGCGACCTTCTGTTCTTCGCCCCGTTCCGCACGCGGGTCGGCGTGCTGCTGGACGCGCGTCAGGCCGCCGGACGGGCCTCGGTGCTGATCGGGATGCACAGCTTCACCCCGATTTTCCTCGGAGTCGCGCGTCCCTGGCAGGCGGGCGTGCTGTATCGCCGCGCCCATCGGCTCGCCGCCGTGCTGCTCGACGGGTTGGCCGAGGACCCGGCGCTGATCGTGGGCGTCAACGAGCCGTATCGGGTGACCGAGGCCGGCGATTACACCGTCCCGCATGTCGGCGAGCCGCGCGGTCTGCCGACGGCGCTGTTCGAGGTGCGGCAGGATCTGATCGCCGATGAACCCGGCGCCGCCGACTGGGCGGGGCGGCTCGCCGCCGTGCTGGCGCGCGTTGCGGCCGATCCGCGCGCGGTCGAAGGGTTGGCGTCAGCTACATGATCTCCCAGTAGCCGGTCTCGTCATCCAGCCGCGCCCGTTCGATCCCGCGGAAATCGGCGAAAGAGGTGATGCCGGCCAGCCGCCCCTGATGCACCACCGGAACGTGGCGAAAGCCGCCGTCGCGCATCAGGTGCAGCGCCTCGATCGCGTTCGCCCCCGCCGGCAGCGTGGCCGGGTCAGGCGTCATCACCTCGGCCAGCGTGGTCCGCGCCGCGCTGCGTCCCTCCGCCAGCACCCGCCCGATCGCGTCGCGGCCGGTGAAGATGCCCAGCAGCTTGCCGTCCTCGTCGGTCACCAGGATGGCGCCGACCTTGCGTTCGCGCATCAGCCGCGCAGCCTGCCTGACAGTCGCGCTCGGCGGCAGCGTTACCGGCGCGCGCGAGCGGCAGATTTCCATGAGGTGGCGATGCTGGGTCATGCGCGGCCTCCGTCCGATGCGCGGGCAATATGCGCTCCGGCCGCCGCCGTCGCCATTGCGCCATGTCAACCGTCCGTGACCGGTGTGGTCAGCAACACCGCGGCTCCACTCAGCCGTCCCTGCCGCAGATCGGCCAGGGCTTCGTTGGCGCGTTCGAGCCTGTAGGGGACGGTCGCGACGCGCACCGGCACCTGTGGCGCGAGGGCCAGGAATTCCTCGGCGTCGCGGCGCGTCAGGTTCGCGACCGAGCGGATCGCGCGCTCCCGCCACAGCCACTCGTAGGGGAAGGAGGGGATGTCGCTCATGTGGATGCCGCCGCAGACTACGACGCCTCCCGGCGCGGTGGCCCGCAGCGCCGCCGGTACCAGCGCGCCGACCGGGGCGAAGATCAGCGCCGCGTCCAGCTTCTCGGGCGGCATCTCGTCCGACCCGCCGGCCCAGCCGCCGGTGATCGCCCGCGCGAAGTCCTGCGCCGCCGTGTCGCCCGGCCGGGTGAAGGAATAGAGCGCGCGGCCCTGCCAGCGTGCGACCTGCGCGATGATGTGTGCCGCCGCGCCGAAGCCGTAGATGCCGATGCGCCGTGCGTCGCCCGCCATGCGCAACGTGCGGTAGCCGATCAGGCCGGCGCAGAGCAGCGGCGCTGCGTCCTGGTCGCTATAGCGGCCGGGGATGGCGAAACAGAACCGCTCGTCGGCGACGGTGTATTCGCCATACCCGCCGTCGATCTGATAGCCGGTGAACCGCGCCCGCTCGCACAGGTTCTCCCGCCCCGAGCGGCAGTATTCGCACTCCCCGCAGGTCCAGCCGAGCCAGGGGATGCCAACGCGCGCGCCGAGCGGAAATTTGGTCGCGCCCTCGCCCCGCGCAACCACGCGCCCGACAATCTCGTGGCCCGGCACCAAAGGGAGCTTTGGTTCGGTCAGGTCGCCATCGACCACGTGCAGGTCAGTGCGGCAGACCGCGCAGGCGGCGACACGCACCAGCACCTGATGCGGGCCGGGCGCCGGCACCGGGATATCGGCGAGGCGCAACGGCTGGCGCTGCGCGCGCAACTGCATGACCTGCATGATCCCGCCTCCGGTTTCGTCCGATCCTGCATCCCGGCGGCGCGGCGGCGGATCACGTCACCGGCAACGGCGCCTCGACCGACACGCCGACCAGCCGCTCGGACTCCTCCCACAGCCGTGCCGCCGGTGCGGCATCCCTGGCGGCCGGGCTGACCCGCGCAGGACCTGGCGGACCCTTGGTTTCGGAGCGGTTCCGCGGGCCATAATAGGCCCCGCCGCGGGCGTCGGGGTCGGTGGCGGCGAACAGGACGGGCAGCGCCCCGGCCGCCGCCGATTGCGCCAGCAGCGGCCAGATCAGCTCGGCGATCCGGTAGCGCCACGCGCCCGCTCCGCCGCCGGCGACCGGCCCGTTGGCGATGATGCTGGTGCGCGCCCAACCCGGATGCGCCGCCACCCCCACCACGCCCCAGCCGGCCGCGAGACTGCGGCGTTGCAGTTCGAAGGCGAACATCAGCATGGCGAGCTTGGATTCACCGTAGGCGCCCCAGGGCGAATACCGCTGCGATTGCAGGTCGTCGAAGCGGATCGTGGCCCGCAAATGCGCGAGGCTGCTGACGTTGACCACGCGCGCTGCCCCCGCCCGGCGCAGCAGCGGCAACAGCCGCAGCGTGAGCGCGAAATGGCCCAGGTAGTTGGTGCCGAACTGCATCTCGAACCCGTCCGCGGTGATCTTCCGCTGCGGCAGCGCCATGACGGCGGCGTTGTTGACCAGCAGATCGAGCGGCCGGCCCTCCGCCGCCATCTGGTCGGCGAGCGCCGCCACCGAGGCGAGGCTGGCCAGGTCAAGCATCCCGTGGCGCACGGCCGCGGCGGGATGGATGGCGCGGATGCGTTCCAGTGCCGCGCTCGCCTTCTGCGCGTTGCGCGCGGCCAGCACCACCTCCGCCCCAGCGCCGGCCAGTGCCAGCGCGGTCGCGTAGCCGATCCCGCTACTGGCGCCGGTGACGACGGCCAACCGTCCGGTCTGATCGGGAATGTCCCGAAGGCTCCATCCGCCCACCGCCTCTCTCCCGTATCGCTCGGCGAACCGACTTGTTGCGCCGGGGAGATCCGGAAGTCGAGGGTATCTCTCGAGGGCCGCTCTCGCATCAGCCTTGCGCTCCGGCCAACGGCCTGGATCGGAAGCCAACCGATTGGGGACTCCGTCCGATGTGAACCGATGGAAACCCCTGCCGGGTCACGGGAACAGCCCGCGGACCCTCTTCGCATCGCGGACCTTTGCCACACCGATCGCCATTGCCGCGGTGCGGTTCGACACCTTCTCCCGCGCGGCACGGTCGAGCACCTGGACGAAGGCGCGTTGCAGCGCGCGGTAGAGCCGATCGTTCACTTCGGCCTCGTCCCAGAAGAACTGCTGCAGGTCCTGGATCCACTCGAAGTAACTGACGATGACGCCGCCAGCATTGCACAGGATATCCGGAATCACGAAGATTTCCGGCCGAAGTTGCAGCACTGCGTCGGCGTCCGGCGTGGTCGGGCCGTTGGCGCCCTCGGCCAGCACGCGGCATTGCAGGCGCTGCGCGGTGGCGCCGTCGATCACCCGTTCCATGGCTGCCGGCACCAGGATATCGCAGGGCTGCTCCAGCAGCGCAGCGGGGTCGAACGCCAGTTCGTTGGAGAAGCCGGCGAGCTTGCCGGCAACGGCGGCGTGGCGCAGCAGGGCAGGCACATCGAGGCCCTTGGGATCGAAGTAGCAGGCGGTATGGTCCGCGACGCCCAGGACTTTCGCCCCGCGCGCCGCCAACGCCGCCGCCGTCACCGACCCGACATTGCCGAAGCCCTGCACGATCGCGGTCGCCCCCGTCATGGGCAGGCCGAGCCGGTCCATCGCCCGCTCCACCAGGTAGGCGACGCCGCGCCCAGTGGCCTCGCGCCGGCCGAGCGTACCGCCGGTCGCGACCGGCTTGCCGGTGACGATCTCGGTCACCGTCTGCCCCTGGTACATGGAATATGTGTCCATGAACCAGGCCATCACCTGCTCGTTGGTGCCCATATCGGGCGCCATTACGTCGGTATGCGGCCCGACGAAGGGAATCATTTCCTGCATGTAGCGCCGCGAGAGCCCCTCAAGCTCGCGGAGCGAGAGCGAATAGGGATCGACCGTCACGCCCCCCTTGGCGCCGCCATAGGGCAGACCGGCCAGCGCGCACTTCCAGCTCATCCACACCGCGAGCGCCGCGACCTCGCCGATATCGACGCTGGGGGCGAAACGGGTGCCGCCCTTGGTTGGACCGAGCGTCAGGTGGTGCTGCACGCGGAAGCCCTGATACACCGCCAGCCGGCCGTCGTCCCGGTGCACCGGACAGGAGACCGCGATGGCGCGCTTGGGATAGAGCAGCCGGTCGCGCTCGTCGGCGGGGATGTCGAGATGGTCGGCGATGCTGTGGAACTGGGTGCGGGCCATGTCGAATACCGGCCCTGAATAGATGTTCATGCGGCGCTGGCTCCCTTGTTCCCGCGACGGGGCAACCCACGGTAGCATGTTGTGCCGTGGGCGGCGCGGGCCTAGTACGCCGCTGTGATCGAGAAGCTCGAATACCTGCTGGCGTTGGCCGAGGCGCGGCATTTCGGCCGCGCCGCCGCCGCCTGCGGCACCACGCAGCCGACGCTCTCGGCGGGGATCAAGCAGCTGGAGGAAAGCCTGGGCGTGCTGCTGGTCGAGCGCGGCAGCCGCTTCCGCGGCTTCACCGCCGCCGGCGAGCGGACGCTTGAGTGGGCGCGGCGGATCGTCGGCGACACGCGCGCGATGCGCCAGGAGATCGCGGCACTGCGCTCGGCGCTGTCCGGCCAGTTGCGGCTGGCCGTGATCCCGACCGTGATGCCGATGCTGACACGGCTCACGCTGCCGTTCGCCATCCAGCATCCGCAGGTAACCCTGACCATCCTCTCGCGCACCTCCGACGAGGTGCTGTCGCTGCTCGAGAACCTCGAGGCGGATGCCGGCATCACCTACATCGACAACGAGCCGGTCGGACGCGTGGTGGCGGTGCCGCTGTATCGCGAGCGGTTCCGGCTGATCTGCCGCAGCGGCTCCGTGTTCGCCGGGCGGCGGTCGGTGCGCTGGGCCGAGTTGGCCGGGGTGAAGCTGGCGCTGCTGACCCCGGATATGCAGAACCGCCGCATCATCGACCGCGCCCTGCACCAGGCCGGCGTCGCGCCTGATGTGACCGTCGAGTCCGATTCCATGGTCGCCCTGCTGTCCCACCTGCGAACAGGCGCCTGGGCAAGCGTGCTGCCGGTGCAATGGATGGAGACGCTGGCGCTCGCGCCCGGCGTGGAGGCGCTCGCGCTGGAGGAGCCGGAGGTCGCAAACACGGTCGGCCTGGTGGTGCCCCATCGCGAGCCGCTACCGGTGCTCTCGGCGGCGCTGGTGGCGGTGGCGCGTTCCCTGGCACCGGAAGCCGCCTGATCGGGAAATTCGATCGGGCGATGGCCGCGCATGGGTTGATCGCCGGCGCCTGCCGGCGCATCTGACTAGGGCACGCGGAGGAAACATGCGCGCTCCCGAACCCTGGAACCCCGATCGCGCCGCCGAGGTGATCGCCCGGCACAAGGACGCCCCCGGCGCCCTCCTGCCGCTGCTGCACGAGTTGCAGGGCGTGTTCGGCTGCATCCCCGATGAGGCCGTCCGGCCGGTCGCCGAGGCACTCAATCTCAGCCGTGCCGAGGTGCATGGCGTGGTCAGCTTCTACCATGATTTCCGCCGTGACCCGGCCGGCCGCCACGTGCTCAAGCTCTGCCAGGCGGAGGCCTGCCAGTCGATGGGTTGCCGGTCGTTGGCCGCGGAGGTCGAACAGCGTCTCGGCGTGCGTCTGGGCGAAACCACGGCGGACGGTCGCGTGACGGTCGAGGCGGTCTATTGCCTCGGCCTGTGTGCAACCGCGCCCTCGGCGATGCTGGACGGACAGGTGGTCGGGCGGTTGACGCCGGCGCGGGTCGAGGCGCTGTTGGAGACGCTGCCATGACCGTCCGCGTGTTCGTCCCCGGCGATGCGGCTGCGGTCGCGGTTGGCGCAGATGCGGTGGCGGCGGCGCTCACCCGCCATGCGCCGGAGGCGCGGCTGGTGCGCAGCGGTTCGCGCGGTCTGTTCTGGCTGGAGCCACTCATCGAGGTTGAGACTCCGCAGGGACGGATCGGCTTTGGCCCGGTCGCGGCCGAGGACGTGCCGGGTCTGCTGGCCGCGGGGCTGCTGGACGGCGGGGCGCATCCGCTGCGCCTCGGCCGGCCGGAGGAATTGCCGTTCCTCAAACGCCAGACGCGGCTGACCTTCGCGCGCTGCGGAATCGTCGATCCGCGCAGCCTTGACGACTATCGCGCGCATGGCGGCTGGAAGGGCCTGGAGCGCGCCATCGCGCTCGGCCCGGCGACAGCGCTGGAGGAGGTGGTGCAGTCCGGCCTGCGCGGGCGCGGCGGGGCGGGATTCCCGACGGGGATCAAGTGGCGCACCGTAGCGCAGACGCAGGCTGCACAGAAATACATCGTCTGCAACGCCGATGAGGGCGACAGCGGCACGTTTTCCGACCGCATGGTCATGGAGGGCGACCCGTTCGTGCTCATCGAGGGCATGGTCATCGCAGGTTTCGCCGTCGGCGCGACCAAGGGCTACGTCTATGTCCGCTCGGAATACCCACACGCGATCGCGACGTTCGGCGATGCGCTGACCATCGCCCGTGCCGCCGGCTATCTCGGCGCGAATGTCGCCGATGGCGGCTTCGCGTTCGATATCGAGGTGCGGGTCGGCGCCGGGGCCTATGTCTGCGGCGAGGAAACCGCACTGCTGGACAGCCTGGAGGGTAAGCGCGGGCAGGTTCGCGCCAAGCCGCCGCTGCCGGCGCATCAGGGGCTGTTCGGCCAGCCCACGGTCATCAACAACGTCATCTCGCTCGCCACGGTGCCGACGATCCTCGCTGACGGCGCCGCGCGCTATCGCGATTTCGGCATGGGGCGCTCGCGCGGCACCATGCCGATCCAACTCGCGGGCAACGTCCGCCATGGCGGGCTGTTCGAAACTGCGTTCGGCATGACGCTGGGCGAACTGGTCGATGACATCGGCGGCGGCACGGCCAGCGGGCGGCCGGTGCGCGCGGTGCAGGTGGGTGGGCCGCTGGGTGCGTATTTCCCGCGTGCGCTGTTCGACACGCCATTCGACTATGAGGCGTTCACGGCCAAGGACGGCCTCATCGGTCACGGCGGCATCGTGGTGTTCGACGACACGGTGGACATGGCGGAGCAGGCGCGCTTCGCGATGGAGTTCTGCGCCATTGAATCGTGCGGCAAATGCACGCCCTGCCGTATCGGCTCGACGCGCGGGGTAGAAGTGGTGGAGCGCATCATGCGCGGCGAGAACGTCGCCGCCAGCCGCGCGCTGCTGACCGACCTGTGCAACACGCTGAAGTTCGGCTCGCTGTGCGCGCTGGGCGGCTTCACGCCCTATCCGGTGATGAGCGCGCTGACGCACTTTCCCGAGGATTTCGCCGGCCCGCGCCTGCGCGTGGCGGCCGAGTGAGGGACCGACCGATGACCCTGATCGCGGAGATCGACTACGGCACGCCGGCGGCGCAGAGCACGACCGACGTGACGCTCACCATCGACGGTGTCGAGGTGACGGTGCCCGCCGGAACCTCGATCATGCGCGCGGCGATGCAGTTGGGAACGCGGATCCCCAAGCTATGCGCGACGGACTCGCTGAACTCGTTTGGCTCTTGCCGGCTGTGCCTCGTCGAGATCGAGGGCCGGCCCGGAACGCCGGCGAGCTGCACCACGCCGGTGGCGCCAGGGATGTCGGTGCGCACTCAGACCCCGCGACTCGCGCAACTGCGCCGCGGGGTGATGGAACTCTATATCTCCGACCATCCGCTTGATTGCCTGACGTGCGCGGCGAACGGCGATTGCGAGCTTCAGGACATGGCTGGCGCGGTCGGCCTGCGTGACGTGCGCTACGGCTACCAGGGTGCCAACCATCTCGACGCCGTCAAGGATGCGTCCAACCCGTATTTCACCTTCGACCCGGCGAAATGCATCGTCTGCTCGCGCTGCGTGCGCGCCTGCGAGGAAGTGCAGGGAACGTTCGCGCTGACGATCGATGGTCGCGGCTTCGGCTCCAAGGTCGCCGCGGGAATGGCCGAGCCGTTCATGGAGTCCGAATGCGTCTCCTGCGGCGCCTGCGTGCAGGCCTGCCCGACCGCGACGCTGATCGAGAAGTCGGTGATCGAACTCGGCCAGCCCGAGCACTCCGTTGTCACCACCTGCGCCTATTGCGGCGTCGGCTGCTCCTTCAAGGCGGAGATGCGCGGCGAGGAAGTGGTGCGCATGGTGCCCTGGAAGGACGGCAAGGCGAACCACGGCCATAGCTGCGTCAAGGGCCGCTTTGCCTGGGGCTACGCGATGCACAAGGAGCGCATCCTCAAGCCGATGCTGCGCGAGAAGGTCACCGACCCGTGGCGCGAGGTAAGCTGGGAGGAGGCAATCGGCCGCGTCGCTAGTGAGTTCAAGCGCATCCAGACGCAGTACGGTCGCGACGCGATCGGCGGCATCACCTCGTCGCGCTGCACCAATGAGGAGACCTATCTGGTGCAGAAGCTGGTCCGCGCCGGCTTCGGCAACAACAATGTCGATACCTGCGCGCGCGTGTGCCACTCCCCCACCGGCTACGGGCTGAACGCGACCTTCGGCACTTCGGCCGGCACGCAGGATTTCGATTCGATCGAGCATACCGACGTGGTGATGCTCGTCGGCGCAAACCCCACCGACGCGCATCCGGTCTTTGCCTCGCGCATGAAGCGACGGCTGCGTGAGGGGGCGAAGCTCATCGTGGTTGATCCGCGCCGCATCGACCTGGTGCGTTCACCGCATGTCCAGGCGCAGCATCATCTGCCGCTGCGCCCCGGCACCAATGTCGCGGTGCTGAACGCGATGGGGCATGTCATCGTCACCGAGGGGCTGGTGAACGAGGCGTTCGTGCGCGAACGCTGCGACCTCGCGGCATTCAACGAATGGGCCGCGTTCGTGGCCGAGCCGCGCAACAGCCCGGCCGAGGTGGAGAAGGTTGCAGGCGTGCCGGCGCAGACCATCATCGACGCGGCGCGGCTGTATGCGACCGGGGGCAATGCGGCGATCTATTACGGGCTCGGCGTGACGGAGCACAGCCAGGGCACCACGACGGTCATGGCGATTGCCAATCTGGCGATGGCGACCGGCAATATCGGCCGCGCGGGCGTGGGCGTGAACCCGCTACGTGGCCAGAACAACGTGCAGGGTTCCTGCGACATGGGCAGCTTCCCGCACGAACTTCCCGGCTACCGCCACATCGGCACCGACGCGGTCCGCGCCTCTTTCGAGGCGGCGTGGGGCCGTCCACTCGACAAGGAACCGGGACTGCGTATTCCCAACATGCTCGACGAGGCCGTCGGCGGGCGCTTCAAGGGGCTTTACGTGCAGGGCGAGGACATCCTGCAATCCGATCCCGACACGCACCACGTCGCCGCCGGCCTCGCGGCGATGGAGTGCGTCGTCGTGCAGGACCTGTTCCTGAACGAAACCGCCAACTACGCCCACGTCTTCCTGCCCGGCTCGACCTTCCTGGAGCGTGACGGCACCTTCACCAACGCCGAACGTCGCATCCAGCGCATCCGCCGGGTGATGTCGCCGCGCGCCGGCGTGGCTGACTGGGAGGTGACGGTCGCCATCGCCCGCGCGATGGGGCTGGAGATGAATTATCGCGACCCGTCCGAGATCATGGATGAGATCGCGCAGCTGACGCCGAGCTTCGCCGGCGTGTCCTATGCGAAGCTCGACGAACTCGGCTCGGTGCAGTGGCCGTGCAACGCGACGGCGCCCGAGGGCACGCCCGTCATGCATATCGAACGGTTCGTGCGCGGCAGCGGACAGTTCATGCTGACCGAGTATCAGCCGACCGACGAGCGCAGCACGCGAAAGTTCCCGCTGCTGCTGACCACCGGCCGCATCCTGTCGCAGTACAATGTCGGCGCGCAGACGCGCCGCACCGCCAATGTGCTTTGGCATGAGGAGGACGTGCTGGAGATCCATCCCGCCGATGCCGGACCGCGCGGCGTGCGGAGCGGCGACTGGGTGCGCCTGTCCAGCCGCGCCGGGGAGACGACAGTGCGCGCCCGCGTCACCGAACGGGTTGCGCCAGGGGTGGTGTACACGACGTTCCACCATCCGATGACGCAGGCCAACGTCGTCACCACCGACTTCTCCGACTGGGCGACCAACTGCCCTGAATACAAGGTGACGGCGGTGCAGGTGACGCCGTCCAACGGGCCGACGGAATGGCAGACTCAGTACGAGGAACAGGCGCAGCAGAGCCGTCGCATCCTCGCCGACGCCGCGGATTGACCATGCCGCCGCTGCGCCGGAGCCTGCCGGCCGTGTGGCGTCATGGCGTGCGCGTCGCGACCGCGCCGCGCGACATCCCGGAGGAAATGCCGCTCGCGCTGACCTTCAACCGCGAGACCTACGCGGTGATGATGGGCACGCCGGCCGACCTGGAGGATTTCGCGGTCGGCTTCGCGCTGACCGAGGGCATCGTTGCGCGCACAGACGAGATCGTGACGCTCGATGTGCTGGAGCATGCGCAGGGAATCGAGTTGCGCATCGACCTCGATGCATCGCGGCTCGCCGCCCTGACGCGGCGGCGGCGACGGATCGCCGGGCCGACCGGCTGCGGGCTGTGCGGCATTGACAGCCTTGCCGAAGCCGTGCGTTCGCCGGCGGTGGTCGGGTCGGATTCTTCGGTAACGGCTGCGGACATCGCGCAGGCGCTGCGCGCAATGGAGCCGTTGCAGGTGTTGAACGCCGCAACGCATGCGCTTCACGCGGCGGCGTTCTGGCATCCGGTCGAGGGCATCGTGGCCTTGCGTGAGGATGTCGGCCGGCACAACGCGCTCGACAAGCTGGCCGGGGCGCTGGCGCGCATGGGGCGGTCGGCGGCGGACGGGATCGTGCTGTTGAGCAGCCGCGTCTCGATCGAGATGGTGCAGAAGGCGGCGGCAATCGGCGCGCCGGTGTTGGTCGCGGTATCGGCACCGACTGCGCACGCCGTCCGACTGGCCGAGGCGGCCGGCATGACGCTGGTGGCGGTGGCCCGCCGCGACGGCTTCGAGGTATTCTGCGGCGAGCAGCGGATCAGGGCGGAGGCGAAGGCACATGTCGCATGACGATAAACTGGTCCGCATGGCCAATGACATCGGCAGGTTCTTCGCCGCCCAGGGCGAGGCACGGGCGGTCGAGGGCATCGCGACGCATCTGAGGAAGTTCTGGACGCCGCGCATGCGCGCCGAGATCATCGCGCACGTCGAGCACGGCGGCGCCGGGCTGGATGACCTGCCACGCCGGGCCGTGGCGCGCCTCGCCGCAGCGTCCGCGGCCGCGGCCGCGGCCTGACCGGCTATCGCCGGCGCCGGCCCTTGACGAAACGGTCGAAGGCCACGGCGAGCACGATGATGACGCCGATGATGATCTGCTGCACGTAGGGTGAGACGTTCATCAGCACGAGTCCGTTGATCAACACGCCGATCAGGATGGCGCCGACTACCGTGCCGGCGACGCTGCCGATGCCGCCGAACAGGCTGGTGCCACCAATGACCACGCTGGCGATGACCGTCAGCTCATAGCCCAAGCCGGCCACCGCCTCCGCCGAGTTCAGGCGCGAGGACAGCACGAACCCGGCGATGCCTGCGAACAGCCCGACGATGACATAGACGGAGAGCGTCAGTGCCCTGACGTTCAGGCCCGAGAGCCGCGCCGCCTCGGCATTCCCGCCGACCGCATAGACATGCCGCCCATAGCGCGTATGGCGCAGGACAATGTGGCAGAGCAGCGCGAAGCCGAGGAACACGATCACCGGCACCGGCATCGGGCCGATCTTGCCTTGTCCCCAGAAGCGGTAGGTATCGTCGAAACTGCTGATCGGCCCGCCGCCGGAATACAGCAGCGCCGCGCCACGAAAGGCCGACAGCCCGCCGAGCGTGACGACGAAGGGGGGCACGTCCAGCGTTGTGATGGCGACGCCCTGCACCAGTCCCGCGCCAAGGCCTACCAGCGCCGCGGCGCCGACCGAGACGATCAGCGGATAGCCGGCCGCCACCGTGTCGTCGAGAGAGAGGCTGTTGGCCGACGATCCCTTGTTCAGCGCGCCGGCCACAAGTCCGGCCAGCGCGACCACCGATCCGACCGACAGATCGATCCCGCCAGTAAGAATCACAAAGGTCATGCCGAGCGCGATCAGGCCGGTGATGGAAATTTGGCGCATCACGTTGAAGAGGTTCAGCTCGGACAGAAACCGCGGCTCCAGCACAGAGAACACGAACATCAGCACGAGCAGGAACACCAGCGGGGCAACGCGCCCGAGCAGGGTTGCCGCGTCGGGGCGGCGTGTCGCGCTCGGTTCAGTGGCGGTCTGGGACATGCCTGGTTCTATGCGTCCACCGGCGCGAGCGTCATCAGCGCCATCAGCTTTTCCTGCGTCGCCTCAGCCGCCGGCAGGTCGCCGGTGATGCGCCCCTCGCGCATGGTGATGATCCGATCGCTGATCGCGAGCACCTCGGGCAATTCCGAGGAGATCGCCATGACGGCGATGCCGTTGCCGGCCAGTTCGTCGAGCAGTTCATGCACCTCGGCCTTGGCTGCGATATCGACCCCGCGCGTGGGTTCGTCCACGATCAGCACGTTCGGCTTCAGCGCCAGCCAGCGCGCCAACACCACCTTCTGCTGATTGCCGCCCGAGAGGTTGACCACCATCTGCTCGCCGCTGCTCATGCGGATCTTCAGCGTGCGGCGGTAGTGTTCCAGCGCCTCCGCCTCCGCCCGCTCGCGCACGAACACGCCGAAGGATAGGAACTGGCCCAACGCGGCGATGGAAAAGTTGTGCCGCACCGCCAGCGCAAGGAACAGCGCCTGCAGCTTGCGGTCCTCCGGCACCAGCCCGATGCCGGCACGGATCGCGTCGCGCGGAGAGTGGACGCGGACAGGGCTGCCATCGACCTCGATGCGGCCGCCGGCACGCGGATCGGCGCCGAACACAGCCCGTGCGAGTTCGGTGCGGCCCGCCCCGACCAGCCCGGCGATGCCGACAATCTCGCCCTGCCGCACATCGAGGTCGATGCCGTGCAACACCGTGCCGTGCGTCGTGACTCCCTCGGTGCGCAGGTTGCGTATCGACAGCCGCACCGGCCCAGGCGCCCGCCGTGTCGCGGGCCGGCGATAGAGTTGTTCGGCGGAGCGGCCCACCATCATCCGAATCAGTTCGTCCATCTCGAGCCCGGCGACCGGGCGCGTGCCCGCCAGCCGCCCGTCGCGCAGCACCGTCACCCGGTCGCAGACGCCGGTAGCCTCGGTCAGGCGGTGCGTGACAAAGATCACCGCCAGCCCCGCGTGACGCAGCGAGTCCATGATCCGCAGCAAGCGCGCCACCTCGGTCTCCGACAGCGCCGAGGTTGGCTCGTCCATGATGATGAGCCGGCTCTGCATCGACAGAGCGCGCGCGATCTCCACCATCTGCTGCTCGGCCACCGAAAGGTCGCGCACGCTCATCATCGGGTCGAGATCCAGCCCGATGCGCCGCGTCACATCGCCCGTGTCGCGCGCCAGCCGCGGCCAGTCGATGAGCCCGGTGGCGCGCAGCGGCTCGCGGCCGATGAATACGTTCTCGGCGATGGTCAGGTCGGGGACCAGGTTGAATTCCTGGTAGATCGTGACGATGCCGCGCTGCTGCGCCTGGTGCGGTGTCGCCAGCGTCGCCGTCTCGCCTTGCCATGTGATCGTGCCGGCGTCGGGTCGCTGCGCGCCGGAGACGATCTTCAGCAGTGTCGATTTGCCTGCGCCATTTTCACCCAGCAAGCCAAGCACTTCGCCGGCTCGCACGTCGAGCGACACGTCGGCCAGCGCAGTGACGCCGGGGAAGCGCTTGGTGATGCCGTGCAGGGCGAGCAGCGGCGGCGATTCACGCGCCATCCAACTCCCCACCCCCCTCCCGCACCAGGAGGGGGAGCATTATCGGCGCGTGACGAGTCACGGCATCTCGGACAGTCGCTCGGCCTTGTCGAGATTTGCCTTGGTGATGACGATCGGGGTGATCAGCACGAGCTTGCTCGCAGGCTGCTTGCCGTCGCGGGCGAAGGCGACAGCGATGTCCATGGCGATCCGGCTCTGCTCGCCGGGGAACTGCTCGACCGTACCGGCCATGCTGCCGTCCTTGACCCGCGCCAGCGCCTCCGGCAGCGCGTCGAAGCCGTAGATCTTCACGTTCTTGAGGTTGCGCGCACGCGCTGCCTCCAGTGCGCCCAGCGCCATGTCGTCATTGGCGCAGACGATCACGTCCGGCGGCTCCGAAAGGCCCGCCAGCCCGGATTCGGTCACCGACAGCGCCTGGTCGCGGGCGAAGTTGGCAGTCTGTTCGAACACGATCTTGAACTTGTCCTTGTGCTGGTCGAGGACCGAATGAAGCCCCTTGTTGCGGTCGATGGCCGGCCCTGCGCCGGGCTGACCCTGCAGATGGAACACCCGCGCGCCGTTGGGGAATGCCGCCACGATCGCCTCGCCCTGCGCCTCGCCGCCCTTGACGTTGTCGGCGCCGACGTGGGCCAGGATGCCTGGCACCTTGTTGATTCGTCGGTCGATCGTCACCACCGGCACCTTGGCGCTGACCGCCTCCTGCACTGCCGGCGCCATCGCGTTCACGTCCAGCGGGCTGATGACGATCGCGTCCACGCCCTTGGTGATCGCGGCCTCGACATCACCAGTCTGTTTGGGCGCGCTATTCTGCCCGTCGGTTTCCAGCAGCGTGACGTTGCCGAGTTTGTCGGCCTCGGCGCGCAGCTGCTTCTGCATGTGGACGAAGAAGGGGAACGACAGGCTCGGCAGCGAGGTCAGCACTGTCAGGTGCTTGTCGGCGGCGAAGGCGGGCACCCGCAGACCGGTGGCGGCGCCGGCGATCGCGGTGCCGAGCAGCAGGGCGCGGCGGTGCAACATGGTGGTCCCTCCCGGCTCTTGATGTTTGACGGCGGTTTCAGCCTCGCAGCGGCGAGGCGCAGCCGTCAATAGAGGTGGTCGCAGGGCGGCCCGCGCACGACCCGGTCCCGGCAGTCGATGGCGAGGGGTGCGCCCCTGTCATCGGCCTGTCGCAATCCCCTTGATTGCCGGAGCCGGAAAGGTATATCCGGCTTCCTGGTGCTGCACGCGGGTCCGTCAGGGCGTCGCGTGTCCCACCCCGGCAGCCGCCGGTTCGCAACCGTATCAAGGGATCACATGAACCCGCGATCTAGCAGCCAACCCTCGGAGAGCCATAGTCGGCGCATCGCCGACGTGACCTCGCCGGCGGGTTGGATCATCGCCCGGGACGTGCATGTGACCGTACGGGGATCGGCGCCGACGCGTTGATCCCCTAGCGGCCCGAGCGCCCCGGGTTCGAGCAACCGCTTGAGCCAAGAGGAGGCGCCAGATGGCCGCTCTTCGGACGTTTCGCGATGATCTGGGCAACGGCCCGGCCGCCCGCCTGTCTGCCCACTGGGGGCATGATGCAGGCGGGCGGCTCGTCTGCCGTTGGTCCTTCGACCTCCGTACCTCCGACGACGATCCGCTCGGTTGACGCGGTGCGGCGCCCGCGTGCGGGTGCCGCACCTTTTGTCTGATCGAACGGGACGAAGCCGGACACCGCCCCGGTGCCGACGCAGGAGGACGGAACAATGAGCTTCAGTGAGGCGACCCTGAGCAACGAGAGCGCCGTGCTCGACACGGCGCATGTCGGGGATATCGAGGGTGCCTTCGGCACCATCCGCCAGCATGATATCGGTGCGCGCGCGACCTGGCGGCAGCGGCTTGCCACCCTGCTCGCGATCATCGGGCCGGGGCTGATCGTCATGGTCGGCGACAACGACGCCGGTGCCTTCGCGACCTACACGCAAGCCGGTCAGATGTACGGCACGGCCCTGCTATGGACTCTGCTGCTGCTGGTGCCCGTGCTGTACGTGAATCAGGAAATGGTGCTGCGCCTCGGCGCAGTCACCGGCGTGGGCCACGCGCGGCTGATCCTGGAGCGGTTCGGACGGTTCTGGGGCGCGTTCAGCGTCATCGACCTGTTCCTGCTGAATGCGCTGACCATCGTCACCGAGTTCATCGGGATCAGCCTTGCCCTCGACTATCTCGGCGTCTCCAAACTCGCGGGCGTCGGCACCGCGGCGGCGCTGACCGTGATCGCCGCGAGCACCGGCAACTTTCGCCGGTTCGAGCGGTTCGCCATCACGCTCTGCCTGGGCAGCCTGCTGCTCGTGCCGGTGTTCCTCGCGGCGCATCCGCCACTCGGTGCGCTCGCGCGCGATTTCGTATTGCCGCAATGGCCGACGGGGAAGCTCTCGGACGTTCTGCTCCTGGTGATCGGGATCGTCGGGACTACGGTCGCACCGTGGCAGTTGTTCTTCCAGCAGAGCTATGTGATCGACAAGCGCATCACGCCACGATTCATCGCCTATGAGCGTGCCGATCTGTGGATCGGCATCGTCGTCGTCGTGCTTGGTGCCGGGGCGATGATGGCATTTTGTGCCGCCGCGTTTTCGGGCACCGCGGATTTCGGGCAGTTCACCGACGCTGGCGGCGTCGCGGCAGGCCTCGGCAAGTACGTGGGCCGCAGCACCGGCGTGCTGTTTGCCCTCGCGCTGATCGACGCGAGCGTGATCGGCGCCGCCGCGGTGTCGCTCTCCACGGCCTATGCGATCGGTGATGTACTGTCACTGCGCCATTCGCTCCATCGCACGCCGCGCGAGGCGATCGGTTTCCATGCTGTCTATGCCGGGCTGGTGGTGCTGGCGGCCGTCCTGGTGCTGATTCCCGGCTCGCCGCTCGGCCTGATCACCGAGGCGGTGCAGACGCTGGCGGGCGTACTGCTGCCGAGCGCCACGGTGTTCCTGCTGCTGTTGTGCAATGACCGCGACGTGCTCGGCCCGTGGGCGAACGGACGTTGGCTCAACCTGTTCACTGGCGCGGTGATCGCCGTTCTCGTCGTGCTGTCGGTGGTACTCACCGCTTCGGTGCTGTTTCCAGATCTGCCGGGGGTCGCAATCCTGTGGATCCTCGGCCTCGGCGGCATCGTGACACTGGCCGCCGGCGCTCTCTCGATCCGCCGGCGCAGCGAGGCCGCCGGGCCGTCGCTCGATCGCAAGGTGTGGCGCATGGCGCCCCTGGACCGCCTGCCGCCGTTGCTGCTGTCGGTCACGGCGCGGCGGTGGATGCTGGTGCTGCGGCTTTATCTGGTCGGCGCCTGCGCCCTGGTGGTGGTGCGGGTCGTGCAACTGGCCCTGGGGCAGGGTTGAGGAGGGATCACGCGATGACGATGTTCCGCCGGCTTACCCGTGGCCTTTCGCGCCTCTGGCCTGTTTCCAGCGCGCCGCGCCACCCGGAGCTGTGGTGTCGCCCGGCGACCGTGCTGGTGCTGCGTGACCGACGCCGAACCGACGTCCCGCTGCGTGGCTGGCGCTGAGGCGATAGCTGGCGCATTGCTCCCGGCCTTCCTATGTTCGCCGCGCATTTCCGGAGCACGCGCATGCATCTGCGCCCAATGGCGGCGGCTGCCCTTTTCCTTGTCCTGATCGGCGCGGCCGAGCCGGCGCGCGCGACCGACCTCGCGGCGCACCGCGCGGTTTACAGCCTGCGCCTCGAGTCCGCTCATGGCGGGGATGTGCAGGCCGCCACCGGGACCATGGCTTATGAGGTGCAGGACGCCTGCGACGGCTGGGCGGTGCGCCAGCGGCTGCAGATGACCATCACCAACCGCGACGGTCAGGACATCGACATGATTTCTGACTATACGACCTGGGAGAGCAAGGATGGGCTAAAGCTGCGTTTCCGCACGCGCCAGACCACCGATCAGGCGGTGACCAGCGATATCGCCGGCGAGGCCGCGCTGACCGCCCCCGGTGGGCTGGGTAGCGCGCATTTCACCAGCCCAGAGGACACCACCAAGCCGCTGCCGGCCGGCACGCTGTTCCCGATGAAGCACACCGAGGCGCTGCTCGCCGCCGCCGAGGCGGGGAAGAAGTTCCTGGAGCTGCCGCTGTTCGACGGAACCTCGGCCAGCGGCGCGCAGGACAGCTCGATCGTCGTTACCCGATGGGGCGGACCTCGCCCCGATAAATGGGGCCCGCTGGCCCAATTGCCGAGCGGCCGGTTCCGCATCGCGTTCTTCGATCGAGGGCCGGCGAGCATGGAGCCGGATTACGAAGTCTCGATGCGGTATTGGTCGAACGGTGTCGCCGACGATCTCAGCATGGACTTTGGCGATTTCGTCATGGCCGGCAAACTGGCGGAATTCCACCTGCTCAAGCCGCACTGCTGAACCGGCGCGTCACGACTCGAGACCCCGTCCGCGACCGATGGCGGCAGGGCCGAACCGGCCGCGCAGCGCGTCGATCGCTTGCTGTGCCGCCTTCAGCCGCTGCCGCTCGGGCTCCGCCAGATCGGGCAGGTCGGCGGCCGAACCGGGTGCCAGCGGCTGCGCGCCGATGCCGATCAGGCGGTAGGCCGTGCCGTCGGCCTCGCGGGCGAGCAGCGCGCGCGCCTGGGCGAACAGCACATCGGGTAGCCGCGTCGGCCCGGCCAGCCGGCGGGCCCGCGTGCGCAGCGCGAAGCCGCTGGTCTTAAGCTTCAGCACTACGCCCGAAGCCGCCAGGTCCTGTTCACGCAGTCGCCGCGCCAGCTTCTCGGTCAGCCTCCACAGATGCCGCTCCAGGTCCTCCCGCCGGGTCAGGTCGGCATCGAAGGTGGTCTCGGCGCTGACGGATTTGGTCTCGCGCGACGGATCAACGGCGCGGCTGTCCTCCCCGCGGGAACGGCGGACCAGTGCCGGTCCGTCCTCGCCCAGCAGCGCCTCGGCGCGCCTGTCGTCCAGGGCCTGCAGATGCCCCAGCCGGGTGATCCCGCGCGCCTCCAGCCGTCGCGCCTGGGCCGGGCCGATGCCGGGCAGCAACCCTACCGGCTCGGGTGCCAGCAGCGCCGCCGCCTCGGCGCCGATGACGCAGAACCCGCGCGGCTTGTCCCGCCCGGCGGCTATCTTCGCCATCAGCCGGTTCGCCGCCAGCCCGATCGAGACGGTGACGCCCACCTCCCGTTCAACCTGGCGGGCGAACCGCGCCAGCACCAGCGCCGGCGGCCCGCCATGCAGGGCGGCGGTGCCGGACAGGTCCAGTACCGCCTCGTCTATCGACAGCGGCTGCACGAGCGGCGTCAGCCGCCCCATCAGCGCCCGGATCTGCCGTGCCGCCGCGACGTATTTGGAAAAGTCCGGACGGATCACCACGGCGTCCGGGCACGCCTTCAAAGCCTTGAACATCGGCATGGCGCTGCGCACGCCACGCAGCCGCGCGACATAGCAGGCCGCCGACACCACCCCGCGCACGCCACCGCCCACGATCACCGGCCGCGCCGCCAGGTCCGGCCGGTCGCGCTTCTCCACGCTGGCATAGAAGGCGTCGCAATCGACATGCGCGATGGCGAGGTCGAACAGCGCGGCGTGCCGCACGATCCGCCGCCCGCCGCAGCTTGGACAGGCCGCCGCGTCGCCCGGGTCGGCATCGCAATCGCGGCAGAGCGCTGGCATTAGCGCACCGGGGGCGGCCACATCCAGGCGGCGCCGCGGACACCCGAGGAATCGCCGTGCCGGTTGCGCACCACCGGCGTCGTCACGACGTCGGAAAAGACATACTGCTGCATCACCTTCGGCAACGCGGCATAGAGGTGCTCCATGTTCGACAGCCCGCCGCCGAGCACGATCACGTCGGGGTCGAGGATGTTGATGATGACCGCCAGCCCGCGCCCCATCCGGTCAACGTGCCGCGCCAGCGCCGCCCGCGCCCGCGCCTCGCCGGCGGCGGCGCGGGCGGGCAGGGTCGAGGCATCCCGCGCCTCGGGTCCGTCGCAGTCGATCGCCAGCGCGGTGCCGGAGATGTAGCGTTCGAGGCAGCCGCGCTGGCCGCACCAGCACGGGATGCCGGGCACCTCGTCCGGCTTGGGCCAGGGCAGCGGGATATGCCCCCACTCGCCGGCCACGCGCTGCCGCCCGTCGATCAGCCGCCCATCCACCACAATGCCACCGCCGCAGCCGGTGCCGACGATCACGCCGAAGACGGTGCGATGGCCGTGGCCGGCGCCATCCGATGCCTCGCTCAGCGCGAAGCAGTTGGCGTCGTTGCTCACCCGCACCTCACGGGCCAGCTTCGCGCTCAGGTCGCGGTCCAGCGCATGGCCGTTCAGCACCTGGGAATTCGCGTTCTTCACCAGCCCACTCGCCGGGCTGATCACGCCCGGGATGCCGACGCCCACGCTGCCGCGACCGCCCAGCGCCTGCTCGGCCTGGAGCACCAGATCGGCGATCGCCTGCAACGTCCCCTCATAGCTCGCCGGCGTGGGCAGCCGCCGGCGGTGCGCCACCGCCCCGGCAGCGCCAAGGGCTATGATCTCGATCTTGGTGCCGCCGAGGTCGATCCCGAGGCGGAAGTCGTAAGGGGTTGGGGTCGGCTCTGCCATGACTGGCCACTCTGCGGCCGTGACGCGGTTTGCTCAAGCAGGTGGACACGCCCAACCATTCATCATATCGTATGACCATTGGGCTGGGGCGCGCGATGGCGTACGCGACGAATCCGCAGGACGTGCCTGTCGCGGATCAGCGTGGGCTGGTTGGGCATCTGGTGACGACGCTGGGTCAGGCGATCGTCGGCGGCGCGATTGCGCCGGGGCAGACGCTGCCGGAGGCTGAACTCGGCCAGCAGTTCGGCGTCAGCCGCACCGTGGTGCGGGAGGCCGCGCGCATTCTCTCCAGCAAGGGTTTGCTGGAGGCACGCGCGCGCACCGGCACGCGGGTTCGCGCACCGGAGGCCTGGCACCTGCTCGATCCCGCGGTGCTGGCCTGGCAGAGCCGCTCTGCACCGAGGGACCGCTTCGTGCGCGAACTTTTCGAGTTGCGGCGCATGATCGAGCCGGAAGCCGCCGCGTTCGCCGCCACGCGGGCGAGCGCTGCCGGGTTGGCGGCACTGGCCGCCACCTATGACGACATGTTGCGGGCGGGGGAGCATCAACCGGCGTTCTTCGACGCCGACCGGCGCTTTCACCGCGCCATCCTGCGCTCGGTCGGCAACTCGTTGGTGCAGGCGCTCGCCGGAGCGGTCGAGCAGGCGCTCGAACTGAGCCTGCGCCTGTCGCTGCCGTCGCCACGCGGCCAGCAGCGGTCCATGCCGCTCCATGCCGCCGTGTTGAAGGCGATCCGCAGTCGCGACGCGGAGGGTGCGCGCGCCGCGATGCGCGATCTGATCGACGATGCCGAGCAGGATGTGCGCCAGGCCCTCGGCGCGCGCAGGGACGCGGCGCCGGCGGCGGACGCAAGCGGAGACGAGAGATGAGCGAATACGCCAACGTGATCCCCTCGCTGTTTCTCGACTTCATGCAGATGCAGACCTTCGCGCAGGCGCCGACAGTGTTCGTCGCGGGCGACGGTACGAGCCTGCATGCAGCCGACGGGCGCAGCTTCATGGATGGGCTGTCGGGCGTGTTTACCGCCAGCCTCGGTCAGGGCAACCGGGCCGTCATCGACGCGATCACGCGGCAACTCGAACGGCTGGCCTTCGCTCCGCCACTCCACGGTACCAACCCGGCGGCGCTGGAACTGACGGCCGCGTTGCTTCGCGTGGCGCCCGCGGGCGTTGCCGCAGTCAAGCTGTTGAGCGGCGGGTCGGAGGCGACCGAGGCGGCGATGAAGCTGGCGCGGCAATATCAGGTGCAGGCCGGTCAGCCGCGCCGCTACAAGATCATCGGGCGCTACGGCGGCTATCACGGAGCCACGATGGGCGCGCTCTCGGCCGGCGGCGGGCGGGAGCGCAAATCGATCTACGAGCCGTTGGGTGTGGGTTTCCTGCACGTCCATCCGCCGCTCTGCTATCGCTGCCCCTTCGACCAGAGCTATCCCGGTTGCGGGCGCACCTGCGTCGAACTGATCGGCCGCACCATCGAGGCCGAGGATCCCGACACCGTCGCGGCGGTGATCGTCGAACCGATCTCGATCTCCTCGGCCGGCTTCGTCGTTCCGCCGCCCGACTATCTGCCGCGCCTGCGCGCGATCTGCGACCGGCTCGGCGTGGTGCTGATCTTCGACGAGATCATCACCGGCTTCGGGCGATTGGGCACGATGTTCGCATCCGAGTACTACGGTGCCGCACCCGACATCACCTGCGTCGGCAAGGGCATGAGCGGCGGCTACGCGCCGCTTGCCGCCATCCTGATCCGTGACCGCATCGCCCGCGCGTTCTACGGCGAGGACGCCGACAACGTGCAGTTCCATCATGGCCACACCTATGGCGGGAATCCGGTTGCCGCGGCGGCCGGCGTGGCCGTGCTGGGGGAACTGCTGTCCCGCGATCTGGTTGGCAACGCGCGGCGACGCGGCGCGCAACTGCGCGCGCGGCTGGAGGAGATGGCGGTACGTCATAGCATGATCGGCGACGTGCGCGGCGCGGGTTTGTTGCAAGGCGTGGAATTCGTGCGCGACCGCGCGACCAGGCAGCGGTTTCCCGCAGCGATCCGTCCGGGCAAGGTCGTCGAACGGGCGGCGCGCGAACGCGGCCTGCTGCTGCGCTGCGGCAACGACTTCGCCGCTTTCGCGCCGCCTCTGGTCGTGACGGAGGATGAGATCGACCGCATGGTCACCCTGCTCGACGAAAGCATCGCCGCCGCCGCGCGCGAACTGGCTGCGGACTGACGGGAGGACACGGCGTGTACCGGGTAGGCATCGATAGCGGCGGCACCTTCACCGATCTGGTCGGCATTGACGCCGACGGCGCGCTGGTGGTGGCCAAGCACGCCTCCACGCCGCAGGCGCCGAAGGATGCGTTCCTGGGCGTGATCGACAAGAGCCGCATCGCCGACGAAGCGATCGAGCGCATCGCGCACGGCACCACCGTCGCGACCAACGCCATCATCCAGCGGCAGGGTGCGCGCGTCGCCTTCGTGACCACGAGCGGGTTCGAGGACGTCCCCTTCATCCAGCGCATCAACCGCCGGCGCGAATACGACCTGCACTGGCGCAAGCCGCAGCCGCTGACCCGCCGGCGCTGGAGCGTGGGCGCGCGCGAACGGGTCAATGCGAACGGGGAGATCACGGTGCCGCTCGACGCGGAGGCGATCGCCGATGTCGTTGCCGCGCTGCGCGCCCTGCCGGCCGACGAACCGCCGGAGGCGATCGCCGTCTGCCTGCTGTTCGCATTTCTCAATCCCCGTCACGAACTGATGCTCGGCGAGCAGCTGGCGCAGGCGTTCCCCGACCTGCCGATCTCACTGTCGCATCAGGTGGCGCCGATCTGGCGCGAATACGAACGCTCCAGCACCGTGCTCGCGGATGCCTTCGTCAAGCCGCTGGTGGCAGGCTATTGCGAAAGCCTCAGCCGTGCATTGGCGGCGCGCAGCGCGCAAGTGCACTGCTCAATCCTGAAATCCGATGGCGGCACCACGCTGCTCGCCAACGCGGCGCGCCGGCCGGTGGACATCCTGTTGTCCGGCCTCGCCGGCGGGTTGGTGGGTGGACGCTACTGGGCACGTCGCGCCGGCATCGCGGACGGTATCACGCTCGACATGGGCGGCACCAGCGCCGATGTCGGGCTGGTGATCGGTGGCCAGCAGAGATTCACCACTGAGTTCGAGATCGAATGGGGCCTGCCCGTGGCCGTGCCGATCGTGGAGGTGCGCACGCTCGGCGCTGGCGGCGGTTCGATCGCGTGGGTGGACAAGGGCGGAATGCTGAATGTCGGGCCGCAAAGCGCGGGAGCGTCGCCCGGCCCCGCTGCTTATGCGGCCGGCGGCACGGACGCAACAGTGACCGACGCCAATCTCGTGCTGGGCCGACTCGATCCCGACTACTTCCTCGGGGGCGAGATGGCGCTCGACGCGGCGCTGGCGTGGCAGGCGGTGGCGCGCGTCGCGCAGCGTGTCGGGCAGACGCCGGAACAGACGGCCGCCGCGATCGTCGATATCGCCGATGAGAACATGACCAACGCGATCCGTCTCGCCACCATCGAGCGCGGCATCGACCCGCGTGGCTTCGCGCTGGTCGCCTTCGGCGGTGCCGGTCCGCTGCACGCCGTCGCGATCGCGCGCAAGCTCGGCATCGAGCGCGTCGTGGTGCCGCCGCATCCGGGGCTGGTCTCCGCACTCGGTGCCGCGATCTCCGAACTGCGCGTGGAGAAAGTGCGCACCGTCGCCATGCTGAGCGATCTGGCGAGCGACGCGGCGCTGATCGCGCAGTTCGCAGAGATGGAGGCGGATGCGCGGGGGGAGCTCGCCGCCGAGGGTTTGCGCGGTCACGCCTTTGCGACCTGGAAGCTGAGCCTGCGCTACTTCCAGCAGAACTATGAGCAGGACGTGACGTTCACGCGTGCCGGTGGACTTGCGGAGTGCCTCGCGCAGTTCCATCGCCGGCACGCGGAATTCTACGGCTACAGCTTTCCTGACCAGCCGGTGGAACTCGTACATCTGCGACTCTCGGTCTATGAGGCTGATCGCGGCGATGCCGAGGGGCCGCGTCTGCGCGCCCTTCCGGCCGACGCGCCGGCGGGGGTGCGCGAGCGAGCTGGTCGGGACATGGGCGGGCGGGCAGTGACCTTCGCAGTGCATCGTCGCGCGGCACTGCCGCCGGGCCACACGCTTGCGGGGCCGGCGATCATCGAGGAGGTCGATTCGACGACTTTCATTCCCGCCGGCGCACGGCTGCAGGTTCACGAATCGGGCAACCTCATCATCACCGAGGCAGCATGAGCGCGAATGCCACGATGGACGCCACCGGGCCGGGCCTGGACAGCGTCGGGCTGACGGTCCTCAACAACTTCCTGGTCAACACCTGCCGGGAGATGGGGCTGGCGATGATGAAGACGGCCTATTCGTCGATCTTCAACGAGGGGCTTGACTTCTCCTGCATCATCCTCGATCGCGATGGGGAGATGGTGTCGTACGCCGAATTCTGTCCCGCGCAGATCGGCGCCATCCTCTACACGGTGAAATGGACGATCGAGGAACTCGGCCTCGACAACTTTCGTCCCGGCGACGTCGTGATGCATAACGACCCGTATCGCGGCGGCTGCCACATGCCGGAACACACCGTCATCAAGCCTGTGTTCCATGACGGTGAACTGTATGGCTTCGTCGCCAACATCGCGCATGTCACCGAAATCGGCGGCAAGGCGGTGGGCGGGTTTGCCGCAGATGCCAAGGAAGTGTACCAGGAAGGTCTGCGCCTGCCGCCGATAAAGATTATCGACCAGGGCAGACACGTCGATGATCTGTGGAAAGTCATCCTGAGCAATCACCGCACGCCAGTCACGTCATGGGGCGATTTCCACGCCATGATCGGGTCGCTCAGCGTGGCCGAACGGCGATTGCACGAGGCGCTGGCGAAGCACGGCGTGGCCGGCCTGCTCGCCGCTGGCAAGTCACTGATGGCCTATTCCGAGCAGCGGATGCGCGCTGAGGTGCGCGAACTGCCGAAGGGCGAATACGGCTTCGAGGACTGGATCGAGAACGATGGCGTCGATCCCACCGCACGCTATCGCATCCACTGCCTGGTCAGCGTGCGTGACGATGACATCATTTTCGACTACACCGGGTCGAGCAAACAGGCGAAGGGGCCGTGCAACTGCACCTATGGGGTCACGGCGTCGGCGACCTACAATGCGATGCTGAATCTGACCGACCAGACGATCCCGCGCAATTCCGGCTGCTACCGCCCGATCCGCATCATTGCGCCGCCGGGCAGCGTGGTGAATGTCGCGCATCCTGGGCCGAGCGTCGGCGGCAATTCGGAGGTTCACGAGCGCATCGTCGATGTCCTGTTCGGCGCGCTGTCGGCGGCGGTGCCGCAGCGCGTGGCGGCGGCGGCGGGTGCGAGTTCGTGTAACTTCCTGTTCGGCGGCCGTCATCCGCAGACCGCCCAGTATTACGCCAATTACCACATCGAAGGATCGGGCTGGGGTGCCACGATCGGCGGCGACGGCAATCACACGCAATGCCCGATCAACGGCAACTGCCGCAACACGCCGGTCGAGGTGTTCGAGACCCGCTATCCCTGGACGGTGGAGCAATATAGCCTCGCACCGATCTCCGGCGGCCACGGACGCACGCGCGGTGGCCATGGCTGCATCCGCGTGCTGCGCGTCGATGCGCCGGAGATCACTGTTTCCAGCTTCATGGACCGTCACTCGACGCGTGCCTGGGGCCTGTTCGGTGGCGAGGACGGAGGCAGCGGCGCGCTGCGTGTCATGCGCGCGGGCGAACAGACGTGGCGGACGTTCAGCGAGGCGTTCGGCACCGTCTCGCCCAACAAGTTCGCCGACGTGCAACTCCACCGCGGCGACCGCGTGATGATCGTCAGTCCCGGCGGCGGCGGCTACGGCTCGCCGCTGGAACGCGACCCGGCGTTGGTGCTGGAGGACCTCCGCGAGGGTCTGTACGATGTCGACATCGCCCGCACGGTGTACGGTGTGGTCCTGCGCGAAGTGGGTGGCACCCTCGCCGTCGATGCGCAGCGGACGCGGCAGGAGCGGGGAGCCACCACGTGATGACGGACGGTGAATGGGTGGAGTTGCCACGCCAGCTCTACGTGACGACCGTCTGCCACTGCGATTTGTGCGGCAAGATGGTGGCGCGTCGCTTCCTGCGGCAGGTCCATGACGGTCAGCCGAAGCGCTTCTGCGACGCAGACTGCGCCCGGCTGTGGCAGGAATACTGGCGCCCGCGCTACGGAAACCGGCCGGACTGAGCCGCCGCGCGCTGGAGGTCCGGGCCGGAATCGAACCGGCATACGCGGATTTGCAGTCCGCTGCATCACCACTCTGCCACCGGACCGGGGTGGGCCGCGCGCGGTATATCGGGGTCCCGCCGGGGGCAGGTCAAGCCCGACTTGTTGCGAGGGGCCGTCGCGCGCGGTAAGGACCGCCGCCTATACCCGCACTGCGCAACGCGCCCGCCCTTCGCGCCCCGAGGTTGCCATGGACCGCCATGAGATCGACTACGCCGACGCCCGTGACAGGATGGTGGACTCCCAGGTGCGGCCGAACAAGGTCACGGACAGCCGGGTGCTGGATGCGATGCGCCGACTGCCGCGGGAGCGGTTCGTGCCGCCGCAGGCCGCCGTCCTGGCCTATTCGGACGAGGATGTGCCGCTCGGCAACGGGCGCGTGCTGGTCGAGCCGATGGTGATCGCCCGCCTGGTTCAGCTCGCTGCGGTGCGACCGGGGGAGCGGGCGCTGGTGGTCGGCTGCGGCAGCGGCTACGGCGCGGCGTTGCTGGCGGCCTGCGGCGCCGAGGTGACGGCGCTGGAGGAGGATCGGGCGCTGCTGGCGCTCGCCCGCACCGCCCTGGCCGGGATCGGCGGCATTTCGCTGGTCGAGGGGCCGCTGCGCGACGGCTGGCCGGAGGGTGCGCCATATGACCTGCTGTTCATCGAGGGCGCCGCTGAAGAGGTGCCGCCCGCGCTTGTGGCCCAGATACGCACCCCCGGCGGGCGGCTGGTCGGCGTGATGGCGGCGTCCGACCGGATCGGCCATGCCGGCATCGGCGAGCCGAGCGGCGGCGGCCTGAGCATCCAGCCGGTCTTCGACTGCGCCACCCCGCCGCTGCCGGCCCTGCGGCGCCAGCCGGGTTTCGTGTTCTGACGGCGGAACCGGTTAATCATGGCGCCCGCCGCCGGCCTGTGGCAGATGTGGCCCTGCGCGATGCCTTGCAGGGACGCATGATCATGGTGGCACGTTCGGCACTGGCGCTGGCACTGGCCTGTCTGCTGGGAGCGACGGCTGTCCAGGCGCAGACCATGCCGCAGCAGGGGCAGACCAAGCCGAAGCGGTCACAGACCAGGCCGCAGCCGGCGGCGATGGCGGGGGTGGCCACGCCGCGCACCCTGCAGGAGGCGCTGGCGCTGGCGTATGCCACCAACCCGACGTTGCAGACGTCGCGCGCGCAGTTGCGCGCGACCGATGAGAATGTGCCGACGGCGCTTGCCGGCTGGCGGCCCCAGGTCATGATCACGGCGTCGGCCGGGCATGGTTTCGGCTACAATGAGCAGCGCGGCGGCGGCCTGCCCGCTTCCTATACGACGCTCAACCGCACGCTGACCTCCGAACAGGCGCAGGTGACGCAGCCTATCTACACCGGGGGCAAGGTCCCGGCGACCCTGCATCGTGCGAAGAACCAGGTGTATTCGACGCGCGCCCAGCTGCTGGCCACCGAGGAGCAGGTGTTCTTCAACACTGTGCAGGCCTACGTCAATGTCGTGCTGGACGAGCAGATCGTGCAGATCGACATCGGCAACGAGCAGATCCTGAGCAAGGAGCTGCAGTCCACCAACGACCGCTTCCGCGTCGGCGAACTGACCCGCACCGACGTAGCGCAGGCCGAGGCGCAGTTGGCCAGCGCCACCGCGCAGCGCGAGACTGCGGAGGGTAATCTGCAGGCGGCGCGCGCCACCTATGAGCAGTATGTCGGTGTGCCACCGGACAATCTGAGCGCGCCGCAGCCGCTGAAGTTGCCGGTGGCGACGCTGGAGCAGGCGAAGGCCTTGGCCGACCACAATAATCCCAACGTGGTCGCGGCCCTGTTCAATGACGCGGCGGCCAAGGATGCGTTCGACGTCGCGTATTCGGCGCTGATGCCGACGATCAACGTCCAGGCGTCCGCGTTCCGCAACTACAACACATTCTTCCCCGGTCTGATTGAGAATGGCGGCCAGATTGTCGGCAACCTGACCGTCCCGCTCTATCAGGGCGGCAGCGAATACGCGGCGATCCGTCAGGCGCGCCAGCAGGAAATCCAGGCGCGCAAGCAGCTGGAGGATCAGCGGCGCACGGCGGTGCAGCAGGCTGCCGCGGCCTGGGAACAGCTCATCGCTGCCCGCGCCTCGATCGTCAGCGGACGCGCGGCGGTGCGCGCCAACGAAATCTCCGTGGAAGGCCTGCAGCGCGAGGCGCTGGTCGGCAGCCGAACGACGCTCGACGTTCTGATCGGCATCCAGCAGTTGCTGACCGCCCAGACGGCGCTGGTGCAGTCGCTGGCGCAACTCGTGATCGCATCGTATCAGGTCGCCGAGGGCGTCGGCCGGCTGACGGCGCGCGATCTGAGCCTCAACGTACCGCTCTATGACGACGCTTCCTACTACAACGCGGTGAAGAACCTGTGGATCGGCACCGGCGACTACGCGACCGACGATCCGGGCCGCTGAACGGAAACCGCCATGAGTCTCCCCCCGACGAACCCCGCCGTTCCGCACGCCCCGCCGCAAGGTGGGGGAGGTGATCCCTCGATGGAGGACATCCTCGCCTCCATCCGGCGCATCCTGAGCGAGGATGAGGCCGAACAGGCGCCGCCGGCTGCCGGGGGTGACGTGGTGCCGCTCGATCCGTCCATGCTGGTCGAGGAGGCGTCGCCGGTCCATGCGGAGCCGCCGCCCGCGTCATCCCGGCCGGAACCGGCCAGATCCCAGTCCGAGGAGCCACCGACCATGATCGCGCCCGTCCAGGCGGCAGCGCCGGCTGCTCCGCCGCCGCCCGCCGCGCGGTCGCAATCCGGCGGATTGCTGGCGCCCGAGGCCGCCGAAGCGGCGTCGTCCTCTGTCGGCTCGCTGCTCCGCACGCTGGCTTCCGAACGCCAGCAGGTCGCGGTGCGCGCCGGCGGCCCGACCATCGAGGATCTGGTGCGCGAGGAGATCCGCCCGTTGCTGAAGGCGTGGCTGGACGCCAACCTGCCGGCGCTGGTCGAGCGGCTGGTGCGCGCGGAGATCGAGCGCGTCGTGGGCCGCGCCCTCTCCTGACTCGCCCGCTGCCACCCGGCGGCGCCGCGATTCTTCAAAGTCGGTTGACATGCTGGACAAGACCTTTTCTCCCTCGGAGATCGAGCCGCGGCTGTATGCGGGCTGGGAAGCCTCCGGCGCGTTCGCCGCCGATCCCACGCGTGCGGCCGCGCCGTTCACCATCATGATCCCGCCGCCGAACGTCACCGGCAGCCTGCACATGGGCCACGCGCTGACCTTCACGCTGCAGGATGCGCTCATCCGCTGGCGGCGGATGCAGGGGCGCGACGCGCTGTGGCAGCCCGGCACCGACCATGCCGGCATCGCGACACAAATGGTTGTGGAGCGGCTGCTGGCGGGCGAGGGCGTCGATCGGCGCGCGCTGGGCCGCAAAAAATTCCTCGACCGCGTCTGGCAGTGGAAGGCGGAGTCCGGCGGGACCATCACCCGCCAGTTGCGCCGCCTCGGCGCCTCGCTCGACTGGCCGCGCGAGCGGTTCACCATGGATGACGGGCTCTCGGCGGCGGTGCGCGAGGTGTTCGTCACGCTGTATCGCCAGGGGCTGATCTATCGCGACCGGCGGCTCGTGAACTGGGACCCGAAATTCCAGTCGGCGATTTCCGACCTGGAAGTGGAAAGCCGGGAGATCAAAGGCAGCCTGTGGCACATCCGCTATCCGCTCGCCGACGATCCGGCGCGGTTCCTGTCGGTTGCCACGACGCGGCCGGAAACGATGCTGGGCGACACGGCGGTTGCGGTGCACCCCGACGACGCGCGCTATCGCGACCTGATCGGCCGCGACGTCGTCCTGCCGCTGGTCGGCCGCCGCATCCCGATCATCGCCGATACCTACTCCGACCCCGAAAAGGGCACGGGTGCTGTGAAGATCACGCCCGCACACGACTTCAACGATTTCGAGGTCGGCCGGCGCCATGATCTGCCGATGCCCTCGGTGATCGACCGCGAGGGCCGCATCACGCTGGCCGAGATCGCGCCGGATTCGGATTTCGTGCAAGGCCTGCAAGGGACGGATCGGTTCGAGGCGCGGCGGCAGATCGTCGCCGAACTCGAACGCCTCGGCCTGCTGGAACGCATCGAGCCGCACATCCATCAGGTGCCGCACGGTGACCGCTCCGGCGTGCCGATCGAGCCGCTGCTGACGGTGCAGTGGTACTGCAACGCCGGCGAACTGGCGAAGGCCGCCATTGCCTCGGTCGAGGACGGGCGGACGAAGTTCGTGCCGCAGCAATGGGAAAACACGTTCTTCGCCTGGATGCGCGACATCCAGCCCTGGTGCATCAGCCGGCAATTGTGGTGGGGACATCGGATTCCAGCGTGGTACGGCCCCGACGGCGCGGTGTTCGTCGCGCATTCCACGAAAGATGCAGAAAACGAGGCTGAAAAACATTACGGAAAGCCGGCTGTATTAACGCAGGACGAGGACGTGCTCGATACCTGGTTCAGCTCCGCCCTGTGGCCGTTCTCGACACTCGGCTGGCCTCAGCGCACCGTGGAGGTCGATCGCTATTATCCGGGCGACGTGCTGGTCACGGGCTTCGACATCATCTTCTTCTGGGTAGCGCGGATGATGATGATGGGGCTGCACTTCATGGGCGAAGTGCCGTTCCGCCACGTCTATATCCACGGCCTGGTGCGCGACGAGCGCGGGCAGAAGATGAGCAAGTCCAAGGGGAACGTGATGGATCCTTTGGAGTTGATCGACCGCTACGGCGCGGACGCACTGCGCTTCACTATCTGCGCGCTGACCGGACCGGGTCGCGACATCAAGCTCGGCCCGAGCCGCGTGGAGAGTCACCGCAGCTTCGTGACGAAACTGTGGAACGCGGCGCGATTCTGCGAGATGAACGCGATCGCGCCCGATGTGTCCTTCGACCCGTCGCAGGCGAAGCTGCCGCTGACACGCTGGATCCTTGCCGAGGCGTCGGATGCGGTGTCGGCAGCGACGGCGGCGCTGGAGGCGTACCGCTTCGACGAATACGCCGCCGCCTGCTACCGCTTCGCCTGGCACGTGTTCTGCGACTGGTTCCTCGAACTCGCCAAGCCGGCGCTGCACGAAGCGGAAGTGAAGCAGGCGGCGGCGCATGTTCTCGGCCTGATTCTGCGGGTGCTGCATCCCGCGATGCCGTTTGTCACCGAGGAATTGTGGGACCGCCTCGGCTACGGCGCCCCGTGCAGCCTGATCCGCGCCGCGTGGCCCACGCCGTTCGTGGTGCCCGATGCTGCGCCGGCGCGTTCCGAACTCGACTGGGTGGTGCGGTTGATCGGCGAAGTGCGCACCGTGCGCGCCGAGATGAACGTGCCACCCTCGCTGCGCGCGCCGGTGCTGCTTAAGGACGCGGCCCCCGACTCGATCGCGCGCGGCCGGCGCTGGGAGGAGGCGATCGCCCGGCTGGCACGGGCGGACACGTTCGGCCCGCTTCCTGGCGATGTGCCGCAGGGCAGCGCGCAGGCGGTGCTGGACGAGGCGACTATCGTGCTGCCGCTCGCCGGCCTGATCGACCTCGCCGCCGAGCGCGCGCGGTTGGAGAAGGAAGCGGCCAAGGCGTGGCGCGAGGCCGAGACGCTGGAACGCAAGCTCGCCAACGTTGACTTCGTCGCCCGCGCCGACCCGGAGGTGGTGGCGGAGACGCGCGACCGTCTGGAATCCGCCCGCGCGGAGGTCGCGCGGTTGCAAGCGGCGTTGGCGCGGATCGGCTAGGATCGGGGTCCGAGACGACCCGAAGCCCCTCACCCCGGCCCTCTCCCGCTTGCGGGAGAGGGTGCCGAGCGGAGCGAGGCGGGTGAGGGCCGCGCCGCAACCTTTGCGCTGAAAGCCCCGCCATGGCCGACCCTTTCATCCTCACACTCTCCTGCCGCAACCGCCCCGGCATCGTCGCCGCCGTCTCGACCTATCTGTTCGAGAGCGGCGGCAATATCCTGGACGCGCAGCAGTTCGACGACACCGACTCCAACCGCTTCTTCATGCGCGTGATGTTCAACCCGGTGCGTGACGGCGTGGACCTCGCCGCGCTGCGCCAGGGCTTCGCGCCGATCGGCGAGCGGTTCGCGATGAGCTGGCAGATGCGCCCGCGCGGCGAGAAGCGGCGGGTGATGCTGTTCGCCTCGAAATTCGACCATTGCCTCGCCGACCTGCTGTACCGCTGGCGGATCGGCGAGATCGCCATGGACCTAGTCGGCATCGTCGCCAACCATCCGCGCGAGACCTACGCACATCTCGATTTCGACGACATTCCGTTCCATTATCTTCCGATCACGCGTGAGACCAAGCTGGAGCAGGAGAGCCAGACCTGGGAGATCGTGCGTACCGCGCAGGCTGATCTTGTGGTTTTGGCGCGCTACATGCAGGTGCTGTCCGATGGGCTGGTGGCGAAACTCGCGGGCCGCTGCATCAACATCCACCATTCCTTTCTACCCGGCTTCAAGGGGGCCAAGCCGTATCACCAGGCGCACGCGCGCGGCGTGAAGCTGATCGGTGCGACCGCCCACTATGTCACGTCCGACCTCGACGAAGGCCCGATCATCGAGCAGGACGTGGAGCGCATCAGCCATCGCGACAGCCCCGACGACCTGATCCGCAAGGGCCGCGACATCGAGCGCCGGGTGCTGGCCCGCGCCGTGCGGATGCACCTGGAGGACCGGGTGATCCCGAACGGGCATCGCACGGTCGTGTTCACCGACTGAGCCGGGGCCGATTGACCAGGATCAACGACGGATCGCAAGCGCCGTGCCCTGATCCTCGCCGACCATGCGGCGGAGGACTCCGGCGATGCGAATGGAAAGGAACGAAGGCCTGACCGACCGTCTGATTCGGGCGGTGGTGGGCGTTGCCCTGATCGTCTGGGCATTGACCGGTGGGCCGGTCTGGGCGTGGATCGGCGTGGTGCCGCTGCTGACGGCGGCGGTCGGCTGGTGCCCGCTCTACTCGGTGCTTGGCGTGCGCACCTGCGCGGCCTCCCCGCAACATTGAACGGAGTGGCCGGGATGCTCAACGACTGGCAGAACCTCACGCGCGACTTCTCCGCCGCCACGCGCGACTTGCGCGCCGGCGCGCCGGAGGTGATGAAGGAGTTCTCCGACATCGCCCGCGCGGCGCTGAAGGCGGGCGCCCTCGACACCAAGACCAAGGAACTGGTGGCGCTGGCGATTTCGGTGGCGATCCGCTGCGACCCGTGCATCGGCTTCCATGCCGAGGCGGCGGTGAAGCAGGGCGCCACGCGCGAGGAGTTGCTGGAGACGATGGGCATGGCGATCTACATGGGCACGGGCCCGACCGTGATGTACGCCGCCGCCGCGTTGGAGGCCTATGACCAGTTCGCCGCCCGCGCCAAGGCCGCGGCGGCGTAGCAGCGCGGGTCAGGCGGGCGCGGTCGCCCGCCCGCCGGCGCGCCAGACCAGCAGCATCGCGATCGCCGCGTTCAGGACGTTCCATGCGACGCCGTTGGCGAAGGCGGCGCGGTAGCTGCCCGTCACGTCATACAGGGCGCCGGACATGGAGCCACCCAGCGCCATCCCCAGCATCGTCGCCGTCAGCACTGCGCCGATACGCAACCCGGCCTCGCGCGGGGGGAAATATTCGCGCACGATGACCGCATAACTCGGCACGATGCCGCCCTGAAATAGTCCGAACAGACCGGAAATCACATAAAGCGAGGTCAACCCGCTGAAGCCCAGATACAGCAGCAGCGCCGTCATCTGCAGCAGCGACCCGATCAGCAGCGTGCCCAGCCCGCCGATGCGATCGGCGACGACGCCCGAGCCGATGCGGCTGACCACGCCGAGCGCCAGCATCAGCGACAGCATCTGCGCGCCCGCCGCCGCGCCGTACCCGAGATCGCCGCAATAGGCGACCAGGTGGACCTGCGGCATCGACATCGCGACACAGCAGCCGACGCCGGCGATACAGAGCAGCCCCTGCAACGTGCCCGGCGTGAAACCGAGGAAGCCCGGCAGCGGCGCGAGGGAGGCGGCGGCGCGCGCGTGCGCCACCTGCGTCGGTGCGCGCCGGCGCAGCGCGAAGGCGGCGGGCAGAATGACGCCGGCGCACAGGATCGCGGCGAACAGATGCGTCTGCCGCCAGCCAAAGGCGGCGATGCTCGCCTGCAGCAGCGGTGGCCACATCGCGCCGGCGACGTAGTTGCCGGCGGCGCAGATTGACATTGCGACCCCACGCCGGCGCACGAACCAGTGCGACACATCGGCCATCAGCGGCCCAAACGTCACCGAACTGCCCAGCAGCCCGATCGGCAGGAAATAGGCCAGTGCAAACACCGGCAGCCCCCCGGCGAGGCTCGCAAGCAGGTAGCCCACCGCCAGGCTTGTGCCCGCGATCAGCAGCGGCGGGACGATGCCGACGCGATCGACCAGCCGCCCCATCAGCAGGTTGCCGGTGGCCAGCCCGGTCATCAGCAGCGCGTAGGGCAGGGAGGCCGCGCCGCGTGCGATGCCGAATTCCGCCTGTACCGCCGGCAGCGCCACCACCACCGACCACAGGCCGATTCCGCCCACCGTGCTGAGCAGCACCGACAGCGCCAGCCGCATCCAGGCATACGGTCCATCCACGGCAGCGGCAGGATCGCGTGTGATCGACATGGTGCCTCAGGCGTGCCCCTGCGCCGCGCCACCGAAGTTCGGCGCGCCTTCCGCTTCCAGCAGGCTCAGGCGGGAGAGGTCGGCAACGGTGCGGCCTTGCTCGTCGATCGACACCGCATCGGCGTAGCGCATGCCGAACACGATGTCGCCCGCGAAGTAGGTCTTTGCGTCGAAGATGTCGGCGCCGAGCACGTAGTCATGCGCCTTGAGCGCGATGAACAGCCGGAAATCCATCGCCGCCAGCCCCGCCGCGTCCCGTCCGTGCAGCGGGCTCTGCTCATCTATGTCGTGCATCAGCGTCCAGGTCAGCGGAAACATGTGCAAGCGGTTGCGCTGAAGCCGGAGGTCGTGGATGCGGCGGAAGAACTGGCCCTCCTGCGTGCGCTCGGCGATCAGGGCGGCGAGTTCGGCGCGGGCGTCGATCAGCATACCGGTGCGCCCGTTGGCGATACGCAGCATCAGTGTCGGGCGGCCGTTTCGGGTGGCGATCACCGGGTGGTCGGCATAGAGGATCTTCGGCTTGGGGCGCGAGAAGCGGACGAAGGTCAGGCCGGTCATGATGGCGGTGAACGCCATGCCGGCGATGATCTCCGCCGCCGCGACGCTGTGGCCATACAGCGTCGCCGGCGACATGGTGCCGTAGCCGACGGTCGCAAGCGTCTCCATGCTGAAGAAGAACACGTCACTGAAGCGGCCGGGCCGCGCATTGGCGATACTGCCTGGCTGCAGCAGATAGAGCGCCGCGAACAGCACGTTGATGCCGAGGTTCAGCAGCAGGAACGCCAGCGCGAATCGCGGCCAGGTCAGCGACAGCGCGAAATGGTACGGATCGCGCCAGTCGAACCGCTCCGCGGCGCGCTTGCGCAGTTCGAAGGCGCCGAACTGCACCCGCATGGCATCGTCCGCGCGGTGGCGACGGCGCGTCGCGGCACTCGGCGGCAGTCGCGGGCTATGCTGCTGCATGCGGCACCTCCGGTCGCGCGGGTGCCGCGAGCGGTGCGGCGCCGCCGAGCCGACCGACGACGCGGAAGGCGACGAACACCGCCGCCAGCCCGAACAGCACCGATCCGGCGGCCGAGCCGGCCAGCACCCCCGCCGGACCGTATTGCTGGCCGAGCGTGACCAGCGGGATCGTGCCGAGCGTGGCACGTCCCCAGTTGAAAGCGGTGGACAGCAGCGGGAAGCCGAGATTGTTGAACGCCGCGTTGGCGACGAACAGCGCGCCAGTGAACAGGAAGCTGCCGGCGATCCAGGTGCAGAACAGGTGCACCAGCATCCCCGCCTCGCCCTGGGCGGCCAGCACCCGGACGATCAGGCCTTGCGCCGCGAACAGCAGCAGCCACGCGCCGCACACCGCCACCACCACGAACAGCAGGCTGTCGCGCAGCGCCGCGCGCACCCGGTCGTGCCGCGCGGCACCGAGGTTCTGCGCCAGAATCGGCCCGACTGCGCCGGTCAGCGCGAACACCAGCCCGAACGCGACCGGCACCAGCCGGTCGATGCTGGCCTGGCCGGCCACGGCCTCGGCGCCGAAATGCGCCATGCTGCGCGTCACGTAGGCGGCACCGAACGGAGTGGCGATGCTGGTCAGGATCGCCGGGCCCGCCACGGCAAACACCATCCGCACGTCGTCGAATACGGCGGCCGGCTGCACCCGCCCGATCATGTCGTGCCGCCCCGATGCGCCGGCCCAGCCGGTCGCCAGCATCACCGCGCGCGACAGCACCGTGCTGATGGCCGCTCCGGTGAAGCCGAGATGCAGGGCGAAGATCAGCAGCGGATCGAGGATCGCCGCGGCGATCGCCGCGAACAGCGTGACGTTGAGTGCCCGGCGCGCGTCGCCGGCCGAGCGCAGCAGCGCGCTGCAGCACATGCCGCCCGCGACCAGCGGCAGCGAGGGCGAGACGATGAGCAGGAACCGCACGGTCAGCGCCCGCGTCTCTCCAACCGCACCGAGCAGGTCGAGGATCGGGCCGAGCAGCGCCACCGTGCCCACCCCGAGCACCGCCGTCGCCGCGGCGATCGTCAGCAGGCTGGAGGCGGCAATGCGCCGCGCCTGCGCCACCGCTCCAGCGCCGATCTGGCGCGACACCACCGCCGACAGCCCGATGGTCAATCCGATTGCGATCGAAAGCTGGAAAAACCCGATCACGCCGACGAAGCCGACCGCGGCGATGATGCGCGGCTCGCGGAGCAGCGACAGATAGAGCAGGTTCAGCAGATCGACGCCGAACACCGCCACCAGCCCGATCGCGCCGGTGCCGGCCATCACCACGACGTGGCGCAGTGTCGATCCCTCCACGAAGCGCGCTGGCTGGGCGGCTGCTGACACGGCGGTTCCCCGGACTAAGCCGGGGAATGGGCCGTGGCGGCTTGGCGAAGTCAACCGGCCGCATGGCGGATCACCGCCGCACGCCGGGCATCATTGCATTTGCCAATCCTCATGCCGGTCGTTTGCGGTATCGTGACGGGGTTCCGCACGAGGTAGGGCAATGGCCGCCGGCATAACGGCGCCGGCTTGGCCGCCCTGCTCGCCCGTGGCACGGAGGTGCTAGGTCCTGGCCGACAATCGCGCTACCGCCGCCCACGACCTGCAGCGGGCCGCCGCGGGCACTGTCGGACGTCGCCCGCATCCCGCCACTGCCGGCGAGACGCGCCGATATCGGCCGGTCGCTCCACCGCACGCTGTTCGCCGCCCCGCATTGCTTCACCTACGATCAAGGCGATACCGTCACGAGTATCAGCGGCTCGCGGCGGCACTGGCGCGCGGTGATCGCGAGATCGTGTGACGGCTCAGCGGACCGCCCCGGCGGCGCCGAGAAGGTCCGACACCGCGTCGTGCAGCGCCTGCAGGCGGAACGGCTTGCGCAGCAGCGACGCGCCCTCGGCCTCCAGTGCGGTCATATGGCCGAAGTCGCCAGTAATAAAGAGCGTGGGCACCCCGCGCAGCGCCGCTTCCTGCCCCAGGCCCCGGCCGCTGCCGCCCGGCAGGCTCACGTCCGTGATCAGCAGGTCGAACGCCGCATGGAGGACGGCCCGCTCGGCTGTGGCGTAGTCGGAGGTGGCGGCAACCTCGTGCCCGCAGTCGCTCAGGGCCCGCTCGATCACGGCGCGGACATCGGCATCGTCCTCCACGAGAAAGATGCGTGCCATTTCGCACAGACGCGGCAATCCCCGGCAAGTTCCATGCAGCCGGCGCCGGACGGGGTCAGCCGGCGATCATGCGCGCCAGCCGGACTGCCGTGTGTCCGCGACTGGGGCGCAGGCTCGGCATCACCAGCAGGCAATCATCATGCGGGGTACGGATTTCGCTGTCGCCATCCGTGGCGATCAGCGTGCCGCGCGTGGGAACGATGTCGCCGCCGCGGAACGGCCGCACGAAGGCGAAGCTCGCCGTCGCCGCGGTGACGACCTGCGTCACCTCGGCGATGCGCAGCGGCGCTGGCGGCGCGGGCGGCGGCAAGGCCGGATGGCTGTCCGCCAGCCCCAGGTGGCGCAGCAGCCCGGCGACGCTGGCGAGCGTCATCGTCACCGTCGCTGGCTCCCAGTGCTGGCCGCCCTCCACGAGCACCCCCGCCTGCGGCGCGTCCGGATCGGCGAAACGGCCGTAATCGATCAGCCGCCGGCCGCTGACATGGCCGGTATCGGCCACCACCAGCGACGGCTGGCCGATCGCCACCGCGAGTTCCCGGCCTTTGGCGGTGCCGCCGCTGAGCAGCAGCGGCTCGGAGGCCCACAGCATCGAGTGCAGGTCGAGCAGCACGTCAATTGTCTCGATCAACGGTCGCATCTGTCGTGCCCTGTCGAGTTCGATCGATCGGCGCGCGCTGTCCAGCACCGCCGGCTCCCACAGCCGGTTCATGTCCTCATCGAGGAACCGTGACGCGGTCGGCTGGGAAGCGTCGAACCGGTCGAAGGCGGCGAGGTTGGCAAAGCCGAAGGTCAGCCGTCCACGCAGCGGCGCGAGCCCCGCCCGCAGCAGCCGATCGAGCACGATCGCACCGGCCAGTTCGTTGCCGTGCGTCAGAGCGATCAGCGCCACATGTGGTCCCGCGACCGGCGCCGTTCGCGAGGTAAACCCCGGCACGCCGCAATTGCCCTCCCGCCATGGGGTGAGGTCGGGCGGCGCCAGATGCACGTCGAACTGCGGCAGGGGCGGCTGCGGCAGCAGCGCCTCGTCGAGCGGCGTCGTGGACATGGCGGGCCACTCTATACGCCGTGCCGGCCGCGGCAACCGGCCAGACCGGACCAATTCGCCCGCGCAACGGCAATTTCATGTCGCGGCGCCTCAGTCACCCAGCGTGGCTGTCAGCGGTGCGACCGCCGCGGGATACGGCGCAACCGTAACAAGCGCGCCGTTCTGCCACTGGGCCAGGAAGGGCGTCGCGCGCCGGTTCTGACCACGCTCGTCGAACGCCACGCCCCAGCCGGCGGCAGTCGCGCCGGGGGGGATGTCGGTCGCCAGCATCGCCGCGCGCAGCTTCTCGCGCTCCAGCGTTCCCGCCAGCTCGATGGCATCGAGGCAGGCGCGCGCGCCGGCGTAGCAGACCAGAGAATGCCCCGAGCGCGGCGGGGCGCCGTATTTGCGCTGATACGCACTCGCCACCCGCGCCGCGCCGGGCGCTGCCACGACGGAGGTGCGGTAGGGCGTCATGCCCACGCTCATGATGCCGTTGATTGCCTCGCCCAGCGCCTGCGCCGCGTCGGCCAGCCCGTAGCCGCCGCCGGTGCCGATCAGCATCCGTGGCCGCCAGCCGGCCTGCTGCATGGCGCGGTGGAACAGCAGCACGTCATTCAGCAGCCCGGAATGCAGCACCACCTGCGCGCCGCTGCCGCGCACCCGCTGCACGATCGGTGCGAAATCCAGGATCGCCGCGGAGTAGGCGATGCGATCGGGTGGCGGAAAGCCGCGTGAAGCTGCCTGCGCCTGCTCGGCCTCGGCGATCGCGGTGCCGGCAGGGCCGTCCTGGTGCAGGATGACCATGCGTACCTGCGCGGGCGCGGTTTGCCAGCGCGGGGCGAGCTGATCGGCCACGGCATCGACCGCCATCACGCCGCAGGCGCGCGCCGTCGGGCCGGTGCGGAACAGCAGCTTGAACCCGCGCTCGGTGATCGCGTCGGCCAGCGCGTCCAGCTCGAAATACGGCACGCCGGCCAGTTCGCTGACGGCGGAGGCGGCGAGCGCCACGACGGAGGCGTAGCTGCCGAAGATTGCCGGGCACTGCGCCTTCGCGGTCAGACGTTGGGCTTCGGCGGCCGCCTGCCTGGTGTCGGCGGCATCGCCGCGCACCAGCACGACCTTGCGCCCGAGCAGTCCGCCGGCGGCGTTGCGTTCGTCGGCGGCGAGGTCGAGGCCGCGGAAACTCTCGTCGCCCAGCAACGACAGCGGGCCGGAAAACGGGAACAACGCGCCGAGCGGCAGCGGCTCGGGGGTGGCGGCGCGCGCGCGTTTGGCGGCGAGGCCGGCCAGGCCGGCGCCGAGCAGCTTGCGGCGGCGGATGGTCGGCACGCGCACTCCTTCAACTCTGTCCGATGTGTCAATGAGCATCGGACGCGCGTCGCCCTTGCGCAACCCGCTTTGTGGTGACGGCTTGACGGCGGAGGGGCGGCGGGAAAGCCTCGGCACAGGCAATGAAGGAGTCTGGCGCATGTCGAGCCTGCCGCAGACCATGACCCATGTCGCGACGCAGGGCGCCGGCGGGCCGGAGGTGATGCATCTGGTGACCGGTCCCGTGCCGCAGCCGAAGCCGGATGAAGTACTGATCCGCGTGGCCGCCGCTGGCGTCAACCGTCCCGACGTTGTGCAGCGCCAGGGCCTGTATCCGCCGCCGCCCGGCGCAAGTGCGATCCTGGGGCTGGAAGTGGCGGGCGAGGTCGTCGCGATCGGTGCCGAGGTGCGCGGCCTGCACAGCGGTGACCGAGTCTGCGCACTGACCAACGGCGGCGGCTATGCCGAGTATTGCGCGGTGCCCGCGGCGCAGTGCCTGGCGTGGCCGCAGGGCTACGACGCGATCCGCGCTGCGGCGCTGCCCGAGACGTACTTCACCGTCTGGGCCAATCTGTTCATGCTCGGCCGGCTCGGCCGTGGGGAGTCGGTGCTGGTGCATGGCGGCAGTTCCGGCATCGGCGTCACGGCGATCCAGCTTGCCGATGCGTTCGGCGCCACGGCCTACGCCACCGTCGGCAGCGCGGCCAAGGCGGAGGCGTGCCGCAGGCTCGGCGCGGCGGCGGCGATCAACTACCGTGAGGTTGACTTCCTCGACGAGGTCATGCGGCTCACCGACAAGCGCGGCGTCGATGTCGTGCTCGACATGGTCGGCGCGCCGTATTTCGCGCGCAACATCCGCGCGCTTGCGATGGACGGGCGGCTGGTGCAGATCGCCTTCCTGCAAGGCTCCAAGGTGGAGAACTTCGACCTGATGCCGGTGATGACGCGGCGGCTGACCATCACCGGCTCGACCATGCGTCCGCGCACCACAGCGCAGAAGGGCGCGATCGCGGCGGCGTTGCGCGAGAGCGTGTGGCCGGTGCTCGATCGCGGACGCTGCGGGCCGGTGATCCATCAGGTGTTCGCGCTGGCCGATGTGACGGCGGCGCACACGCTGATGGAAAGCAGCGCGCATATCGGCAAGATCGTGCTGCGCGTTGCGGACTGAGCGCGACGCGATGATCCTGCACGCGGTCGAGCGCGGCGAGGGGCCGCCGGTCGCGCTGTTGCACGGCCTGTATGGCCACGCAGGGAACTTCGCGACCGTCCAGCGGGCGCTCGCGGCGACGGGGCGGCGGGTGATCGCGCTCGACCTGCGCAACCACGGCGTCAGCCCGCGCGCGCCGGGCATGAGCTATCCCGAGATGGCGGCCGACGTGCTGGAAACGCTGCGCGCCGCCGATGCGCTGCCCTGCGCGCTGGTCGGGCACTCGATGGGCGGCAAGGTGGCGATGTGCGCGGCGCTCACGTCGCCCGTGTCAGTCGGGCGCCTGCTGGTCGCCGACATCGCGCCGGTCGCGTACCCGCACGAGATGTCGCACGCGGCGTATCTCTCCGCGATGGCCGCCGTGCCGCTGCACGCGGGTCTGACGCGCGCGCAGGCGGATGCGGCGCTGGCCGATGCGGTGCCTGACGCCCGCGTGCGCGGCTTCCTGCTGACCAATCTTTCCACCGGCGTCGCGCCGCGCTGGCGCATCGATCTCGCGGCGATCGCGGCGGCGCTGCCGGTCCTGGTCGGCTGGCCGGAGGAGATTCACGGCCGTTACGAGGGGCCGACACTGTTTCTGACCGGCGCCCGCTCGGATTATGTGCGGGCGGACCATCGGGCGGCGATCCGCGCGCTGTTTCCCGCCGCGCGCTTCGCCGCGCTGAACAGGGCCGGGCACTGGCTGCACGCCGACGATCCTGAAGGGTTCACGGCAGCGATGGCGGGATTCCTTGCGGCGGATGGGCAACCGGGGAGGTAAGGGCGTGTCTGCGGTCACGAATCAGGCGGTCATGGACCGCGCGGTCAGCTACCTGGTCACGCGCTACAACCCCAAGGGCAACCGCATCGGCTGGCTGATGATGGCCTCGATCCTGGTCGAGGCGTGGGATCTCTATTCGATTGCCTTCGTACTCATCTTCCTCAGGAACATCTTCCATCCCTCGCCGGCGCTGCTGGGATTGGCGGCGGCGGGCACGCAGGGTGGGGCGATCATCGGCGCGCTGCTCGGCGGCTGGCTGTCTGACAAGATCGGACGTCGCGCGGTGTTCCTCTCGACCATGCTGATGTTCGTCATCTTCGCGCTCGCGCAGGCCTTCGTGCCGAACATGACGTGGCTGGTGGTGGTGCGCCTGATCCTCGGCATCCCGCTCGGCAGCGATATCGCCAACGGCTACACCTACATCATGGAGTCCATGCCGCGTGGCGAGCGCGAGGTGATGGGCAACCGATGGCAGTTCATGTTCGCGATCGGCGAGGTGCTGACGCTCGCGGTGATCGCCGTGTTCCTGATCGCGGAGATGAATCACGATCTGGTCTGGCGCGTCACGCTGGGCCTCGGCGCGCTGCCGGCCGCGATCATCTTCATCCTGCGCCACGACCTGCCGGAGACGGCGGTGTGGCTGATCCGGCGGGGCCGGTTTCGCGAGGCCAAGCAGATCACGTCGAGCATGTACGGCGATGCCCTTGACATGCTGCCGGACCGCGACGTGGACGTCGTCAGGCCGCGCCCGACGGCGTTCCTCGCCGACATCCGCCGCGACCCGATCCGCTGGCGGGCGACGCTGTTTGGATGGATCGCCTGCTTCGCGCAGAGCAGCGAGTTCTCGACCTTCGGCTTTTACATTCCGGTGCTGTTCGTGATGGTCGGCGTCTCCGGTATCCTGGGGACGAATCTGGTCACGCTCGCGCTTTACATCATCGCCGCGATTTCCGGTTGGGTCGGTCCGATGATCACGCCGAAGATCGGCCAGCGCGGCCTGAGCATCGCCGGCTTCGCGATCGTGCTGGCATCGCTGCTTGTCGCGGCGGCGGCGCTCTACACCGGCCATGTCGCGATCCTGCCCTTCGCGGCGGCGGCGATGCTATGGGGACATTACTGGGACGCCGAAAACGTAGTCACCATCCCCTCGATGGTGGCGCGGCCGGAATATCGCGGCACCGCCTCGGGCTTTGCCTACGTGTTTGTCAAGCTGCCGTCGTTCCTGGCGATCTTTCTGTTTCCCGTGCTGTTCACCGCGATCGGCCAGGCCAACGCCACGCTGTTCACCGCGATCTTCCCGCTCATCGGGCTGCTGGCGGCGATCTTCATTCTCCCGGAGGTGTACGGGTTCGAGCACGATTGAAAGGCGGACGCGGCGCGGGCGGGTTCTGCCGGTTTGCCCTGCGCCTGCAGCGTCGCCTGCGGTGCGGCCGGTACCGCCCCGCTGTCCGCGCGGCACGGCGACCCGTCTTCCCGCGGCCTCACACGCCGCTGACGTCGGGGGACGTGCCAGCATAAAGGTGCAGGAACCGCCGTGCCGCGTCGCCTTCCAGACGAACCGCGGAACTGCCGCGCGCGCGGCTTCTTGTCAGCGGCGCGTTCCCGTTTTGTATCGTAAACAGAAATACATTCGGTGCGGTTGCGTTCAACAGCGCGAACGCCGCCTCGGCCTCGGCGCGCGGCAGCGGAGGGGCGAGTCATGGCGCTGTTTGTTCGAGGCACCAGGCGCGGATGACCGCGTCGCGATCGTCAACGGGCGGGGTCACGGCCACGATAGAGCATGCCGCATGCCGCAACGGTAGGGGCGCGTGGCCATCCTTGCCCCACCCCCCATGAATGGGAGTAGGCTGACAACCTGCGGGTGGAACACATGCCTCGAATCGCGCGGCTGCTGTTTGTGGACGACGACCAGGAGGGCGCGGATCGCCAGACGGCGAGCCTCGCCGGACTGGCCGTGGTGCTGCTGCTGGTGGTGATCGGTCTGTTCCTGGTCCGCACCCTGCAGGCGAAATGCGCGGTGGAGGACTGCCTGCTGGCCGGGCGCAGCAATTGCGACGCCATGCTGATCTCCGCCCGCTGAACCGCCGCCTCTCCCGCCCCGCAATCTCCCGGAGCCCGCATGCGCATCGCCGAGATGGACTGGCAGATGGTGGAGGACTGGGTCCGCCACGACGACCGTGCCGCGCTGCCGATCGGCAGCACCGAGCAGCATGCCGGGCTGTCGCTGCTGACCGACGCCATCCTCGCCGAGCGTGTCGCGGTCGAGGCGGCCGAACCGCTGGGCGTGCCGGTTTTTCCGGCGCTGCCCTATGGCGTGACGCCTTCCTATGCTGCCTTTCCCGGCAGCATCACCCTGCGCGTCGAGACACTGTGTGCGGTGATGCGCGACATGCTGGACGGGCTGAAGCGCAGCGGCTTCCGCCGCATCCTGGTGGTCAACGGCCATGCCGGCAACGTCGCCGCCGGGTCGCTCGCGCAGGAATGGATGATGGACAACCCCGACTGCCGCGTCCGCTTCCACGACTGGTGGCGGGCGCCGCGCACCTGGGCCAAGGCGCTCGCCACCGGCCCCGGTCCGACCCACGCCAACTGGCTGGAGAACTTCCCCTGGACGCGCCTGCCCGGCACGTCGGCGGAGGGTGACAAGGCGGCGGTCGATATCGACCGGTTGCGCACCCTGCCGCCCTTCGAGGTGCGCAACGTGCTGGAGGAGGGCAGCTACGGCGGCCGCCCCGCGCGCAGCGACGACGAGATGCTGGCGCTGTGGCAGGTCGCGGTGGAGGAGACGCGGGCGCTGCTGGAGGCGTGGTAGCAGCGACCGCGCCGGCCCCTCAGCCCCCTGCCGCGTCCAGCGCCTGCGCCAAATCGGCGAGAATGTCGTCGATGTGCTCGATGCCGATCGACAGCCGCACATAGCCTGGCGAAACCCCGGTCGCGAACTGCTCCTCCGCCGAAAGCTGTGAATGCGTGGTGCTCGCCGGATGGATCGCGAGGCTGCGCGCGTCGCCGATATTGGCAACGTGGTACAGCAGCTTGAGCGAATCGATGAAACGCCGCCCGGCCTCCGCGCCGCCCGCCAGTTCGAACCCGACGAGCCCGCCCTGGCCATGCGGCATATATTTGCGCGTCCATTCCGCATCGAGCCCGGTCAGCGTCGAGGGATGGATCACCCGCGTCACCTCGCGTCGCGACCGCAGGAATTTCGCCACTGCCAGGGCATTGTCGCAATGCGCCTTCATGCGCAGCGCCACTGTCTCCACACCTTGCAGGATCAGGAAGGCGTTGAACGGCGAGAGCGCGGCACCGAGGTCACGCAGCAGCACCACCCGGGCGCGGATGATGTAAGCGATCGGGCCGAGCGGCTTGACCGCCTGCGTCCAGACGGCACCGTGATAGCTCCGGTCCGGCTCGTTCAACAGCGGCTGGCGCGAGGGGTGCGCCTCCCAGTCGAAAGTGCCGCCGTCGATGATCACGCCGCCGATCGAGTTGCCGTGCCCGCCGAGATATTTGGTCAGCGAATACATCACCACCGCCGCGCCATGCTCGAACGGTCGGACGACCAGGGGGGCGGCGGTGTTGTCCATGATCAGCGGGATGCCGAGCGGCCGGCCGATCGCAGCAACCTCGGCGATTGGGAAGGGGCGCAGCTTCGGGTTCGGCAGCGTCTCGGCGTAGTAGGCGCGCGTGCGATCATCGGTCGCGCGGCGGAACGCCTCGGGGTCGGAGGGATCGACGAAGCGCGTCTCGATGCCCTGGTCGCGCAGCGTGTTGGCGAACAGGTTCCAGGTGCCGCCGTAGAGATCGGTCGAGGCCACGATGTTGTCGCCGGCGCGCGCCAGGTTCTGCACCGCGAACGCGCTCGCCGCCTGTCCGGAGGCCAGCGCCAGCGCCGCCACCCCGCCCTCCATCGCCGCCAGCCGCTGCTCCAGCGCATCGGTGGTGGGGTTCATGATCCGGGTGTAGATGTTGCCCAGTTCCTTGAGCGCGAACAGGTTGGCCGCGTTCTCGGTGCTGTCGAACTGGTAGCTGGTGGTCTGGTAGATCGGCACAGCGACCGCGTGCGTCGCCGCATCGCGCCGCCACCCGGCATGCAGCGCGAGCGTCTCGGGATGTTGACTGGCCATCGTGGTGTTCCCCCCCGGAGCAGTTGCCCCGGCTTAATTCAATTCACGTCGGCAAACAAGGTGGTCGGATTATATACGCTGTGAAATAGTGAAATTGTCAGGCACAATCGCGCCCGCCGTGCCCCGCGTGCGCGCGGCGGAACGCGCGCGCCAGCGCCGGCCCCAGTGAAAGGCCATGGACTTTGTCCAGGTAGATGCGGAAATCGTAAATTGTCACCGCCGGGCAGACCTCGAATTCCAGGAAGGTCGGCGACCCGTCGGCGGCGAGGCGGAAATCCATCGAAAAGATGTCGGTCAGGCCGAGCAGCTGTGCCAGCCGTTCCGCCGCGTCCTCGATTGCCGCCACTGCGCCGGCGGACTGCGGCTCGGCGCGCAGGTCCAGCATCCGCGGCACGAACGCCGCCGCGCGTCCCCGGCCGAACCCGCCGCGCCCGCCGGCGCTGTCGCTCGCGCCCGACAGCGTCTCGTTGTCGCGCATGGTCATGAAGGCGCCGGCCGCCTCGCCGGCAGGATCGGGTGCGAGCCGGAAGATGCCGAGCTGGCGGCGGAATTCCCCGCCGGTGTCGAGGAAGCTCACCCGCACATCCGCGCCCTCGATATAGGGCTGCACCAGCGCCCGGTCGCCGTAACGCTCCCACAGCCGCTGTGCCCGCGCCGCGGCCTCGGCTGCGGTGGCGCAGCGACTGTCGGCGAAGATGCCGAGCTTGGCGCCGAGCGTGTTCGGCTTGACGAAGAACGGCCCGTCGCCGCGTTCCCCGCCAAGCGCCGCGATCTGCCGCGCGCCCTGCATCAGCCGCGTGGGCGGGCAGGGCAGGCCGGCGGCGCCGGCCACCGCGAGGGTGGCGAACTTGTCCTGGCACAGATGCTGCGCCGCCGGCGGTGACCCGAAACGGGGCAGGTCGATCAGCCGTGCCAGCGCCGGCACGCTCGAACCGCGATAAAAACGGATGCCGTCGGTCAGGTTCCACAGCAGCGTCGCCGCCCGCGCCGCCGCCAACTCCGGCACCAGCGGCGCCAGCGCGTCGAGCGGCACGAAGCGCGCCGTGATCCCGGCTTGCGCCAGCGCCGCCGTGATTTCGGACATGTGCGCCGGCAGGTCGGTCGCCTGCGCAAGATAGATGGCGATCTCGGCGGCGATGTCGGGGGCATGGCCGTGGCCGGTCAGCCGCGCCGCGGCCGCCGCCTCGGTTTCATAGGCGATCACCGCCTGACACAGGCGCTCGGCCATGGCCGCATCCGTCCGATGGTCCGGCCATGCTGCCCGGTCCGGTCGCGTTGCGAAAGCGCGCCGGGGGTGCAGGCCAGAGGGTGCGGCGATCGAGAGGCGAGGGTGGCGTCAACCGGTTCCGGCCGGAAGCGTGACGCGCGGCCGGGCGTTTTGCCTGGCCGAAGGACGCATTCGGCGGGACGGTCAGACAGCGGCGGCGTGCATTTCGGCGTTGCGGCCGACATGGGCGCGCGCCGTACCGGCGTGGCGCGACGCATCGTCGAGCAGACCGCGAAGGTGATCCATGAACGCATCGCCGTCCTGGGTCCGCGCCACCACGATGCTGCGGCGGTCGCGCGGGTCCTGCATCCGGCGGGCGAACTGGAATTCCTCCAGCCGGTCCAGCGCACGGGTGATGGCCGGCTTCGCCACCGCCAGCCGCGCCGCCAGGCCGCGCACCGTGTGCGGCCCTTCTTCCAGGTAACAAATCAGCAGTACGCCGAGCTGCCGCGCCGTTAGATCTGGCCCCTCCCGCCGAACCAGGCTGACAATGGTGTCCCGTAAGATGTTGGTCAGGCGGATCTGTTGGGTCTGCGACATGTCACCCTCCCCCGCGGCCCATGCCGCCGGCATATGACGAATGTGCGTAACATGCCATAGGTCGAAAAGATAATCCAGTCGCATTTATTGCCGACACGGTCGGCCTCCCGGCGCGGCCCCATCCCTCGCCAAGTTGCCGGAAATGCCGGATGCTGGCAGGGAAAGGATGCGTCGCCCATGCCTCAGCCGGAACCCTTCTCCCTCGGCATCACCGACGCCGCGGCGCGGCCCGCCGCGCCGCCGGCTCCCGGCGTGCCGGGCGATATGCCGCGCAAGGCGGAACTGGAGGCGGCCCTGGCCGCCGCGCCGCAGGAGCGGGCCGTGCGCGCGGCCTATTTCGAGCACCTGATGCGCCTGGCCGGCACGCGCAGCGGGCTGTTCTGGGCGCTGCTGCCGGAGGTCGGGGCGCCGCTGTGGTTCCGTGCCGGCACCCCGGACATCACCGCGCTGGCCGGCGCGTTCCGCGACGGCGTCTATGCGCTGCCGGGGCTGCGCGCCACGCCACAGCGCATCGTGGTGATCGGCGCCTATGCCGGCTACGCCACCGTGGCGCTGGCGCGGCAGTTTCCGCGGGCGCAGGTGCTGGCGGCCGAGCCGCTGGCCGACAACTTCCGCCTGCTATCGCTCAATACGACGCCCTGGCGCCGCATCCGCGTGGCGCAGGCGGCGCTGTGGCACCATGCCACCCGCCTCGCCGCCGCCGCGAGGTTGCAGGCCGATTGGGCAGTACGCCTGACCGACGAGGCGCTGGACGCCGACCGCACCATCGGCGCCATCACGCTGCCCGACCTGTTGGCGCGCGCCGGCTGGACCCATGCCGACATGGTGGTGTGCGATGCCGCCGGCAGCGAGAGGGAGCTGTTCGCCGATCCGCTGGCGCCGTGGCTGCGGCAGGTCGATGTTGTGCTGGTGCGTTGCTACGACCAGTTGGCGACGCAGGCGCGCGGCATGGTGCTCGCCTGCTTTCCCGAGGAGATGTTCGCGCGCCGACAGCACGGTGCCTTCGACCTGATCGAGCGCCGCACGCCGTTGACCGCGCTGCCGAACCTGCCGCAGGAGATCACGTTGATCCGTGCCGAGCCGGGCGGAGCACTGTTCCGCCTGCAGGACGTGGCCAATGTCGCCTGGGGGTTCTTCATCTTCGACGGCACGAGCTGCCAGTTGCATCCCAACCCGCCAGGGGAGCGGCCGGCGCGCGCCAGCTTCCCGGTGTTGCTCGACGGACACACGCGGCTGGCGAGCGGCGTGCAGCACGCCGGCTCGCCTGGCTGCACCACCATCCGTTTCACCGCCCGCCTGCTGCGCGAGGACGGCACCATGCTGGCCGAGGGCTCGGCCGACGTCGCCGGCCACGCCGCCGACCGGCTGGTGCTCACGCTGCCGGACGGTCTGCGCGGGCCGGCGGTCGCGGTGCTGGAGACGGCGATGGCGCCCGGTGCCCCGGACAATCGGATGGCCTGGGCGCGCTGGATCGATCCACGATTGAGTTGAAGCGCTGTAACATAGAGTATCTGTCGCGCATTTAACGCCCTTGTCGCAGCGACGAGACGCGGAATCTTCCCAAATTCGCGGTGTCGGCAGGAGGAAACCGCGATGTGCCAGGACAGCGTGCGCCCTCTCAACTTCGAGACGCTGCTCACCGACCCGCTGATCCGCATGGTGATGGATGCGGACGGGGTGACACCGGAGGCGCTGGTGGCACCGCTGCAGGCCGCCCGCAACGCGATCGTCGCGCGCGAGCGGCTGGCGTTCAGCGCGGTGCTTGCAACTCCTTCCGCCACGAATGCTCCGGCCTGAAGCCGAGCATTTCGCGCGCGCGACGGTTTGACAGCAGCGTTTCATACTCACCGAGCGGTCGCTTGAGCGGGACGTTCGGATAGTAGCGGCGCAGCAATTCGGCGGTCGGCAGGTCCGATGAGCAATCGTCCTGGGCCGCGTTGAAGATCTGAAACCCGAGCCCGTCGGTTTCGATGGCGCGCAACACCAGTTGGCCGAGGTCGCGGGCGTCGATGTAGCTCCAGGTGATGCGCTTGCGTCCTTCGGGGTTGGCGAAGAACTCGGGAAATTTCGCGTATTCGTGCGGCTCGATGACGTTGCCGATGCGGATGGCGTAGATGTCGAAGCCGCTGCGGGTGGCGAAGGCGCGCGCGGTCGCCTCGTTGCAGATTTTCGACAGCGCGTAGCTGTCCGGCGGATCGACCGGGTACTCCTCATCCAGCGGCAGGTAGACCGGATCGCGCGGCTCGTAGTTGAAGACGAGGCCGTAGGTGGTTTCCGACGAGGCAATGATGATCTTGCGGATGCCGAGCGTCACCGCCGCTTCGATGACGTTGTAGGTGCCCATGGTGTTGATCCGGAACACCTCGTTGTCGGGCGTGATCATGATGCGCGGGATGGCGGCGAAATGCACCACCGCGTCGGGCTTCACCGGCCGCAGCGACGGATCGAACTCGCGCAGGCCCATGTAGGACGACAGCGCGTTGAACACCTGGCCGCTGTCGGTGATGTCGGTGATCAGCGTGCGCACGGTGGGATTGTCGAGCGGCGTGCGATCGAGGTTGAGCACCTGGCAGCCGTGCTCGACCAGATACTGCACGACGTGCCGCCCGGCCTTGCCGCTGCCGCCGGTGAACATGACGCGGGGCATCGCGAAACCTCCCTCGGTGTGAGGGCGCCGACATAGCGCCTGGGGGGCGCTTGGCAAGCGGGCGTGCCAGTGTCATCTGGCGACCATGACCCCACGCATCGAATTCTTCGCCGGCGCTGCCATGCGCCCCTATCTGCCGGCGCTGGCGCGGCTGCGCATCGCGGTGTTCCGCGACTGGCCCTACCTCTATGACGGCGTGCTTGATGAGGAGCGCGTCTATCTCTCCGAACTCGCGCAGTGCCCGCGCGGCGGGATGGCGGTGGCCTTCGACGGGGAGGAGCCGGTCGGCTGCTCCACCTGCCTGCCGCTCGCCGAGGCGGAGCAGGGTATCCGCGCGCCGTTCCTGGCCGCGGGCCTTGACCCGGCCCGCTATTTCTATTTCGGCGAGTCGGTGTTGCTGCCGCGCTATCGCGGCCAGGGCATCGGGGTTGCGTTCTTCACGGCGCGCGAGGCCCATGCGCGCGATACCTCGGATGCCGATTTCGCGTGCTTCTGCGCCGTCGAGCGGCCGGCCGATCACCCGCTGCGCCCGCCCGGCGCGGTGCCGCTGGATGCGTTCTGGCGGCGGCGCGGCTACACCCACCACCCGGAACTCGCCTGCACGATGCGCTGGAAGCAGGTGGATTCCGCCGACAAGGTGGCCCACCGGCTATCCTTCTGGATCAAGCCGCTGCGCGCGGCCCCCCAGGGATGAGCGCGGTTCGCGTAGGCGTGCTGGCCTGGCAGGTGGCGCGCGGCGACGGGGTCGGTGCCTGGGCGGCGCGGCTCGACCGGGCCGTGGCGGAGGCGGCCGGCGCTGGGGCGCACATGCTACTGACGGCGGAATACGCATCGCTGGAGGCGGCGGCGGGCGAGCGGCCTGACATCGCTGCCGAACTGCGGCGCGCGGTCGCGCAGGCCGATGCGGCGGTCGCGGCGGCGCGGGCGGTGGCGCGGCGGCATGGCGTGTGGCTGCTGCCCGGCACCCTGCCGTTCCGCGACGGCGATCGCATCGTCAACCGCGCGCCACTGCTCGCGCCGGACGGGCGGGTGGCGTTCCAGGACAAGCACGTGATGACCCGCTTCGAGGCGGAGGAATGGGGTGTCGCCCCCGGCGCGCCGCCTTCGGTGTTCGAGACCGAATTCGGCCGCATCGGCATTGCCATCTGCTTCGACGCGGAGTTCCCGCATCTGGTCCGCGCACAGGTCGAGGCGGGGGCATGGCTGATCCTGGTGCCGTCCTGCACCGACACGCTGGCCGGCTACCAGCGCGTCCGACTGGCGGCGGCGGCGCGGGCGATGGAGAACCAGTGCTTCGTCGCGATGGCGCCGACCGTGGGCGCCGCACCCTGGTCCGGCGCGCTGGATGCCAATCGCGGTGCGGCCGGCATCTTCGGCCCGGTCGATCGCGGCTTCCCCGAGGACGGTGTGCTGGCGCAGGGCGTGCTGGACGCGCCGGGCTGGGTCTTTGCGGATCTCGACCCGGTGCGGCTGGAGGCCGTGCGGGCCGACGGGGCGGTGCGCAACCACCGCGCCTGGCCACCGCCGCCGCCGCCCTGTGCGCTGCGCACGCCGGCATGACGCTGGTCTATCTGGTAGCCGGCGAGCACAGCGGCGACGTGCTGGGGGCGCGGCTGATGGCGGCGCTGAAGGCGGCGCGGCCGGACCTGCGTTTCGCCGGCATCGGCGGCCCGCGCATGGCGGCCGAGGGGCTGGCAAGCCTGTTCCCGATGCAGGAACTGGCGGTGATGGGGCTGCTGGAGGTGCTGCCGCGGTTGGCGCGGCTGCGCCGGCTGATGGCCGCGACGGTCGCCGACATCGCGGCACGGCGGCCCGACGTGCTGGTGACGATCGACAGCCCCGGTTTCACCCTGCGCCTGCTGCGCCGCGTCTCCGGCCTCGGCATTCCGCGCGTGCATTATGTGGCCCCCCAGGTCTGGGCGTGGCGGGAGAGTCGGGTCCGCCACTTCCCCGGATTGTGGGAGCGGCTGCTGTGCCTGCTGCCGTTCGAGGTCGCGTTCTTCGCCGGTCACGGCCTGCCGGCGAGCTTCGTCGGCCATCCGGTGCTGGAGTCGGGCGCCGATGCCGGCGACGCCGGGCGGTTCCGCGCCCTGCACGGGCTCTCGCCCGACGCGCTGGTGCTGGTGCTGATGCCGGGGAGCCGACGCAGCGAGGCGGGGCGGCTGCTGCCGGTCTACGAGGCGACACTGGCCCTGCTCGCGCCGCGCTTCCCGACGCTGGTGCCGGTGATGCCGACTGCGGCGTCAGTGGCGGAGCATGTCGCCGCAGCGACCGCCTCCTGGCCGGCGCGGCCGCTGATCGTGACCGACATCGTCGAGAAGCATGACGCCTACGCCGCCGCCGTCGCGGCGCTGACCAAATCCGGCACCTCGACGCTGGAACTGGCGCTGGCCCGCGTGCCGATGGCGGTGACCTACCGGGTCAATCCGCTGACGGCGGCGATCGCGCGGCGGCTGATCCGGGTGCCGCATGTCGCGATGGTCAACCTGCTCGCCGGCCGCACAGTAGTGCCGGAACTGTTGCAGCAGGACTGCCGGCCTGACCGGCTGGCTGCCACGCTGGCTGCGCTGATCGAGGACCGCAAGTCCGCCGCAGACCAGCGGGCGGCGTTCCGCGACGTCACGGCAAGCCTCGCGCCGCCGCGCGGGACGCCTTCGGCGGCGGCGGCGGCCGAAGTACTGGCGGTGCTGGGCGGCGGCTAGAGCCGGCCGTAGCGGTCCTCCAGCCGCTCGATGTCGTCCTCGCGCAGCTCACGGCCGGTCTGCACCTCGATGAACACCATGTCGGTGCTGCCCGGATTGGCGATCCGGTGGATGTCGCCCAGGCCGATGCCAATCGACTCGCCGGCCAGCAGGTCGATGGTCTCGGTATTGCGCGTCACACGCGCGGTGCCGGCGACCACCGTCCATTGCTCGGCGCGATGCTGGTGGCGTTGCAGCGACAGCACGCCGCCAGGGATGACGCGGATGCGCTTGACCGCAAAGCCCGGCCCGGCATCGAGCACCGCCCAGTCACCCCAGGGGCGGCGGTCGCTCTGGCCGGCGGCATAGTCGTTGCGAAACTCCAACTCGCTCATGGGCACCTCCGCGGACGCCTGACCGTAGCGTGACGGCGGTGCGGATTGCTATTCCGGGCGCGCAGCCCTGGCGTGGCGCGACATCGACATGGCGGCGATACGCCGCCCCTGCTCCTGCGCGTCGACACGCTCGATGACCAGGCGCGTCCGCACCCGTTCGAGCGCCTGCGCGCGTGCCTGGTCAGGATCGTCACCCGGCGGTTGCGCTTGCGCCGGCACGACGAGCATCGCAAGTCCGACTCCGACGCTGACCTTCGCGAAGGTTCTGTGCATGGCGTTTCCCCTTCCTGGCGGGCGCGAAACGCCGTGCGCACGGCTGCGGTTCGGTCTCGATCCGCAGCTGCACAGGAGGCGTGCTTGACTCGTGCAAATTCGGGGAAAAAGGATGCACAGCACGGAGAAGGACCGCATGACATGACAATTGCGGGTCGTGACGACGGACCGGTATCGCGGCGGTTGCGGCTCGGCATGGTGGGCGGCGGGCGCGGCGCGTTCATTGGCGCGGTACACCGCATCGCCGCGCGGCTTGATGACCGCTACGAACTCGTGGCCGGCGCACTGTCCTCGGATGCGAAGCGCGCGCATGACTCGGCGGCCGACCTGCACATCGCGCCGGAACGCAGCTACGACGATTTCGTCGTCATGGCGAAGAAGGAGGCGAGCCGGCCCGACGGCATCGACGTGGTGGCGATCGTCACGCCCAACCACCTGCACCACGGACCGGCGCGTGCCTTTCTGCAAGCCGGCATCCACGTGATCTGCGACAAGCCGCTTACCACGACGCTTGAGGATGCACTCGACCTGGAGCGCGTCGCGATCGAAAGCGGCCTCGTCTTCGGCGTCACGCACACCTATACCGGCTACCCGCTGGTGCGGCAGGCACGGGGCATGGTGGCGGCGGGCGAACTCGGCGCGGTGCGTGTCGTGCAGGTCGAATACGCGCAGGACTGGCTGGCGACGAAGTTGGAGGCGACAGGGCAGAAACAGGCCGACTGGCGCACCGACCCCAAACGCAGCGGTGCCGCCGGATGTGTCGGCGATATCGGCACGCACGCCTTCAACCTCGCCGAATTCGTCACCGGATTGCGGGTCGAGCAGCTTTCCGCCGACCTGACCAGTTTCGTTCCGGGCCGCGTGCTCGACGACAATGCCGGAATGTTGCTGCGCTTCGCCGGCGGCGCGCGCGGGATGCTGTGGTCGAGCCAGGTTGCGGTGGGCAGCGAGAACGGGCTGCGGCTGCGCATCTATGGCGACAAGGCGAGCCTGGACTGGGGCCAGGAACAGCCGAACGCGCTGACGTTTACGCCCTATGGCGAGCCGCCGCGCCTGATCCGCCGCAACGGCGCGGGCACCACGCCGGTTGCGGCCCATGCCAGCCGGATTCCCGCCGGCCATCCCGAGGGCTATCTGGAGGCCTTCGCGCAGCTTTATCGCGATCTGGCCGACCAGATCACCGCGCACCGCGCCGGCCGCAAGCCCGATCCGGAGAGCCTGCTTGTGCCGGGCATCGCGGATGGCGTGCGCGGGATGCGCTTCATCGCCGCGGCGGTCGCATCCAGCCGCGACGGGGCGCGCTGGACGGCGATATAGCGGGCGCCGGCAGGGAGACGCCGGATCACTCCATGAAGCGCGAAAGCTTACTGTCCGTGATGAACTGATCGAGCGTTGCCGCCGTGACCAGGACGTGCCCGGTGTTGATGCGTGGCGGCACCGTCTCGCCCCTCGCCGCGGCGATCGCGGTCTTCACGCCCTCGTAGCCCTGGCGATAGAGCATTTGCGCCACGTCCGCCTGAATCCAGCCGTCACGCAGCAGCGCCAGCGCATTGGGCGCGCCGTCGAAGCCGATCACGCGCACGCGACCCTTTGGAATCTTGCGCGCACGCAGCGCGGCGACGGTGCCGAGCGTCCCGTCGTCCCATGCGTTCGCGACCAGGGTGATTTTGGGGTGGCTGCGCAGCACCGTCGCGACCCCAGACTGCGCCTCGTCGAGGGTCCATGACGTGTGCACCTCGATGACGACGGCCTCGGGCTTCAATTGCTTGAGGCGATCGAGAAAACCCTCACGGCGCTCGCGTCCGGTTGACTGGGCAAGGCTGCCATCGACAAGGATGATCTGATCGCTTGGCCCGATCTGTTGCGCGACCCATTCGGCCTGCGCCGCCGCCGCCGCGAGATTGTCGGTGGCGACGTAGCTTTTCGCCAGATTGCCGCCTATCGCAGTATCAACGGCGATGAATGGAATGCCTTTGGCGCTGAGGCGCTTGACCACGGGCACGATGCCGGCGGAATCCACCGGCGCTACGGCGACTGCCTTGACACCCTGGGCAACGACACGCTCGATGGCTTCGATCTGACCCTGCAAGGCGCCCTGCGCCGACGGTCCGCCCACTATCAGTTTCACGCCGGCCTCGCGGGCGGCATCCGCGGCGCCGGCATTGATCAGCACCCAGCCCTGGTTGGTCGCCGATTTGGTCACGTAACCGATTGCCAGGGGTCCGTCGGCGGCCGAGGCGTGGGCTGCGAGGCCGGCCAGGATGCAGGCCGCGAAGAACCTTCGGAGCATCCACATTCGATGTCCTCCCTGCGATGGGGCCATCGGCCCGCGTCATCCTAGGCCCTGCCTGCGGCGAGTCACGATCGCATTGCGCGGCGGGCGGACGCGGACCGATGGCGCGCCGTCAGCTCAGGAACACCATGCAGCCTGGGCTTGCGACCGGGGCATAGCGCCCGACGAAGTCCAGCGCGCCCTGCAACCTGTTGACGCGAAATGCCGTAACTGCGTCGCTGCGGGCATTGCAGGCGAACATCATGGCGCCGCCGGGCGCGAAAGCGAGACCGCGCGGATCATCGCCCTGGGTCCAGGTTTCGCCGATGCGCGTGAGGCGTCCCTGCTCGCCGACCAGGAACGTCACGATTGCGTCATGCCGGCGCAGCGCCGCATAGACGAACCGCCCGTCCTCGGACACCGCGAGCGCGGAGCCGAGGAAACTGCCCGCGAAATCCGGGGCCAACGCGGAGACGCTCTGGATCGCCCGCATCGCCGCCGTGTCGGGGTCGTAGTCGTACACGACAACGCGACCGTCCTGTTCTTGCAGGCTGTAGAGTGTGCGTCCGCCGGGATGGAAGGCGAACCGCGCCGGCGCGCTGCCCGGCTCGGCCACCACCGGCTCGGCCGCCGGTGCGAGCTTGCCGCTGGCAGGATCGAGCCTGTAGCGAAGGATGCGGTCGCGGCCGGCATCGCTGGCGAGGATGAAGCGCGCCAGCGGATCGGCGGCGACCATGCGCATGTGCGGGCCGGCATGATCGCTCGGCGCGCTCTGCCCCGGCGGACTGTCGGCGGCGCGCGCGGGGCCGGGTGGCCCGGCATCGTCCTGAACGTCGCTCGCCTCTGCGAGCGCGCCGTTCTCGCGGACTGGGAGCACCGCGATGCTGCCGCTACCGCGATTGGCGACCAGCACGAACCTGCCGGACGGATGCACGCTGACGAAGCAGGGCGATGCGCCGCGGGAACTGACGGAATTGATCGGCGTCAGCACGCCGCTCGCGCGATCCACGGCGAAGGCGGCGACGCTGCCGTCCGGCGCGGTTTCGGCGACCGCGTAGAGCACCCGTTGCGCACCGTCGAGCGCGAGTGCCGAGGCGTTCTCGGCGGCGAACACGCCGGCCAACGTCATCGCGCCGTCGCCGGTGTTGACGCGCCAGAGCGAGATGCCCTGCCCCTCCGGCGAGGCACTGCCGACATACGCGAAATGCTCGCGCGCGCGCTGTGCGGCGGCCCGGCGCGCGCCGAACAGCAACATGCCGCTGGCGCCGGCGAGAACAGTCCGGCGCGATGAAACGGAGTCAGGCATTGACGATCTGCCCCAGCCGATAGCCCTGTGCGAACAGCAGCGCGCGCAGCGAGGCATGATCGACCCGGGCGCGTGCCTGCGTCGCCACGATCGGCTTGGCGCGGTATGCGACGCCCAGCCCGGCCTCAAGAATCATCGCGAGGTCATTCGCACCGTCGCCGACCGCAAGCGTTGCGGACATGCGCAACCCGCGTGCCGCCGCAAGCTCCCGCAAGGTCGCAAGCTTCGCGTCGCGGTCCAGGATCGGCTCGCCGACCGCGCCGGTCAGCCGCGCGCCGTCGTCCAGCAGCACGTTGGCGCGATGCACGTCAAAACCCAGCAGCGTGGCGACGCGGCCGGTGAAGAAGGTGAAGCCGCCCGAGACCAGCGCCGTGGTGGCGTTGTGCGCCCGCATGGTCGCCACCAGTTCACGCGCGCCGGGCGTGGGACGCGTGCGTGCCCAGGTCTGTTCCAGCGCATCCAAGGCGAGGCCGCGCAGCATCGAGACGCGCAGCCGCAGCGCCTCGGCGAAATCGATCTCGCCGTTCATGCTTCGCCGGGTGATGGCGGCGATCTGTTCCTTCAGCCCGGCGAAGGCGGCCAGTTCGTCCAGCGTCTCGCCAGTGACGATGGTGCTGTCCATGTCGGCGACCAGCAGCCCCTTGCGCCGGCCGCGCGCCTTGGTCGTGATGGCGTCCACGGCGGCGCCGTCGAGCGCCGCGGCGAGGCCCGCCGGGTCGGGCGGGGCGGGCAGGGGGATGTCGGCGGCCTCGCCGGGCGAGAGTACGTCCGCGGGGCCGCCGCGAACGGCCTCGCGCACGCGGGCGATCAGGGCGGAGGAGAGCGTGGTGGCGGCGCGGTCGGCGATCAGGGTGAGGACGTGGCTCATGGCCCGCCTATGCGTGGCGCGGCGCCGCGTCGCAAGCGATGGTTGATCTGCCGCCCGCGCTGCCCTCGGCGCTGATCGTGGCCGGCCCGACCACGAGCGGCAAATCGGCGCTGGCGCTCGACCTGGCGGAACGCCTCGGCGGCACGATCATCAACGCCGACGCGATGCAGGTCTATCGCGAGCTGCGCATCGTCACTGCCCGGCCCACGCCGGAGGAGGAGGCGCGCGCGCCGCACCGGCTTTACGGCGTGCGCCCGGCGGCCGAGCCGGGCAGCGTTGCCTGGTGGCGCGGCGAGGCGCTGCGCGAGATGGCGGCGTCGCGTCTGCCGATCCTGTGCGGCGGCAGTGGCCTCTATCTCGCCGCGCTCACCGAGGGCCTCGCCGACATCCCCGATCCCGGCACGGCGGCGCGCGCGGAGGCGCGGCGGCGACTGACCGAGCAGGGACCGGCAGCACTGCACGCGGCGCTGGCAGCGGTCGATCCGGCCACGGCGGCGCGGCTGCTCCCCTCCGACAGCCAGCGCGTCGCGCGCGCCTGGGAGGTGTGGGCCGGCACGGGCCGGGGCCTCGCCGCCTGGCAGGCCGAGCGGGGCGCGCCGGCACCGTATCGCTTCGCCGCGATCCTGCTCGACCCGCCGCGCGCGGCATTGCGCGAGGCGATCGCGCGCCGCTTCGCCGCGATGATCGCGGCGGGTGCGGTCGCGGAGGTGGCGGCGTTGCTCGCCCTCGGCCTCGATCCCGCCCTGCCGGCGATGCGCGCGCATGGCGTGCCGGAGCTGGCCGCCCATCTGCGCGGTGAGATCACGCTGGCCGAGGCGCAGCGCCGCGCGGAGCTGGTCACCGGCCAGTACACCAAGCGCCAGGCGACCTGGTTCCGCCACCACGCACTTGCGTCCGCCGAGCGGACGCATACGATCCATGCGCGAATCACAGATCTGACGCAATTTTCGGAAAGAGATTTGGCCGATCTGGCGAAGTTTCTTCGCGCTTTGGGTTGACGCACCGCAGCGTGGCGGTTAAGCAGCCCGCCATGAGCACGCCCCATCACCCCGCCGCCGCCGAACCCGCGACCCAATCGGGCGCCGAAATCCTGCTCCGCGCGCTGAAGGACCAGGGGGTCGAGGTCGTGTTCGGCTATCCGGGCGGGGCGGTGCTGCCGATCTATGATGCGATCTTCCAGCAGAACGCGATCCGCCACATCCTCGTCCGGCACGAGCAGGCGGCGGTCCATGCCGCCGAGGGCTACGCGCGCAGCACCGGGCGCGTCGGCGTCGTGCTGGTGACCAGCGGGCCAGGCGCGACCAACGCCGTGACCGGGCTGGTCGATGCGCTGATGGACAGCATCCCCGTCGTCTGCCTGACCGGACAGGTGCCGACGCATCTGATCGGCAACGATGCCTTTCAGGAGGCGGACACGACGGGCATCACCCGCCCGGCCACCAAGCACAATTATCTCGTCAAGCGCAGCGCCGACCTCGCGCGCGTGGTGCACGAGGCGTTCTATGTCGCGCGCAGCGGGCGACCGGGGCCGGTGGTGATCGACCTGCCCAAGGACATCCTGATCGGACCCGCCCCCTACACGCCGCCGCCGACCGAGGCGCATCGCAGCTACCGCCCGCGCACCGAGCCGGACGCCGCCGCCATCGCGCGCGCGGTGGCGCTGCTGAAAGGGGCAAAGCGGCCGGTGATCTATACCGGCGGCGGCGTCATCAATGCCGGCGCCACAGCAAGCGAGGCGCTGCGGCGCTTTGTGCACCGCACCGGCTTTCCCTGCACCAGCACGCTGATGGGTCTGGGTGCGTTTCCCGCCAGCGACCCGCAGTTCCTCGGGATGCTGGGGATGCACGGCACCTACGAGGCCAATCTGGCGATGCACGGCTGCGACGTGATGCTGAATGTCGGCGCGCGCTTCGACGACCGCGTGACGGGAAAGCTGGCGGCGTTCAGCCCGCACTCGCACAAGATCCACGTCGATATCGACTCCTCCAGCATCAACAAGAACGTGCCGGTGGAGGTGCCGATCGTGGCCGATGCCGGCCGCGCGCTGGAGGCGCTGCTGGCGGCGTGGGACGCCGACCCGTCCGGACCCGACCGCGCCGCGCTGGCCGCGTGGTGGCGGCACATCGACCAGTGGCGCGCCAAGGACAGCCTGCGCTACACGCAGTCGCAGTCCCCCGGCGCGATCATCAAGCCGCAATACGCGATCCAGCGCCTCTACGAGATCACGCGCGAACTCCAGCGCGAGACCTTCATCACCACCGAGGTCGGCCAGCATCAGATGTGGGCGGCGCAGTTCTTCAAGTTCGAGCAGCCGAACCGCTGGATGACCAGCGGCGGGCTGGGCACGATGGGCTACGGCCTGCCGGCGGCGATGGGCGTGCAGGTGGCGCATCCCGACGCGCTGGTGATCGACATTGCCGGCGAAGCGAGCATCCTGATGAACATCCAGGAGATGTCCACGCTGGCGCAGTACCGCCTGCCGGTGAAGGTGTTCATCCTGAACAATCAGTACATGGGCATGGTGCGGCAGTGGCAGGAGCTGCTGCATGGCGGCCGCTATTCCGAAAGCTACACGGCCGCGCTGCCGGATTTCGTGAAGCTGGCGGAGAGCTTCCACGCCACCGGCCTGCATGCGCGCACCGTCGATGAGCTGGATGGCGTGATCCGCGCGATGATCGCTGCCCCCGGCACGGTGATTGCCGACATTGCAGTGGATCAGAAGGAAAACTGCTTCCCGATGATCCCGAGCGGTGCCGCGCACAACGAGATGATCCTCGGTCCGGAGCACGAAAGCGAGGCCGCCGGCATCACCGACGAAGGTCTGGTGCTGGTCTGAGCCGATGGCAACTCCGGTGGACACGAGCCTGCGCTCGGCGACGATCTCCGTGGTGGTGGAAAACGAGCCCGGCATCCTGGCGCGCGTTGTCGGCCTGTTCTCCGGCCGCGGCTACAACATCGAGAGCTTGACGGTGGCACCGGTGGAGGACGGGCGGCATCGCAGCCGCATCAATATCGTCACTTCCGGTACCGAGATGGTGATCGAGCAGATCAAGGCGCAGCTCGATCGCCTGGTGCCGGTGCATCGCGTCGCCGACCTGACGCAGCAGGGTCCGCACATCGCGCGCGAGATGGCCCTGGTGAAGGTGATCGCCACCACCGGCGACAAGCGCAGCGAGGCGCTCAGGCTCGCCGATGCGTTCCGCGCGCGCGTGGTCGATGCGACCATCGAGAGCTTCGTGTTCGAGATGACCGGTAGCACCGAGAAGCTCGACGCGTTCGTCGAACTGATGCGTCCGCTGGGGCTTGCCGAGGTGTCGCGCACCGGCGTTGCCGCGATGGCGCGGGGGACGCGGGTGATCTAGAGCGACGGCCGGACGCCTCGGCGTCAGACAACGACAGAAGCGGGGAAGAAAGATGCGCGTTTACTACGACCGTGACGCCGACGTGAACCTGATCAAGGGCAAGAAGGTCGCGGTCATCGGCTACGGCAGCCAGGGCCACGCCCATGCCAACAACCTGAAAGACAGCGGTGTCGCCGATGTCGTCGTCGGCCTGCGCGCCGGCTCGACTGCGATCGCCAAGGCCGAGAACGCCGGCCTGCGCGTGATGGACGCGGGCGAGGCGGCGAAATGGGCCGACGTGGTCATGGTGCTCACGCCCGACGAGGGGCAGGGCGACCTGTATCGCGAGAAGCTCGGACCGAACATGCGGCCGGGCAGCGCGCTCGCCTTCGCACACGGACTGAACATCCACTTCAACCTGATCGAGGCGCGGCCCGACATCGACGTCTTCATGATCGCGCCGAAGGGGCCGGGCCATACCGTGCGCAGCGAATACCAGCGCGGCGGCGGCGTGCCGTGCCTCGTGGCGGTGGCGCAGAATCCCTCCGGCAACGCGCTGGAGATCGCGCTGTCGTACGCTTCCGCGATCGGCGGCGGCCGCGCCGGCATCATCGAGACGACGTTCAAGGAGGAATGTGAAACCGACCTGTTCGGCGAGCAGGTGGTGCTTTGCGGCGGCCTCGTCGAACTGATCCGCGCCGGCTACGAGACGCTGGTCGATGCCGGCTACGCGCCGGAGATGGCGTATTTCGAATGCCTGCACGAAGTGAAGCTGATCGTCGATCTGATCTACGAAGGCGGCATCGCCAACATGAACTACTCGGTCAGCAACACTGCGGAGTACGGCGAATACGTCTCCGGCCCGCGGGTCATCACGTCCGAGACCAAGGCCGAGATGAAGCGCATTCTGGATGACATCCAGAGCGGGCGGTTCGCGCGCGACTGGATGCTGGAGAACAAGGTCAATCAGGCCAGCTTCAAGGCGATGCGCCGCCGCGCCGCCGCACATCCGATCGAGGAAGTGGGCGAAAAGCTGCGCGCGATGATGCCGTGGATCGGCAAGAACCGGCTGGTGGACAAGTCGCGGAACTGAGACGGCGTGAGCGGCAGGGCGATCCTCGCCCTGCCGCGTATGGTCGCCTACAGGCTGAACCGCTCGCCCAGATAGACGCGGCGCACGCCTTCATGCGCCACCACTTCCTGCGGACGGCCCTCCATCAGCACCTGCCCGTCGTGCATGATGTAGGCGCGGTCGATGATCTCCAGCGTCTCGCGGACGTTGTGGTCGGTGATCAGCACACCGATGCCGCGATCCTTCAGGTGCGAGACCAGATCGCGGATTTCGCCGACCGCGATGGGATCGATGCCGGCCAGCGGCTCATCGAGCAGGACGTAGCTCGGCTGGGTCGCCAGTGCCCGCGCGATCTCCAGCCGCCGCCGCTCGCCGCCTGAGAGCGCCAGCGAGGGCGTGCGGCGCAGATGGCCGATGCCGAACTCTGACAGCAGCTCCTCAGCCATCTGTTCGCGGCGGTCGCGATACGGCTCGACCACCTCCAGCGCCGCCATGACGTTCTGCTCGACATTGAGGCCGCGGAAGATGCTGGCCTCCTGTGGCAGGTAGCCGATGCCCAGCCGCGCGCGCCGGTACATCGGCAGCATGGTGATGTCGGTGCCGTCGAGGCGGATCGATCCGGTGTCGGGCCGCACCAGGCCCACGATCATGTAGAATGTGGTGGTCTTGCCCGCGCCATTGGGGCCGAGCAGCCCCACCGCCTCGCCGCGGCGGACCGATATGGAGACGTTCCGCACCACCGGCCGCTTCTTGTACACTTTGCCCACGGCATTGGCCGACAATCCCGTGCCGAGTTCGAAGGGCGGGAGCGGCGCACCGCCGTTGACCACGCGTAACTTGGTCATGGCGATGTCTTTTTCGCCGGCGTGGCCGGCGCGCCCGGCAGGCCCGCCGCCCCGGACTGGCCGGAGTTCGGCATGATCAGGCCTTCGACGCGACCACCTGGCGCGCTGATCAGGTGGGCGATGCCGGTCTTCATGTTCACGTCGGCGGCGGGGCCGTTCATCTGGTTTTCGCCGTGGGTGATGCGGACATGGCCGACGACACGGGCAATGCCGGTCTCCGGCACATAGACGCCACGGTCGCCGCGCACCGTATCGACCTGCGTGCGCACCTCGACGTTGCCGAACGCCTCGACCTTCTGCAACTTGCCCGAAGCGGCGAGCAACGGATCGGCCGGCGGTTTGCCCTGCGCGGGCGTCGGCTGCGTGGCAACCTGCGTGGCGCCCGCGGGCTTCTGCTGCTGGTCCGGCGGCGTGGTGTAGGCCACCAGCACGTCGGCGGCGAGCCGCCTTCCGTCATTGGTCACCACGACGGCGTTGCCGCGCCCGACCGCCATGTGCAACTGCGACCAGTATTCCATGCTGTCACGCGCGGTCAGGACGTCCTGGGGCGTGGTCAGGCGCATGTGTTTGCCGGTCATCACCAGCACCGCCTGGTCGATATCATAGACCGCCTTGTCGCCCACCGCTTCGTCCGTCGGCGTCAGGATGCGGACGTGGCCCTCCGCGTCCAACCGGTACACCTCGTTGTCGCCGTTCTCGGCATCGCTGACGGCATCGCCGGTTTTCTGGGCGGGCGCGGGCGTGCCGGTCGCGCCGGCCGGGCCGGTGCCCTTCTTGCGGTAGTGCGCCACCATGCGGTCGGACAGCACCGTCACGTCGCCGCGCACGGCGCGGCAATCGACCGTGGCGATCACTTCCTGGTCGTCCTGCCGCCACTCGAACTGGCCGCGCGCGGTCACTTCTACCGGCCCGCCGGTGGACAGGTCGATCGGCTGCGCGGCCGCGCCGATCGGCAGCAGCGCGGCCAGCAGCGCCGCCCACGCCCCGCGTGTCATGGCGTGTGATGGGCGGCGTTCAGCACCAGCCGTCCTGGGCCGAAGAACTGAATCGCCGTGCCTTTGTCGGTGAGCGCGAATCCCTGCGCGTCGAGCGTGCCAAAGGGGCCTTCGGCATGTACCATGTCGGCCCCTGCCGCGGCGCCGGCCTTGAGATCGACGGTCGCGGCCTCGGTCGCGATCGTGGTGCCGTCGTCGCGATAGATCAGGACGTCGTGCGACAGGTCGAGATCGTCGAGATGCTGCAGATAGACGCCCTGGCGCGACTTCACCATGATCCAGTTGCCGGATTCGAGCGTGATGTCGCCTTTGGGATCGGTCAGGTTGACGCGCTCGGGCGACACCTGCCGTGCCTTCGCCGCGGTCATCGTATAGGGCCGCCCCCGCTCGTCCACGCCGTGATAGGCCGCCTGGGTCATCTCCCCGCTCTGCGGCATGACCGCGTCGCGGCGGTACGTGTAGCGTGCGGTGTCGGATTCGCGCGCCAACTCCGGCCACAGCGCGATGGAGGCGAGCAGCGCTAGCGCGAACAGCGGCAGCAGCCGCTTGGCGACGCCGACGCTCCAGCGACGACGTGCGAGCCGCGGATTGGCCCGCAGCGGCTGGCGGAACCGGGCGGCCCGGTCGGGCGCGGCACGGGCCCGCAGCAACGGTGCCACCGTCATGCCACCCCCGCGCGCAGCAGGTCGTGGACATGCAGGATGCCGATCGGCACGCGCCGCTGGTCGATCACGAACAGCGTGGTGATCGGGTGCTCGCCCGCATTCATCTGCCGCAGCGCCTCGGCGGCGAGCGCGTCCGGGCCAATCGTGCGCGGGGTGTGCGTCATGATCTCGCCGACGCGGCGCGCCAGCAGGTCCGGCCCCATCGCCCGGCGCAGGTCGCCGTCAGTGACGATGCCGACCAGGCATCCCGTGTCATCGACGATGCCCAGACAGCCGAACCGCCGTTCCGTCATGCGCAGCAGGGCGGCGTCCATGGGCAGGTCGGGCGGCGCCAACGGCATTGCCACGCCGTCATGCATCAGGTCGCGCACCCGTCGCAGCCGCGCGCCGAGCCGCCCGCCGGGATGGATGCGGCGGAAATCCGCCTGCCCGAAGCCGCGCCGCGTCAGCAACGCCACGGCCAGCGCGTCGCCCAACGCCAGTTGCATGGTGGTGCTGGTAGTCGGCGCCAGACCCAGCGGACAGGCCTCGCGCGCCGCCGGCAGCAGCAGCAGCGCGTCGGCCGCCTGTGCAAGGGTGCTCTCCGCCCGGCCGGTGATCGCCACCAGCGGCAGGCCGAAGCGGCGGGCGTGGTCGATCAGGTCGGCCAGTTCGGCGGTCTCGCCCGAATTGGACAGCGCCAGCACAGCATCGCCGGCCACCACCATGCCGAGGTCGCCATGCGACGCCTCCGCCGGGTGGACGAACAGCGCCGGCGTGCCGGTGGAGGCGAAGGTGGCGGCGATCTTGCGGGCGATGTGGCCGGACTTGCCCATGCCGGTGACCACCACGCGCCCCTGCGCCGCCGCCAGCAGCGCCACCGCCTGGGTGAAGCCGCCGTCGAGCGAGGCGGCCAGCGCGCGCAGCCCCGCCCCCTCGGTCGCGAGCACGTCGCGGGCGGCTTCGAGGTCCGGGTCCAGGCTGGCGGCGGCAGCGGTCATGCGGCAGTCAGGCTCCGGTGCGGCGCGTCATCCCTTGAGCCTTAAGGATACGGATTGCGCCGGTCAATCGTGAGAAGTTTGTCGGAGCGTTTCATTGCGGAGAGCAGACCCCGGTTCATATCGACATCGGCATCCGATCCGTCGGCGTCAATGCGCGAAGATGTCCGGCGTTTCCCAACCCATCAGATCGAGTCGCGCCCGCGTCGGGAGAAAGGCAAAGCAGGCCATCGCCAGATCGAGCCGCCCTTCACGCTCCAGCAGCGCCTCCAGCCGCGCCCAGAGCGCGTGCAGGTGCAGCACGTCGGAGGCGGCATAGGCGAGTTGCTCGGCGGAGAGGTCGGGCGCGCCCCAGTCGGAGGTCTGTTGCTGCTTGGAGATCTCCACCCCCAGCAACTCGCGGCAAAGATCGCGCAGTCCGTGCCGGTCGGTGAAGGTGCGGGTCAACTTGGCCGCGATTTTCGTGCAGCGCAGCGGCGCGGCTGCAACACCCAGCGCGAGGTAAAGCATAGCCACGTCGAAGCGGGCGAAATGGAACAGCTTCAGCGTCGCCGGATCGGCGAGCAGCGCCTTGAGGTTCGGGCAGTCGGCGCCGCGGCCGCCGAGCGCCGGGGGCACGATCTGCACCAGATGCGCACTCCCGTCGCCGGCCGAAAGCTGCACCAGGCACAGCCGGTCGCGCCGCGGGTCGAGGCCCATCGTCTCGGTATCGACGGCGACCACCGGTCCGAGCGAAAGCCCGTCCGGCAAATCATGGCGGTGGAGATGCACCGCTCCGCCCGGAATGAACTGCGTGATCTCGCCCATCAAGCTGGTGCCCAGGAGAAGACTCGAACTTCCACGACCTTGCGGCCACAGGTACCTGAAACCTGCGCGTCTACCAATTCCGCCACCTGGGCAGGGGTCCGAGCGGAGGCCGGCGATGTAGCGAGGGGGCCGCCCGGCGTCAACTGGCCTTGAGAGGGGACGGGGCTGCGCATATCAAGCCGTCGATCCTTGCAGGAGCAGGCGATGGCGACGCGCAGCGTGGCGACGGTGTTCGGCGGTTCGGGCTTCATCGGCCGCCATGTGGTCAAGCGGCTGGCCGAGGCCGGCCATATCGTGCGCGTCGCCGCGCGCGATACCGAGCGGGCGCGCCAGCTCACCCCGATGGGCGCAGTGGGACAGATCGTGCCGCTCTATGCCAGCGTGACCGACCGGGCGCTGATCGAGCGGGCGGTGGAGGGCGCCGAGTGGGTCGTCAATCTGGTCGGCATCCTCGCCGAGCGGCGGCCCGGCGATTTCCAGCGCATCCACGCGGAAGGGCCGGGGCTGATCGGCGCGGCGTCAGCTGCGGCGGGCGTCGCGCGACTGGTGCATCTCTCGGCGATCGGCGCCGACCCCGACTCGCGGAGCCTGTATGCGCGCAGCAAGGGGCAGGGCGAGCAGGCGCTGCGCAGCGCGTTCCCCGCCGCCACGATCCTGCGTCCCTCGGTGGTGTTCGGGCCGGAGGACAACTTCTTCAACCGCTTCGGCGCGCTGGCGGCAATGTCGCCGGTGATGCCGGTGATCGCCGGGGCGACCCGGATGCAGCCGGTCTTTGTCGGTGACGTGGCCGACGCGGTGATGGCCGCCCTGCGCCGCCCCGACGCCGCCGGCCGCACTTACGAACTGGGCGGGCCCGTGGTGCTGGCCTTCCGCGACATCCTGGCCTGGATCCTCGGCCAGACCGGCCGCCGCCGGCCGCTGGTGAGGGTGCCGATGGGCCTTGCTCGTTTGCAGGCGGCGGTACTGGAGCGGCTGCCGGGGCGGTTGCTGACGCGCGACCAGTTGTTGCTGCTGCAGCGCGACAATGTCGTGGCCCCCGACGCGCTGACCCTGCGCGACCTCGGGGTGACGCCGACGCCGGTCGATCTGGTGGTGCCCCAATACCTGCAACGCTTCCGCCGTGGTGGCACGCGGCGGGAGGAGTATGTGGTGCTTTAGGTCCGATATGGTCCTATAACTCCGGGCGTGGCGCATAGCAGACTTGCGAATCAACGAATCGGGCAAAATATAGGGCAGACGTGCTGCCGTAACTCCGAAAATCCCCTCGCAAGGGCACCTTTCCTGCCCTATACGGCACGTAATGTTGACCGGAGGGGTGGCCATGCCCGAGCGGATGCTGCAATTCGTCCGTCTGCCGCAGCAGACGCCGGACAAGCGTGACCCGGCCGCGCGGCGCGCCGACTTCCGCGAGATCTACGCCGACTTCCAGCCCGCCCGCGCCGCCGCGCAGGCCAGCCGCTGCAGCCAGTGCGGCGTGCCGTTCTGCCAGGTGCATTGCCCGCTCCATAACAACATCCCCGACTGGCTGAAGCTGACCGCCGAAGGCCGGCTGGAGGAGGCGTACGAGCTTGCCTCCGCCACCAACAGCTTCCCCGAGATCTGTGGCCGCATTTGCCCGCAGGACCGGCTGTGCGAGGGCAACTGCGTCATCGAAAAGGGCTATGACAGCGTCACCATCGGCGCGGTCGAACGCTACATTACTGATACCGCATTCGACCGCGGCTGGGTAAGGGCTGTCGCACCGCGCGCGGAGAACGGGCTTTCCGTCGGCATCATCGGCGCCGGGCCGGCCGGGCTGGCGGCGGCCGAGCAACTGCGCCGGCTCGGCTATGCGGTGCACGTCTATGACCGTTACGACCGCGTCGGCGGGTTGCTGATCTATGGCATTCCCGGCTTCAAGCTGGAGAAGCACATCGTCCAGCGCCGCCACGACCTGCTGGCGGCGGCGGGCGTGCAGTTCCATCTCGGCGCCGAGGTCGGGCCGGACCTGCCGTTCGGTGAGCTGCGCGCGCGTCACGATGCGCTGCTGATTGCGACCGGCGTCTATAAGGCGCGCGACATCGGCGGGCCGGGCGTGGGTCTGCCGGGGATCGTGCCCGCGCTCGACTATCTCACCGCCTCGAACCGCCAGGGACTCGGCGACACCGTCCCCGATTTCGCCTCCGGCATGCTCGATGCCGCCGGCAAGAACGTGGTGGTGATCGGCGGCGGCGACACCGCGATGGATTGCGTGCGCACCGCCGTCCGCCAGGGTGCGGCCAGCGTGAAATGCCTCTATCGCCGCGACCGCGCGAACATGCCGGGCTCCATGCGCGAGGTGAAGAACGCCGAGGAAGAGGGCGTGGAGTTTGTCTGGCTCTCGGCCCCCGAGGCATTTCTCGGCGACGACTGTGTCGCCGCGGTGCGCGCCGTGCGGATGCGGCTCGGGCTGCCGGATGCCAGCGGTCGGCAGACGGTCGAGCCGGTCGAGGGCAGTCATTTCACTCTGCCTGCCGATCTGGTCATCAAGGCGCTCGGCTTCGACCCCGAGGACCTGCCCGGTGCGTTCGGCGTACCCGATCTGGCGCTGACGCGCTGGGGCACGCTGAAGACCGATCATCGAACCTTCATGACCAGCCTGCCCGGCGTGTTCGCCGCCGGCGACATCGTGCGCGGCGCCTCGCTCGTTGTCTGGGCGATCCGCGACGGGCGCGACGCCGCCGCGCAGATGCACGCCTGGGTGCGCCAGAACGCCGCCGTCGCCATCGCCGCGGAGTGACGCAGATGAACGAGAATTTCGTCGCCGCCTGGAACAGCAATGCAGCGGCCCTGAGGCACTCCTACGATCCCGCGCAGGAGCACGATGCCTGCGGCGTCGGCCTGATCGCAGCACTCGACGGCAAGAAGCGCCGCGACGTGGTGCAGGCCGGCATCGACGCGCTGAAGGCGGTGTGGCATCGCGGCGCCGTCGATGCCGACGGCAAGACCGGCGACGGCGCCGGCATCCATGTCGAGATTCCGCAGGACTTCTTCGCCGAGGCGATCGAGCGCGGCGGCCACAGGCTGCTGCCGGGCGCGATCGGAGTGGGCATGGTGTTCCTGCCCAAGACCGATCTCGGCGCGCAGGAACGCTGCCGGCAGATCGTCGAGAGCGAGATCCTCGCCTTCGGCTATCAGATCTATGGCTGGCGGCAGGTGCCGATCAACGTCGAGTGCATCGGCGAGAAGGCCAACGCGACGCGGCCCGAGATCGAGCAGATCATGATCTGCAATGCCAAGGGCAGCGACCGCGCCGGCTTCGAGCGCGACCTGTACGTGATCCGCCGCCGCATCGAGAAGCAGGCGATCGCGGCACAGATTCCCGAACTCTATCTGTGTTCGCTGTCCTGCCGCTCGATCATCTACAAGGGCATGTTCCTCGCCGAGAGCCTGACCGAGTTCTATCCCGACCTGCTCGATGAGCGGTTCGTCAGCCGCTTTGCGATCTATCATCAGCGGTACTCGACCAACACCTTCCCGACCTGGCGGCTGGCGCAGCCGTTCCGCATGCTCGCGCATAACGGCGAGATCAACACCGTCACCGGCAATATCAACTGGATGAAGAGTCACGAGACGCGGCTAGCTGCGCCGGAACTCGACGCGTACATGGACGACATAAAGCCGGTGATCCAGGCCGGCGGGTCGGACACCGCGACGCTGGACAACGTGTTCGAGGTGCTGGTGCGCGCGGGCCGCGACGCGCCGATGGTAAAAGCGATGATGATCCCGGCCAGCATCGGCCAGGACGCGACGATGCCGAAGTCGCACCGCGACATGTTCCTCTATTGCAATGCGGTGATGGAGCCTTGGGATGGCCCGGCGGCGATCGCCGCGACCGACGGGCGCTGGGTGATCGCGGGCCTCGATCGCAACGGCCTGCGCCCCTTGCGCTACACGATCGCCAGCAACCACATGCTGATCGTCGGCAGCGAGACCGGGATGGTCAAGCTCGATGAGAGCATGGTGGTGGCGAAGGGCCGCGTCGGTCCCGGCCAGACCATCGCCGTCGATCTGGATGAGCCGCGCTTCTACGCCGACGACGAGTTGAAGGACATGCTGTCGGCACGCCAGCCTTTCGGCGAATGGGCGACGCGCATCCGTCAGATCGACCACATCGTCCGCGCTGATGCGACCGAGCCGGTGCTGTACGAGGGCGAGGCGTTGCGCCGACGCCAGCTCGCCGTCGGCACCACCCTGGAAGAGCTGGAGCTGATCCTGCACCCGATGGTGGAGGATGCGCAGGAGCCGGTCGGCAGCATGGGTGACGACACGCCGCTCGCGGTGTTGAGCGAGAAGTATCGCGGCCTGCACCATTATTTCCGCCAGACCTTCAGCCAGGTCACCAACCCGCCGATCGACAGCCTGCGCGAGACGCGGGTGATGACGCTCAAGACGCGGCTCGGCAACCTCGGCAACGTGATGGACGAGGACGCGAGCCAGTGCGACCTGCTGCAGCTCGACAGTCCGGTGCTGTCCAACGCCGAATTCGCGGCGATGCGCGCCACCATGGGCTCCTCCGCGATCGTCGTTGACTGCACCTTCGCCGTTGCCGAAGGAGCGGGCGGGCTGCGCGCCGCGATCGAGCGCATCCGCCGCGAGGCGGAAGAAGGCGTGCGCGCCGGCTGCACCCATGTGATCCTGACCGACGAGGATCTCGGGCCGGAGCGGGCGGCGATCCCGATGATCCTCGCCACCGGCGCGGTGCATACACATCTGGTGCGCTCATCCCTGCGCACCTTCACCAGCCTGAACGTGCGCAGCGCGCAGTGCATGGATGTGCATTACTTCGCGGTGCTGATCGGCGTCGGTGCCACCACGGTGAATGCGTACATCGCGCAGGAGAGCATCGCCGACCGCCATCGCCGCGGCCTGTTCGGGGAGATGTCGCTGAAGGATGCAGTCAACCGTTACAGAAAGGCGGTGGACAAGGGGTTGCTGAAGATCATGTCCAAGATGGGCATCTCGGTGATCTCCTCCTATCGTGGCGGCTACAACTTCGAGGCGGTGGGACTGTCGCGCTCGCTGGTCGCGGAATTCTTCCCCGGTATGCAGTCGCGCATCTCCGGCCTCGGGCTGGCTGGCATCGCGCGCAAGCTGCTGGAGATGCACCACGCGGCCTGGGACATCGACAACGTCGCGCTGCCGGTCGGTGGGGTGTACAAGCTGCGCCGTCGCGGCGAGGCGCACGCCTTCGACGGCGGGCTGATCCATCTGTTGCAGCAGGCTGTTGCCTCCGACAGCTATCAGATGTTCCGTCGCTACAGCGAGGCGGTCCGCAAGCTGCCGCCGATCGCGCTGCGCGACCTGCTCGACTTCCGCACCGAGGGTCGCCGGCCGGTGGCGATCGACGAGGTCGAGAGCATTACCGAGATCCGCAAGCGGCTGGTTGCCCCCGGCATCTCCCTGGGCGCGCTGTCGCCGGAGGCGCACGAGACGCTGTCGATCGCGATGAACCGCATCGGTGCCCGCAGCGACAGCGGCGAAGGCGGCGAGGACCCGGGGCGGGCGAAGCCACGTGCCAACGGCGACAACGCGTCCTCGGCGATCAAGCAGATCGCATCGGGCCGGTTCGGCGTCACCGCGCAGTACCTCAATGACTGCCGCGAGATCGAGATCAAGGTAGCACAAGGCGCGAAGCCGGGCGAGGGGGGACAGCTGCCGGGATTCAAGGTGTCGTCGCTGATCGCGAAGCTGCGGCATTCCACGCCGGGCATCGCGCTGATCAGCCCGCCGCCGCATCACGACATCTACTCGATCGAGGATCTGGCGCAACTGATCTACGACCTCAAGCAGATCAATCCTGATGCCACGGTCTGCGTGAAACTCGTCGCGCGCAGCGGCATCGGCACCATCGCGGCGGGTGTGGCCAAGGCGAAGGCGGATGCGATCCTGATCTCCGGCCATTCCGGCGGCACCGGCGCCTCGCCGCAATCGTCGGTGAAATATGCCGGGCTGCCGTGGGAGATGGGGCTGAGCGAGGCACATCAGGTGCTGATGTTGAATCGCCTGCGTCATCGCGTGCGGCTGCGCACCGATGGCGGCATCAAGACGGGGCGCGACGTGGTGGTCGCGGCGATGCTGGGTGCCGAGGAGTTCGGTATCGGCACCGCATCGCTGGTCGCCATGGGCTGCATCATGGTGCGCCAGTGCCACAGCAACACCTGCCCGGTCGGCGTCTGCACGCAGGATTCCGAACTGCGCAAGCGCTTTGAGGGTACGCCGGAGAAGGTCATCAACCTGTTCAGCTTCATCGCCGAGGAGGTGCGGCATATTCTTGCCTCGCTCGGGGTGCGGCGGCTGGCGGACGTGATCGGGCGCACCGATCTGCTGGTGCAGGTCAGCCGCGGCTCCGCACTGCTCGATGACCTTGACCTCAACCCGCTGCTGGTGCAGGCCGATCCGGGTCCCTATGCGCGCTATTGCACGCTGGAGGGGCGCAACGAGGTGCCGGAGACGCTGGATGCGCAGATGATCGCGGATGCCGCCGCGTTCTTCGAGCGCGGCGAGAAGATGCAGTTGCAGTACAACATCCGCAACACGCATCGCGCCATCGGCACCAAGTTCTCCAGCCGTATCGTGCGCCGCTTCGGCATGGATGGATTGCAGGCGGATCACGTGACGGTGCGGCTGCGCGGTTCGGCGGGGCAGTCGCTCGGCGCGTTCGCCGTGCAGGGGCTGAAGCTGGAGGTGTTCGGCGACGCCAACGACTATGTCGGCAAGGGGCTGTCGGGCGCGCGCATCGTGGTGCGGCCGGCGCCGTCGTCCACGCTGGTGTCGCAGCAGAACACCATCATCGGCAACACCGTGCTGTATGGCGCGACATCGGGTGAGCTGTTCGCGGCCGGGCAGGCGGGCGAGCGGTTCGCGGTGCGCAACTCCGGCGCGGTCGCGGTGGTGGAGGGCTGCGGATCGAACGGCTGCGAATACATGACCGGCGGGACCGTCGCGGTGCTAGGCGCGGTCGGCGACAATTTCGGCGCCGGGTTCACCGGCGGCATGGCGTTCGTCTATGACGAGGACGGCAGGTTCGAGCAGCGCGTCAATCCCGACACGCTGATCTGGCAGCCGATCGCCTCCGCGCACTGGGAGGGCGTGCTGCGCGATCTGGTCGAGCGGCACGCCGAGGAGACCAACAGCCGCTATGCGCGGATGCTGCTGCACGACTGGGCGCGAGCGTTGCCGCGGTTCTGGCACGTGGTGCCGCGCGACTTCGTGAAGTATCTGCCGGTGCCGTTGAGCGACGTGCCGGCGGCGCTGCGGGCCTGAAACCCTGATCCCGACCCTCTCCCGCGCGCCGGAGAGGGACAAGGGGAAAGGCCGGGCGGTTGGCGGGCGGCGTCGCGGGTGCCATAACGGCGGGCGATGCGATTCCTCTACCACCTGCCCCTCTCGCCCTATTGCCGCAAGGTCCGTCTCGTGCTGGCGGAGAAGCGGCTGCCGTTCGAACTGAAGGTCGAGCGGGTGTGGGAGCGACGCGCCGAATATCTCGAACTCAACCCGGCCGCGGCAGTGCCGACGCTGGTGGAGGACAACGGCCTCGCCATCCCGGATTCGGGAGTGATCTGCGAGTATCTCGATGAGGCCTATCCCGACAGCACGCTGATCGGCACGACGCTGGGTGAGCGGGTCGAGGTGCGGCGCGTGGTCGCCTGGTTCGACGATAAGTTCGACCGGGAGGTGACGCGCAAGCTGAACGGCGAGAAGTACTTCAAGCGCATCTCCCAGATCGGCCACCCGGACGCCGCCGCGCTGCGCGCCGGCTATGCCAATCTGCGCGAGCATTTGCAGTATCTCGGCTGGCTGGCCGAGACGCGCAAATGGCTGGCGGGCAGCACGCTGTCGCTGGCGGATCTGACCGCGGCGGCGCATCTGTCGGTGCTCGACTACCAGGGCGACGTGGACTGGTCGGCGAGTCCCGCCGCGCGCGACTGGTATGCGCGCATCAAGTCGCGCCCGAGCTTTCGCCCACTGCTGAGCGACCGCGTGGCCGGCTTCACGCCGCCGGAGCATTACGCCGACCTGGATTTTTAGGGATCGTTCCTTAGTCGGAACGATTGTGGCGCGCGTTCGCGCCGGGTGCTCAGGCCCGATTTGGCGGGGTGGGGATCGCGGGCGGGGCGAGCGGGGGCGGCCGGTCGGGTGGCTCGTGCGGCGTGGCTGGCGGCGCGGTGCGCGGCTCGGCGCGGGGCGGTGCCGCCCGCGGGGCGGGTGGCGGGGCGCGAAGGCCGGGCGGCGGGCGGATGCCGAGCATCCGGCACAGGGGCCGCAGGATGCGGCCCGCCTGCGGGGCGGCGGCGATCAGCGCCGCCATCTCCGGCTCGGCCAGCAGGTATTGAAGCTGGGAGGCGCCGCCGGCCGTCTGCGGCACCTGCCGGATCAGCCAGGCGAAGCCGCGCGGCGTGCGCGGCGTCCGGTCGGGCCGGCAGGGCCGGGCGCGGCGGATGCGGGCGCGCGGGGCAGGGCGCGGGCCGGTCTGGATGCGCCCGGCGAGGCGGGTGAAGCGGGTCGACATCCGCCGCAGCCGTCGCCAGATCAGGATGATGAACGGCCCCGCCCACCCGCGCCCGGCGCCGTGCGCGGCGACGGCGCGGCACAACTCCGCGATGATGAGGGCGAAGCGGTCGGCCGGGGCGAGGGGAGCGGCTTGCGTCACGACAGTGTAACTAACACAACGATACGGGCCGGGCAAGCGCGATCTTTGCCTTCCCAGGCGGCCGTGGCGATGACGGTGGGGCGTGCGACGCAGGGTCCGATGCGTGCGGTCACGCCTGCTTGCCATGGGGCTCGCTCCGGCGCGGCGCTGGGTTTCATTGGATCCGGAACGCCAGGGAGAACGAAATCTCTGTAGTTGATCTCTTGTCATATTTCACTACCATGGCGCGAGAGTGAATTGAAATTGTGATGTCGCTCGCTCGAGTCTTGATTTAGATCAGTGTCGTTATAGCAATACAGATAGATACATCATGATGAGCCACGCAATTGACCGTGGATGAAGCAACACGGTCCTGAGATCAGCGTACCGATCAGACTGCACGTGCCGCGTGGATTGCGTGCATAAGTAAGAAGCCGATCTAACGCACAGTCAGACAACAAATGAGGTGCCAGGTGGCGCAAAAACAGATGACGAAAGTGTGTGTGATTGCGGCGGCCATTGGTCTTATGGCTGTGCCTCAGCTCACGAGCGCGCAGACACCCGCGCCGGCGGCTAACGCCACTCGCATTTATTTCCCGACCGACAGCAGCACGCTGAATGCCGCAGACGAGGATGCGGTACGCGCTGTGGCCGAGCGCATGCGCGCCGACCCGGGGCTGATGGCCACGGTGATCGGCAAGACCGACACGGTCGGCCCGGCGGACTACAATGAAAAACTCTCCCAGCGGCGCGCGCAGGCAGTCGCCGATGCTCTGGTAACGGCCAACAAAGTGCCCGAAGATCGGGTGAAGGTGCAGTGGACGGGCGAGAACCAGCCGAATGTGCCGACCGGGCCAGACAAGGCGGAGCCGGCGAACCGGGCGGCCGACATCATTCTCGCTCAGGGCGCGACCGGTCAGCCGGTTGCCAGGATGCCGGAGAGCGGGCCGCAGGTCCGGCAGTTTTGCGTCGTCGTGCATATCTCACTCGCCAACCTGACGTATCTGCCGCCCGGTTCGTCGGTCAGCGATTGCGCATCGATGGCACAGGCCCTTGAACAACAGCCGCCGCACCTTGTGCCCGGCGCCACATACGAACTTGGCTGCCAGGTCGGGGACCAGTTCATGTTCACGGCCCCAAGGGCCTGGTCCAACCGCCAGGTCGCCGCCGAAGACTGGCTGAAGCAGAAGCCCGATGTCGGCGAGACCAACGCCATGAAGTGTGCCGATGCCTGGCATGGGTCGCATTAAATCGCCGCCCGAACGTCCAAAGCCGCGCGGGGCTTCCCGGCGCGGATGAGGTAAGGCTTCCCGTGCCTGCCGGCCTTCTGCCGGGCAGGCACGGGAAGAACCCACTCTGACGTCCACGGTGCGTGAGATGGGCGCGACGCCGATCGACTACCGGCGCGAGGATTTCACGCGCGTGCTGCCGGGCGGGTTCGACGTCGTGTTTGATGGCGTCGGCGAGCACGGGTTCCGCCGCGCGTTCGCGGCGGTGAAGCGTGGCGGGCTGCTCTGCGCCTACGGTTACTCGGCGGGCGTGCAGGCGCGGCGAAGCATGGCGACCATGCTGACGTGGATCGCGCGCCTGTATCTGTGGGGGGCGTTGCCGGGCGGCCGACGCGCCCGCTTCTACTCGATCAACGCGATGCGGGCGCGCCATCCCGCGTGGTTCCGCGAGGACCTGGAGCGGCTGTTCGCGCTGCTGGCCGCCGGGGCCATCCGGCCGCGCGTCGCCGAGCGGATTTCCTTCGATGACGTCGCCGAGGCGCATCGCCGCCTCGAAGCCGGCGGGCTGGAGGGCAAGCTCGTCCTGTGCCCGGACCTGCCGTCGCGCGGCGATGCAGGCAAGCAGAGTCGCGGGGGCGGTGCGTAGGTTTCTATCGTGGGGAGGATTCGGCGTTCCGGCTGTCTCGAAAGCGATCAACGAACGTGGCGTCCGCCGCCGGCCTGGGCAAGGGCGATCTTCCGCCCGCCCCGGGCGGCCGAGGCATGACACTTCGGCAGAGTCAGGCCCGGCGGCAGCTTCGCGTCGGTGCAGCATGCATCGCCCAACCTGGGCTGTGTTAGGTATTCCGCGTTCCCCAGGTTGGCCCTGACCTGAGCCCTCATCCGGTTTCCTCAGAGCACAACCAAATGCCACCGAAGCTGCACTTTTCTTTGGGGGGAGCGCGCTTTCCGCCCTGGCCCCTTGCGCCCCGCCCCTGCCGCTACGGCATCAGATGCGTCGCCTTCACCCCAAGCATCTCCGCCACGATGCTGCGGTGGCATTGCGCTGGGTCGCGTTCGAAGCACAGCAGGCAGACCGGCTCCTCCGCCGCCAGCGCGGCGGCGCGGGCGAGGTCGGCCTGGGCTTCGGGGTCTTCCATGTGAGCGCGGAAGATGCGGTGCATGATCTCCGGGTGGCCGTGGCGGGCGGCGTCGCGGCCGGGTTTGGGGGTGCCGAGGGCGCGCAGATGCGTGTAGCGCATCCCGGCGGCTTCGACCGAGGCACAGAGTAGGGTTTTCGAGAATCCGGGCTTGCGCGACTGCGGCACGGCGCGCACGTCGATCAGGTGCTTCACGCCGGCTTCGCGCAGAGCGGCGAGGACGGCGTCCTGCGTGCTCTGCTCGTAGCCGATGGTGAACAGCGTCATGCGTCGAGGGCCACCCAGTCCTCGATCAGCCGCCGCGCGATGGAATCGCCGCGCGGGACGGAAAATCCGTGGGCGGCGTGGTTGCGGATTTCCGCGCGGGTGAACCAGCGCGCGTCCTCCAGTTCCGCGCGGTCGAGCACGATCTCCTCGTTCAGTGCCTCGGCGTAGAAGCCGAGCATGATCGAGCCGGGGAACGGCCAGGGCTGGCTGGAATGGTATTCGACGCGCGCGACGCGCACGCCAGTTTCCTCGAACACCTCGCGCGCCACCGCTTCCTCCAGGCTCTCGCCCGGTTCGACGAAGCCGGCGAGCGTGGAATACATGTTCGCGGGGAAGCGGCTGGCGTGGCCGAGCAGGGCGCGGTCGCCGCGCGTGACCAGCATGATGACGGCGGGATCGGTGCGCGGGAAATGCTCTGCGGCGCAGTCGGGGTTGGTGCAGTGCATGACGTTGCCGGCGCTGCGCGGGGCGCAGGTCATGCCGCAGACGCCGCAGAAGCGGTGGCGCGCCCGCCAGTGCATCATGGCGCGGGCGTGGGCGAGCACCGCGGCCTCGCCCGGCGGCAGCAGGCCGGCGACGGTGCGCAGGTCGGCGAAGGCGCCGATCTCCGGCGGGAGCAGCGGCAGCGGGTCGTCGGCGGCGGAAGCATCCACCGTGAACAGCGGCGTGCCGTCCAGCATGCCGAGGAAGGCCCAGGGGCCGCCCGCCATGCGCAGCGCCTCGGCCGCCGCGCCGGTGACGAACACCGCCTCCGGCCGGCCCTCGGCCACGCCGCGCAGCAGGTTGCGGCTGCGCCAGACCGGCACCCAGAGCGTGCCGGGCGCGGCGAGCGCGGCGGCGACCCAGGCGGCATCGTCGCGCAGCTGGACGGCGCGGTCGAGCGGGCTGTTGGCGTAGGGATTGGGGCGGCGAGCGGTGAGTTCGAGCATGGGCGGACCCTGCCACGCGGCAACCCGTGGCGGCAACCTTGCCCCCGCTGTCCGGGATGCTAAGTTGGGGGTGGGAGGTCGGCGGCGGACGGGCGCCTCGCCAACCCGGTCAGGTCCGGAAGGAAGCAGCCGCAACGAGTTTCCGCTCGGGTCGTTCGTTCGGCCTCCCACTCCGCAACCGCCGAGGAGGCCGCCGGCCCCGCGCATGTCCGGCCTCTTTCCGCAAGACGCTCCGGCCCAGGACGGCCCCGGCCTGTTCGGCGATGCGCCGCCGGCGCCGGCCGCCACGCCGTACCGCGTGCTGGCGCGCAAATACCGCCCCGCGACGTTCGACGATCTGATCGGCCAGGATGCAATGGTGCGCATCCTGCGCAACGCCTTCGCGCTCAACCGCGTCGCCCATGCGTTCATGCTGACCGGCGTGCGCGGCGTCGGCAAGACCACCACCGCGCGCATCATCGCCCGCGCGCTGAACTGCATCGGCCCGGACGGCAATGGCGGACCGACCGCCGATCCGTGCGGAGTGTGCGCCAACTGCACCGCCATCCTCGCGGACCGGCACCCCGACGTGCAGGAGATGGACGCGGCATCGCGCACCGGCGTCGATGACGTGCGCGAGATCATCGAGGCGACGCGGTTCCGTCCGATGCAGGCACGAACAAAGGTGTTCGTGGTGGACGAGGTCCACATGCTGTCGCGCAACGCCTTCAACGCGCTGCTCAAGACGTTGGAGGAGCCGCCGCCGCACGTGACCTTCATCTTCGCCACCACCGAGCTGCGCAAGGTGCCGATCACGGTGCTGTCGCGCTGCCAGCGGTTCGATCTGCGCCGCGTGTCGGTGACGGAACTGGCCACGCATTTCGGCCGCATCGCCGGGCGCGAGGGGGTGACGATCGCGCCCGAGGCGCTGGCGCTGATCGCGCGGGCCGCCGACGGATCGGTGCGCGACGGGCTGAGCCTGCTGGATCAGGCGATCGCCCAGGCCGAGCCGGGCGCGCCGATCGCCGCGGAGCAGGTCGCGGACATGCTGGGGCTGGCCGACCGCGGGCAGGTGCTCGATCTGTTCGAGGCGCTGATGCAGGGCAAGCCGGCCGCCGCGCTGGCGATCACCGACCGCGCGCACGAACGCGGCGCGGATCTGGGCGTGCTGCTGCAGGATTTGCTGGATCTGACGCATACGCTGACGCGGCTGAAATCGATCCCCGCGCTGCGCGACAGCCCCGAACTGCCGGAGGCCGAGCGCACGCGCGGCGCCGCCCTGGCCGATGCGCTGACCATCCCGGTGCTGGGCCGGGCGTGGCAGATGCTGCTGAAGGGCGCGGGCGAGGTGGAGGCGGCACCGGACCGGCGGGCGGCGGCGGAAATGGTGCTGATCCGCCTCTGCCACGTCGCCGACATGCCGCCGCCGGGCGATCTGGTGCGCCGGTTGAGCGAGGCGGGCGCGACCGCACCGGCGGCGCCCGCTCCGGCGGCGAATGGCGGCGGCGGGGCGCGGGCGAGGGCCGGCGGCGGGGCGGTGGCGCTGGCCGTGGCGCAAGGCGCGCCGGGGCCGGCGTCGTTCCGCGACGTGGTGGCGCTGGCCGGCGCGCAGCGGCAGGCGATGCTGCACGCGCATCTGCTGCACTCGGTGCATCTGGTGCGCTTCGCCCCGCCGGTGATCGAACTGCGCCCGGAACCCGACGCGCCGCGCGATCTGGCGGCGAAACTCGCCGCCCTGCTGACCGAGGCGACCGGCGCGCGCTGGACCATCGCGCTCTCGGCCGAAGCGGGCGAGCCGACGCTCGCCGAACAGGGGGCCGCGGCGGACGCGGCGCGGCGGTCGGCGGCGGCGGAGCATCCGCTGGTGCGCGCGATCCTGGACGCCTTCCCCGGCGCGCGGATCGAGACCGTGCATGATGCCGCCGCCGACGCCTACGGCCTGCCGCCGGAGGAGCCGCCGGCCGACGAGATGCCCGAGGAGGGGGAGAGCTGAGATGAAGAACCTCGCCGGCCTGATGAAGCAGGCCAGCCAGATGCAGAAGCGCATGGAGGAGATGCAGGAACGCCTGGAGAGCATGGAGATCGAAGGCAGCTCCGGCGCCGGGATGGTCAGCGTCACGCTCAGCGGCAAGGGCGATCTGAAATCGGTGCGCATCGACCCCAGGCTGATCGACCCGAACGAGACCGAGATGCTCCAGGACCTGCTGCTCGCCGCCCATGCCGAGGCGCGGCGCAAGATGCAGGAGCGGGCGGCCGAGGAGATGAAGTCCGTCACCGGCGGGCTCGAGCTGCCGCCGGGGATGAAGCTGCCATTCTGACCCGGCCCGTCTGATGGGCGGCGAGGAGGTCGAGCGGCTGATCGGCCTGCTCGCGAAACTGCCCGGCCTCGGCCCGCGCAGCGCGCGCCGCGTCGCGCTTCGTCTGCTGCAGGCGCCGCAGACGCGGATGCTGCCGCTGGCCGCGGCGCTGAGCGATGCCGCGCGGGCGGTGCGGTCGTGCCGGGAATGCGGCAATCTCGACAGCACCGATCCCTGCGCCATCTGCGCCGATCCGCACCGCGACCGCTCCGTGGTGTGCGTGGTCGAAGGGGTGGGCGATCTGTGGGCGCTGGAGCGCGCAGTTGTCCATCGCGGGCTGTATCACGTGCTCGGCGGCACGCTGTCGGCGCTCGCCGGCACCGGTCCGGACGATCTGAACGTGACGCCGCTGCTGGCGCGGATGCGGGCCGGCGGGGTGGCGGAAGTGATCCTGGCACTCGGCGCCACGGTCGATGGCGCGGCAACGGCGCACTGGCTGACCGGGCTGCTGGCGCCGTTCGGGGCCAAGGTGACGCGGGTGGGGCAGGGCGTGCCGATCGGCGGCGCGCTGGAAGTGCTGGACGACGGCACGCTGGCGGCAGCACTGCGAGGGAGGCGGCCGGCGGCATAGTACCACGACATCACGGGAGGGAACTGTCATGAGCGGCGAGGCGGACGGGTCGCGGACGCAACGGTTCGAGGCACCCGAGATCGGCGCGCTGGCGCATCTGTACCGGGGCGAACTCTATCGCAGCACGGTGTGGCGCACTCGGTTAGATGCCACGACGAACTGGGCGGTGGTTTCGACCGGCCTGGCGCTGTCGCTCACCTTCAGCAGCGAGCGGGCCTCGCCCCTGCCGCTGGTGCTGGTCGGTCTGCTGGTCGCGGTGTTCCTGGTGATCGAGGCGCGGCGCTACCGCTTCTTCGATTTCTGGCGGGTGCGCGCGCATATCCTGGAGACGCAGTTCTTCGGCCCGATCCTGCTCGGCCGGGGCGTCGATGTCGGCAACGGCTGGAACGAAACGCTCTACCTGGATTATGTCCGGCCGCGGCTGCACATCACCTTTCCCGACGCACTTGGCCGGCGGCTGCGCAAGAACTATGGCTGGATTTTCGGGATGCAGCTTGCCGCCTATCTGGGCAAGCTGCTCATCCACCCGATGCCGCTGCCCTCGCTGGATGAGCTGTGGGCGCGGGCGACCATCGGCCCGCTGCCGGGGCAGCTTGTGCTGGCGTGCGGAGTGGCGTTTCATCTCGGCTGGATGACGATCGCGGTGCTGACGCTGCGCGGTGGGCGCGGGCGGGGCATGGCGCGGACACGACCCACGGAGGACCGCGTGCTCAATCTCGCCCGACAGGCTGCATGAGCCCCGCCGATCGCGGCGAGCGCCTGCACATCCATTCCGCCGCCGACATCACGGCGCGGCTCGATCGGCTGCCGGCGACGCGGACGATCTGGAAGCTGGTGGTGTTGCTGTCGGTCGGCGGCTGTTTCGAGCTGTACGACCTGCTGATGACCGCCTATGTCAGTCCCGGCCTGATCCGCTCCGGCATCTTCCAAGGCGGCAGCAAGGGTTTTCTTGGTCTGACCGACCAGGCGGCCTTCGCGTCCATCACCTTCGCCGGGTTGTTCGTCGCCACGCTGGGTCTGAGCCACATCGCCGACCGTTACGGACGGCGCACCATCTTCACCTTCTCGCTGCTGTGGTATTCCGCAGCCACGCTGATCATGGCGACGCGCAGCACGGCCCTTGGGGTCGATCTGTGGCGATTCATCGCGGCACTGGGCGTCGGGGTGGAGCTGGTCACGATCGACACCTATGTCGCTGAACTGGTGCCCAAGCGGATGCGCGGGCGGGCGTTCCTGGTCAACCAGATGATCCAGTTCTGCTCGATCCCGCTGGCGGCGCTGATGGGCTGGATCTTCGTGCCGATCGACCCGTTCGGCATCTCCGGCTGGCGGTTCGTGGCGGCGTTCCCGGCGCTGGCGGCGATCGTTGTCTGGTCGATCCGCCGCGCCGTGCCGGAAAGCCCGCGCTGGCTCGCGCAGCAGGGGCGATCGGCCGAGGCGGACCGCGTCACGACGGCGATCGAGGCCCGTGTGGCTGTTGAATCGGGCCGCCGCCTGCCGCCTCCGGAACAGGCGGCCGTGGAGGAGGCCGGCAGCGGCACGCTCGGCGAGATCTGGGTACCGCCGTACCGCGGCCGCACCATCATGCTGATCGTGTTCAACCTGTGCCAGACCGTCGGCTATTACGGTTTCAACAACTGGGTGCCGGCGCTGATGGCCGCACAGGGCGCGACGTTCACGCACAGCCTAAAATATTCGTTCATCGTTGCGCTGGCCAGTCCGACGGTGCCGCTGCTGTTCTACACGCTGACCGACCGCACCGAGCGGAAATGGCAGCTTGTCGGCGCCGCCTGCGCGATCGCGATCTTTGGCGGATTGTTCACCCTCTCAACCGCGCCGGCCTGGCTGATTCTGTGCGGCATCGCGCTGACCACGTCCAACAATCTGCTGTCCTACTCGTTCCACGCCTATCAGCCGGAGTTGTTCCCAACACGCGTGCGCGCCCGTGCGGTCGGCTTCGTCTATTCGTTCAGTCGCCTCTCCACGATATTCAGCAGTTTTGCCATTGCATATTTTCTCGCGCATTTCGGTGCGCCCGGCGTGTTCGCCTTCATCGGCGCGGCGATGCTTGGGGTGGTGGTGTCGATCGGCGGGTTCGGGCCGCGCACGCGCGGCCTGGCGCTGGAGCAGATCTCGCACTGACCGGCGGCGAGGCGACTGGCCGGGCGGTGCGATTCATGCAAGATTGCGCAAGGAGGTGCAGATCATGTCCAAGCAATACTGGCTGCGTTCGATGCTGCTTGCCGGGGCGGCGGGACTGGCGTTCGCCGCGACGGCGCGCGCGGAGGACCCGATCCGCATCGGCGTGATCGGCGAAGAGTCGGCGGTGGCCGGCGCGTCGCTGACCAAGGCCGCGCAGATGGCGGCCGATGACGTCAACGCCCATGGTGGCGTCAATGGCCGAAAGGTCGAGGTCATCACCTACGACGATCACTCCTCCGCCGCCGACGCGGTGCGTGCGTTCCAGCGCGCCGTCAGTCAGGACCACGTTTCCTTCGTGATCGCGTCGTATATCAGCGAAGTGGCCCTGGCGATCGAGCCGTGGTCGGCGCGGCTGCACATGCCCTTCATCACCACGGGCGCGGCCAGCAACGAAATTTCCAAGCAGGTCCACAAGGACTACGCGCATTTCAAGTACACCTTCCACGGCTGGCTCACCTCCGCCTTCATCGCGCAGTCGATCTGCGACGCCGAGCACGACCTGCTGGTCGAGCCGCTGCACATGAAGACGGCGGTGATCATGAGCGAGGATGCCGCCTGGACCACACCGCTCGACGCGCGCTATCTGGAATGCCTGCCGAAGGCCGGGCTGAAGGTGCTGGACCATATCCGCTTCAACCCCGACACGACCGACTTCACGCCGATCTTCCGCCAGATCGAGGCGAAGAGCCCCGACGTCATCATCACCGGCATCAGCCATGTCGGCGTGCAGCCGACCGTGCAGTGGCATGACCAGCAGGTGCCCATTCCGATGGCAGGGCAGAGTTCGCAGGCGACAACAAGCACGTTCTGGAAGGACACGAACGGGGCGGCGAACGGCGTTATCACCGCGAGTGCGGCGGCACCGGGTGTCGCGCTGTCGCCGCTCACCATCCCGTTCACCGAGGCCTATCAGAAGCGGTTCGGCGATTCGCCATCGTATACCGGTTACTCGACGTACGACGCCGTGCATGTGATCGTCGATGCGTTCAAGCGCGCCGGCTCGACCGATGCCGACAAGGTGGTCGCCGCGATGGAGAAGACCGATCTGGTCGGCACGATCGGGCGCTGGCAGTTCTACGGCAAGGATGATCCGTTCACGCACGCGGTGAAATATGGCCCCGGCCTCGTCACCGGCATCACCTTCCAGTGGCAGGATGGCAAGCAGGTGGCGCTGTGGCCCGCGGCCGTCGCCAATGGCCACGTGAAGTTCCCGTCCTTCGTCAAGCTGCCAAAGGTCACGAACTGAGCTTGCCGCTGCTTGCCGGTCTGGCATGATAACGCGGCCCGGGTCCCACAGGCCCGGGCCGTCATCGCGATAGGAGCATCATGCTGGCCTTGCAGATCCTGATCGACGGGTTCGCCATCAGCGCGCTGTACGGCCTCGGCGCCGTTGGATTCACGCTGCTGTTCGGCGTGTCCGGCGTGCTCAATCTCGCGCATGGTGGCATCATGGTGATCGCCGCGCTGATCGGCTGGCGCGCGGCTGGGGGCCTGGGCATCGGCAGTTGGCTCGGCAGCCTGGTCGGCGTGCTGGCGGCGCTGGTCGCGGCCTATGCGACGTATTTCGCAGTGGTGCGGCCGATCCAGCGGTCGCGGGCGATCCCGCGTGAGGAGACGGAGATCTTCGTGCTCACCGGCACGCTGCTTTGGGGCATCATGATCCAGGTCGGCATGGCGTGGCTGTTCACCGACAATCCGGTGACGATCCGTCCGCTGATCGGCGGCGTGATGGAACTTGCCGGCGTGCGCACGCCGGCCAACGAAGTGCTGATCGCGGCGGTGTGCTGGGGCGCGATCGGCCTGCTGTGGCTGCTGGTCAACCGCACACGCGCCGGCCGCGCGCTGCTCGCCGCCTCGATCAACCCGCGCGGGCTGGTGCTGCTCGGCTTCGATCTCGACCGCATCTACCTGCTGGTGTGGACGATCTACGGTGTGCTGGCGGGTGTGGCGGGCGTGCTGCTGGCCTCGTTTCTCGGTGCCGGCACCAACAATGTCGGCCAGTTGACCGCCAGTGCGTTCTCGATCGTGGTGCTCGGCGGTCTCGGCAGCGTTTCCGGCTCGCTGATCGCGGCCTATGTCGTGGGCTATCTGGAGACGGTCACCGCGTATGTCATCGCGCCGACGCTGCGACCGATCCCTGCGCTGATCCTGCTGGTGCTGGTCGTGTATGTGCGCCCGCAAGGGCTGCTGGGGCGGCGGTAGGGGAGGGCGCGATGTCGCGGATGCTGCGTGGCCCGGCCACCTGGATCGTGCTGCTGTTGCTGGCGATCGCGGTGACGCTGCCGTGGTGGGTGTCGGCCTACATCCTCGGCGTACTCACCGTCTCCTACTATTTCGGCGTCTTTGCGATGGGTTGGGATTTACTGTTCGGCTTCGCGGGTGAGGTGAATTTCGGCCCGACCTTCCTGATCGGCCTCGGCGCCTACACCGCCGGCATCCTCGATAACGCGCTTGGGCCGCCGATCATCGTCTGCGTGGCCGCCGGCGGCGTGGTGGCGATGCTGGGCGGGCTGGCGCTGGCGGTGCCGGCGCTGCGGCTGCGG